>NZ_WIJP01000018.1 GCF_009496155.1 Streptococcus mitis
GTTGGTTACTACAGCTTCTGGTAAAGCTGGTTGAACTTCAGGCTCACCTTTTTCAGTAACAACAGCTTCAGGTAATGCTGGTTGAACTTCGGCTTCACCTTTTTCCGTGACTAAAGCTTCTGGTAACTCTGGCTGAATTGCAGACTCGCCTTTATCGGTTACAACTGATTCAGGTAACGTAGGTTGAACTGCTGGTTTGTCTTTATCGCTTACAACTGCTTTTGGCAATGCAGGTTGGACTTCGGGTTCGCCTTTGTCAGTAACGACTGCTTCTGGTAAATCTGACTGGACTGCAGGCTCGCCTTTTTCAGTAACAACAGCTGCGGGTAATTCAGGTTGGACTTCTGGTGTGCCTTTGTTGGTTACTACAGCTTCTGGTAAAGCTGGTTGAACTTCAGGTTCACCTTTATCTGTTACGACTGTTTCCGGCAACGCTACTTGAACTTCTGTCGGCTTAGTTGAAGAGACAGGTGTTTGTTCCTGAATAGCTTGTCCTGTTGATGGATTCTCTACAAAATTCGGTGTAACATTATAATCCACCTTTTGTTGAGTTTTGGGAGTAGCTACTGATTTCTCTTGATCGCTTACTTTAGATTCAGAAGTTATGTTCCCCTCTTTGATATATCCAATATAAGTGTAACCTGAAATGTCTTTAGGAAGAGGTAATTTTTCTCCTGAGGTTAATTCATAGTCAGTATTGTAATTCAGTAAGAGATTATTTTCTAAAGCATGAGCTGAAACTAAGACACCATTTCCTATTCCTGCAACCAATACTAAATGTAATACTGTTTTATTCTTAACTTTTTTCTTTGAAACGGCAAAAATTAAAATTCCCAGAGCAGCTAAGCTAGCACCAGCAACCAAGGTTTGCATATCATTCTTGCTTCCAGTATTTGGCAATTCTCCCAGTTGATTTTGAGAATTTAATTTATAAACAAGATAATAAGTTTCATCATCATTCTCCGTGTATGCCGGAATATCATAGACAAGCTGCTTCTTGTCTTCTGATGATAACTCTGACTCTGTCACATATTTATAGTGAACACCTTTAGTCTCTTGAGCTTCTACAGATGAACTACCTAATACAGACATAAAAAATAAACTTGAAATCGTCGCAGATACAAGTCCTACTGATAATTTTCTAAATGAAAAACGCTGCTGTTTTTCACCAAAATACTTTTCCATGATTCCTCCTTGAAATAAAATTTATATTTATGTTACGAAGACCTTTAATATATTAGTGTATTATCTATAAAAAAGGCATCACACTTTAATTATACTCTTAATTTACAAAAAAGTCTTAAAATTAAGTTGCGCTTTCATACTTTGTTTTATATATAAAATACGAAGGATCAGTGGTTGCCATTTCCTATTTTCTCTTTTGGAATAAAATTACACCTACCATGGCACTTCCACGGTAGGTGTTACTTATATCAATAATCGTTCTAAAAATGGTTTGAGGCAGTTGAGGAGAATCCCATCTATCCAACTTTCCTGTGCTGAGGAGAGATGATCTGCCTGGAGGCTTTCTTTTAGAAAATCTCGAACTTGTTCTGGTGCGATTTCAAACTCAAAGGCTTTCATTTTATAGAAAAAGTCGATCAGATGATCTGACAGATATTCAGTTGAAAAGGGCACTTCTCCACTTTTTCGATATTCTAATAAGAGCCGAGCAAATCTGGATTTTTCTTCAGGAAGCTCACGAAAATAGGAATTGAGAAGCCAGGTCTGCTTCTGCTTTCTTTCAATTGGATCCTGACTGGCAATTCGTTGGTCTTTTTCCAGCTCTTTTTGGTATTGTTTGGCCTTGATAGCCCGTTCTGTTCGATTTTTACCAAAAAGTATTTTCTCCCACTTACGTTCTTCTTGAGTCAGGGTTTCTGTAAATCCAAAGTAATCTTGATAAGCACGCTCTGCTGGTCCCATGGCTAGAACTAGATTGTCTGCATATTGCTTGGCGATTTTATCCCTCTTCTTGCGCTCTTTCTCTGCCTGAATACGGAGTTCCTGTTCGTAGTCAATTTTCTCCTTACCTAGCTTGACAAGGTAGAGTTGGTCATCTGGTTTTCCAAGTAGAAAGGGTTTGATACATTTTTCTAGGACTTCTTCCATCCGAGCCTTTTTCTTTGGCTCTGCCTTGGTCCAACTTCCTCCTTGAAAGACTTCTAGGAAGAGCTGGTAGTCTCTTTCAGGTGTGAACTGATTGCCACGATTAGGTTTAAAAACACCTTTTTCCCAGAGCCATTTGAGAAGACGCTCGTCAAAGTCACTTTTGTTAACCTTGATTTTTTCCTTTTTCTGGGCTTTTCTAGTTAGGTTTTCAACCTTTCTGAGCAGTTTTTCTTCCTCTTCCAATTGCTGGTCAAGGGTCAATCGATGAAAATGCCGAACACAATCGCTACCGATTGGAAAGAGGCGTTGGCCAGTGACACCGTTAAAGAGTTCGTAAGCGTATTTGATGGCATTTCCACAGACACAATTGCTACGGCCAATACCATTAAAAATCAAGGAAACTTCATTCCATTCCTTGGTAGCTTGTTTCCAATTATCAGCTTTTGAAGCCTGTAACACGGCGTCGTGCAGGGATTTTCTAACTGGAAGTGTCATGAGGTCTCCTTTCTAGATTATACTTTTACAACTTGAACCTCTTCTTTACCTAGTAAAATTAAGTATTTTTCAATATTTGCAATCGAATAGGCTCGAGATAAAGCCTCTTCGTATAGGGATAATTGACCACGATAGCGATCTATGAGTTGACTTGGTTTATCATAGCGGTCTGTCTTATAGTCAAACAGAACGATTTTATCCTCGTAAAGTAGATAGCCATCAAGGATACCACGGACAACGAAATCTTCCTGACTCTTTGGATCTCGTTTGAGCATGGAGAAAGGTTGCTCGCGATAGAGATGGTCGGTATTGGCAAGAATTTCCTGACCGAGTGCTGTGTCAAAGAAAGCTAGAATTTTAGCAAGATTAATCTTGTCTCTGACAGCTGGGCTGGTTTGAACTTGTTTGAGAGTTTCTGTCAGGCTAGCAAGCGTTGGTCGGTGACTTAGGTCAATTCTCTGCATGAGTTCGTGGGTAGCACTACCAATCTCAGCTCCTGTTACCTTTTCTTTGGTTGAAAAATCTGGCAAATCAAAGCTGATTTTCTTGTCTACTGACTGGGCTCGACTAGCAATCTCTACACCTTCCATATCCATAACGGGTTCGTAGAATTTCTTGATTTGGCTTGGGGTTTGAACACTAGGAAGTTCAATGGCTGCGCGGTGAAGAGTATTATAAACTTCTACCTCTTTTAGCATTTCAAGAGCTTCCTTAATGGTTTCTGACTGGCGATTGTCTGCTTGAGAGTTATCTTGGAGAGGGCCCTTGTTTTCTAATTCTCCGATGGCTTCTCTCGTCAGCTGATCTTCACCAACAAAACGATAGCTAAAGCTGAGATTATCCTTGGTAAACACTTTACTGATAGCCCAAAGCCAATCTTGGAAATTCTTGGCTTGGAGTCTAGTGTTGCTATTTAGTTTTCCATTTTTAGCTGCAGGATATTCCTTAGCTTCAAGCTTTTCACGAGAACCTTTACCGACAAGATAAAGCTTTTTCTCAGCCCTCGTCATGGCAACATACAGTAGACGCATTTGCTCAGAATAGCTTGCCAGCTGTAATTCTTCTTCGTTCTGTCTATAGGTCAGACTAGGAATGGAGAGTTTGACGGTTTTAGGATAGTGATCTTCCACTGCTCCTGTCTCCATCTTGGCAATATATTTGACACCAAGACCATTCTGACGACTGAGAATGACCTCTGACATAGAATCTTGCTTATTGAAATCTTGATCCATATTGAGAATGAAGACGTAAGGAAACTCTAGCCCTTTACTCTTGTGAATGGTCATGAGTTCCACTGCATCTTTTGGCGGTGCGACAGCCACGCTTGCCAAATCGTGCTGGGCTTCTAAGAGTTGGTTAATCATACCAATAAAACGTGACAAGCCTTTGAAGTTGCTCTTTTCAAACTGGTCAGCTCGCAGAGCTAGGGCATAGAGATTGGCCTGTCTAGCAGGTCCATTTGGCAAAGCTCCAACATAATCGTAGTAAAAACGGTCATTGTAAATCCTCCAAATCAAGTCATAGAGGGAGTGCGTTTTGGCATACAGACGCCAAGAATCCAAGATATTCATGAATTGATTTAGTTTTTCAGCTAGAGCTGTGTGAATCAAGCCTTTTTGCCTGCTAGCCAGTTTTTGTGCATTGACCAGTTTCTCATAGAGATTCTCTTGAACTTTGTCCTCATCTTTCTGAAGAGATAAACGTGCTAACTCGTCCTCGTCAAATCCAAACATTGGAGACTTCATAAGAGCAACCAAGGCATAGTCTTGCATGGGATTGTGAATGACACGAAGTGTATCCAACATGACTTGTACTTCTAAGGATTGGAGATAATTGTTTTGCTCACCGTCAGTTTTGACAGGAATTCCGTACTCAGACAGAGCGAGGAGAATCTGGTCATTACGACTGCGACTGGAAGTCAAAAGGGCAATTTCTTTAAAGGCAACACCTTTCTCCTGATGAAGTTTCAGAATCTCCTTGATAACTAAGCGCATTTCGCCTGTTAGTTTCGTTTCTGCCTGCCCCTCTTCTTCCTCACCTGTGTCGTTCTTATCGTAGAGGAGAAATTCTGCCTTGTTGTCTGGATTGGGAGTCAGTTTGGTATTGGCAAAAACAAGCTGGTGCATGTTATCATAGTTGATTTCTCCGATTTCTTGGTCCATAAGACGTTCAAAAACATCATTGGTTGCTGACAGCACTTCTGAACTACTACGGAAATTTTCTTTGAGGAGAATCAGCTTGCCTTCTTGAGGATTTTGTGCATAGCGTTGGAATTTCTCATTGAAAATCTGCGGATCTGCCTGACGGAAACGATAGATAGATTGCTTGATATCCCCCACCATAAAGCGATTGTGGCCATTAGAAAGTAATTCCAGCATCCGTTCTTGAATATGGTTGGTATCCTGATACTCATCGACCATGACTTCATGGAAGCGCTCCTGATAAGCCTCACGAACTTGCAGGAATTTCTCTAAAATCTCAATGGTGTAATGGCTGATATCAGCGAATTCAAAGGCATTTTCCTGGCGTTTACGCTGACGATAAGCTTCCACAAAATCACTCATAAATGTTTGGAAAGTCTTAGCTAGTTCCCAGGTCTCTCCATGATACCGTTCTTGATAGTCGAGAATGGTTATCTGGTCTGCTAGTTGTCCTAGTTTAGCAAACTGGGTCTTTCTCTCTTCGTTGTAGGCATCGGCCAGTGGCTTCAAATCAGCCTTACGACTGGCATTGGTCAGAGCTCGGCCGTTTTTCTCTTTCGAAATTGCGACAACACGCGCAAGCACCGCTTGATAAGCCTGACTATCGGACTCCTGATTTAAGGAGCCAATTTCATCCAGAATCAACTGGACATTTTCTAAATAGGCAGCCTTTGCAAACTCCTTAGCATCATTATCCAGATGATAACGGAAAAAGCTTTCCAAATCCCAAAGGGCTTGTTTGATTTGCTCAGTTAGTTTTCCTTTTTCATTCGTAAAATCAGCTTTCTCAAAGCCTTTTAAGAAAGATTCACTCAGCCATTTCTGAGGATTACTGGTGGATTGGAGAAAGTCATAGATTTTATAGACCTGCTGACGCAGACCACGTTCATCCTTGCCACGCCCAGCAAAGTTTTTCAGCAAATGACTAAAGATCTCTTTCTGTTTGCCTTGGTAATGGGCTTCAAATACCTCATGAAAGACTTTGTTTTTTAGAAGGAGTTGCTCGCTTTGGTTTTGTAAAATACGGAAATTAGGTGCAATATCAATCAGATAGCCATGTTTACCAAGGAATTTTTGTGTGAAAGAGTCCATGGTTCCGATGGCAGCGTTGGGTAGGTCTGCCAACTGACGACCCAAGTGTTGTTTGAGCTCGACATCATCCGTTTCTTGGATTTGTTGGCTGATTTTTTTCTCCAAACGTTCCTTAAGTTCGGTCGCAGCTTTGACGGTAAAGGTTGAGATAAAGAGTTGAGAAATTTCGACACCACGCGTCAATTGGTCCAGAATACGCTCGGCCATGACAAAGGTTTTACCAGAACCAGCCGATGCTGAAACTAGGATATTCTGACCAGAAGTGTAGATGGCTTCAATTTGTTCGGCAGTTTTCTTTTGTTCCTTGTTCGAATTTGCTTCTGCTTCTTGCAATTTTTGAATTTCCTTCTCGATTAAAAAGGGAATAGGCTTCATCGATTCAACTCCTCTCTTATTTTTTCAAACCAAGCTTGCTTGAGTTTTTCTCCGACCAGACGTTTACCATCAGCTAAATCCAATTTTTCTAGGAAACGGGCTTGCCCCAAGTGGTAATTGGCTTCAAAGCCAGTAATGGCTTGATGTTGCTGAACATACGGTGCAATACTTCTGCCATTTTCAGTATAAGGGTTAATGGCGAACTGGCCTGCTAAAATCTTCTCAGCTGCTTTCTTGTAAAGATGGGCATTGTAGTCCAGTAGGAGCTGGAATTCCTCATCTGTCAGCTGATTAGCCTTGTTTTTATTGTAAAACTCGCCCAAATGACTACTTTCTTTTTCTAAAAAGAGGCCTTGGTATTTCATTGACTTGCTAGCTTCTACTACTGCACCTGCCAGACTTTTAACGGCCGTCAAAGATTGGACAGACTCAGCCATTTCCAAGTACATAGCGCCGAAAAAGTTCTCCTCCCCTTCTCTTTTTAAGGCAGCTAGATAAGTTGGCAACTGGGAATTAAGCCCATTAAAGAAATGAGGAAATTGGAACTGAGTCAGACTGGATTTGTAGTCTACCACTCCTATCGCCCCATCAGCTTTCAATCGGTCAATCCGGTCAACCTTACCTCGTACAAATACACTGCGACCATTGTCCAATTGAATAAAGGCTTGCTCTTTTCCTCCAAAATTTGCTTCCTCTTTGATGGTTTCGATGGCTGGATTGTGTCGGAGAATATGTCCAGTCGTCCGTGCAACATCAAGCAAAACTTCCTTGGTAAACTGTGCTTCCAAACTTTCTCGATAAATAGCTTCAAATTCCCGTTCTTGACTGGTTTCTTGGATAGCTTGTTCCAAACGTTGGTCAAAGGAATCTTCGTCAGGTAACTGTAAGGCCCGTTCAAAAATACGGTGCAAGAAATTCCCATGACTACGAGCATCCGGACGCAGACGCAATTCTTCCTGCAAGCCTAAAACATAACGGAGGAAATAACTGTATTGGTTCCGGTAAAACTCCGTCAAACCAGAGGTAGACAGGTAAAACTCCTGATCAGCAGGATAGAGCGCTTGTAAGGTGTCCTTAGCCAACTGCTTACTGCTTGGACTGGTTGGGAGGGCAGGATTTTCCAAACCTTGCTGGTCTAGTTTTTTACCCATCACACGCGCCAGAACCTTGACAAAGGTCAAATCTTGCTCAGTATCACTTGTCTCGCCCTGCTGGTGATAGGCAACCAGACTGGACAAAAGACTGTGATATGAGCCCATATCTTCCTTAGACAGCCCTTTGTGATTCATCCTCTTCTCTTTCCGACTAAATCCAAAATGGACTAGCTCTTGAAGATAGGCAGATTCCTTGCTTTCACTTTCGTTAAAAAGGCTTGGAGCTGACAAGACCAACTGCTTGCGAGCAGAATTGACCAAGGAAAGCATAGTGTAGCGATTTTTCTTGAGGTTCTCACTGCTGGCAATCAGCAATTGCGCCCCCTCTTCAGTCGTTTGGTTTAAATTTTGTCTTTCTTCGTCTGTCAAAAGGCTAATATTTTGCGCAATTTTTGGTAAATTGTCCTGAGTCAGCCCAATGGCATAGACAAAGTCAGCAGTCAGTGGTGCAATCAAATCGTAACTCTGCACCAGAACGGTGTCCACTGTCGCTGGAATGGTACGGTATTGAGATAGGCTCATTCCAGAATGGAGCAAGGCTAGGAAGTCCTCTAGACTAACTTGTGAACCAGCAAAAACAGTTGCAAATTGTTCTAAAACATGACAGAAAGCCTTCCAAACTTCGGCTTGTCTTTCCTGCTCTAGAGCTTCCATAGTGGCTGTTAAGTCTTGCAACTGCTTGGTCACAGCTCCCTCTTTTAGAAAGCTATTCCACTTTTGCAAGAGATTTTCAGCTTTCTGTTTTCGACTGGCAAAGAGAGTTTCAAGAGGGGTTAAAATACGCAGACGAAGGGCATTCAAACGTTCCAAATCAAATTTTCCATGGTGGGAGTTGGTGAAGGTTCGCTGAAAGGCTGGCAAGCCATTGATACCAAGATAGCGGAGATATTGCTCAAAAGTATCGATATCAGCCTGACTAAGGTCGGTATAGAGACCTGTTCTAAGAAGGTTAATCAAATCCTCCTGACGGAAACGATAGCGTTTTAAAGCCAAAATAGACTCAACAAACTGAGTTAAAGGGTGGTGCGCCATGGACTCGCTTCTACCAAGATAGAAAGGAATCTGATACTGGTCAAAAATCGTTTTTAGAGATAATTGATAAGACGCTACATCCCCCAAAAGAATACGGAAATGCTTGTAGCTCAGGTCTGAGTTCTCATGCAATTTCTGACGGATGCTACGGGCTACCAACTCTAACTCTTCTTTTTGCGTCAAGCAAGACCAGATTTGTAAGTTTTCACGGTCTTTCTCATCGACATCCAAAGCGAGTTCTGAAAAGTCATAAGAAGACTCCAACAAACGAGATGCCTTGTCAAAACTATCCATCTGCTCATGAGTTTGAGAACAATCCAGAGCAGGAGTTTGATATTTAGCAGCTAAATGATGGAGAAACTCTACACTAGCTTGGTAGAGATTACCCTCAGCGAATGGACTGGTATAAGCTTTCTTACTAGCATAAGCCCCAATGACAATCTCAACACCCTTGCCATGAAGTAAGTCCACAATCCGCTCTTCCTCAGCAGAAAAACGGGTAAATCCATCAATAACCAAGGCGATTTGAGTAAAATCACTACTTACCTTGTCATTCTCAATAGCTTCAATCAAATGGGATAACTGACTTCCTTGAGACAACTGACCCTGATTGAGATAAGCCGTTACTTTCTCAAAAATCAAGAGCAAGTCTGCTCGCTTGTCCTCATCTGCCAAACTCTCCAAGTCTAAAAAGCTCATCTGAGCAGTCGTCATCTCGTGATACAGTTCAATCAACTGCTGAATAAATTGAGGATCCTGCTTAATCGCACCATAAACACGCAAGTCCTTGGGGTCAAGTTCCGCAAGGCATTTATAAAAGGCCATCCCAAGACCGATATCATCAAGACTGGTCTTGGCAGGCAGGTCATTCAAGACCAGATAACGAGCCATTTGAGCAAAGCGCGTAACGGTAATCGCAAAAGAAGCCTGCTGGGACAAGCATTCCAGCACGGCGCGTTCCTTTTCAAAAGAAAGAGAGTTGGGAGCGATGTAGAAGACCCGCTTGCCAGCAGCAACTAACTCCTCCGCCTCTCTTGTTAGAATTTCAGTCAAAGAAGTCCGAATATCAGTATAAAGTAATTTCATTTCTGCCTCGTTGGAATTTTTCATTACCTTTTATTATACCATGATTAGCCCGAAGATTCCTCCTCCTTTCCTCTAAAATATGCTATAATAATACCAAAAGATAAAGAAGGAAAACCTATGATTAAACTACTAGCCTTGGATATGGACGGAACCCTCCTCAATGAAGCCAAGGAAATCCCACAAGCTCATATTACTGCTATTCACCAAGCTATTGAAAAAGGTGTCAAACTAGTTCTCTGTACGGGTCGCCCGCTTTTTGGCGTCCTCCCCTACTATCAAAAACTGGGTCTTGATCTCCAGAATGAGTATGTGATTGTTAACAACGGTTGCTCAACTCACCAGACAAGTGATTGGAGTCTGGTTGATTGGCAAGAACTGAGTCCAGCTGATATCGAATATCTCTATGACCTAGCTGAAAAAAGTGATGTTCAGTTGACTCTTTTTGATGAGGAACATTATTTTGTCCTCGGTGGCAAGCCCAATCAAGTTATCCAAAATGATGCTAAACTAGTCTTTTCAGACCTGACTGAAATTTCCCTTGAGGAAGCGACCAGTGGCAAGTATCGTATGTTCCAAGGTATGTTTTTGGGAACAAAAGAACAAACAGACGATTTTGAGCAGAGTTTTGCTGAGGAACTCTGCCAACGATTTAGTGGAGTTCGTTCGCAGCCAGTCATTTATGAAGCTATGCCACTTGGAACGACAAAGGCTACTGCTCTTTCACGACTATCTGAGATTTTGAAGATTGATTCCTCAGAAATTATGGCCATGGGCGATGCTAATAACGATATCGAAATGCTCCAGTTTGCAGGGCTTGGGATTGCAATGGGAAATGCCAGCGATTATGTCAAATCCCTAGCTGATGCCGTTACAGCAAGCAACGAAGAAGACGGCGTTGCGCGTGCCATTGAGAAATATATTTTATAATCAAGAAGCCCAGTTCGTGTCAACTGGGTTTTGATATTTAAGAATTCCTAAAACTTTAGAAACTCTTTAGAAATCCTTGAGCTTTCTTTGATTTCTATACTTTATACTAAAGTTAACAAAATAAATCAAAAGGAGAGAATCATGAAAACAGTACTCGACATTCATGGATTGTCCAAAAACTTTAACAAACAAGCTATTCTTCAGGATCTTCATCTAACGATAAGAGAGGGAGATATTTATGGTCTAATTGGAAAAAATGGAGCAGGTAAAACTACTCTTATCAAAATAATTACACAACTACTCTTTGCGGATAAAGGAACTGTTTCCCTCTTTTCTAGTAAATCGGAAAATGAGTGGACCAAGGCCCTATCTCGAGTAGGTTCTGTTATCGAATCACCTGTAGCTCATAATCACTTAACAGCCTATCAAAATCTGAAATATTACTGTATGATTCGGCATATTCCAAATGCTGATCAAGTCATTCGAGAAACACTGGACTATGTAGGTTTGTCAGATACAGGTAAAAAAGTCTTTCGTGATTTCTCGCTAGGAATGAAACAAAGACTTGGTATCGCCATTGCCCTTCTATCCAAACCAGACTTCCTGATCTTAGATGAACCTATCAACGGTCTCGACCCAATCGGTATTAAAGAATTTCGACTCATGATTCAACGGCTCAACCAAGAAAAAGGAATAACCATTCTCATCTCTAGCCATATCTTGTCAGAACTCTATCTCGTAGCTAATCGTTTTGGTATTTTAGATCAAGGCAAGATTATTCGTGAAATCAGCAAAGCTGAATTTGAAACACTAAGTGAGGATTATATTGTGCTTAAGACAGCTGACCAAGAGAAAGCTTGTCAAGTATTGAAAGAACAAATCCAGCTCCAGTTCAAGGTTGTTAATCCAGAAAATGAAATCCATATCTTTGGAAATGAACAAGATGTCAAACAGATTCTCAAGGAATTAACTTTGGCAGATGTTGCCATTGACGAGATTTACTATGCCCGTCAAAACCTAGAAGAATACTTCACTCAATTGGTCGAATAGGAGGAAAATCATGATACATACCATTCAAGCAGACTTTTACCGTCTTTTCCGCTCCAAAGGATTCTGGATTACAGAATTCATTCTCTTTACTCTCATGCTAATGGGCGCAAGTATTGGAGCTACTGGCCATCTGATGGCAATCCAGACAGAAGAGCCAAAAATTCCAACCCATGGTTGGGACGGTGTACAAGCCCTGATTAACGCATCTAGTCAAGGTTCAAACCTCGTTTTTCTCTGTATTATTATAACTTGTCTAGTTCTCGGTGTTGATTTAATCGGAAAGCTCTATAAAAATAGTTTGACAGTAGGGGTTTCTCGTACAGAGTTTTTCCTCGCCAAAGCCTTTGTAGTGGCTTGTATTGCACTTTTGCAACTTATCATCAGCCTTGTGATTGCCTTTATTCCAGCAACTATCTTAAATGGATTTGGAACTATGCCTGATGGCTTTATTGGCAATCTATTGACAACCATTTTCCTTCAATTTCTTTGCCTTCTTGCTTGGCTTTCCATTGTTTCCTTCATTCTCTATGTGAGTCATTCTTATCTTGCGGTATTTATTGGTTATTTGGTCAGCTCTATCTTACTTTCTATGCCAATGCTCATCTTCCCAAGTATCAAAATTTTGCCATATTTATCATTGCAGTTTTTCTATGCTATGACTGCTAATAGCGAATCCATTTTCTATACACTTATAGTTACCTTAGCTGTTATTGTAATCTTTAATCTAAGTGGACTGGCAGTTTTCAAAAAGAAAAGTCTATAAAAAAAGACCTCCTCTAGCCTACAGAGGAGGTTTATTTCGTTAAAAGCAAATACAAACCGACAACCACTGTCCATCTGTGCTTAGTTTCATCTCTGCACCGAGAAGATGACATAATTCCTTAGTGATATAAAGTCCTAAACCAGAGGATTCTTCCGTGTCTGATAGATTTTCAGAATAAAAACGGTTGCTGAGATTTTCTATTTTTTTGATGGGCTGTTTAACAAGGTTTGCAATCTCTAAGACAAGCTGTTCCTGTTCCTTTCTCAAAGATAGCCGCGCTTCTTCCTTGCCATGTTTGAGGACATTCCCAAGCAGATTTTGTAAAATTCGATCCAGCAAGTCTTCATCAGTCCTCATTTTCAGACCAGCTTCAACCTTAAAATCAAGGGTGATATTTGTCGCCTGAAAAACATCATAATAAGCCAGAGTCTTCTTGGTGATAAAAGCTGAAAGATCAACTTCTTCCATTTTCGGTTTGACAGCCCCTTCCATCAAACGACGATATTCTAGAAGAGCCTCCAAACGTTTAGAAACTAAATCAAGATGCTGGGCGATTTTTTGTAAGGTTTCTGCTTGCTTTTCAGGAGACTTTATCAATTGTTGGGTGTAGCCTGAAGCGATAGTCAGAGGCGTCCGGATATCATGGGCGATATTGCTGATGGCCATATCCAGAGTCTGTTTTTCCCTTTTCATAACCAATCGAGATTGTTCCACTTCCTGAAATAGATTCTCAATCTGCTGGTAGAGATGTAAAAAATGTTTGGAAAAAATGCTGACTCCGACTCTTTTCATACTACCCGTGAGAATCTTATCTTCAATCTGTTGACTCAAGTTTTTAAGTGCTAGATGGTAGCGAATCAATGCAATCGATAAAATAATTAGGAGTACCAATAGGATAAAGATTATCATGTAGGTCATTACTTGTCTCCTTTTAATCTTACCCCAACTCCCCAAATGGTTTCAATATATTCTTGATTTGGGTCAAGCTGATTTAATTTTTTACGAAGGTTACTCAAATGCGTATTGAGGGTATTATCTCCAGGTAGGTAGCTATCCTCCCAGACCAATTCATAAAGTTCTTCCTTGGTAAAAATTTTCTTTGGATGTTTGAGGAGAGTTTGGAGAATCAAGCATTCTTTCTTGGCAAGGCGAATCGTTTCCTGGCTATTTTTGATTTCAAAACTTTCTGCATCAAACTGGATATTTTTCAAGTTTTGTGGCAGATGTTCAGTTTTTCCTATCTCCATAGGCTGTTTTTCTGTACTTTGGCGTAACTGAACAGTAACTCTAGCAAAGACTTCGTCCAAATCAAAAGGCTTCACTATGTAATCATTGGCACCGTCTAAGAGGTATTGACTGATTAACTTCTTATCGCTCAAAGCCGTTAGCATAATGACTGGAGTTTGACTTTGTTCCCTGATGGCTTTTAAAACCTGATCCCCATTTTTCCCAGGAAGCATGATATCTAGCAAAACGAGGTCAATCCCACCTTGGTCAAAACGCATGATTCCTTCTGTACCAGAAAAGGCTTGAATCACCTCATGCTCCTCAGTAAGAAGTGTTCGTAAAATCTCTTGAATGTCACTATTGTCTTCAATAACCAATATCCTAGCCATAAATACCAACCTTTCTGCAACTATTATAGCATGTTTTATTGATAAAAAGCTCCTCGCATAAAAGCGCGAGAAAGCCTTAGAGGATTAAAATATAAAATCTACTTGTTAGATAACATAGTATTTTTTGTTGCTAATAAGAAGTTAGTCTAGCAGAATGAATATCCCATTTCTCCCCTACTAGTCCGTAATCCGTTGATACATTTCTGGTCTTCTATCTCGAAATAGACCCCAGTTTAGGCGTTCATTTGCTCCCTTATCAAGGTCATAAGTAGCTAACAGAACAGCTTCAGCTTGTCTTTCAGCTTGCTCTAGAATAGCTCCTGTTTCATCCGTCATAAAGGAGGAACCGTAGAAGTCAAGACTAGAACTTTGTCCCCCATTTTCCTCACTAGGAGTGACTTCCTCCAAACCATAGCGATTTGCTGCGATGACTGGAACAATATTTGCTGCTGCGTGTCCTTGCATGGTACGTTGCCAATGACCACAACTATCTGTATCCAAAATCGGCTCTGAACCGATGGCTGTAGGATAAAAGAGCAATTCAGCACCATTTAACGCAAGACAGCGCGCTGTTTCAGGGAACCATTGATCCCAACAGATACCGATCCCAATCTTAGCATAGCGAGTATCCCAGACCTTGAAACCAGTGTTACCAGGCGTGAAATAAAATTTTTCTTGATAATAATGATCATCTGGTATGTGAGTTTTTCGATAAACGCCCAGCACTTCCCCATCTGCATCAATGACGGCAATAGAGTTATACAAGACATTGCCATCTTTTTCATAGAAACTGATCGGTAAAACAACTTGTAGTTCCTTAGCAATCACCTTAAAATGCTGAATGGCAGTATTTTCTGCTACAGATTGGGCATGCTGGTAGTAGTCATACTGACGTTCCTGACAAAAGTATGGACGTTCAAACAACTCTGGTAAAAGAATAATTTGTGCACCTTGTTCTGCAGCCTGACGTACTAAACGCTCTGCTGTTTGAATATTTGTTGCCACATCCTTGGCACATTGCATCTGAATGGCTGAAACTTTTACATTTCTCATCTTTTTCTCCTATTCTGGAATTTGTTGGGTGATACAGTGGATATTGCCACCACCTAAGAGAATATCTCTGGCTGGTATTCCGACAACTTTACGGTCTGGGAAACATTTACTTAGAATCTCCAAGGCTACTTGGTCGTTTACATCCTCAAACTGTGGAACTAAGACAGACTTGTTGGCAATATAAAAGTTTACGTAGGAAGCTGCTAGTCGTTCACCAGCGTAGCGTTCTTCTTCACCTTCTTCGTAGGAATAACCAGGAAGATCTTCTTCTGTCACAACTTGTCGAACTGCAGGGATAGGCAATTTATGAATGGTAAACTTCCGTCCTTTTGCATCTGTTTCCTGTTCTAAGAGCTCTAAATCAGCTACAGACATGGCATACTGAGGATCACTTTCGTCGTCCGTCCAAGCCAAGACAAGCTCAGCAGGACCAACAAAGGCAGCAACATTGTCAACGTGTTCATTGGTTTCGTCCTGATAAATACCATAAGGAAGCCAAATAACTTTTTCAGCTCCAAGGCACTCTAATAAGGTATTCTCAATTTCCTCTTTAGTCAGATGAGGATTACGACCCAGACTGAGCAAACAACTTTCCGTCACGAGAATGGTTCCTTGACCATCGCTATGTATCGCTCCGCCTTCTAGGACAAAAGGTTTGGCATCGAAAACAGGCATTTCCAAGGACTCGGCAAAAAGACTGGCTACTTGGTCATCATCTTCATAATCTTGATAAAGACCATCAACAGCACCACCCCAAGCATTGAAAGACCAGTCAACGGCTAGCTTTTCTCTTTTGTCATTCACAAGAATGGTTGGTCCAGTATCTCGAGCCCAGGCATCATTGGTAGGAATATCTAGATAAACAACGCTATCTCCAAGGTAGTCTTGGGCTTCAGCTAAGTAGTCTTGGCCCACCAAAAGATAGACTCTTTCCCCCTCTACTATAGTCTTGATAATCTGGCTAAATGCTTTTTTAGCAGCTTTACCTTGAAAAGGCCATGATCCTGGTCTTGTAGGCCAGATCATCAAGGTTCCGTGATGGGGTTCATACTCTGCTGGCATACGATAGCCTAATTTTTTTGGATTGTCCATCATGATAATCTCCCTTTAAAGTCTTGATAGCCGAAGGCTTTGACTAAGCTGCAGTCTCCCTGTTCATCCATGAGATAGAGACTTGGCAATCCAATACCATTAAAAGTATTATTTTTGACAAAAGAATAAATGGCCATGTCTTCGAAATAAAGTCTGTCTCCGATTTGGACTGGATTTTCAAAGCTATAATCACCAATCACATCGCCCGTCAGACAGGTATTGGAAGAAAGTCTGTAGGTATGAGCTTTTTCCTGTGCCTCAAAGCCATTTCTCAAAGGTGGACGATAGGGCATCTCAAGTACATCAGGCATATGGCAGGTCGCAGAGGCGTCTAAAACCAAGATTTCCATACCGTTTTCTACAATATCCAAAACCTCTGTTGCCAAATAGCCAGCATTAAGAGCAATGGCTTCACCCGGTTCGATATAAACTTCAAGATTATAAGTTTCTCGGATACGCTTGAGCTCAGAAATCAGCAAATCCACATCATAGTCCTCTCTTGTGATGTGATGTCCGCCCCCCATATTGAGCCATTTGACCTGATGCAAATAGGCTCCAAATTGCTCTTCTACTGCTTTCAAAGTTGTCTCTAAATCATCTGCTCCCTGCTCGCAAAGGGTATGGAAATGAAGGCCATCAACCAAGTCCAGCAAATCACCAGGAATCTTGTCTAGAGTAACTCCGAAACGGGAACCAGGTGCACAAGGGTCATAGAGCGCGTGATCTCCTTGAGTTGAACACTGAGGGTTAAGTCGCAAACCCACGCTTACACCAGCATCCCGACAACGGGCCCCATGTTTACGCAACTGTCTGTCTGAGTTAAAGACGATATGGTCCGTTATCTCAAGCAATTCCTCCAAGTCCGCATCCTTGAAAGCAGGTGCAAAAATATGGACTTCACCAGGAAATTCTTCCCTTGCCAATTTGGCCTCATAGAGTCCACTAGCTGTCGTACCAGATAGATACTGGCTAATCAAGGGATAGGTTTTGTAGAGGGAATAAGCCTTCTGGGCAAGCAAAACCTTGCAACCAGCTTCTTCTTGTACATATTGTAGAATGCGGCAATTGGCTTCTAACTTTGCTAAGTCAACAACATAGGCTGGTGTTGGTACTTGTTCTAACTTCATCAGTCCACCATTTGTGGATTTTCAACCACAACCCAAGGTAAACCATACTCATTCAAAGCTTCCATGAATGGATCTGGATCCAATTCTTCAAGGTTATACACTCCAGCTTGTTTCCAAGTACCGTTCATGACTAATTTTGTCCCAATCATGGCTGGAACGCCTGTCGTGTAAGAAATTGCTTGTGAACCAACTTCTGCGTAACATTCCTGATGGTCGCAAACATTGTAGATGTAGATGGTTTTTTCAACGCCATCTTTGACACCTGTAAAGATACAACCGATATTGGTTTTACCAACCGTGCGTGGACCAAGGCTGGCTGGATCTGGAAGCAAGGCTTTCAAAAATTGAATCGGAACGATGTCTTGTCCATTGAAGTTAATGGTATCCGTACGAAGGAGTCCAACATTTTCAAGACATTTCATGTGGGTTAGATAAGATTGACCAAAGGTCATAAAGAAGCGAATCCGTTTGACTCCAGGAATGTTTTTGGCCAATGATTCAATTTCTTCATGGTGAAGGAGATACATGTCTTTTTGTCCAACTTGAGGGAAATCATACTCACGCTTGATAGACATAGCTTTGACTTCGACCCATTTTCCATCTTCCCAGTAAGAACCTGGTGCTGAAACCTCACGGAGATTGATTTCTGGATTAAAGTTGGTTGCAAATGGATAACCGTGGTCACCACCATTACAGTCTAAAATGTCGATATAGTGGATTTCATCAAAATAATGTTTGAGAGCATAGGCTGAGAAAACACTGGTCACACCTGGGTCAAAACCAGAACCAAGCAGAGCGGTCAAGCCAGCTTCTTTGAATTTTTCCTGATAAGCCCATTGCCATGAGTAGTCAAAGTAGGCTGTAAAACCAAGTTCCTTACAACGTTTCTCATAAATAGCACGCCATTCAGGGTCTTCTGTATCCTCAGCCTCGTAGTTAGCTGTGTCGATATAGTGAACACCTGTTGCCAAACAAGCGTCCATAATTGTTAAATCTTGATATGGTAGAGCTACATTCAAAACAGCTTCTGGTTTGTAGCTTTCAATCAGGGCAATCACTTCTTCAACCTTGTCAGCATCAAGAGCAGCTGTCTCAATCTTTGTACTTGTTTTGCCTTCTAATTTAGCCTTCAAGTCATCGCATTTTGACTTGGTACGGCTAGCAATCATAATCTCTGTAAAGGTTTCGCTATCTTGACAAATCTTTGAAATTGCAACTTGGGCAACGCCTCCACATCCAATAACTAATAAACGACTCATTTTTTTCCTTCCTCTTCTTCTAAAATGTCCTCAACATACTTGGGCAACATAAAGGCTCCCACGTGTAAATTTGCAGTGTAGTATTCTGTGAAAAGCTGGCGTTTTTTCCAGCCTTCCTTGTCAAAATCTTTGACAGGGTGGTATTTTTTCGATGCAAATCCAAACAACCAATAGCCAGCTGGACTGGTTGGGATGTGGGCTTGGTAGACCCGACTAATTGGAAAGGCTTGATTAACCTTACGGTGCATGCTTCGGCAAGCCGACTCATCTTCGTCAAAGAAAGGACTACCATGCTGGTATATCATGATACCGTCCTCTTTCAAGGCTCTGTAACTATTTCCGTAAAATTCCTTGGTAAAGAGCCCTTCCGTATGTCCAAATGGATCTGTCGCATCGTTGATAATGATATCGTAATCATCTTCGCAGTTTCGCAAAAAGCGTAGCCCATTTTGATAGTAAATGGTAACACGAGGATCATCTAACCCTGCAGCAAAATCTGGGAAATACTCACGACAGACTTCAACCAACATCTCATCTGGTTCCACAATATCGATTTGTTCCAGCTCAGGATAGAGGGTTAATACTTGGGCAACACCGCCGTCACCACCCCCTATTACCAAGACTTTCTTGGGATTTGGGTGCACAGCCATGGGAACATGAACGGTCATTTCATTGTAGACAAAATCATCTGCATCTGAGAACAAGACGTGCCCATTTAAAATCAAAATCTTTCCAAAAGCTGGCGTATCCAAGACTTCGATATCCTGCCATTCACTTTTACCAGCGTAGAGTTGCTTGGCTGTTCTCAGGGACAATTTGACATCTGGAGTATGAACTTCAGAAAACCATAAATCCATCTAGTTCTCCTTTCTCTTAATGACGTTGATGTGATTGACCTCTGGATCTTCCGTCCCTTGGAGGGAGCAACCACGTTCCTTAGCAAATTGGATATAGTCTACAATTTCACGTGTAATGCGTTCACCAGGAGCCAAGATAGGAATCCCTGGAGGATAGCACATGACAAATTCCCCACAGACCTGTCCAACAGATTTGTCCAAGGTTAAACTTTTTCTCTCTGAATAGAAAGCTTCTTGTGGAGACAGCACTAACTCGGGCTGAATATATTCTCCTGCTATCAAGTCTTTCCCATCTCGTGAATAGAGTCTCTTGATATCAGCAAGAGCACCAACCAAGCGCTCGATGTCTTGGATGCGGTCACCAATCGAAATATAAGCCAAGATATTGCCAATATCACCAAACTCAATCTGAATGTCGTATTCATCTCGCAAGAGGTCATAAACCTCAATACCTGTTAAGCCTATTCCCTGAGTGTAAACTGACAGCTTGGTTACATCAAAATCACAGACCGAAACACCGTCTATTAACTCTTTTGAGTAGGCGTAATAACCGCCAATAGCATTGATTTCACGGCGAGCATACTCGGATAGCTCAATGACTTTCTCAAACGACTCTTTACCACGAAGGGCCAAGTTGCGACGTGAAATATCCAAACTAGCCATCAGCAAATAAGAGGCGGATGTAGACTGGGTCAGGTTGATGATTTGACGAACGTACTCAGGATTCATCTGCTCCCCGATTAAAAGAAGGGAACTTTGTGTCAAACTCCCACCAGACTTATGCATTGAAACTGCTGCCATATCAGCCCCTGCATCCATAGCAGAAATTGGAAGTTTATCAGTGAAATGCAAATGCGCTCCATGGGCTTCATCTACTAAAACCATCATGCCAGCTTCATGAGCCATTTCTGTCAAACCCTTTAGGTCTGAACAGATTCCGTAGTAAGTGGGATTATTAATCAAAATGGCCTTGGCATCTGGATGATCCTTTATGGCCTGTGCTACTCGTTCATTTTCAAGACCTAAAGCGATACCAATCTTAGAATCCACACTCATCTCGATATAGATGGGAATAGCACCACATAGAACCAGCGCATTGATGGCAGATTTATGGACATTTCTCGGAAGAATAATCTTATCTCCAGTCTTACAAGTTGACAGAATCATAGTCTGTACCGATGAAGTTGTTCCACCAATCATGAGAAAGGCATGGGCAGCTCCAAATGCATCCGCAGCTAATTCTTCTGCATCCCTGATAATAGAGATGGGATGACCTAAATTGTCCAAGGGTTTCATGGAGTTGACGTCAATGCCTACACATTTTTCACCTAGCAGTTCGACAAGTTCTGGATTTCCCCGTCCACGCTTGTGACCTGGAACATCAAAGGGAACAATCCGTTTCTTGCGTAACTTCACCAAGGCTTCATATATTGGGGCTTGGTTTTGATCTAACTCTTTCAAGACATGCTCCTTTATCGTATTTGTAGCGCCTCAAGAAGATGAAGGCGACTAAAGGTTGACTTATGAAAAAAGAGCAGGTTTTCACCTGCTCTGCAATCTTCTGACGTTTTTATGTTTGTTTCTTTTGAGTATGTCTGTTCCCGATGTTTCCTAACTCTCTAGTAGCAAATATTACGTACTTTATTGATCGTTTCACAAGATGACGTGTGCTTTCACCACACTAAAAATTTATGAATTAGGACAAGTGTCCTAACATCAACTTATAAAAGTAGGCTTTTAACCCTATCAATAATGTGGCTTTTCAACCACGCTTCGGCATTCAACCCTGCCTGTCCGTAGGCATTTTTTAATCGGGTTTATATTTGCTAGAAAACATCATCTCATTTTCTAAGCTCCATTACTATATCATGTTTTTAAGAACTTGTAAAGCGTTTTACGAAAAAAACATAAAAAAGTTCGCAAAATATTTGGATTCTATTTGATTTAATACTAATTATTCTCTTGTAAACGATTATAAAGTGAACAAAATGATTATCCTATTTAATTTTAAATTTTTTATGCCATTCTATGCTCTTTACATTCGATGTTTGTTCTACTAGAGAAAATGACGATACTTTTACATTATTAAAATCGTGCAACTTTTTTCAGATACTTTTAAAAGATTGATTTCATTACCTCTTTCCTTTATGCTGGATAAAAAGGAGAATAGTATGTCAGAAACCCACTACAGTTGACAAAGAGCCGATTTTTTGTCTATAATCTATAATTTTAATATGTTTAAGATATGTAACTCATATAAAAGGCTATAGAAATATATAGTTATTCAACCACTTTAAATAAGAGCGATTGTTTATTAGATAGTTCCAATTTTGGAAAACCATTAGAAAAATCTAGCTTGCCGACGGCGACAAAATGATAAATTTGGTTTTCATCAATACTATCTTCCGTAGCACCTCTATAAATTTGTGTTTTTTTCTTCCACTCTCTATTTTTATTTTCACAAAAGATATCTAAAAAACAATAGAAGTATGACTCTCCTGCCTCATTAGTTTTTTCAATCCTTCGAACCTTTAATTTCACTTCACCATAAAACAAATAAAGGTCTCCCGCAATCTCTTCACCAAGCCATGTACTCAATTTTTTGCGTCTGAGTGACCTTCGGATTTGTTGACCATTCTTCTCCTTCTTTAGAAGCAATGGATTATCAACTTCTACATTGTTCGTTGCTTGGGTGGTAATCTCCCTATTAACTAGGGGATCCCGTAGCAACAATCGCATCATAGAGGCCATTTTATCCTGTATTTGTCCATCCGTCAATGACTCATAATACTCCTTAGAAAATTGAATAGAACTATATTCATGAATGTAGGAGCAATACGGTAAATGTCTCGAACTAGATTTCCTTCTCAAAAATGCTCTTTTTTTAGAAGTTTTATGCACATAACTTAGCTCTGCAGATCTACACTCTGGACAAAACATAGTGCCCTCATAATTACCTAACTTACCATCATGACTTTCCACAAAATCAGCTATATCATCCAAGGTTGCAATATCATGTATTAAAGTGCAGTAACATTCATCAAAAGATTTCTTGAGCATTATTTGCCTCCTTCATTCTTACTCAATTGATTTGAAACGTCAATTACAAATACATACTAACAATTTTGTACATTTTAACGATTAACAATTACATTAACATTATACTACATTTTTAAAATTCATAAATTACACGACTAAGCAATAAAATTTCAATTTTTCTAAAACAAGCTTATTCCAAGACTTTCTTAGTATTCTATTGTATAAATTACTTTATTCCGATTTCTGTTGTTACTAGTTTAATCATAAAATCTTTCTTACTCCGATTAGTAAATCTACCTCCTATTATACCATAGATAAGTAGAAAAAGGACTAGTCTATCAGCTTTGCTTCTCTTTTATCCTTCTCTACTAGCTAGTGCTGTTTCTATCTTTTAAAAAACTCGTAAAATTAAAATCGTGCAACTTTTTTCAGATACTTTTAAAAGATTGATTTCATTACCTCTTTCCTTTATACTGGATAAAAAGGAGATTAGTATGTCAGAAACAAATCACGAAATCGATTCAAATTTTGCAGGTCGTTTAAATATCCTGCGTGCTGGTGTTCTTGGTGCTAATGATGGAATTATTTCCATTGCTGGTGTGGTTATCGGAGTTGCCAGTGCCACGAGCAATATCTGGATTATTTTTTTATCTGGATTTGCAGCTATTTTGGCAGGTGCCTTTTCAATGGCGGGTGGAGAATATGTATCTGTTTCAACTCAAAAAGATACCGAGGAAGCAGCCGTTGCGCGTGAGCAAGTCTTGCTAGACCAAGATATGGAACTAGCCAAAAAGTCTCTCTATGCTGCCTATATCCAAAATGGCGAGTGTGAAACATCAGCCCAACTTCTCACCAACAAGGCCTTTTTAAATAATCCGCTCAAGGCTTTGGTAGAGGAAAAATATGGGATTGAGTATGAAGAGTTTACCAATCCTTGGCATGCTGCTATCTCTAGCTTTATTTCTTTCTTCCTTGGAAGTTTGCCTCCAATGCTCTCAGTGACCATTTTCCCAAGTGAATACCGCATCCCTGTTACTGTCCTTATCGTCGGTGTGGCTCTTCTTCTCACTGGTTACACTAGTGCCAAACTTGGAAAAGCCCCAACCAAAACAGCTATGATTCGGAACTTAGCTATTGGCCTCTTGACCATGGGCGTTACCTTCTTACTCGGACAACTTTTCAGCATTTAATACTCTTCGAAAATCTCTTCAAACCACGTCAGCTTCGCCTTGCCGTATATATGGTTACTGACTTCGTCAGTTCTATCTGCAACCTCAAAGCAGTGCTTTGAGCAACCTGCGGCTAGCTTCCTAGTTTGCTTTTTGATTTTCATTGAGTATAAAATACAAGAAATACCTCGATTTTGAAGTCGAGGTATCTTTTTTACATTTGGACAATCTTGCGATAACTTCTTGAAGTAATCATGAAAATCAGCACATAGGCGATGAGGAAGATAGCGCAGATAGACAAGGTCACAGTCAACATCATATTCGTATCTATTACACCAATTACTTTTAAAATCAGACTAAGCATATGGTAGGCAAATGCTAGATGTATGAAGGCAAAAAGCAAAGGAAGGAAGAAAACAGTTAAAACCTGTTTGTTGATGGTTTGCTTGATTTGCTTTTGATCCAAACCGACTTTCTGCAAGATAATAAAGCGTTCACGGTCTTCATAGCCTTCAGAAATTTGTTTGTAGTAGATGACCAGAACGGTTCCGATCATAAAGATAATGGATAGGAAAATACCGATAAAAAAGACACCACCAAAGAGGGCACTCATCTGAGAACGAGCATCTGCTAGATTGCTACCATAAACATAGCTATCTTCTGTGTTTAATTGAGCATTAAACTGATTGAGGTATTTTTCATACTCTTCAGCGACCTTGAGTTGTTCTTCTTCACTGATATTTACATTCATACCGCCGTAAAACTGATTATAGATAGCCGAATCTGGGAATTGATCCAAAAAGGCTTGTAAATTAGGTACAACAAGGTAATTGTAATCAGTAGTCAAAATATTAAACTGATTTGGGACATGGTTGACAATAAAATCTTTATTAAATTCTTCTTTGACAGAAAATTGATGATCATTTAGAGTTAGTACTTTCTGTCCTTTCAGTCCGTCATTTTTGGCAAAGAGACCGACCTCATTTACTGATAGAGAAAGTTTTTGACCAGTCATATTTTCATAATCTTTTTGGTCAAATACCATGAAAACTGTTTTTGGTTGGACACGGTTTTGTCCTTTTTCAAAAATAGTTAACTTGGTTCCTTCTTGATTTGCAATACCAAAGTTACTGTAACGAAGCACTTCTTTCTCTTTGACACTATAACCTTTGTCACTTGCAAACTGGCTCAAGAGTTTGTCCAAATCTTCTTTTTCAACATTTTTTCCAGTAATTCCAAAGTCATGCGGATTTAGAACTTTTTTTAAGCTTTCTGCGGAATTGAAAATGCTTGTCGCTGCTGACATGGTTACCAAAACCATTGTTGACAAGATAGCGATAGTTGCTAGTCCAACCGCATTTTTCTTCATACGGAAAATCAAGTTAGACACTGAGATCAGGTTATTAGGTTGGTAATAGTATTTCTTGTTTTTCTTTAAGATTTGGAGGAAGACTGTAATTCCTGCATTAAACAAGAGATAAGTACCAAAGATAACCAGCAAAACAGCTAGGAAAAAGGTTGTTAAGGCTGTAAGAGGATCGGTTACCGTAAGGGCAAGATAATAGCCAATCCCTAAACTTATGGAACCAAGAATAGTTTGGAGAGGTAGGAAACGACCTCTTTTCTCTCCGCTTGCTTTCTCACGCGAGAGCTGGAGGGCATTCATACGGGCGATTCGAAGGGCATTCAGGAACATAAGGCATAGGAAAATCAATCCAAAGACAACAAGTACTGCAATGACAACATTCATTTGGAAGGTAGCGACCAGCTCAACCTTCAATTTCATCAGTTTGAGCAAGAAAGCGAAAATTAACTTGTCAAACAAGGCTCCAATACCGATTCCTGCTCCAACAGTTAGAATCCCAAATACCACTAACTCCTTAAAGGTCATACTGATCAGATGGCGTTTCTCCAAACCCAGCATGCCATAAATCCCTAGTTCCTTGGAACGGTTCTTCATGACAAAACTATTGGCATAAAGGACGATAATGGCTGACGCAAGGGTGACGACAAACATACCAAATCCAAGTGTAGCCTGAATGGTTGTTCCTCCACGGATTTCAGCAATCTTGGGATTGAAAGTTAGAGAGTAAAAGAGATAGGTGACGGTGACTGCCAAGAGAACAGCCAACGCAAAAGGATAGTAGAGTTTGCGGTTTTTAATCAAGTTCGATACCGCTAACTTATTGGTTAATCGAAACATACTAATTCACCTCGCTTGCCATGACAGTCAAGGTATCAGAAATTTCTTGGAACATCTGACGTTCTGTCTTCTCTCCACGGTAGATTTGGTTGTAAAGAATGCCGTCTTTGATAAAGAGTACACGTTTAGCTCTGCTAGCTGCTGCTGTTGAGTGGGTTACCATGAGAATAGTTTGGCCACGCTCATTGATTTCATCAAAGACATCAAGTAAGGCTGCAGATGACTTGGAATCAAGGGCTCCTGTTGGCTCATCCGCAAGGAGAATTTCAGGTTCTGTGATGATGGCGCGGGCTACTGCTACACGCTGTTTCTGCCCACCTGAAATCTCGTAAGGATACTTCTCTTGCAATTGGTTGATACCAAGATTCTCAGCTGTCACCACCAATTTCTTCATCATCTCCGTAATGGGTCTTCTTGACAAGACAAGCGGAAGCAAGATATTATCCTTTACAGAGAGAGTATCTAGCAAGTTAAAGTCTTGGAAGACAAATCCTAGCTTTTCACGACGGAAGCTAGAGGCTTGTGAATTTTTAATGGTTGCGGTGTCCGTTCCATTTAAGTAAACCTGACCACGAGTTGGTTTATCCAGCATAGCTAGGATATTGAGAAGAGTTGATTTACCAGAACCAGACTCACCCATGATGGCAACGTAGTCACCCTTTTCGACGGTAAAGTGAATATCCTTGAGAGCTTCTACTTGGTTGCCCTGAAAACGAGTTTTATAAATTTTTTGAACGTGTTTTACATCTAAAAGTGTCATGAGAATCTCCTTTCTTAATATCCCATCAAATGAAATGTCTCTTGCATCATAGCGCATCCCAGCTGAACGCGCTCGATATCTTTATGGCTTGGTTTTCTTGTTTTCTTCTGTAAGATTTGTTTCATGATGTTACTCCTTTGTTCTTTATGAGTCTAGTTTACATCAAAAAAATGCTGCTTTCCATAACCTAACCTTACAAAAGAGACTTTAATCTTACATTTTTGTAAGATTGGGGGGAATGTAAGCAGATTTAATCTAGAGAAGTACACTGTAGCTTCTAAAATATTGTTAGAAATTGGTTTGAATTTCCCAATCAATTATTGAGTTTTTATTTCATTTCACTATGCAATAAATCACTTCACTTTTTACTATAAAAATTATATAATGTAATTATGAAAGGGCTTACTTTAGAAAGGAGAAAAAATCGGAAACTATAATTTGAGTAAGCTTATTTTAACTATCACTTTATTACCAAAATATTTCTACTAAAAATTTATTTTAGCTCTTTTCCAGAAAGTGTGGATATTATGAAAAAAATCTTGATTACTTTTTTTGCTATCCTTTCACTATTTTTCTATTCATCTGTTTTTGCAGATGATACTAATACAATAGTGAGCGAAACTATGACAGCTCAACAACTTGTGAATCAATACGCGACTGATTATGATATCACATTGGAACAAGCATCAGATTTACTTGGTATAAATTTATACGAACGCTCTTCACAGACATATAGAACAATTTCTACTCAAATAACTGTTACAAACTCCTATAAACCATCTATTTCTTTCTACTGCGAAACAAGCGAATATGGAACTTATCATGGTATTATAAGAATATTAAGAACAGAAATAAATAGAAATTATAATGGAATGTCAAAACAGTTTTCTGGTTCATTGTACGTCAATTTAGAACAGGCTGATAGAATATTCTATATAATTAATGGAGATTTCTTTGATAACGGTACTACAACTTTAAGCGGAGGACTGAATATTGGAATAGGAGAAGGCGCTAGCGTAAATTTGGGAGGTTCCTACGTTGATAATCACTATAAATATGTATATCATGAAGGGAGAGTTCATTTTTAATGAAACACAAAGAACATATACTCATCGGACTTCTCTATCTCCTCTCTCCATTCATCGGTCAGCTCTTAGTTGAAAAGACATACTTTATCGGTACAGAATTTACAGCTACTGCTTATGCTATTTGCTGGTTATCAGTTGTTATCAGCATCCACCATTTTTCAAAAAATGTATTGTCTCAGCAAAAAAAATCAGATTAGAAAACCTGAGTTTAAAATAATATTTTATATATGATGCTGAGAAAATCTTATTAAAAGTAAAAAAAGCTTTAAATCAAGCAGTTTAGACTATTGATTTAAAGCTTTTTGCTTATTCCAAATCTTCTGTAGAACCTCACCAAAACCATCCATCATTTTCTTCAATAGCTTGGGCTTCTTTGCGTTTGCGTGGGCCTGTTCCGTACATTTCTGCTTCAATTTCTTCCTTGGTTGGCATGATAGAGGCTAGGATGATATAGATAATCACGCCAAGTCCAAAGTTTGCGACTGTGAAAATGGCAAACAGAAAACGTACAAGGGTAACATCAAAGTTCCACTTGTCTGACAGACCTGCCAGAACTCCTGAAATCATGCGATTTCGTCTCATTTTATAAAATTTACTGTTCATGATATTTCCTCTTTCTGCTAGGTTAGTCATAGTATATCACGGGTAGGATCGGCTTTCATCAGTCCTCAGGCTGATTTACTAGTAGCAATTTACCTCGACAAAGTCCACAGCGATAGCGTTTGGTATCAATCCTTCGCTTGCGATGATACCTTTGCTGGCAGGATTGGCAACGATAGAGCTTGATTGGCTTGGAGTTGCTATTGGGCAAGGAAGGCACAAAGCGTAATCCATCCACTGCTTTCAACAGTTCCTTAAAATCCCTATCCTTGTGTTGATAGCCCTTTCCTTGAAAATAGAGGTGATAATGACAGAGTTCATGTCGGACAATTTTCCTAAAAACATCCAGCCCCAGTTCCTGATAAACCTTGGGATTAAAATCCAAATGCCCATCTTTGGGGAAAAATCGCCCACCTGTCGAACGTAGACGCCTATTCCACTGAACATGATGGATAAAAGGTCTGCCGAAGTCTTCTAGTGAAACCTGCTTAACGTAATCAGTCAGTTTCATTTGGAGCTAGGAGCGACAGATTTACTTTTTCACGTTCAGTATCAATTTTCTTGACCCAAACAGTCACCAAATCTCCAACTGACACCACTTGACTGGGATGCTTGATAAACTTGCGACTCATATGGGAAATATGGATGAGACCGTCCTCGTGAATCCCGATATCAACGAAGGCACCGAAGTCAACGACATTACGCACCACACCCTCTAGCTTCTGACCAACCACTAAATCCTTGATATCTAGGACATCTTGGCGAAGCACAGGTGCGTCAAAGGAATCACGGAAATCTCGACCTGGTTTGAGAAGATCTGCAATGATATCTTTAAGGGTTTCTGGACCAAGGTCTAGCTCTTGCGCCATATCTTTGATTGAAAGGGACTTGAGTTTACTTTGGGCTTCTTCATTCAAGTCTGTAATGTCCAAACGTTTGAAAAGTTCCTTAACGGCAGCGTAATTTTCTGGGTGAACTCCTGTATTATCAAGAATATTGCTACTTTCCGGGATACGGAGGAAACCAGCTGCCTGCTCAAAGGCCTTGGCTCCCAGACGAGGAACTTTCTTGATTTGAGCGCGTGAAGTGATTTTTCCTTCTTCCTCACGGTATTTGACAATATTTTCAGAGATAGTTTTGTTAAGACCAGCAACGTGGGAAAGAAGAGCTGGACTGGCCGTATTGATGTTGACACCGACTTGGTTAACCACGGTATCCACGACAAAGTCCAGACTTTCAGATAGTTTCTTCTGGCTGACATCGTGTTGGTATTGACCGACACCAATAGATTTGGGATCGATTTTAACCAATTCCGCAAGAGGATCTTGCAAACGACGAGCGATGGAAATGGCAGAGCGCTTTTCAACGGTCAAGTCTGGAAACTCCTGACGAGCAAGTTCACTGGCAGAGTAGACCGAAGCACCACTTTCATTGACGATAACATAGCTGACTTCAGGGAAATCTTTCAGAACTTCCGCCACAAAGGCTTCACTTTCACGACTAGCCGTTCCATTTCCGATGGCAATAATCTCTACACCGTATTGACCAATCAAGTCTGCCAGATCTTTCTTGGCTTCTTCGATTTGACGAGCAGATGCTGGTTTGACAGGATAAATGACCTGAGTCGTCAGCATTTTTCCTGTTGCATCAACGACAGCTAGCTTGGCACCTGTACGAAAGGCTGGGTCAAATCCAAGAACCACGCGCCCTTTCAACGGAGCAACCAAGAGGAGATTGCGCAGGTTGTCCGAAAAGAGTTGGATGGCTCCTTCTTCTGCCTTTTCAGTTAATTCTGTCCGAATACGGCGCTCGATAGCAGGCAAGACTTTTTTCTTAACTGACTGTTGGACAACTTCATCTATATAGGCGTTTTTCACCTTGAAACGAGCAGCAAAGAAGGCAAGAATACGGTCTGTTGCATGTTCAAAACCAACCTTCAAGACACCTAGCTTCTCCCCACGATTAAGGGCTAAGGTACGATAACCCTGCATATTTCCAACCGTCTCTGAAAAATCATAATAAATCTGAAAAACCTGCTTTTCATCAAGACTTTCATCCTTGACTTGAGAAGTGAGTTTAGAATGTCTCAGCACTTCCTGATAAGTCATGGCGCGCAGTGTCACATCTTCTGATAAGGCTTCAACCAAGATATCAACTGCACCAGCCAAGGCTTCCTTAGCAGTCGCAAATCCTTCACAGACAAACTTCTCAGCCTCTTTTTCTAAGTCAGCTACATTTTGCAAGATTAAGCGAGCAAGTGGGAAGAGTCCGGCTTCACGAGCAATGGTTGCCTTGGTTCGACGTTTTTCCTTGTATGGAAGATAGAGTTCTTCTACGTCTGCTAATTTTTCGGCAGCTAAGATAGCTTCTTCCAACTCTTTGGTCAACTTGCCTTGTTCTTGAATCTTAGCTAAAACAGCTTCTTTACGATCATTGAGGTTAGTCAGACTTTTATCCAAGTCAATAATGGCCTTAATCGCCACCTCATCCAGACTACCAGTCATGTCCTTCCGATAACGCGCGATAAAGGGAATAGTCGCCCCTTCAGCTGTCAAACTTAGAACGGTATCAATTTGCTTTAACGTCACTCCCAAATCCTGGGAGATTTTTTCATATTTTTTATCCATGAATCTATTATACCACAGAGAAAACAGCAGTCAAAAATAATAATATTCCCATAACCTAAAACAGGATGTCTATGTCAAGACATCCTGTTTATTTTACACTAAATCATGTAAAATATTCAAAAGTAATTCTGTTGACTCTTCCAATTCTTCTGTAGTATAGCTGTTATTTTGATTTTCTGGATGATGAATGATGTTGCGAATTAAAGTTGGAAGAGTTTTTTGCTCTTGCTGAATATTCCCGTTTTTTAATAAACGATGATAGTCTTTATCTTGAGTTATGCCTTTATCTACAAGCCATTTTTCGAATTCTTTCTCGAAATAATTTCTTTCATCCTCATCAATCGCTTTTGCTTGGATAAATCCATATAATTCATTGTGAAATTCCACGCTGTTTACTCCAAAAGCAATGTAGTTTATTTCTCCTATTGTCGGTGAGGTAGTTCCGAATAAATTTAATTCCCGCTTATCCGATACAAAATTCACTCCGTCGTCATTCTTGGAAAAAATATTGATTTGCTGAGTTCTACAGTCAAACTTTTTTAACAGGTAAGGAGAATGAGTCGTAATAAAAACTTGATATTTTTCAGCAATTTTATTAAGTGAATCGATAAGTTTATCTTGCGCTTTAGGATGTAAAAATGTCTCAGGCTCATCAATAAAAAACATAATTGGCTTAGATAATGTTTCCTCTTCATTATCAAGCACACCAGCATAAACTTGAATTAAGCTTAAAGCTAATGCCCGTTGCATTCCAGTACCTTTTTCTGAAACAGAAGTTGAAATACCATTATCCGAAAGAAGAAGACTACCCGTCTTAAAGAAATTATCAATTTCAGGCAATCCAAAATTAAATTGTACCTCACCATCTCCATACTGCTCTTTCAACACGGAGGAAATTTTAGTCGCAATTCCTTCAAGAATTCTACCCAACCCTTCATCTCCAAAAGTTTTGTTATGAGCATCTTGAAATTCTCTCCATGTATCGCCTTTTTGAAAATCTTTTGTTATATCATTAATTATTTTACCTATTATTTTGGTCTTACCAAAATCTTGATAATCTTCATTCCTTATATCCGAATATACAAACTGAGCATCAAATAATGCAGTAATCGTTTTATCAATGCCTGTGGGGTTTTCAAACCTCTTTATATCATCTTCCTCGGTTGAATTTGGATTATAAATCCTTACTTTTGAGATATCTAAAGAAACTGTTTTTTTACCTTGCGTTACTTCACATTCCTGAGACGACCTTAAAACCCTAAGACTATACGTACCATCTTCATTGTCGATTACATAGTCACTGTATTTATTAAGATTTAGGTTTTCATCATTAACTATTTCACTGAGATCTGCACCTTTGAATTCAAGTTCGACAGATATATTTTCAGTCTCAAGACCCTGAGTTATAAAATCTAACTTGTTTTTTCCACTCTGAATGAATTCAATCGCTTTAAAAATTGTCGTCTTACCACAGTTATTATTTCCTACAAAAAAATTTACACCTTCCGAGAATTCAATAACATGCTCTCCTTTAAAACTCTTAAAGTTTACTAGTTTAATTTTAGAAATATACATTTTCTTATCTCCTACTCACGTTATGTATTAGAGTGTCCGCAGTTGTTTCTTGACCTCGTCCTTACTTATCGTCTCATTAAAGAACGGCAAACCCACAATCCGATAATGTTCATCATCAACTAGCGTCCTCGCCTCATCTCGTTCAGAAATTTGATGCAAGAACTCTTGTTTCCAGCCTTCCTTACTATTTTTGAAAGTATTATCTGCGTCCAAGAATTGACTTCCTTTTGGTTCAATGAAAATCTGCCAAGAAACATTTCCTGTATTTTTGTCGTTAGCGAACATGAGAAAGTCTGGTTCAAAGGCTTTCCCATTAGCAAAACTATAAATCTTTACAGCTTTTTCATTTCGAAGTAGGTAAATATCTGTCCATTTTTCTTCAAGTTCAGTCATCAAATCTTTAATCAAACGGACGAGAAGTTTTTCCTCACTGGTGCCGAAGTTGTCATTGTAAGCGTACCAGTCTAGATTATCCAAATCTTCGAAATACTGGGTTTCGGCTATATTTTTCTGTGACAAACCAAACTCTGCTTGGCTTTGATGGTTAATGGTGTATTTTCGCAAGATATTATCTTCAAATAAGTCCTTTATTTTGTATTTTTCGAATTTTTCTGAACCGAAGAAGCGTTCCTCGGTCGCAATCAAATCTTTTTCAATGTGATGGAGAAGTTTTTCAGTAATATAAAGTTTGTCGTCTGGGGTTAAATCATTCACTAGTTTGTACTGAGACTCCACTCGCATATCAATATCTGAAAGCATATTGATAAATCCAGCAACATTTGGCAAACCTACGAAAGCTTTCTGTAGATTATCGAACGAGAACTTTTTATTGCGATTGATAGCCGTTCTGACAATATTGTTGCTGATAATTTTACCGAATTTGAAGGTAATCGCCTCTAATGAATCCGAAACATAATTTCCTTCATCAAATGCCTCAATATCTCGCACACTGTGGGTTGGGAGTTTGACTTCGAAAGATTTGGGAATGAAATTCGTATCAAATAGACTTCCTTGACGTTGTTCAAGTAGTTGCTCATAAGAAAGGCGTTTATTCATCCAAACGACGCCATCTGTGTAGGTTCGCGTTTTCTTGAAAGACTCCTTAAGCTTGAGCACACGTTCTTCCAGATTCTGGTCATCATAAATCCCAGATTCACGCAAGACTTGCTTGAGTTCTGAAATATAGCGAGGATTATTAGCAGAGTGATAGTGAAGTTGTTCAATCACCCGAAGTTCATAATTTTCATTTTCGTCAAATTTTCGAATGTATTTTTCTTCAAAATTATCACCAATGACAAAAGGATAATAGCGAGCACCACGACCAATCAACTGCTTCTCAGTGTTGGTAGTTTTTCCTGCGACAAATCCGTTTTTTGTGTTCTTCCCATCACGGGTGTCATAAAGTCGGACAATGTCGAAAAGATTGAGAACGTCCCATCCCTCGTTCAGCATATCCACGGCGAAAATGGCACGAATTTCATTTGTTGGTAGTTCTAAGGTATTGAGGAGATTGAGACTATCTTTATGCTTGTTCTTTCCATCAACTAAAAGCAGGCGCTCTTTTCGAAAATCCTCTTGAAGTTCCGCCACCAAGTCTGCGTTAGAAATACCGACTTTTTCGAAATAAGAGAAGGATTTTTTTAAAATACTGGATTTTTCGTCCATTTCTGAAACAAGATCACGCTGTGCTTGAATATCTTCTGGAGAAAGATTGTCTAGCACCCCCAAAAATGAGTCCAGATTTTCTTGACTCTCAGCAATCTTCTGCGACTTGAACATGACCAAGGGTTTTAGGTTGATACCATTTTTCAGAGCGATTTTCTTGCGATATTGACTGACAAGAATGGCTTGAAGCATACGATTATTGACTTTACCATCCACCAGATGAAAGAGAACATCTTTCGAATACTTGTCCAGTCGAAATTCTTTCAAATCATATTTGAACAGCAAGGATTTTTCATACTTTTGAGCTAAGGTTGGATTTGTTAGGTCAATCGTTGCCGTAAACTCAAAAATACTGGATTTTTTAGCGGTTCTCTGGATAGCTTCAATAGTAGACGTCCAGCTGGTGTTGTCCTTTTTCTCGTTTGTGTCCAGACCAGCGTTCAAGTGATGTGCTTCATCAGCCAACATGACAACAGAAATATCCTTGAATTGCTCATAAGACAGACGGTTTTCTCGTGGCGTATTGAGATCTTGGTGGAGCTTCTGAATAGTAGTGAAAACAATATTAATACTATCATCACGACTATCTGAAAAATCCGTCACTTCACGCACGGTCACAATTTGCCCATCCATGACAATCTTTTCCGCAAAAAGGTACTTACCAGAAGAGCTCTCCAAGAAATTATCCTTGGTTTTGGTGAGAATATTGTCGTTATTGACAAAGAAGATGAAATTCCGTTCCCCTTGTTTGTACTTTTCCAAGATAACCGCCGCCATCAAAAGCGTCTTCCCAGAACCAGTCGCCATATTGTAGAGGACTTGCTCTGGAATAGCACGATTTTCATCTGTTTTATAGTATAAATATCGTCCAATCGCTTCCTCTTGATAAGGACGCAAAGAGTGTTTCAGATTTTTAGTAATGTAATCTGGCAAATCCGCTCGAAAGTCCTTAAAGCCAGACCGACTGACCGTATCATAAGTTTCGTAAATAAAAGTCATGACTTACTTTTCCTTCCCGTAGAAAGCATGATTCAGCTTTTTATCTTGAGCGGAAATCCCGTAATCAATATCGTCAATATCCGAGTAATTCACGTATAGATTGTTATTATCAATAATCTCAGATAGGATTTGCTTTTGTTCTGCTAATGAAAGCTTTTCAAATTCATTCTTTTTCAACTTTTTAGGGTCAATGCGGTAGGAAAGGAATGATGATTTTTTCGCAAGTTCAAAGACTTCAAGCAGTTTTTCTTTTGTTGTCGCCTCAAGAATTTCATTTTTGAATTCCTGAACATCATTTTTGAGTTCGCAGTAGACAAACGAACCTCCACCCTGCCAGTCGACAGATTTTGAAATACCACCTTGTTCGCCCTCAATCACTTTTTCCAAACGTTTAACGGACACGGTCTCAATGTAGTCCATTTGTTCAATACCAATGTACTGGCGGTTCATTTTGTGGGCAACGGCTGCTGTTGTACCTGATCCGAGGTGGTAATCTAGGACGATGTCACCATCATCGGTCGTTAAATCAATAAACTTTTTAACCAGCTGTTCTGGCTTAGGGTAATCAAAAACTTTTTCTTTGAAAATTTCTTCTAAAACTTTAGTTCCCTGACCAGAAAAACTTTCATCAATCCAAGATGTAAAAACTGTTTGTTTCTTCCCATCACCTTTATATATTTTTTCGTAGAGCTCTGTTCTACCATCTTTTTCAAGTGACACTACCATATCATTTTTTATAGCTTCTTCAAGTCTATTTTTACTCCATCTCCAGCACCCATCATCTCCATTCGGTAAGATTGGCAATACTTTATTACCCTCAAATTCAACTTCATAGAAGAGGTTAGGGCGGTCTTCTCTTCGACTGTTGCTTCCCCATTTTCGAATAAGCTGAGTTTTATAGTTTCCTCGGCTATCTTCATAAGCATAGTTTGAAGTGTCTTCGATAAAAGCTTTATTCAAGACTGCTCGTTCTTTATTTTTTGCGTAAAAAATTATAGTTTCGTGAATTTGAGCAACATATTTACTATCTTGACGACCTCCTCGACCTTTCCAGACAATATTTGAGATAAAATTATTTCTGCTGAACACCTCATCCATCAAAACTTTTAGATATGCTTGTTCATTGTCATCACATTGTACAAAAATTAAGCCATCATCACTCAGCAACTCTCGAGCCACCTCTAAACGATTCTTCATAAAAATTAACCATGTTGAATGATTGAAGTTATCATTGTAATTAAAGCTATCATTACCTGTATTGTAAGGCGGATCAATATAAATGAGCTTGACCTTCCCAGCAAAACGTTTTTTCAAACTATGCAGAACGATAAGATTATTCCCTTTGATGATAAGATTATCAGTATCTGCTAACTCTTCCACTTCATGTTCGCCATCTTTGTCATAGCGTTTAAAGTTAGTCAAGACCTTATCATCCAGCAAGCGATTGATTTCTGTTGGAGCGAGTGTTTCATTAAAGAAAACCTCTTGACGTTTAGCATCGTCCCTAGTCTGTCCACCCTCAAGTATGCAGTCTTTGTATGGAAAATTGAGAACAACTTCTTGATTTTCAGAAATGTACTTATTTTCAGTTGCAAGACCAATTTTCGTCTTATAAGCCGTAAAACTGTCTGGGAGAAACTCCTTGTTGTTCAGAAACTGTAAAAAGACATCTTTCTTAAAGACGAGCACACCTGTCTCCAGCTTAGAAAAGAAGTGATTAGAGATTTTTCCATCACTCATCAAGAGATTGAGAAGTTCTGGATTATATTGTCTTGCCAGCTCTGTTAATTTATTCTTATTAAGCACACCTTCCACCATAAAGGTGTCATTTTGTGCCAGAAGCTGTTCCAGTTCTTGTTTCATATAAAGTTTACCTTTCAGTTATAATTTAGCGAAGGACTGATAGGATTCCTTTATTATGAATATAATAAAGGAAGGGTACCCTTCCTTTATTATGAATATAATAAAGGAAGGGTACCCTTCGGGTTTTTCAAATTTTTCTGACTCTATTATAGCATATTTTGAGTCGGTTCTCACAATCTTCTTGTTACTTACCGACTCCCAATTTCTT
>NZ_WIJP01000019.1 GCF_009496155.1 Streptococcus mitis
CATCAGCAAGCACAAGCGCATCTGAGTCAGCGTCAACAAGTGCAAGCCAATCAGCAAGCACAAGCGCATCTGAGTCAGCGTCAACAAGTGCGAGCCAATCAGCAAGCACATCGGCATCTGAGTCAGCGTCAACAAGTGCATCTGCATCAGCAAGCACATCGGCATCTGAATCAGCGTCAACAAGTGCATCAGCATCAGCAAGCACATCGGCATCTGAGTCAGCATCAACAAGTGCGAGCCAATCAGCAAGCACATCGGCATCTGAATCAGCCTCAACAAGTGCGAGTCAATCAGCAAGCACAAGCGCATCTGAATCAGCGTCAACAAGTGCATCAGCATCAGCAAGCACATCGGCATCTGAATCAGCCTCAACAAGTGCCTCAGCGTCAGCAAGCACATCGGCATCTGAATCAGCCTCAACAAGTGCCTCAGCGTCAGCAAGCACATCGGCTTCTGAATCAGCGTCAACAAGTGCCTCTGAGTCAGCAAGCACATCAGCTTCTGAGTCAGCCTCAACAAGTGCCTCAGCATCAGCAAGCACAAGCGCATCTGAATCAGCGTCAACAAGTGCGAGCCAATCAGCCAGCACGTCAGCTAGTCAATCGGCTTCAACAAGTGCAAGTCAATCAGCCAGCACATCAGCTAGTCAGTCAGCATCGACAAGTGCGAGCCAATCAGCAAGTACGTCAGCTAGCCAATCGGCTTCAACAAGTGCAAGCCAATCAGCCAGCACAAGCGCATCTGAATCAGCCTCAACAAGTGCGTCTGCATCAGCCAGCACATCGGCATCTGAATCAGCCTCAACAAGTGCATCAGCATCAGCAAGCACAAGCGCATCTGAATCAGCCTCAACAAGTGCGTCTGCATCAGCAAGCACAAGCGCATCTGAATCAGCCTCAACAAGTGCGAGCCAATCAGCCAGCACAAGCGCATCTGAGTCAGTCTCAACAAGTGCAAGCCAATCAGCCAGCACATCGGCATCTGAGTCAGCGTCAACAAGTGCATCTGAAACACCATCAGAATCAGTAGCTAAGTCAAGACAGCAATTGCCAAATACAGGTACAGAAGCTTCCAAATCATCTGTACTCCTTGGAGCTTTGGCAGCCGTGACTGGTCTAGGAATGTTTGCGAAACGCCGTAAACGTGATGATGAAGAAGAAATGTAAACAATCTGCTTATCTCATATTTGATCGGCGATAGATGTGTCTATCGAGTTTGGACAAAAAAGTCTGTAAAATCATAAAAACGCATATTATCAGGTCTTGGATTGAAACTTGATAGTATGCGTTTTATTGTGGAAATATTTCCTTTCTTTTCGGATGGAATTGAGTTTCCCAGCCTTGTGTTTGTATAGTCGGTTAAAAAAATGAGTACGAAAAACCACTTCATAAAAGCATTGATAGATTAGTGGGCTTTTCTTATAGTATTTTTATCTTTTATTTTCTTCGATTATATTTAAAGAGGATTATTAGAAGAGGTGTGAATTGTTAGAATGATTATGTGAGGTCTTATACCAAGCAAAGATTAGACCGCAGGATAAGAGTACAGTTGAGGATAGTTAGAAAGGTTTATCTGATTTTGTGTAGATAAGATTGATGTAGTCAGTAACAAATTGATGTAAAACCAATATAGATATAGTGTAATTTTTCTATAAGGATGGAAAAAAGAAGGGAAATTTGATAAGATAGGAATATGGATTTTGAAAAAATTGAACAAGCTTATACCTATTTACTAGAGAATGTCCAAGTCATCCAAAGTGATTTGGCGACTAACTTTTATGACGCCTTGGTGGAGCAAAACAGCATCTATCTGGATGGTGAAACCGAGCTAGAGCAGGTCAAAGAGAACAATCAGGCTCTCAAACGCTTAGCACTTCGCAAAGAAGAATGGCTCAAGACCTACCAATTTCTCTTGATGAAGGCTGGGCAAACAGAACCCTTGCAGGCCAATCACCAGTTTACACCAGATGCTATTGCTTTACTTTTGGTGTTTATTGTGGAAGAGCTGTTTGAAGAGGAGGAAATCACTATCCTCGAAATGGGTTCTGGGATGGGAATTCTGGGTGCTACTTTCTTGACCTCGCTTGCTAAAAAAGTGGATTACTTGGGAATGGAAGTAGATGATTTGCTGATTGATTTGGCGGCTAGTATGGCAGATGTGATTGGATTGCAGGCTGGCTTTGTCCAAGGAGATGCCGTTCGTCCACAAATGCTCAAAGAAAGCGATGTGGTCATCAGCGACTTGCCTGTCGGCTATTATCCTGATGATGCCGTTGCGTCGCGCCATCAAGTTGCTTCTAGTCAAGAACATACTTACGCCCATCACTTGCTCATGGAACAAGGTCTAAAGTATCTCAAGTCAGACGGATACGCTATTTTTCTTGCTCCGAGTGATTTGTTGACCAGTCCTCAAAGTGATTTGTTGAAAGGCTGGTTGAAAGAGGAGGCCAGTCTGGTTGCTATGATTAGTCTGCCTGAAAATCTCTTTGCTAGTGCCAAACAATCTAAGACTATTTTTATCCTACAGAAGAAAAGTGAAATAGCAGTCGAGCATTTTGTTTATCCACTTGCTAGCCTACAAGATGCAAGTGTTTTAATGAAATTTAAAGAAAATTTTCAAAAATGGACTCAAGGTACTGAAATATAAAATAGATTTTGTTATAATAGATGAAAACGCTTAAAAGAGGAGTCTTGTTATGACAAAAACAATTGCAATCAATGCAGGAAGTTCAAGTTTGAAATGGCAATTATACTTAATGCCAGAAGAAAAAGTATTGGCGAAAGGCTTGATTGAACGTATCGGTTTGAAAGATTCAATTTCAACTGTAAAATTTGACGGCCGTTCTGAACAACAAATTTTGGATATCGAAAATCACACACAAGCTGTTAAAATCTTATTGGATGACTTGATTCGTTTCGATATTATCAAAGCTTATGATGAGATTACAGGTGTTGGCCACCGTGTTGTTGCAGGTGGAGAATATTTCAAAGAATCAACAGTTGTTGAGGGAGATGTTTTAGAAAAAGTTGAAGAGTTGAGCTTGTTGGCTCCTCTCCACAATCCAGCCAATGCAGCAGGTGTTCGTGCCTTCAAGGAATTATTACCAGACATTACCAGTGTAGTTGTTTTTGATACTTCATTCCATACAACTATGCCAGAGAAAGCTTATCGCTACCCTCTACCAACAAAATATTACACAGAAAACAAGGTTCGTAAATATGGTGCCCACGGTACAAGCCACCAGTTTGTAGCAGGAGAAGCTGCAAAACTCTTGGGACGTCCATTAGAAGACTTGAAATTGATTACTTGCCACATCGGTAATGGTGCTTCTATTACAGCTGTTAAGGGTGGTCAATCTGTCGATACTTCCATGGGATTCACTCCACTCGGTGGTGTGATGATGGGTACTCGTACAGGGGATATTGACCCAGCCATCATTCCTTACTTAATGCAATATACAGAGGACTTTAACACGCCTGAAGATATTAGTCGCGTCCTTAATCGTGAATCAGGATTGATGGGTGTTTCAGGCAAATCTAGCGATATGCGTGATGTGATTGCCGCTAAGGAAGACGGAAATCATGATGCTGCTTTGGCTTATGAGATGTATGTTGATCGTATCCAAAAACATATCGGTCAATATCTTGCAGTCTTAAATGGAGCAGATGCTATTATCTTTACTGCAGGTATCGGAGAAAATGCAGCTGTTGTACGTAAGGATGTTATCTCAGGAATTTCTTGGTTTGGTTGTGATGTTGATGATGAAAAGAACGTCTTTGGCGTGACAGGAGACATCTCAACAGAGGCAGCGAAGATCCGTGTCTTGGTTATTCCAACAGATGAAGAGCTAGTTATTGCCCGTGATGTTGAGCGCTTGAAAAAATAAGTAAAACTAGAAAAAATATTCAATACAAGGAGTTGGGAAAGAGATTTTTCCAGCTTCTTTTTTAACTTAACTAGCTCTGAAAGGTAGAAATCATAGATAGCGGTGGATGATTTTAAGAAGAGTTAAAAGTGATAAAAGATAACTTATTTCGAATTTTCGCTTAGAATGACAGGTACCATCAAAAAATATTTTATATTATGTTGTTTTTTGTATTCGCTTACAACTTGTGTTATAATATTGTTGTGATAAATTATAAGTGCTGTTGTATCGTTCTTAGTTTGTAGTTATGGAGGTGATATCATGGGCGCTATTATGGAATTTGCAACAGAAAAACAGATTGAATCATTTCTTACAACTTGTCATATCGAGGGACAAAGAAATTTTCTGATGGCTTTTAAGAAAAAAACATGGCTGAAATCCTTTATTGATTTTTTCATTATAGGAGGAGCCTACTATGTTCAGTCGAGTGTGAATCCAAAGATTATGGCATTCACACCTAAGGGGATTTACTTGATGGATATCAGTGATGTAATTGAAAATCGTTTTAATCAAGTCGTTGAGATGCCTTGGAATCAGGTTAAAGATTTTACTTATAAGCCAGTCTTGAATACAGTTAGGCTGAACTGGAATTATCAAAATGAAAACTACATTTTTTCTGTGGATGTCGGTCAGATTAGTCAGCGTGTAGGTCAGTATCAATTTAACAAAGAGCATTATGACTATTTAGCACAACACGATTTCTTTCAGAAAGAGTGAATGACATGAAAAAGATAATTACAAAATGTATTGTTATTGCTACAACTTTGCTTATTATGGTACCGAATTTTATAGGGATTGCATACGCTAATGAAACAAAGGTTCCAAATACAACTGTAGAGTATATTGATGTTGCCGAAGTAGAGAAGGATTTGAAATTCTTGTTTACAGAAGCGACGAGTTATGAGAATGGCGTTCTTTATGTTAATAAAGAATTATTGACAGAACGCTATGGCACTTTAGCACCGTATATTGCAATGGGCATTGAACGTATTTATACAGAGCCTAATTTGGTTCAAAACTTGCAAGCCTCTTTACAAGATAGAGATTTTGTTTCATGTATGCGTGATGAGTTGATTGGTATGATTCCAGGTATGGAACTTGTTGATTTAATGAGAGGGGACATTATCAGTTATATTCAAGGTCAAATGTGGGGCAAAGCTGCTTCATATATAGCAATGAAACTTGCTAAATTTGGCATGAAGAGTAACGTTGCAGGAATCGTTGCACAATTAGGAATCTCTGCTGGAAAATGTGCTATTTGGGGTTAGTTATGCTTAAATACTTGTAATTAAGAATGTTAAAATGATAGTTCTGTCTTTAATGAATGTGATAAAGTGGTTGGAAAATAAATTTCTAACCACTTTGTCGTTTTTAGTGTTTACAGGGGAAATGGCTTCAAATTTTTAAAGTTTTAAGTATAGACTGTTACGGGAACAGCAGACATTGTGACAATAAGAAAGAGAATGAAAGCACGACGAAAAGGATTAAAAAATAAAAAAGAGAATATTGGTAGAACTGTCCAAACCTTGCTATGATTGGCTTTTTTGAAAAATATGGTATAATAGTAGTAATTTAATAGATGGAGTTGAGTTTTGAAGAAAAACTTTCGTGTAAAAAGAGAGAAAGATTTTAAGGCGATTTTCAAGGAGGGGACAAGTTTTGCCAATCGCAAGTTTGTTGTCTACCAACTAGAAAATCAGAAAAACCATTTTCGAGTAGGTCTATCAGTTAGCAAAAAACTGGGGAATGCGGTCACTAGAAATCAAATTAAGCGACGGATTCGGCATATTATCCAGAATGCAAAAGGGAGTCTGGTAGAAGATGTCGACTTTGTTGTCATTGCTCGAAAAGGAGTCGAAACCTTGGAATACGCAGAGATGGAGAAAAATCTACTCCACGTATTAAAATTATCAAAGATTTACCAGGAAGGAAATGGGAGTGAAAAAGAAATTACAGTTGACTAGTTTGCTAGGACTGTCTCTATTGATCATGACAGCCTGTGCGACTAATGGGACAACTAGCGATATTACAGCCAATTCGGCTGATTTTTGGAGTAAATTTGTTTACTTCTTTGCGGAAATTATTCGCTTTTTATCGTTTGATATCAGTATCGGAGTGGGGATTATTCTCTTTACGGTCTTGATTCGTACAGTTCTCTTGCCAGTCTTTCAAGTGCAAATGGTGGCTTCTAGAAAAATGCAAGAAGCTCAGCCACGCATTAAGGCGCTTCGAGAACAATATCCGGGTCGAGATATGGAAAGCAGAACCAAGCTAGATCAAGAAATACGTAAAGTCTTTAAAGAAATGGGTGTCAGACAGTCAGATTCTCTTTGGCCGATTTTGATTCAGATGCCGGTTATCTTGGCCTTGTTCCAAGCGCTATCAAGAGTTGACTTTTTAAAGACAGGTCATTTCTTATGGATTAACCTTGGTGGTGTGGACACAACCCTTGTTCTTCCGATTTTGGCAGCTGTATTCACCTTTTTAAGTACTTGGCTGTCTAATAAAGCCTTGTCTGAGCGTAATGGCGCTACGACTGCGATGATGTATGGGATTCCGGTCTTGATTTTTATCTTTGCAGTTTATGCACCAGGTGGAGTCGCCCTATACTGGACAGTGTCCAATGCTTATCAAGTCTTGCAAACCTATTTCTTGAATAATCCATTCAAGATTATCGCAGAGCGCGAGGCTGTAGCTCAGGCACAGAAAGATTTGGAAAATAGAAAAAGAAAAGCCAAGAAAAAGGCTCAAAAAACGAAATAATAAGGAGGAATCTGGTAATGGTAGTATTTACAGGTTCAACTGTTGAAGAAGCAATCCAGAAAGGATTGAAAGAATTAGATATTCCAAGAATGAAGGCTCATATCAAAGTCATTTCTCGTGAGAAAAAAGGGTTTCTTGGCTTATTTGGTAAAAAACCAGCCCAGGTTGACATTGAAGCCATTAGTGAAACAACTGTCATTAAGGCCAATCAACAAGCTGTTAAGGGTGTTCCTAAAGAAATCAATGAACAAAATGAACCAGTTAAAACAGTCAGTGAAGCGACCGTTGATTTGGGGCATGTTGTAGAAGCAATTAAAAAGATTGAAGAAGAAGGCCAAGGGGTTTCTGATGAAGTCAAGGCTGAAATCTTGAAAAATGAAAAACATGCTAGCACCATCTTAGAAGAAACAGGTCATATTGAAATCTTAAATGAAATGCAAATTAAAGAAGCTGTGATGCATGGACAAGTAGAAGAGCCTTCAGGTGTCGAGGAGCTAGAAGAAGATGAGCATCAAGAATTAGAAGATTTGGGCTTAAAGGTGGAACCGAGCTTTGATATTGAACAAGTAGCTACGGAAGTAACGACTTATGTTCAGGCGATTATTGATGATATGGATGTCGAATCGACGATTTCAAATGACTATAACCGCCGTAGTATCAATTTACAAATTGACACCAACGAACCAGGTCGTATTATCGGTTACCATGGTAAAGTCTTGAAGGCCTTGCAACTATTGGCTCAAAATTATCTTTATAACCGCTATTCAAGAACCTTCTATATTACAATCAATGTCAATGATTATGTCGAACACCGTGCAGAAGTCTTGCAGACCTATGCGCAAAAATTGGCGACTCGTGTTTTAGAAGAAGGCCGCAGTCATCAAACGGATCCAATGTCAAATAGCGAACGTAAGATTATCCATCGTATTATTTCACGTATGGATGGCGTGACTAGTTACTCTGAAGGTGATGAGCCAAATCGCTATGTTGTTGTAGATACAGAATAAGTAAAATCAGGTTTATCCTGATTTTTTGCTAGCTAAAGGAGATTAAATGGATGTTAAATGAAATAAGAAATTATCTAGAATTTGCTGGTTTGCAGTACCGTAATCCTGATAAAGCAGGAGAAGAGCGAGAAAAAATGCTGGCATTCCGCCACAAAGGTCAAGAGGCCCGAAAGGCTTTTACAGAATTGGCCAAAGCTTTCCAAGCAAGCCATCCAGAATGGCAACTCCAACAGACTAGCCAGTGGATGAATCAGGCCCAGCGTTTGCGACCACATTTCTGGGTCTATCTACAGAGAAACGGACAAGTGACAGAACCTATGTTGGCTTTACGTTTATATGGAAGTCCTTCTGATTTTGGAGTCTCACTAGAAGTCAGTTTTATCGAGCGTAAGAAGGATGAGCAAACTTTAGGCAAGCAGGCCAAAGTTTTAGAAATTCCAACCGTTGAAGGGATTTATTATCTAGTCTACTCTGATGGTCAAAGTCAACGGTGGGAGGCGAACGAAGAAAATCGTCGTACTTTACGCGAGAAGTTGAGAAGTCAGGAAGTCCGTAAAGTGTTAGTTAAGGCAGATGTTTCTTTTATAGAAAATCAATCATTAGAAGTGATTTTAGAAAAATTAGATGAAGCTTATAAGCGCTTATTTCCCTACTATCAGGCAACCAGAGGATAGAAAGTAGAAGACTTATCTAGCATCGAATTGTTTAATTGCTATTCTATGTATTTTTTCATATAATAGTAAAATAGAATGTGTGATACAATCATCACTTCAAATAGAAAGGAAATTCTATGTCAAATCTATCTGTTAATGCAATTCGTTTCCTAGGTATTGACGCCATTAATAAAGCCAACTCAGGTCACCCAGGTGTGGTTATGGGAGCGGCTCCAATGGCTTACAGCCTCTTTACAAAACAACTTCGTATCAATCCAGCTCAACCAAACTGGATTAACCGTGACCGCTTTATTCTTTCAGCTGGTCATGGTTCAATGCTTCTTTATGCCCTTCTTCACCTTTCTGGTTTTGAAGATGTCAGCATGGATGAAATCAAGAGCTTCCGCCAATGGGGTTCAAAAACACCAGGTCACCCAGAATTTGGCCATACAGCAGGGATTGATGCTACAACAGGTCCTCTAGGTCAAGGGATTTCAACTGCCACTGGTTTTGCCCAAGCAGAACGTTTCTTGGCAGCCAAATATAACCGAGAAGGCTACAATATCTTTGACCACTATACTTATGTTATCTGTGGAGACGGAGATTTGATGGAAGGTGTCTCAAGCGAGGCGGCTTCATATGCAGGCTTGCAAAAACTAGACAAGTTAGTTGTTCTTTATGATTCAAATGACATCAACTTGGATGGAGAGACAAAGGATTCCTTTACAGAAAGTGTTCGTGACCGTTACAATGCCTACGGTTGGCATACTGCCTTGGTAGAAGATGGAACAGACTTGGAAGCCATCCATGCTGCTATCGAAACGGCTAAAGCTTCAGGTAAGCCATCTTTGATTGAAGTGAAGACTGTCATTGGATACGGTTCTCCAAACAAACAAGGAACTAATGCTGTACACGGTGCTCCTCTCGGCGCAGATGAAACTGCAGCAACTCGTCAAGCCCTTGGTTGGGACTACGAACCATTTGAAATCCCAGAACAAGTATATGCTGATTTCAAAGAACATGTTGCAGACCGTGGTGCATCAGCTTATCAAGCTTGGACAAAATTGGTTGCTGATTATAAAGAATCGCATCCAGAATTGGCTGCAGAAGTAGAAGCCATCATCGACGGACGTGATCCAGTTGAAGTGGCTCCAGCGGACTTCCCTGCTTTAGAAAATGGCTTCTCTCAAGCAACTCGTAACTCGAGTCAGGATGCTTTGAACGTTGTGGCTGCTAAGTTGCCAACTTTCTTGGGTGGATCAGCTGACCTTGCTCACTCAAACATGACTTATATCAAGACTGACGGACTTCAAGACGATGCCAATCGCTTGAACCGTAACATTCAGTTTGGTGTTCGTGAATTTGCTATGGGGACTATCTTGAACGGGATGGCACTTCACGGTGGACTTCGTGTTTACGGTGGAACTTTCTTCGTCTTCTCTGACTATGTGAAGGCAGCTGTTCGCTTGTCAGCCTTACAAGGACTTCCTGTGACTTATGTCTTTACCCACGATTCTATTGCAGTTGGGGAAGATGGGCCAACTCACGAACCAGTTGAGCACTTAGCAGGTCTTCGTGCCATGCCAAATCTAAATGTTTTCCGTCCAGCAGATGCGCGTGAAACGCAAGCAGCTTGGTACCTTGCAGTGACAAGTGAGAAAACACCAACTGCCCTTGTCTTGACCCGTCAAAACTTGACTGTTGAAGAGGGAACAGACTTCGACAAGGTTGCTAAAGGTGCTTATGTTGTCTATGAAAATGCAGCAGACTTTGATACCATCTTGATTGCGACAGGTTCAGAGGTCAATCTTGCTGTCTCAGCTGCTAAAGAATTGGCTAGTCAAGGTGCAAAAGTCCGCGTAGTCAGCATGCCATCTACAGATGTCTTTGATAAACAAGATGCAGCATACAAGGAAGAAATTCTTCCAAATGCAGTTCGTCGTCGTGTTGCAGTTGAAATGGGTGCAAGTCAAAACTGGTACAAATATGTTGGACTAGATGGTGCCGTTCTTGGTATTGATACCTTTGGAGCCTCTGCTCCAGCACCAAAAGTATTGGCAGAATATGGCTTTACTGTAGAAAATCTTGTAAAAGTTGTTCAAAACTTGAAATAATTCTAGAAATCAGAGCGTAAGCTCTGGTTTTTCTTACTAGAAAAGCAAGGTACAATCTTGTAAAAGTAGCTGAAATTTGATATAGTAGTCCTATGTAAAAGACAAAGGAGAAACTAATGAATCCAAATTATACATTTTTAATCATGCTAGCCCTTATGGTGGGCTTGATGTTCTTTACGCAACGCTCTCAAAAGAAACAAGCACAAAAACGTATGGAAAGCTTAAATAAACTGCAAAAAGGCTATGAAGTGATTACAATCGGTGGACTTTATGGAACAGTAGATGAAGTAGATACTGAGAAGGGAACAATTGTTCTTGATGTAGATGGAGTTTACTTGACTTTTGAACTAGCTGCTATCAAAACAGTATTACCGCTGAAAGAAACAGCTTCACTCGAAGGCGCAATTGAAAAATAAGACGGGATTACTAACTCCCGTTTTTCTATAAAAGAAAGGAAATGGGATGAAAAAACTAGTCTTTGTCTGTCTGGGAAATATTTGCCGTAGCCCTATGGCTGAGTTTGTTATGAAATCGATGACAGATAACTATGAAATCCAAAGTCGAGCGACTTCCTCTTGGGAGCATGGCAATCCGATTCATAAGGGAACTCAAGGGATTTTTCAAGAGTATGAGATTCCTTATGAAAAAGGCAAGACATCGCTTCAGATTAGTAAGGAAGATTTTGAAGCCTTTGATTATATTATCGGGATGGACGCTTCAAATGTTTCTGACTTACGTCAGATGTGTCCAGCAGACTGTCAAGATAAGATTTACTCATTTGCATCTGAAAGCGTTCCAGATCCTTGGTATACAGGAGATTTTGAAGAAACTTATCAGCGTGTTCAAGAGGGTTGTCAAGCTTGGTTAGAACGTTTAGAAAAGGAGAGTGAAGATGGAAAATCTTAAGAATTTTTACGAAAAGTATCGTGTCTATCTGACTCGTCCACGTTTAGAGCTTTTAGCAGTAGTTGTCATTGTTTTCTGTGCTGTACTCGTCTTTTTTCTAAATATTCCTGGAAAAGGTGTTCTAAAGCTTGATAATGGAACAATTGTTTACGAGGGCAGTCTTGTCCGTGGTAAAATGAATGGCCAAGGCACCATTACCTTCCAAAATGGAGACCAATATACAGGTGGTTTCAATAATGGAGCCTTCAATGGAAAAGGTACTTTTCAATCTAAAGAAGGTTGGACCTACGAAGGTGATTTTGTAAATGGTCAGGCTGAAGGAAAAGGAAAACTAACAACAGAACAAGAAGTTGTTTATGAAGGGACTTTTAAACAAGGCGTTTTTCAACAAAAATAAGGCCTCCTTATCAAAGGAGGTATTGTTAGAATCTTTAAGTAAGCGCTTACCCATAAATCCTTTTCTTTTCAAGTCTCTCTTCCAATCAAGTTTGTGAAATAAAAAATTTTTGAAATAAATTTCACAAACTATAAAGAAAAAGGCTAATAAGCAAAGATAATGATAAATATTTCACAAGGAACTAAAAATTCTTTGTGAAATGTTTATGAAACTGTTTACAAAACATAAAAAAAGAGTTATAATAAACTTGTGAAAAAATTAACAAAGGATAAAATCCTTAAAGGCTATGGAGGATAATATGGCTGATAAAAAAACTGTTACACCTGAGCAAAAACAACTCGCTGCTGAAAAGCATGTTGATGGATTGGTGCAAAAAGCTCTAGTTGCCCTTGAAGAAATGCGCAAGTTGAACCAAGAACAAGTTGACTACATCGTAGCGAAAGCTTCAGTTGCAGCTCTTGATGCGCACGGTATCCTAGCACAGCATGCAATTGAAGAAACTGGTCGTGGTGTATTTGAAGACAAGGCGACAAAAAACCTTTTTGCCTGTGAACATGTTGTGAATAACATGCGCGGAGTTAAAACTGTCGGGGTTATCGATGATGATCCTGTTACAGGATTGACTAAAATTGCAGAACCTGTCGGTGTTGTGTGTGGTGTCACTCCAACAACAAACCCAACATCAACAGCAATTTTCAAATCATTGATTGCTTTGAAAACACGTAATCCAATCGTGTTTGCCTTCCACCCATCAGCTCAAGAATCATCAGCCCACGCAGCACAAATCGTTCGTGATGCCGCTATCGCAGCTGGAGCGCCTGAAAACTGTGTTCAATGGATTACAGAGCCATCTATGGAAGCAACTGGAGCGCTTATGAACCACGAAGGTGTTGCTACTATCCTTGCAACTGGTGGTAATGCCATGGTTAAAGCGGCATATTCATGTGGTAAACCAGCTCTTGGGGTAGGTGCCGGAAACGTTCCTGCCTATGTAGAAAAATCTGCTGACCTTCGTCAAGCTGCCCATGACATCGTTATGTCTAAATCATTTGATAATGGGATGGTCTGTGCATCAGAACAAGCAGTTATCATTGATAAAGAAGTGTACGACGAATTTGTAGAAGAATTCAAATCATACCACACTTACTTTGTAAATAAAAAAGAAAAAGCACTTCTTGAAGAATTCTGTTTTGGTGTGAAAGCAAACAGCAAAAACTGTGCTGGTGCTAAACTAAATGCAAACATTGTTGGTAAACCAGCAGCATGGATTGCAGAACAAGCAGGATTCAGTGTTCCAGAAGGAACAAACATCTTGGCTGCAGAATGTGAGGAAGTAGGGCCAAAAGAACCATTGACTCGTGAAAAATTGTCACCAGTTATTGCTGTCCTAAAAGCTGAAGATACAGAAGATGGTCTTACAAAAGCTCGTCAAATGGTTGAGTTTAACGGACTTGGTCACTCAGCAGCTATCCATACCAAAGATGAAGCTCTTGCTAAACGCTTTGGTACAGAAATCAAAGCTATGCGTATTATCTGGAACTCTCCATCTACTTTCGGTGGTATCGGTGACGTTTACAATGCCTTCATCCCATCATTGACACTTGGATGTGGTTCATACGGACGTAATTCAGTTGGTGATAACGTGAGTGCTATTAACCTCCTAAACATCAAGAAAGTAGGGAAACGTAGAAATAATATGCAATGGTTTAAAGTTCCTTCAAAAATTTACTTCGAACGCAATTCTATCCAATACCTTCAAACATGTGAAGATATTGAACGCGTTTTGATTGTTACAGACAAATCAATCGAAAAACTCGGTTTCGTTCAACGTGTTATCGACCAATTGAACGCACGTAGCAACCGTGTAACTGTCCAAGTCTTCTCAGATGTTGAACCAGATCCAGACATCACAACTGTAGAACGTGGTGCTGAGGTTATGAAAGCATTTGAACCAGACACAATCATTGCTCTTGGTGGTGGTTCTCCAATGGACGCGGCGAAAGTAATGTGGCTCTTCTACGAACAACCAGAAATCGACTTCCGTGACTTGGTTCAAAAATTCATGGACATCCGTAAACGCGCCTTCCGCTTCCCATCACTTGGTAAGAAAGCGAAGTACATCGGTATCCCAACAACTTCAGGTACTGGTTCAGAAGTAACACCATTTGCCGTTATCTCTGATAAGAAAAACAACCGCAAATACCCATTGGCTGACTACTCATTGACACCGACTATTGCGATTGTTGACCCTGCTTTGGTTGAATCAGTTCCAGACTTTATCGCTGCTGATACAGGTATGGACGTCTTGACACACGCGACTGAAGCCTATACTTCAAACTTTGCTAACGACTATACAGACGGTATCGCCCTTCAAACAATCAAACTTGTTTTTGAATGGTTGGAAAAATCTGTTAAGACAGCTGACCCAGAAGCACGTGAAAAAATGCATAATGCGTCTACAATGGCTGGTATGGCCTTCGCCAATGCCTTCCTTGGTATGAGCCACTCAATGGCTCACAAGATTGGTGGTGTTCACCACACTGTTCACGGCCGTACTAATGCTATCTTGCTTCCATATGTTATCCGTTACAACGGAACTCGTCCATCTAAGACTACTACATGGCCTAAATACAACTACTGGAAAGCTGATGAGAAATTCCAAGACATCGCGAAAATGCTTGGCTTGCCTCACTCAACTCCAGAAGAAGCAGTTGAAGCATACGCTAAAGCTGTTTACGAACTTGGTGTTGCAGTAGGTATCAAGATGAACTTCAAGGATCAAGGAATTGATGAAAAAGCTTGGAAAGACAGCTTGCATGAAATTGCCTTGCTTGCTTATGAAGACCAATGTTCACCTGCAAATCCACGCTTGCCAATGGTAGCTGACATGGAAGAAATCATGGCAGATGCTTACTATGGTTATGCAGAACGTCCAGGACGTCGTAAATAATCGTTTATCAGCCTAGAGGCAGGAATTTCCTGTCTCTTTTTTTGTAATTCTATTTGAAAAATGGTATAATAATCTCATATATTTGTTTGAAAATCAAATCTTTTATAATCATGCGAGGGGCAAGTGAACAAGATAAATGAGTTAGGGGATAAAGTGCGACTTTTAAGAGAGGAGAAAGGACTTAGTCGTCCAATTTTTTGCGGGGATGAGTCTGAATTATCAGTCCGTCAGCTGGTGCGGATAGAAAAAGGAGAGTTTCGCCCGACAATAAAAACACTAGAATATATTGCAGAACGATTAGAAATTCCGTCCTACGTCTTGATGCCAGACTATAAGGAATTACCCAAGCGTTACCAAGAATTAAAATACTTTCTTCTTCGTCATCCTGACTACGGAGACGAGGAGTTGCAGGAACAAAAGGAAGAATATTTCGATGAGATTTTTGAGAATTTTTATGATGATTTGCCACGTGATGAGAAGATGATAGTGGATTGCCTTCAAGCTATAGATGCAGTGAGAGCGACTAGTAATTCCTTATACGGAAGTGGTGTGATTGAGGACGGTCTTCAAGACTTACTATCCAGAGATGTATATAAAGCCGAGGACTTGTTGAAACTGAGACTGTATTTCAACTGTCAGTTAATGGATGGTTTAAATGTGGGTGAGATAAAAGAATCTGAGTATGAAACCATTCTTTGTTTTCATGATAAATTAAGTTCTCAGGTTGATAAGATAGAGTTCGATTGTTTGGACTTACTTAGAGATTCCTTGTTAGCTTCTTTAGCTTGTATAGAAATTATGGGGCTGTTTCATTATTTTAAGAGGGCAGTCGAGACCTTAAATAAAATAGGACAAAAAACACGAGATTTTCAAAAACAACCGATTGTCTTGATGGTCGAATGGAAATATTATATTCAGATGGATTATGATACAGCCAAACAAAAGTATGAAGAAGCAAAAATGATGGCGAGGATGTTTGGTAATGAGAAGTTAATCGTTAGTTTAGATAAGGAATGGAGCGAAGACTTAGAAAGGTATTGTTAAATGCTTTATAGGAGTGACATTTCTGTCATTGGGGAAATGTCACTTTTTTGTTAAAATGGATTCATAATAAAGAGAAAGGAATTTACTATGATTAAAATACTGATTTTTCTATTTATCACGGGTGGGTGGTGGACTTGAGTTTAGAGGAACGACATGCTAGAATTTGAAAGAATAAATAATGTTTTATTGACTGGCATGTCAGAAGTTGGAGATGTACTGCTCATTCGACAAACGCTATCAACTCTTCTTCAAGTAGAAATAAGAGTTAACGGCTATTTATTGGATTTGATTACAATAAAACCCCAGATATTAAAAGTCTATCCATTAGTCGGTATAGCAAATAATGCACTTATTATTGTACGAGAAGTAAATGAGGGACTTGATATGACGTTGGAGAGTAATAGAACATTTAGAGATTTTGATTTTTTTAGAAAATTAAAATAGAAATTTAAAAAGGAGCAATAAAATATGTGGCGTTGGGTATGGAAAATTGTAAAATGGATTCTGATTAGTTTGATATGGGAAGCTATCTGGGGTTGGGTGAAACAATGGTTTAGTAAATAGGAGGAATTATTATGTGGCGTTTCGTATGGAGAATTATCAAATGGATTATTATTGACTGGATTTTAACAGCAATTTGGGGCTGGATTAAACAGTGGTTCTAGTTTAGAAATTAATATAAAAAAATAATTGATAGTTATGTCTCAGTTTGAAAATGGGCATTCTCAAAAAGATTATAGACATAACTATCAACTATTTTAATTATAATATAAAAGGAGAAAAAATGAAAGTAGAGAACATTTCGTATAGGATAAATAGTCGGATACTGTTTAACAATATTTCTTTTGATACTTCAAATTCAGGTCTTACACTGATTACTGGAAAAAATGGCTCAGGAAAGTCAACATTATTGAAAGTATTACTAGGAATTGTTCAACCATATTCTGGCTCATTGATTTCTGAAGAAAAAGTTAGCTATGTTCCAGATTCTTCGGACAACTATTTCATTGGTTTATCTCCTAATTTATTATTCGGATTTTTACAGAAACAATTTTTTATTGAAACAAATTTGTTCGAAGAACGGTTAAGAGAATTACGAGAACAATTTTATTTGAATGAGAAATTAATGACACAAACAATTCAATCATTGTCATTAGGAGAAAAGAAAAAAGTAATGCTTATAGCAGCGTTTTTATTGGATTCGGACTTGTATGTTATGGATGAACCTTTATCAGGTTTAGATCAAATTTCGGTTGAAAATCTGCTTCAATTGATGGAGCAAAAGATAAATCTAGGCAAACGCTTCATTATTGTAAGTCACGAGAGGCAAGAAATTTTACCGACAGTTGATCAGATTATTTCTTTGTAGAGGAAAGTTATATGGAAAAGTTTTATTACTCTATTACTCTATTATTCCTATCTCGACAGGGATACTGGAATGATTCGAATAATGTCAAGGAATTATCGTTGTTTCAATCGACATACAAATATTTTCTTTCATCTATTAGTTTGATTTTTATATTTTGTTTTGCTAAACAAGAAGTTTATAAGCTATTAAGTGAAAATCAAATTTGGGGTATCCTATCATACTTTGAATTAGTAAAAATACTTGTTCCTGCAATTTTGTTATTAGGAATAATTTATGAAAATATTTATGTTTTAAAAACTAAAACAGAGAGTACAATGAGGATATTTTTCAATGTCACAGGGAGAGAATTTTGGAATATAGTATTTTTAAAGAATTTAATTCTAGTTTCCCCCATCTTAGTAGTTATTTTTTTCTATGATATTTCTTTAGGAATATTTGCATGCCTACTTGTTTTTTTACTTAATAGTATATTTTTTATACCGAAAATCAGGTATGTTAGGCCAAGGTTTAAAAAATCGTTCAGTACAACCTATTTATTATCTGTCGTTGATGGTTTGACGGTGTTTAAAGCGATGACTATACCTGTATTTTCAACTTTTATGTTTATGTTCATGTGGTTGGTTTTACCAGATTTTTTAGGAATTGATATATCGAATAAAGCGATGATATTGAATACAGCTTTATTTTCAGGGACAGTATTTTTTAGCAATAAAGGGATAAATTTTTATTTTCTTACTTTAAATAAGGACTTCCCTTATCTGAAGGCTGTGGGGGTCAATCTTAATAAGTTTATAAAAAAAAGAATTTGGTCTTTAAATTTTATTAGTATCTTAGTTCCGTCGATCTCGCTATATGTCTTTTTAAATTATCTGGGGTACGGTTTTATAGATATTTCCCTATTTCTTTTCGGAGTTTCTCTAGCATATTTTTTATGCCAAGGGATACAAATGTTAGAGATAATTATATTTAGAAAGTATCATTTCAAGAATGCGAAAGAATTAGATGCTTTTTCAATTCCTATAAATACAAGGATAACATTGTGCATTATTCGCTTCGTACCAGTTATGGTTTGCTTATTATTCAATCAAATTAAACTATTTGGTTTATGGGGCTTGATATTGTTAAATATAGTTTATATCAGTATTATTTATTGTAGTTTATATCGATATATGTTGTCAAAAGTAATTAAAGGAGATAATCATGTCCATTTTATCCATTAAAAATATTTCAAAATTTTACGCCTTGGATGGTAAACATCAAGAGCAGGCTTTAAAGAATATAAATCTGCAGATTGCAAAAGGTAAAATTACAGCGATTTACGGTCCATCAGGCTGTGGCAAAACCAGTTTACTAAATATCATTAGCGGTTTAGATAGACAATATGAAGGAGATTTAGAGTTTAAAGGGGAATCACTCCGTGACTTATCAGAGATTGAACTAACTCAATTTCGTAAAAACAACATTGGATTTGTGTTTCAAAACTTTAACCTCATTCCTCATCAGTCTGTCTTGGACAATGTCAAGCTACCTCTCTATGTCAAAGATTTATCTGACAGGGAGATGACAATGATTGCAAAGGAGCAATTAAGTAACTTGGGCATGGAGCCTTTTATGGCTAAAAATGTTAAACAGCTTTCTGGCGGTCAAAAGCAACGTGTAGCAATAGCGCGTGCCTTGGTAAATCAACCAGATATGATTGTAGCCGATGAGCCAACGGGTTCGCTAGATTCTCAATCCCAAGAAATGGTATTGGAAGTATTTAAAAATTTATCCCAAACAGGGAAAACAGTACTGATTGTAACCCATAATCCAGAGGTTGCCGAATATGCAGATGTGATTATCAAAATGAAGGATGGTGAAGTCGTTGAAGAAGTCAAAAAATAAAGGATTATCATTGAAAAACAAATTCAAACTTTCTTTAAATAACTTTCTGGAAAGAAAGTGGCGTAACCTATTGATTGCGCTAGCAACCTCAATCGGTTTTGTAGGAGTCTTAATTTCTTTCGGATTGGGAAATGCATTGATTTCGATGATTGATGAAAATACGAATGGAGGTCAAATCCCTTCTCAAGTTCAGATTGCTTTAAACACAAAAAATGTTGGACGAGGCTTTTTGAACCAAGATGATAAGAACTATATCACGGATACAGTTGGAAAAGAAGCTATTAAATATTTGGAGAGTCCTTTTGGGATGAACATGTCAAATATGACTATAGATGGGCAAGAAATGGATTTTAGTCAAACGATGCCTTCTTATGCTCAAGTAGTGAGTCTCTATGAGGATACAAGTATCTCTGTTAGTAGTAATGAAAAGGACAAAGTGGTAGCTGGATCCCTCTATACTGATACAAATGAACAGGGATTAACGATTCCAATCAGTTTACTAAAAAATTGGAATGAACAGACAGGAAACAATCTGACAGCTAGTGATGTTATTGGCAAATCAGTCTCAGCAAGTATTGTAGAAAATACTGCCGAAGCTAGTAAGATTGCTCAATTTCAAACAAAGATTGTACGTGTAATCAATGATGAAGATGACATGGAGGACAGCAACAGTTTCATGCCGTCTCATCAAATGGAAACGATTTTGAAAGAAGCTGGATTTACAAAAGCTGTATCTTATTTTATCTTGGAACTTAAAGATCCATCACAGACAAAAGTGGTAACAGAAGAATTACAGAAAAATAAGAAGTATACTGTTCTTTCTCAACAGAAGGTTCTTGATATTGTGATTACTTTTATTCGTGTTATTCAGGGATTATTGATTGTACTTTCATCACAAGCTATTGTGGTAGCAGCTGTCATGATTGGTATCATTATTTACATCAATATCATGCAACGTTCTAAGGAAATAGGTGTCATGAAGGCAGTTGGTTATCAGAATCGTGATGTCAAAGGAATTTTTATTTATGAGGCTATCTGGATTGTAGGCATCGCCTTGTTACTGGCATTTTTGGTTGCACAAGGGGTGGGAAGTTTGGCGAATGCGGTTGTAAATCACTTTTACCCATCCATCACTAAGGTTTTTGAATTAAATTTGTTATCTGTTTTAGGAACTCTAGTTTTCGCTCTCTTGCTTGGCTATATTTCTGCCTACTTCCCAGCGCGTAAAATTAGTAAAATGGACCCTGTAGAATCGCTACGATATGAATAGTAAGGGAGTTCTTGATTTACAGACTTAAAAAGAAACTAACAGAGAAAAACAATGCCCGTACTTGCAATTAAACTTAAATAGTTATATAATAGGTTTGTTGAAAGGTGATTTGTAGTGATTCAAGTTACTCTTTTCACAATAAAAATTTCATGATTTTCATAAGGAGGAAATCACTAATGGTAGTTAAAGTTGGTATTAACGGTTTCGGACGTATCGGTCGTCTTGCTTTCCGTCGTATCCAAAACGTAGAAGGTGTTGAAGTTACACGCATCAATGACCTTACAGATCCAGTTATGCTTGCACACTTGTTGAAATACGACACAACTCAAGGTCGTTTCGACGGTACTGTTGAAGTTAAAGAAGGTGGATTTGAAGTTAACGGTAAATTCGTTAAAGTTTCTGCTGAACGTGATCCAGAGCAAATCGACTGGGCTACTGACGGTGTAGAAATCGTTCTTGAAGCTACTGGTTTCTTTGCTAAGAAAGAAGCGGCTGAAAAACACCTTAAAGGTGGAGCTAAAAAAGTTGTTATCACTGCTCCTGGTGGAAACGACGTTAAAACAGTTGTATTTAACACTAACCACGACGTTCTTGACGGTACTGAAACAGTTATCTCAGGTGCTTCATGTACTACAAACTGCTTGGCTCCAATGGCTAAAGCTCTTCAAGACAACTTTGGTGTTGTAGAAGGATTGATGACTACTATCCACGCTTACACTGGTGACCAAATGATCCTTGACGGACCACACCGTGGTGGTGACCTTCGCCGTGCTCGCGCTGGTGCTGCAAACATCGTTCCTAACTCAACTGGTGCTGCTAAAGCTATCGGTCTTGTAATCCCAGAATTGAACGGTAAACTTGACGGATCTGCACAACGCGTTCCAACTCCAACAGGATCAGTTACTGAATTGGTAGCAGTTCTTGAAAAGAACGTTACTGTTGATGAAGTAAACGCAGCTATGAAAGCAGCTTCAAACGAATCATACGGTTACACAGAAGATCCAATCGTATCTTCAGATATCGTAGGTATGTCTTACGGTTCATTGTTTGACGCAACTCAAACTAAAGTTCTTGACGTTGACGGTAAACAATTGGTTAAAGTTGTATCATGGTACGACAACGAAATGTCATACACTGCACAACTTGTTCGTACTCTTGAATACTTCGCAAAAATCGCTAAATAATTCATGATTCGATAAAAAGCAAGGCCTTTGTGGTCTTGCTTTTCTTATATGGAAAAATGGATGACACGATCATCCATTCTTTTTTAATTCTTTTTCAAAAGTATCTGAAAGAGCAGTGAAGCTTAACTTCTCTAAAGTAAGCGGATGGGTAAAGGAAAGGCGAAAGGCGTGGAGCATAAGCCGACTTGTCTTTGATTTGCTATTATAGAGAGGGTCGCCCAAAATAGGGAAGTTATGATGAGAAAGGTGCACACGAATCTGATGGGTTCGACCTGTCTTTAGTTTGCAACGAACCAAGGAAGTCTTGTTTGGGAATTGCTTTAATCTGTTTACCTGTGTTTCAGCATATTGCCCATTTTTTGTATCAACTATTCGTTTTCTGCGGTCATGGCGATCACGCCCAATTTTGTCTCTGAAAACAAGCTCTTTGCTGTTGATATGTCCGTCGATCTGTGCCCAATATTCCCTAGAAATTTCTTTTTTCTCCAGTAAGCGGTTGAGAATGGGTAGGATAAAAGGATTTTTGGCAAAGAGAACTAAACCACTGGTTTCCATGTCCAGACGATGAACGATATAGCAGGTTTGGCCAACATAGGAACTGACATGGTTAAGAAGAGCAATTTCGTTTGGCTGATTACCATGTGTTTTCATACCCTCAGGTTTGTTGACAATAATCAAGTGTTGATCTTGATAAACCTCTTGGACGAGGTCAGGGTTGCCCCAAGCGATTTCTTTTTCGGGATAATCTTCCTCGTCAAAAGTTAACTGGCAAACATCTCCAGGATTTACCGTCTCGTTCCAGTGAACTTCTCGCTGATTAATCAAAATGTGTTTCTTGATTCTCAAAAAATGCCGGATTTTTCTAGGGATGAGGAGTTGTTCCTCAAGTAATTGCTTCACCGTCATTTGAGGTAAAGAGGCAGGTAATGTAAAAGTGAATTGCATACAGATATTGTAACAAAAAAAGCCATATTTGGATAGGAAATAGCTAAATTCTTGAGTTCCTATGATGAAGATGATAAAATAAACGCATGAAATTAGATAAATTATTTGAGAAATTTCTTTCTCTTTTTAAAAAAGAAACAAGTGAATCGGAGGGTTCTGATTCTACTAGCTTGCGTCGCTCTCGTAGTGATAGAAAAAAATTAGCCCAAGTAGGTCCAATTCGAAAATTTTGGCGTCGCTATCATCTAACAAAGATTGTCCTTATACTAGGTTTGAGTGCAGGCTTGCTAGTTGGAACCTATTTGTTTGCTGTAGCTAAGTCAACCAATGTCAATGATTTGCAAAATGCTTTGAAAACTCGAACCCTCATTTTTGACCGTGAAGAAAAAGAGGCTGGTGCCTTGTCTGGTCAAAAGGGAACCTATGTTGAACTGACTGATATCAGTAAAAATTTGCAGAATGCTGTTATTGCGACAGAAGACCGTTCTTTCTATAAAAATGACGGGATCAACTATGGTCGTTTTTTCTTGGCGATTGTCACTGCTGGCCGTTCAGGTGGTGGATCTACTATTACCCAACAGCTAGCTAAAAACGCCTATTTGTCACAGGATCAAACTGTTGAGAGAAAAGCGAAAGAATTTTTCCTTGCCTTAGAATTAACAAAAAAATATAGTAAGGATCAGATCTTAACCATGTACCTTAACAATGCCTATTTTGGAAATGGTGTGTGGGGTGTAGAAGATGCGAGTAAGAAATACTTTGGAGTTTCTGCGTCAGAAGTGAGTTTGGATCAAGCTGCGACTCTGGCAGGGATGCTCAAAGGACCGGAACTGTATAATCCCTTGAATTCCTTAGAAGATTCGACTAATCGTCGCGATACTGTTTTGCAAAATATGGTTGCAGCAGGATATATTGATAAAAATCAAGAAACCGAGGCTGCAGGAGTTGATATGACCTCGCAATTGCAAGATAAGTATGAAGGAAAAATTTCAGATTACCGCTATCCTTCTTACTTTGATGCGGTGGTTAACGAAGCCGTTTCCAAGTATAATCTAACAGAGGAAGAAATCGTCAATAATGGCTACCGCATTTATACAGAGTTGGATCAAAACTACCAAGCAAATATGCAGGTTGTCTATAAAAATACATCGCTATTTCCGAGGGCAGAGGATGGAACATTTGCTCAATCAGGAAGTGTAGCTCTCGAACCGAAAACGGGGGGAGTTCGTGGAGTTGTTGGTCAAGTTGCTGACAATGATAAAACAGGATTTCGGAATTTCAACTATGCAACCCAATCAAAACGTAGTCCTGGTTCTACAATTAAGCCTTTAGTTGTCTATACCCCAGCAGTTGAAGCAGGTTGGGCTTTGAACAAGCAGTTGGATAACCATACCATGCAGTACGACAGCTATAAGGTTGATAACTATGCAGGAATCAAGACGAGTCGAGAAGTTCCTATGTATCAAGCCTTGGCAGAATCGCTTAATCTACCTGCTGTTGCCACTGTTAATGATTTGGGTGTTGACAAGGCTTTTGAGGCGGGCGAAAAATTCGGACTCAACATGGAAAAAGTCGACCGTGTTCTTGGTGTCGCCTTGGGAAGCGGTGTTGAAACCAATCCTCTTCAAATGGCTCAAGCATATGCTGCCTTTGCAAATGAAGGTTTAATGCCGGAAGCTCATTTTATTAGTAGAATTGAAAATGCTAGTGGACAGGTTATTGCAAGCCATAAAAATTCACAAAAACGGGTGATTGATAAGTCTGTAGCTGACAAGATGACCAGTATGATGTTGGGTACATTCACAAACGGAACTGGTATTAGTTCATCACCTGCAGATTACGTCATGGCAGGAAAAACTGGTACAACTGAAGCGGTTTTTAATCCTGAATACACAAGTGATCAGTGGGTAATTGGTTATACACCGGATGTAGTGATTAGCCACTGGCTTGGTTTTCCGACCACTGATGAAAATCACTATCTAGCAGGATCTACTTCAAATGGTGCAGCTCATGTCTTTAGAAACATTGCAAATACTATTTTACCTTATACGCCAGGAAGCACCTTTACAGTTGAAAATGCATATAAGAAAAACGGAATTGCACCAGCTAACACAAAAAGACAAGTACAAACCAATGATAATAGCCAGACAGATGATAATTTGTCTGATATTCGAGGACGTGCGCAAAGTCTAGTAGATGAGGCTAGTCGGGCTATCTCAGATGCGAAGATTAAGGAAAAGGCTCAAACGATTTGGGATTCGGTAGTCAATCTATTCCGTTAAGATGCTTGTCAAAGCCTGGCTTTCTTGTTATAATAGATAAGATGGAGGCGTTATGGCACTAAAAAAAGCAAGCCTAGCTTGTGCGGTTTGTGGTTCGAGAAACTATTCAATCAAGATTAGTGGAAACCCCAAGCCTACACGACTAGAAGTAAATAAATTTTGTAAGCATTGTGGTAAGTACACTACACACAGAGAAACGAGATAGGAGAGAGCGATGCGTTTTATTGGAGATATTTTTAGACTTCTTAAAGACACAACATGGCCAACTCGCAAGGAAAGCTGGAGAGATTTTCGTTCTATCATGGAATACACAGCTTTCTTTGTAGTAATTATTTACATTTTTGACCAGTTGATTGTTTCAGGTTTGATTCGATTTATTAACATTTTTTAGAAGATTAGTGAAAGTACACTAAAAATCTTCTATTTATGAAAGGAAATATCATGGATAGTTTTGACAAAGGGTGGTTTGTTTTACAAACCTATTCTGGTTATGAAAATAAGGTAAAAGAAAATCTATTACAACGTGCACAAACCTATAACATGTTGGATAATATTCTACGCGTTGAAATTCCAACACAAACAGTGCAAGTTGAAAAAAATGGAAAGAGAAAAGAAGTAGAAGAAAATCGCTTTCCAGGTTATGTTCTTGTAGAAATGGTCATGACAGATGAAGCTTGGTTTGTTGTTCGAAACACACCAAACGTTACAGGATTCGTTGGTTCTCACGGAAATAGATCAAAACCAACTCCATTATTGGAACAAGAAATTCGTGATATCTTGGTTTCTATGGGACAAACTGTACAAGAGTTTGATCTCGATGTTGAAGTCGGTCAAACTGTACGTATTATTGATGGTGCTTTTGCAGACTATACTGGTAAGATTACAGAGATTGATAATAACAAAGTGAAGATGATCATCTCTATGTTTGGTAATGACACAGTAGCAGAAGTAAACCTAAACCAAATTGCAGAATTATAACCCTGAGAGAGGCATGTCCTCTCTTTTTTGTGCAGTTGAGGAGGTAAAGGGGACAGAATAGGTGAAATAGTCCCAATTAGCTTCTTTATTTGTTAAACTGTATCTAGAAAGGGGAAGATTATG
>NZ_WIJP01000001.1 GCF_009496155.1 Streptococcus mitis
TGAGAACCCATTTGTTTTCGGCCATTGCTCCACTATTTGTAAGCAAGTAGCTGTTAATGGTTGTATTACTAAGCATAATCCCATCTTTGTCGAAGTAATACCAAGAATCGTTGATTTTTTCCCATTTATTCTGAGAAATTTTTCCAGAAGAATTAGCGAAGTACCAATATTTATCAATGAGAACCCATTTGTTTTCGGCCATTGCTCCACTATTTGTAAGCAAGTAGCTGTTAATGGTTGTATTACTAAGCATAATCCCATCTTTGTCGAAGTAATACCAAGAATCGTTGATTTTTTCCCATTTGTTCTGAGAAATTTTTCCAGAAGAATTAGCGAAGTACCACTTTCCATCGATGAAGTTCCAACCGTTTTCAGCCATTACTCCATCTTTATTGAATACATAACCATCAAAGGTTGTATTGCTTAGTCGATTTCCATCTTTGTTGAAGTAGTACCACTTTCCTTGGATTTTTTTCCAGTCGGTAACAGGTTTATTGTGTTCATAAAATCGCCAGTTATTATTTTCTTCTTGCCAACCTTCTTTGATTTTTTCAACTTTTGTTTCTTCAGGCTTCTTCTCTATTTTTTCTTCTTTATCGTCAATTTTAGAAGAATTGTCTGTTTTTTCAAGATTCTCTTTCGATTTTTCTTGGTTTTCGATTTTTGAAGTATTTGAATGAGGAATTGTTACATTTTCTCGCACTGACTCTGCTTTATTTTCTTGAGCCTGGACAGTTGCTTGAGTGAATCCTAAAATAGATAGGGCAACTGTACTCGCAAGTATAACTTTTTTCATTTTTATCTCCTTTTGTTTTTGGGTTATCATAATAAAATTTTGCTGATTTCTCAACTATTAAACTGGACTTCTTCTAGTAGATAGTCGATAAAGCGTTCGCCCATCTTGGATAGGCTGGTTTTTTCATGCTGGATATAGACCAGCTCAATGGAGTCGTCAATATCCAATGGGATAGAAACGATATTGTCTCCGTTGAGGTTGCTGTTCAAAATCCCTGTCGCAATGGTATAACCATCCAGACCAATCAAGAGATTAAAGAGGGTAGCACGGTCGCTGACTACGATAGATTTTTTGTGGTATTCCTGCGAGAGAATCTCTTCTGAAAAGTAGAAGGAGTTGTGAGTTCCTTGGTCATAACTCAAATAAGGGAAATTTTCCAAATCAGACAGTTTGACCTTGTCTTTCTTTGCCAGAGGATTGGTCTTGCTGACAAAGATATGCGGTTGGGCTGTGAAGAGATGGTGAGCCAGCAGGTGGTTGTCATCCAGCATCTTGGTTAAAACATCACGGTTGTAGCTGTTCAAAAATAGGACACCGACCTCACTACGGAAGTTCTTGACGTCGTCGATAATTTCCCAAGTTCGAGTTTCACGAAGGAAGAGCTCGTATTTCTCCATATCGCTTTTCTTGAGCAAAGAGACAAAGGCATTGACCACAAAGGCATAGTGTTGAGATGAAACGCTAAAAAGTTCACGGTGGGCGACAGGATTTTTATAACGTTCCTCTAGAAGCTGAGTTTGCTCGACAACCTGACGGGCATAAGAGAGAAACTCCATCCCATCACGGGTCAAGGTGATACCCTTGGGATTGCGGATAAAGATTTCAATGCCCATTTCATTTTCCAAATCTCTCACTGCATTGGAAAGACTTGGCTGAGTGATGAAGAGTTGCTTGGCTGCCTCATTCATAGAGCCAGTTTCGACGATTTTGATAATATAATGTAATTGTTGAATTCTCATGTTTTTATTGTACCACACTTGCGTCAGAATCGCCAAAGAAGATAGGAAAATCAGGAGCATTGTGTGAGTCTCTTCTTGAAAAAAAGACAAAATTTTGCTAGAATGAGTCTTATGAAAACATTCTATGATGTGCAGCAATTCCTCAAACGATTTGGTATTATTGTTTACATGGGAAAACGCTTATATGATATTGAACTGATGAAGTTGGAACTCTCACGGATTTACGATGCAGGGTTGATGGACAAATTAGACTATCTAGAAGCAGAAGCGGTTCTACGCAGAGAGCACAAGGTGGAATTGAATTATATTGAGAAAAATGGAGAAAAGAACTAATGGTTACTTGGATTTTGTGGGCACTTATACTGGCAATGTTGGCGTGGATGGGCTTTAACTATCTTCGTATTCGCCGTGCGGCTAAAATTGTGGACAATGAGGAATTTGAAGCCTTGATTCGTACGGGTCAATTGATTGATTTGCGAGACCCAGCTGAATTCCACAGAAAACATATCCTTGGTGCCCGCAATATTCCTTCAAGTCAGTTGAAGACCAGTCTTGCAGCCCTTCGTAAGGATAAACCTGTCCTTCTCTACGAAAACCAACGTGCGCAACGTGTCACAAATGCAGCCCTTTACTTGAAAAAACAAGGTTTTCCTGAGATTTATATCCTTTCTTATGGTTTGGATTCTTGGAAAGGGAAAGTCAAAGTTGAGAAATAAGAAAGTGAGCTTGGATGTTTCCGAGCTCATTTTTTAACTACTTTTTCTGAGAAAGTCACGAATGCTTGCCAATTCTTCTGAGTTTAGAGGTCGATAGTCTCCTTCTTGAAGATTATCATCCAAGCTCCAAGGTCCAAAATGGGTACGTTTGAGAGAAGTCACCTTGACACCAACCGAGAGGAACATTTTCTTGACCTGATGAAATTTTCCTTCTGAAATGGTGATGGAGGCTTGACTGAGGGAAGGACTTGCAGATAGAATCTCTAGTTTTGCAGGTTTACAGATAGTGCCATCTAAAAAGATAATTCCCTTTTGAAAGGTTTGTATATGGTCAGGTATCAGGAGTCCATTAACCTCAACTTTATAAGTCTTATCGACATGATATTGGGGATGGAGGAGCTGAAAGCCCAAGGGACCGTTATCGGTCACGAGGAGGAGTCCTGTCGTATCTCGGTCCAGTCGGCCGACGGCATAGAGCTTGTCAGACTGGACGTCAGGCGAAAGGAGGTCCATGACGGTTGGAAGTTTCTTGTCTTTGTTGGCTGTAACGACACCAGCAGGTTTATGAAGCATAAGGTAGGTGTGCTCATAACCTTGAATGATTTGGCCCTGAAAAAGGAGTTCTTGTAGTCCTGTATCGATATTTTGAGCTAGGGAGCGGGCTGGGCAACCATCGACGAGAATGTCCCCTTTGAGTAAGGCTTGTTTCATGGCCTTTCGGCTGATTTTTTCTTGGGCTAATAAATTATCTAAACGCATACTGTGCCTATCTTATCATAAGTCGCTTGCTTTGAAAAGGCTTGACGTGAAAAGAAAAGCGGAGTGAAAACATTTACACTTGCTTGAATTATGTTATTTACTTGAAATTATGGTATAATCGTTCAGTTAGAAAATAAATTTTGAATATTATAGAGGAAATCATGACAAAACTTAGAGAAGATATCCGTAACATTGCGATTATCGCCCACGTTGACCACGGTAAAACAACCCTCGTTGACGAATTATTGAAACAATCAGAAACGCTTGATGCACGTACTGAATTGGCAGAGCGTGCTATGGACTCAAACGATATCGAAAAAGAGCGTGGAATTACTATCCTTGCTAAAAATACAGCCGTTGCCTACAACGGAACTCGTATCAACATCATGGACACACCAGGACACGCGGACTTCGGTGGAGAAGTTGAGCGTATCATGAAAATGGTTGACGGTGTTGTCTTGGTCGTAGATGCCTACGAAGGAACCATGCCACAAACTCGTTTCGTATTGAAAAAAGCCTTGGAACAAGACCTTGTCCCAATCGTGGTTGTTAACAAAATCGATAAACCATCAGCTCGTCCAGCAGAAGTAGTGGACGAAGTCTTGGAACTTTTCATCGAGCTTGGTGCAGATGATGACCAGCTTGACTTCCCAGTGGTGTATGCTTCAGCGATCAACGGAACTTCTTCATTGTCAGATGATCCAGCTGACCAAGAAGCGACTATGGCACCAATCTTTGACACGATTATCGACCATATCCCAGCTCCAGTAGATAACTCAGATGAGCCTTTGCAGTTCCAAGTGTCACTTTTGGACTATAATGACTTCGTTGGACGTATCGGTATCGGTCGTGTCTTCCGTGGTACTGTTAAGGTTGGGGATCAAGTTACCCTTTCTAAACTTGACGGCACAACTAAAAACTTCCGTGTTACAAAACTCTTCGGTTTCTTTGGTTTGGAACGTCGTGAAATCCAAGAAGCTAAAGCAGGTGACTTGATTGCCGTTTCTGGTATGGAAGATATCTTTGTCGGTGAAACCATCACTCCGACAGATGCAATTGAAGCTCTTCCAATCCTACACATCGATGAGCCAACTCTTCAAATGACTTTCTTGGTCAACAACTCACCATTTGCTGGTAAAGAAGGTAAATGGGTAACTTCTCGTAAGGTAGAAGAACGCTTGCAGGCAGAATTGCAAACAGACGTTTCCCTCCGTGTTGACCCAACTGATTCACCAGATAAATGGACAGTTTCAGGACGTGGAGAATTGCACTTGTCAATCCTTATCGAAACAATGCGTCGTGAGGGCTATGAACTTCAAGTATCTCGTCCAGAAGTTATCGTAAAAGAAATCGATGGTGTTAAATGTGAGCCATTTGAACGTGTTCAAATCGACACTCCAGAAGAATACCAAGGTTCTGTTATCCAAAGCCTTTCTGAACGTAAGGGTGAAATGTTGGATATGATTTCAACTGGTAACGGTCAAACTCGTTTGGTCTTTCTTGTTCCAGCGCGTGGTTTGATTGGATACTCAACTGAGTTCTTGTCAATGACTCGTGGTTACGGTATCATGAACCATACCTTCGACCAATACTTGCCATTGATTCCAGGGGAAATTGGTGGTCGTCACCGTGGTGCCCTTGTCTCTATCGATGCTGGTAAGGCTACAACTTATTCAATCATGTCTATCGAAGAACGTGGTACGATATTTGTCAACCCAGGTACTGAGGTTTATGAAGGAATGATCATCGGTGAAAACTCTCGTGAAAACGACTTGACAGTTAACATCACTAAGGCAAAACAAATGACCAATGTCCGTTCAGCTACTAAGGATCAAACAGCTGTTATCAAGACTCCTCGTATCTTGACACTTGAAGAGTCTCTTGAGTTCTTGAACGACGATGAGTACATGGAAGTAACGCCTGAGTCTATCCGTTTGCGTAAACAAATCCTTAACAAGGCAGAGCGTGAGAAAGCTAACAAGAAGAAAAAATCAGCTGAATAAGAGCTAGAAAGAGATAAAAATGGTTTATTTAATCATAGGACTCCTCTTATTACTACTCTATGTATTTGCGACACCAGAAAGCATTAAAGGGACAGTCAATATCGTCCTTGTCGTCTTTGCTTTCGTAGCACTTTTGATTTTGCTGATGTTGTCAGTTCTGCAAATCTTTCAGCTACCTACAGAATTCTTTATCGCAATCGCTATGCTCTTCCTAGCATACTTTAGCATGCGAGATATTACCCTCATGTCGGTCAGTAAAAGTAAAAGAAGATAAAAAGAGAGTTTTGGCTCTCTTTTTGTCTGTTAGAATGCTGGATCTGAGCATTTTCATTTAGAATTATTTCCATAAAAATGGTAAAATAGTAAGAGTAGAAATGGAGTTCGAGACATGAAAGTAATAGATCAATTTAAAAATAAGAAAGTCCTTGTTTTAGGTTTGGCAAAGTCTGGTGAATCTGCAGCTCGTTTGTTGGACAAGCTCGGTGCCATTGTGACAGTAAATGATGGGAAGCCTTTCGAGGACAATCCAGCTGCGCAAAGTTTGTTGGAAGAAGGGATCAAGGTTATCACAGGTGGTCATCCTTTGGAACTTTTGGATGAAGAGTTTGCCCTTATGGTGAAAAACCCAGGCATTCCCTACAGTAATCCCATGATTGAAAAGGCTTTGGCCAAGGGAATTCCAGTCTTGACTGAGGTGGAATTGGCTTACTTGATTTCAGAAGCGCCGATTGTTGGTATTACTGGTTCGAACGGTAAAACAACCACAACGACCATGATTGGGGAAGTTTTGACTGCTGCTGGACAACATGGTCTCTTATCAGGAAATATCGGCTATCCTGCCAGTCAAGTGGTCCAAACTGCGTCAGACAAGGACACGCTTGTCATGGAGCTTTCTTCTTTCCAACTCATGGGCGTTCAAGAATTCCATCCAGAGATTGCGGTTATTACCAACCTCATGCCAACTCATATCGATTACCACGGTTCTTTTGAGGAATATGTAGCAGCCAAGTGGAATATCCAGAACAAGATGACAACAGCTGATTTCCTCGTCTTGAACTTTAACCAAGACTTAGCAAAAGAATTAGCTACTAAAACACATGCCACTGTTGTACCATTCTCAACACAGGAAAAGGTTGATGGAGCTTATCTGGAAGATGGTCAACTCTACTTCCGTGGGGAAGTAGTCATGGCAGCTGATGAAATCGGAGTTCCAGGTAGCCACAATGTGGAAAATGCCCTTGCGACGATTGCTGTAGCCAAGCTTCGTGGTGTGGATAACCAAACCATCAAAGAAACTCTTTCAGCCTTTGGTGGTGTCAAACACCGTCTCCAATTTGTGGATGAAATCAAGGGTGTGAAATTCTATAATGATAGCAAGTCGACTAATATCTTGGCAACTCAAAAAGCCTTGTCAGGATTTGACAATAGCAAGGTCATTTTGATTGCAGGTGGTTTGGACCGTGGTAATGAGTTTGACGAATTGGTTCCAGATATTACTGGGCTTAAGAAGATGGTCATCCTCGGTCAGTCTGCAGAACGTGTTAAACGGGCAGCGGATAAGGCTGGTGTAGCTTATGTGGATGCAACTGATATTGCAGATGCGACCCGCAAGGCCTATGAACTTGCGACTCAAGGAGACGTGGTTCTTCTCAGTCCTGCCAATGCCAGCTGGGATATGTACGCTAACTTTGAAGTACGTGGCGACCTCTTTATCGACACAGTAGCGGAGTTAAAGGAATAATATGAAAAAAATTGTCTTTACAGGTGGGGGGACGGTTGGACACGTGACCCTCAACCTTTTGTTAATGCCCAAGTTCATCGAAGATGGATGGGAAGTCCACTATATCGGAGATAAGCGTGGCATCGAACACCAAGAAATCCTCAAGTCGGGTCTAGATGTCACCTTCCATTCCATTGCGACTGGAAAATTGCGTCGCTATTTCTCTTGGCAAAATATGCTGGATGTCTTCAAAGTTGGCTGGGGAATCGTCCAATCGCTCTTTATCATGTTGCGACTTCGTCCACAGGCTCTTTTTTCAAAGGGAGGCTTTGTCTCTGTGCCGCCAGTTATCGCTGCGCGTGTGTCAGGAGTGCCAGTCTTTATTCATGAATCGGACCTATCTATGGGCTTGGCCAATAAAATCGCCTATAAGTTTGCGACGAAGATGTATTCAACCTTTGAGCAAGCTTCAAGTTTGTCTAAGGTTGAGCATGTGGGAGCAGTGACCAAGGTTTCAGATAAAAAAAATCCAGAACCCGATGAATTGGTGGATATTCAAACCCACTTTAATCCCCAATTGCCAACTATATTGTTTGTCGGTGGTTCTGCAGGTGCTCGTGTCTTTAACCAATTGGTGACAGACCATAAGAAAGAACTGACAGAGCGCTACAATATTATCAACTTAACTGGAGATTCTAGTCTGAACGAATTGAGCCAAAATCTTTTTCGTGTTGACTATGTGACCAATCTCTATCAACCCTTGATGGAATTGGCTGATATTGTTGTGACACGAGGTGGTGCCAATACGATTTTTGAGCTTTTGGCGATGGCAAAATTACATGTCATTGTGCCGCTTGGTCGTGAAGCTAGTCGTGGTGATCAGATTGAAAATGCAGCTTACTTTGTTAAGAAAGGCTATGCAGAAGAGCTTCAAGAAAGCGATTTGACCTTGGATAGTTTGGAAGAGAAGCTTTCTCACTTACTAAGCCACAAGGAAGATTACCAATCTAAGATGAAGGCTTCTAAGGAATTGCAATCTCTAGCAGATTTTTATCAATTGTTGAAAAAAGATTTATCATAAGGAAAGTAAATGTCAAAAGATAAGAAAAATGAGGGCAAAGAAATCCTCGAAGAATTGAAAGAGTTATCAGAATGGCAGAAACGAAACCAAGAATATCTAAAAAAGAAGGCTGAAGAAGAGGCGGCCCTAGCTGAGGAGAAGGAAAAGGAAAAACAAGCTCGAATGGCTTCAAAATCTGAAGGAACAGATGAAACTGAGGATCAAGAGAATGAATCTAATCCAAAGGACCCAGAATCAGCTAAGGAAGAGTCTGAAGAAAAAGTCGAAGATTCAGAAGAGGTCAAAAAAGAGGTATCCAAAGAGAAATCAAAGTCTACAGAGAACGAAGGACAGGATAAAAAAAGAGAGAAAAAGCCTGTAAAGAAGAAATCGGCTAAACCGAAAATTCCTGCCATCCATATCTTGCGAGCTCTAACGATTTTATTTCCAAGTCTGCTTTTATTGATTGTCTCTGCCTACCTACTCAGTCCTTATGCGACTATGAAGGATATTCGTGTTGAGGGAACAGTGCAAACTACAGCTGATGATATTCGACAGGCTTCAGGTATTCAGGATTCGGATTATACGATTAACCTTTTGCTAGACAAGGTAAAATATGAAGAGCAGATCAAGTCTAACTATTGGGTTGAATCAGCCCAGCTCGTCTATCAATTTCCAACCAAGTTTACTATCAAGGTCAAGGAATATGATATTGTTGCCTACTATGTTTCTGGAGAAAGTCATTATCCTATTCTTTCCAGTGGTCAGCTTGAGACCAGTTCTGTGAGCCTGGTCAGTTTACCAGAAACGTATTTATCTGTTCTCTTTAATGACAGCGAACAAATCAAAACCTTTACGTCAGAACTTTCTCAAATTAGTCCAGAACTCAAGGCGGCTATCCAAAAGGTGGAATTAGCTCCAAGCAAGGTGACTTCCGATTTAATTCGATTGACCATGTATGATACAGACGAAGTCTTGGTTCCCCTGTCTGAAATGAGCAAGAAATTACCTTACTACAGTAAGATTAAGCCTCAATTATCAGAACCGAGTGTGATTGACATGGAAGCTGGAATCTACAGCTACACTGTGGCGGATAAATTAATTATGGAGGCTGAGGAAAAAGCCAAACAAGAGGCTAAGGAAGCTGAGAAGAAGCAGAAAGAGGAAGAGAAGAAAAGACTGGAAGAACAGCAGAGTAAACTAGAAGAGGAGAAGAAAAAGCTGGAGGAAGAGAGCAATCGAAACCAGACGACCCAGCGATCATCGCGTCGCTAGGGTCTATCTTTTCTCTCATAGTTGTTTAGTGACCATGTTTTTACTTGACAAGTGCTAGTAGAAATAATAGAATAGTAAAAAACCTTTAAAGCAGTCCAGAGAGGCAGCTAAGGTTAGACGGTGAAAGGGTGGAGACTACCCATTTTTCGTGGAACCTTGCTGTTGGCAGGTTCCTTTTTTCGTGGCTTCTTGTGTCCAGACTCTCTCACTAGCAAAGGTAAAAGGAGAAACCTATGCGAGAACATCGTCCAGTCATTGCTCTTGATTTTCCTAGTTTTGAGGAGGTCAAGGAATTTTTAGCTCTTTTCCCAGAGGAAGAAAGCCTTTATCTAAAGGTAGGAATGGAGCTTTATTACGCAACGGGGCCTGAGATTGTGTCTTACTTGAAAGACCTGGGTCACAGTGTCTTTCTTGATCTCAAGCTTCATGATATTCCTAATACAGTCAAATCAGCTATGAAGGTCTTATCTCAGCTTGGTGTGGATATGACCAATGTTCATGCTGCTGGCGGTGTAGAGATGATGAAGGCGGCGCGTGAAGGTCTTGGAAGACAAGCCAAATTGATCGCTGTAACGCAGCTCACATCAACGTCAGAAGCCCAGATGCAGGAGTTTCAAAATATCCAAACCAGCCTGCAAGAGTCTGTGATTCATTATGCTAAGAAGACAGCTGAAGCGGGATTAGATGGTGTTGTCTGCTCGGCTCAGGAAGTGCAAGTCATCAAGCAGGTTACCAAACCAGATTTTATCTGTTTAACGCCAGGCATTCGTCCACAGGGAGCTGCGGTTGGAGACCAAAAACGCGTGATGACGCCAGCGGATGCCTATCAAATCGGTAGTGACTATATCGTAGTGGGACGTCCCATTACCCAAGCTGATGATCCTGTTGCAGCTTATCATACCATCAAGGATGAATGGACACAGGACTGGAATTAAAGAACTAGATTAGAAAAATAAAAGGAGAATACCATGACACTTGCTAAAGATATCGCTAGCCACCTCTTGAAAATCCAAGCCGTTTACCTTAAACCAGAGGAGCCTTTCACTTGGGCATCTGGTATCAAGTCACCGATTTATACTGATAATCGTGTGACACTTGCTTATCCAGAAACTCGTACCTTAATTGAAAATGGCTTTGTAGATGCTATCAAAGAAGCCTTTCCTGAGGTAGAAGTGATTGCAGGAACTGCAACAGCAGGGATTCCACACGGAGCTATTATTGCTGATAAGATGAATATGCCATTTGCCTACATCCGTAGCAAACCAAAAGATCACGGAGCTGGTAATCAAATTGAAGGCCGTGTAGCTCAAGGTCAAAAAATGGTAGTGGTTGAAGATCTTATTTCAACAGGTGGTTCTGTTCTGGAAGCAGTAGCAGCAGCAAAGCGAGAAGGAGCAGACGTGCTTGGTGTGGTCGCGATTTTCAGCTACCAATTGCCAAAAGCAGATAAGAACTTCTCAGACGCAGGTGTCAAACTTGTGACGCTTTCTAACTACAGTGAACTCATCCATCTAGCCCAAGAAGAAGGCTATATCACACCAGAGGGCTTGGATCTCCTAAAACGCTTTAAAGAAGACCAAGAAAATTGGCAAAATGCCTAAAATATATAAAATCAGGTAGTCACTAGGATTACCTGATTTTGTTTTGTGATTTTATTGGATGTTAGTCAACTTTTCCACCTTCAACAACTAGATCATCTGCCTTAGCAGCGTTACCGTAGGTTGGGTGAAGTGTTTTTTCATAGGCCTTGTGGAAGAAGTTTTCCTTGCCTAATTTTTCAATATCTTTATTGATGAAGTCTAGCAATTCTTGGTTGCCTTTTTGAACTGCTGCCGCAATGGTATCTGGATTACCAAGAGAAGTAATTCCTACTTCAAATCCTTTGTTTTCAAGCGCCCAAGCTAGGACTTCAGTATTGTCAGTAGAGAAGGCATCTCCACGTCCGTCAAGAAGGGCTTGGTAAGAGTCACTGTATTGGTCGTATTTTTGGAGTTTGATTTCTGGATGATTTTTTTCAAAATAAGTTTCAGCGGTCGTTCCTTTTGTGACAATCAAGGTTTTACCTTCAAGTTGTTTGACATCTGTAATGAGACCAGTCTTAGGTGATACGACACCCAGAGAAACTTTCATGTATGGAAGGGCAAAATCAACTTGTTTCTTGCGTTCGTCAGTCACTGTAAAGTTGGCAAGGGTAATATCCACCTTGTTTGAAATCAAGTATTCCGCACGGTTGGCAGCATCGACTGAAACGTATTTAACCTTGACACCAAGATCCTGAGCCAGTTGGTTCCCAAGTTCAATATCGTAACCTTTGTAGGAACCATCATTGTCAACGTAACCAAATGGTTTCTTGTCTCCAAATACTGCGATTCGAAGTTCGCCACTTTTTTTGATTTCATCAATTGTACGAGCCTTGGCAGTGGTTTTACCAGATGATGAACCAGCATTTCCACCTGAGCTACAAGCTGTGACAAAGATAAGGGCAAAGGCAAGTGCCAAAACAGTTAAGAGTGGTTTGAGTAGTTTCATAAGAATCTCCTTTATAGATATGAGCCAAATTGGCTAAAGTCAAAGACGTTTAAAAATTCCTGAGCTCGTTTGGTTTGTGGATTAGTAAAGAAGGCTTGAGCCGTTCCTTCTTCAGCGATTTTTCCTTGGTCGAGGAAGATAATCCGATCGGCAATAGCTTGAGCAAACTGCATTTCATGAGTTACTAAAATCATGGTACGGCCTTCTTGGGCCAAGTCGTTGATGAGTTCCAGAACCTCACGCACCATTTCTGGATCCAGCGAAGCCGTCACTTCGTCAAAGAGAATAATTTCTGGGTGCATGAGGAGGGCACGAACAATTGCAACCCGTTGTTTCTGTCCACCAGATAATTGACGCGCAAAGCTATGTTGTTTATCTAGCAAACCGACACGTTCCAGTAATTGCAGAGCTTCTTCCGTTACTTCCTTCTTATCGCGTCCTTGCGCCTTGATAGGACCTAGGATGAGGTTTTGAAGGACATCTAGATGTGGAAAGAGTTCATAGCTTTGAAAGACCATGCCAATCTTTTGGCGAACTAGGTGAAAGTCTTTTTTATTTTCAACGATAGATTGACCATCCAGAAGAATATCTCCACCTTGAATGCTTTCTAAGCCATTGAGGCAACGAAGGAGGGTACTTTTCCCACAACCAGATGGCCCAAGAATAACCACAACTTCCCCTTTTTTGATTTGCAGGGAAAGACCTTGGAGGATGGGATTGTCTCCGAAGGATTTTTTTATTTCCTTGATTTCTAAGATAGTTTTAGACATTTAGTTCCTCCAATGTTTTTCTAAGTGTGTGGATAGTTTGGAAATAGGGAAGCAAACTGCGAAATACAAGACCAGAATGGTTCCATAAATCCAAAAAGAAGCAGTTGGGATAGTCAGGCGGTTGCTATCGATGATTTGTTGTCCAACCTTGGTCACTTCAACAACCCCAATCAAGACAACCAAGGAAGTGGTTTTAATCATCCGAGTAACAAGGTTGATGGCTTGTGGCAGTAATCTTTTCAAGACTTGTGGGATGATGATATGGTAGTAAAGTTGAACATTGGTCAAGCCGAGCGCCTGTCCACTTTCAAACTGATGCTTAGGGAGGGAAGTGATAGCTCCACGGACCAAGTCCCCCATCTCAGCTGTTCCCCAGAGGGTAAAAACGATAATAGCAGAAGTCTCACCTGAGATATTGATATTAAAGTTTCGAGCTAAGCCAAAGTAAACGATGAAAAGTAGAACAAGCTGGGGCATGATACGGATGAATTCCAGATAAAATCGTGTCAAAAATCGTACGATTCTAGAATGGGAGGTCATGATAACTCCCATGACTGTTCCGAATATCATGGATAAGAGGACAGACAGGATGGATATCCCAATCGTAACACCCAGTCCCTGTATGATTCTCAGGAGATTATTTCCCTGAAAGAGTACTTGGATTCCCGAATCCTGCATGGCGGAGCCTCCTTTCTATCCAGCTAAAGACCAGTGAGATGGGAAGCAGCATCATCAGATAAGCACCTACCAACATAGCTAGCGCAATGTCTGTCTCATAGTAGAGCCCAATCAAGTCCTTGGCGACGTACATGAGGTCGGCCAAAGCCACTGCTGAGAAAACAGAGGTTTCCTTGATGAGGAAAATGACATTGGCACTAAAGGAGGGAAGTGCCACCGCTGTTGCTTGCGGCAGAACCACATAGCGAAAGACCTGTACAGGTGTCAGACCGATAGCTAATCCAATCTCATGCTGGGTTTGACTGACAGCTTCTAGCCCACTTCGGAAAGATTCTGCCATATAGGAGCCACCTAAAAAGACTAGTCCCAGAGTAGCACAGACTTCTGAAGATAGGACAATCCCCATTCGGGGAAGACCGAAATAGAGAAAGAAGAGTTGAATCAAAAGGGGCGTATTGCGTGACAATTCGATATAGGCTGTCGCTACTTGCGCCAAAACAGGAATTCGATAATGCCGAATGATACTAACGATTAAACCGAGCAGAAAGGATCCCAAAATTCCCCACACTGCAATATGCAAGGTCAGAAAGAATGCCTTTTGATATAGTGGTAGATATTGTTCAACAATGGACCAATCCAAAAATAGAACCTCCTATCTAGAAATAATACAGTTATTGTAGCACTTAAAATCTACTTTGGATAATATGTATTTTTTATTGCTGTTATAAGGATTTTTTATCATAGTCCTAAAATTTCTGAAATTTTCAAACAAAATATTTGAAAAGTGTTGAAAAAAGAGTTAAGATATTTTTGTAATATACAAAGTAAACGCTTACTTATTAAGGAGGGCATTTTATGTCATACAAAACAAGCAATGCAGAAGGTCATGTAGATTTCATCAATACCTATGATTTGGAGCCAATGGCGCAACAAGTTATTCCTAAAGCAGCATTTGGCTATATAGCTAGTGGGGCGGAAGATACTTTCACTTTACGTGAGAATATCCGTGCCTTTAACCACAAACTTATCGTTCCGCATACTCTTTGCGATGTTGAAAATCCAAGTACAGAGATTGAATTTGCAGGTGAAAAATTGTCTTCACCAATCATCATGGCGCCTGTTGCGGCTCATAAATTAGCAAATGAACAGGGTGAAGTGGCTACTGCGCGAGGTGTGCATGAGTTTGGTTCCCTCTATACAACCAGCTCTTACTCTACTGTGGACCTTCCAGAAATTACGGAAGCCCTTCAAGGGACACCTCACTGGTTCCAATTTTACTTTAGTAAAGATGACGGAATTAACCGCCACATCATGGACCGTGTGAAGGCTGAAGGTTATAAAGCGATTGTCTTGACGGCAGACGCTACTGTAGGGGGCAATCGTGAGGTAGACAAGCGTAATGGCTTTGTCTTCCCAGTTGGCATGCCGATTGTTGAGGAATATCTACCAGAAGGTGCTGGTAAATCAATGGACTTTGTTTACAAATCAGCTAAACAACGCTTGTCTCCACGTGATGTAGAATTTATAGCTGAATACTCTGGACTTCCTGTGTATGTCAAGGGACCACAATGCCGTGAGGACGTTGAACGTTCGCTTGCTGCTGGTGCCTCTGGTATCTGGGTAACCAACCACGGTGGTCGCCAAATCGACGGTGGACCAGCTGCCTTCGACTCACTTCAAGAAGTAGCCGAAGCAGTTGACAAACGTGTGCCAATTGTCTTTGACTCAGGTATTCGTCGTGGTCAACACGTCTTTAAAGCCTTGGCTTCAGGAGCAGACTTGGTAGCTATTGGTCGTCCTGTCATCTATGGTTTGGCTCTCGGTGGTAGTGTCGGTGTGCGTCAAGTCTTTGAACACTTGAATGCGGAATTGAAGACAGTTATGCAGTTGTCTGGAACTCAGACGATTGAAGATGTCAAACACTTTAAACTTCGTCATAACCCATACAACCCAACCTTCCCAGTTGACCCACGCGACTTAAAATTGTATTGATAAAATAGCTTGCCTCCACTAAGTGTGGAGGTTTTTGCTTGTGTTTTATACTCTTCAAAAATCTCTTCAAACCACGTCAGTCTTATCTACAACCTCAAAGCAGTGCTGCAGCTAGCTTCCTAGTTTGCACTTTGATTTAAATGTTTTAATAAAGGGAAATCGTATCAAAATCTATATAAATATATTTTTCGAACAAATATCTTGCTAGGACTTTCATTTTTTGCTATACTGGTGCAGTAATTAAATAATAAAGACATTTGGGGTGCTTTAGGCTGAGATAATACCCATTGAACCTGCTACAGTTAAGACTGGCGAAGGGAAATGTGAACAGTTTTTTTCGTATGGCGGAATGAACGATCTAATCTTGTAAGTCGACTCTAATTCTTGATTGTAATTGGAGTTTTTTTGTTTATAAAAAGAGAATAGGCTTGTTTAGGTAGCTCTCTGCAAATGCCCACGATATTCTTTAAAAGGATCAAGTGAAACTTCGATTTTGCTTGGTATCTCTTAATGTTTTATTGATTACTAGAGTGTAAAGAGAGGAAAAGTAAATATGGAAACACAAGACTATGCATTTCAGCCAGGTTTGACTGTTGGAGAATTATTAAAAAGCAGTCAGAAGGATTGGCAGGCTGCAATCAATCACCGTTTTGTCAAGGAACTTTTTGCAGGGACAATTGAGAATAAGGTCTTAAAAGACTACCTGATTCAAGATTATCACTTCTTTGATGCCTTCTTATCCATGCTGGGTGCCTGTGTAGCCCACGCAGACCAGCTTGAATCTAAACTCCGTTTTGCCAAGCAACTAGGTTTTCTTGAAGCAGATGAAGATGGTTATTTCAAAAAGGCTTTCAAAGAGTTAAACGTAGCAGAGAATGACTATCTGGAAGTGACCTTGCACCCTGTAACAAAAGCCTTTCAGGATTTAATGTATTCGGCAGTGGCTTCATCAGACTATGCTCATCTTTTGGTCATGCTGGTCATTGCAGAAGGTCTCTATTTAGACTGGGGTTCAAAAGATTTGCCTCTACCTGAAGCCTATATTCATTCGGAATGGGTCAATCTCCACAGAGGTCCTTTCTTTGCAGAGTGGGTTCAATTTTTGGTTGACGAACTCAATCGTGTCGGGAAAGGTCGAGAAGATTTGACAGAACTTCAGCAACGCTGGAATCAAGCAGTTGCTTTAGAAATAGCCTTTTTTGATATTGGTTATAATTTGAAGGGAAATGAATAAAGACAAGATAACTGTTTGAAAACAAATAAAAAAGAACTAGCTTAGCTATTGTGAGTTAGTAAAGAGGAAAAGAAGACAAATCTGTCAAAAATATATAGAAAAAAGGAAAATAAACAACATGACAAGTTTAAAATTATTAAAAGAAAAAGCACCTTTGGTCATTTGCATAACCAATGATGTAGTAAAAAATTTCACAGCAAATGGATTAGTAGCACTGGGTGCATCACCAGCTATGAGTGAGTTTCCAGCAGATTTAGAGGATTTGTTAAAGTATGCTGGTGGTTTATTAATAAACATAGGAACATTGACAGATGAAAATTGGAAATTATACCAAGCTGCTCTGAAAATTGCAGAGAAATATAATGTCCCAGCAGTTTTAGATCCTGTAGCATGTGGGGCAGGATCTTATAGAAGAAGAGTATCCGAAGATTTAATAAATAATTACAAACTAGCTGCGATTAGGGGAAATGCTGGCGAGATTGCCTCTTTAGTAGGGATAAATGTAGCATCTAAAGGTGTTGATAGTGCTGGCGTGGATAACATTGATGAGATTGCTCTAGCAGCCAATGCTAGGTTTAAGATACCTGTAGTAGTGACTGGAGAAGTGGATGCGATTGCAGTTAATGGAGAAGTGGTAACGATTCATAATGGTAGTGCCATGATGCCAAAAGTTATTGGAACTGGATGTTTATTAGGGGCAGTGGTAGCAAGCTTTATCGGACTTGAAAAAGGTCAAGAATTGAAATCATTAGAAACAGCAATGTTGGTTTACAATATCGCTGGAGAAATGGCAGAAAAACGTCCCAATGGACATCTTCCTGGAACATTTAAAGTTGAATTTATAAATGCCTTATACGAGATTACAGATGAAGATATAAAGGAATTCAAAAGAGTGAAGTGAAATGTTTCATAAAGAATTATTAAAACTATATTTTATTTGTGGAACGACTACTTGCCAAGGAAAAGATCTATATACAGTCGTTGAGGAAGCCTTAAAAGGTGGGATATCTTTATTTCAATTCCGTGAAAAAGGTGAGGGAGCCCTGGAAGGTAAAGAAAAAGTCGAATTAGCAATAAAACTACAGGATCTTTGTAAAAAATATAATGTTCCATTTATCGTTAATGATGATATTGATTTGGCAATGGAAATTGACGCTGATGGGGTACATGTAGGGCAGGATGACCTTGGTGTTGATGAAATTAGAAAATTGATGCCAGATAAAATAATTGGTCTTTCTATAAAAAACAAGGCAGAATTTCAACAATCAAAAGTTGAATATGTAGATTATGTTGGTGTTGGCCCTGTATTTGACACCCAGTCAAAGGATGATGCTGGTGACGCTATAGGTTATGAAGGACTTAAATTGATGAGGAAACTATTGCCACAAATGCCCTTGGTTGCAATTGGTGGGATACAGACGCAGCATATTAAAGACATTATGAAGACTAATATGGATGGTGTTTCAATCATTTCAGCAATTTCGTATGCAAAAAATATAGAAAAAACTGTTCGGGAAATGAGTGAACAATAGGTATCTATCCTTGGATTCTAAGTAAGTGGAAGTTTTACTTTTCTAAAAAGATATGTCCAAATTCAGTTCAAATATCTAATCCATCAAATAAGTCATTTATTTTTTGCAAAAGAAAGATCTGCTGTCTTTTTGAGTGCAAGGCTGTATTTCCAGTTCAATTTCTTGAACTGGAATAAATCGTCTGTTAAAATAATTATATAATTAAATAATAAAGACATTTGGGGTGCTTTAGGCTGAGATAATACCCATTGAACCTGATACAGTTAAGACTGGCGAAGGGAAATGTGAAAAGGTTTTTTTCGTATGGCGAAATGAACGATCTAATCTTGTAAGCTAAACTCTAATTCTCGTTTGTAATTGGAGTTTTTTGTTTATATAAGCTGGACGAAGGCGATACAAAGCATTTAGGTAGCTCTCCTTGAATGCCCCACTTTTCTTTAAAAAAGGAGTTTTTTATGTTGAAAAAATGGCAGTTAAAAGATGTTATCTTACTTGCTTTCTTGTCTATCTTTTTTGGTGGCGTTTTTGTGGGATCTGGCTATCTGTTTGATATCCTCACTCTGATTTTAGCCCCTCTTGGCTTGCAGGCCTTTGCCAATGAAATCCTCTTTGGTCTCTGGTGTATGGCTGCGCCCATTGCGGCCATCTTTGTTCCAAGAGTCGGAAGTGCAACGATTGGTGAAGTGCTAGCTGCGCTTGCTGAAGTCCTTTATGGTAGCCAATTCGGTCTAGGTGCCCTTTTGTCTGGCTTGATTCAAGGTTTGGGAAGTGAACTTGGTTTTATCGTAACCAAGAATCGCTATGAAAGTTGGCTCTCTCTAACTGCTAATAGTATTGGGATTACGCTTGTTAGCTTTGTCTATGAATACATTAAATTAGGATATTACGCCTTTTCACTGCCTTTTGTCCTTTCCTTGCTTGTGGTGCGTTTTATTTCCGTCTTTTTCTTCTGTACCATCTTGGTTCGTGCCATTGTCAAACTCTATCATCAGTTTGCAGCTGGGGGCAAGGCATAGATGGGGCTGGAACTACGAGCAATTCAATCCCCAATCTTCTCTGAGCCGCTTGATTTTACTTTTCATGCGCAAGCCTTTACCTTGTTAGTTGGGAGCAGTGGGTCTGGAAAATCAAGCCTTTTTCAAATGATTGCCCAAGTTAGTTCTCTTCCCTATAGCGGTCAAGTCCTGATAGATGAGAGCGAGATCAGTCAGCTTTCTATCATCGAACGTGTCCAGACGGTTGGTATCCTCTTTCAAAATCCCAATCATCAATTTACCATGGAGAACTTGTTTGAGGAGCTGGTTTTTACCTTGGAAAATATTGGGCATCCTGTTCAGGAAATTGATTCAAAAATAGCAGAGGTCGTCCAGCAATGTCGCTGCAAGGCGATTTTGCACCGTCCAATTCATCACTTATCAGGTGGGGAAAAGCAAAAGGCTGCTTTGGCTGTTCTCTTTGCTATGAATCCTAGGGTCTATCTCTTGGATGAGCCCTTCGCTTCCATTGACCGCAAGAGCAGGATAGAGATCTTGGAGATTCTAAAAGAATTGGTCTCTAATGGGAAGACAGTTATTTTGTGCGACCATGATTTAACAGACTATGAAACCTATATCGACCATATGGTGGAGCTAAGAGATGGACAACTAAGGGAAGTGTTTCAAATCCCTACCTCTGAGATGACACAGGTTGCTTCAAAGGAAGTTGCTTCTAGCTCAGAACTGTTCCATATGGATAGAACGACTTGTGAGCTGGATAAGCGTCCCCTCTTTTCAATTGCGGATTTTACAGTTTACCAAGGAATTTCCTGTATCTTGGGTGACAATGGTGTCGGGAAATCAACCCTCTTTCGCTCCATTCTTCACTTTCAAAAGTATAAGGGTCGTATTACTTGGAAGGGTTCGGTTCTAAAAAAGAAAAAGAGTTTGTATCGTGACCTGACGGGTGTTGTTCAGGAAGCTGAAAAACAGTTTATCCGAGCCAGTCTGCGAGAGGAACTTCAATTAGATGGAGCTGATTCTGAAAGAAATCAGCGAATTCTTCAAGCTTTGCGGTATTTTGATCTGGAGCAGGCACTCGATAAGAGTCCTTATCAATTAAGTGGTGGTCAGCAAAAGATTCTTCAGCTCTTGACTATCTTGACTAGCAAGGCTTCTGTAATCTTGCTGGATGAACCTTTTGCAGGTTTGGATGATAGAGCTTGCCATTATTTTTGTCAGTGGATTCTGGAGGAGAGAAATCAAGGAAGAAGTTTTTTGATGATTACACATCGTTTAGATCCCTTAATCACTGTGGTTGATTATTGGATTGAGATGACTAGTCAGGGACTCAGTCATGTGAAAGCAGTGACAATTACCAAGCTACTTACATCTCAGAGTAGCAATACCCAAGGGGAGGTGAGATAGTATGGTCAAAGTAGCAACCCAGACACCGATTATCAGTCTCTTCTTGCTGATTTTATCCTTGGAGACATCTTTCATTCCTTCGATTGCTTTGAATCTTTCGGTAGTCGCATTTTGCATTCTCTTTATGCTCTATTACCGTCGATTTAAAGTATTGGCTTGGATGATTCTGCTCGCCATTTTGCCATCTTTTGCCAACTACTGGGCAGTTCAGTTACACGGAGATGCTTCACAGGCAGTAATGCTTGGAACGAGAGCCTTTGTGACAGTTTGTATTGGTCTTGTCTTTGTTTCCTCTATTTCCCTAAAAGAGCTTCTCTTGTACTTGGCTCAAAAGGGATTATCACGGTCTTGGGCCTATGCCTTGATTGTGGTATTCAATTCCTTCCCTCTTATCCAGCAAGAAATCAAGTCTCTCAAGGAAGCTTGCTTATTACGCGGTCAAGAACTGCATTTTTGGTCGCCCTTGATTTACAGCAAGGTTCTGATGACAGTCTTTAGGTGGCGCCATCTTTACCTGAGAGCCCTGTCGGCGCATGGATATGACGAACATGCACAGGTGGAGAATCGCTATCGGATCTTTTATATTTCTAAAAAAATAAAATTAATCTACCTGCTGTTCTTTTTATTACTTCAAACCAGTCTATTTTTATAAAGGAGTTATTATGGAATTTACAGATATTGCTATGGAATTATCCAAGGAAGCTTGGCAAGCCTCCTTTCATCATCCCTTTATTTTACAGTTGCAAGAGGGGAATTTAGAACCTGATATTTTCCGCTATTACCTGATTCAAGATGCCTACTATCTGAAGGCCTTCTCAGAAATCTATCACCTCTTGGCTGATAAGACTTCGAATCAAGAGATGAAAAGACTCTTAAAACAAAATGCTCAGGGTCTAGTGGAGGGTGAGTTGTTTATCCGCCAACAATTTTTCAAGGAATTGGAAATCAGCGACCAGGAAATGGAGCAACATCCAATCGCTCCAACCTGCTATCATTACATTTCTCACATTTATCGGCAATTTGCAGAGCCTAACTTAGCCATCGCTTTTGCAAGTTTGCTGCCTTGTCCTTGGTTATACCATGATATAGGCAAATCCCTTAATCTTAAACCATCACCAAATCCTCTCTACCAACAATGGATTGAAACTTATATTACGGATGAGTTGGAGCAGCAGATCAGAGAGGAAGAGGCTCTGGTCAATCAACTCTATCGAGAAAGTGATGAGACAGACAAGAAAAAAATGCTAGAGGCCTTTCACATCAGTGTTCATATGGAAGCCAAGTTTTGGGAAATGGCCTACCAACACCAGACATGGAAGAGCGATTTACAGTCTTTAGAAAAAGGAGAAGAATAGAAACATGAGAAAGCACCAATTACAAGTTCACAAATTAACCATTTTATCCATGATGATTGCCCTTGATGTAGTCCTTACACCTATCTTTAGGATTGAGGGAATGGCACCGATGTCCAGTGTTGTCAATATTCTAGCAGGAATCATGATGGGGCCTGTTTATGCCTTGGCTATGGCTACAGTGACAGCCTTTATACGTATGACGACTCAAGGGATTCCGCCTTTAGCTCTCACAGGAGCGACTTTTGGAGCCCTTCTAGCAGGTCTCTTTTATAAGTATGGTCGAAAATTTTACTTTTCTGCCTTGGGAGAAATTTTGGGAACAGGTATTATTGGTTCAATTGTTTCCTATCCTGTTATGGTACTCTTTACAGGATCAGCCGCTAAGCTTAGCTGGTTTATCTACACTCCTCGATTTTTCGGAGCAACCTTGATTGGTACAGCGATTTCCTTTATTGCCTTTCGATTTTTAATCAAGCAGGAATTCTTTAAAAAAGTGCAGGGATATTTCTTTGCTGAAAGGATAGACTGATGCAGGAATTATCAAATCCTTTTCCTCTGGAAACGACTTCCCTCATTCACTGTATTACCAATGAGATTTCTTGTGAGCTGCTGGCAAATGGGATTTTGGCTCTGGGATGTAAACCTGTTATGGCAGATGATCCCCGTGAGGTTCTTGATTTTACTAAGCAAAGCAAGGCACTCTTCATCAATTTGGGGCATTTGTCAGCTGAGAAGGAAAAAGCAATCCGTATGGCAGCTTCTTATGCAGCTCAAGCTTGTCTCCCAATGGTAGTAGATGCGGTTGGCGTAGCGGCTTCATCCATTCGTAAGAGCTTAGTTAAAGACCTTTTAGACTATAGACCTACGGTCCTTAAAGGAAACATGTCGGAAATTCGAAGTCTTGTTGGCTTAAAACATCACAGTGTTGGGGTCGATGCCAGTGCTAAAGACCAAGAAATTGAGGATTTACTTCAAGTCTTGAAAGACTGGTGTCAGACCTATCCAGGTATGTCATTCTTAGTTACTGGCCCCAAGGACCTCATCGTTTCGGAGAATCAGGTTGCTGTATTGGAGAATGGCTGTGCAGAATTAGACTGGATAACAGGGACAGGAGATTTGGTTGGAGCTTTAACAGCCGTTTTTCTCAGTCAAGGAAAGACTGCCTTTGAAGCATCTTGTCTCGCAGTCTCTTATCTCAATATCGCTGCTGAGAGAATAGTTGTTCAAGGAATGGGATTGGAAGATTTTCGTTACCAAGTACTCAATCAGCTTTCGCTCCTAAAAAAAGGCGAAAATTGGCTAGATGCTATCAAAGGAGATGTTTATGAATAGAAAATCACTTAGACTCTATCTAGTAACCAATCGTTACCAAGATTCCTTGGAAAGTTTTCTTGAAAAGGTTGAGACAGCCTGCCGTTCAGGAGTTACCATAGTCCAATTACGAGAAAAAAATCTCACCACCAATCAATACTATCAACTGGCAAAACAAGTCAAGGAAATAACAGATGCCTATCAGGTACCCTTGATCATCGATGATCGTTTGGATGTCTGTCTTGCAGTTGATGCTGCAGGTCTGCATATCGGAGACGATGAACTACCAGTTTCGGTTGCCCGCCAAGTCTTGGGACCTGACAAAATACTCGGTGTCACAGCTAAAACGGTAAAAAGAGCCCTCGAGGCAGAAGGAGGGGGTGCAGATTACTTGGGTACAGGAGCCATTTTCCCAACCACAACCAAGGAAAATGCGCCTATCACCCTGATTTCAACCTTGAAAACAATTTGCCAAAGGGTCGCCATTCCAGTAGTTGCTATTGGAGGCTTGACTTCAGAGAACATTGAACAGCTTATTGGCACGGGCATAGCTGGAGTAGCTGTAGTGCGTGATTTGATGCAGGCAGAAGATATAGAGGCAAAAACACAAGCCTTTTTGACAAAGTTGGATGACATTATTTTCTAATTAATGCACAATGAGAATCAAAGAGCAAACTAGGAAGCTAGTCGCAGGTTGCGCAAAGCATAGTATTGAGATTGCAGATAAAGCTGACCTAGTTTGAAGAAGTATAAAAACTCTCTAATTCCCTTAAAGTGGGAACTAGAGAGTTTTTTTAATCTTTAAAACTTGTATGGTTGACTGGACCAGAACCATGACCGAGTTGAGGGGCATCTTGAATGGCTTTTGTGATAAAGGCCTTGGCCTTATCAACTGCCTGATAAAGGGTTTTACCCTTGGCTAGTTCAGCCGTAATCACAGCAGCAAAGGTACATCCAGTACCATGTGTATGACAGGTTTGAATTCGTGGACTTTCCCAGACAAATTGCTCATCCTTAGTAAAAAGGAAATCTTTAGCACCACCTTCGAGATGGCCACCTTTGATGACCACAGACTGAGGACCAAATTCTTTTAAAATCAGGCGACCAGCACGTTGCATGTCTTCGGGGTTATTGATTGAAAAACCAACAATTTCTTCTGCTTCAGGAAGATTCGGTGTGATAATACTTGCAAAGGGAAGCAGGTTTGTTTTTAGGTAGGTTCTGGCACTGGTATCAATCAGGGTGTCACCACTCGTAGCGACCATAACAGGGTCAAGGACATAGGGACAATCCAGGTTTTTAAGATAGGGCTGGATGATTTCCATAATTTCAGTAGTTGCCAACATGCCAGTTTTTACAGCCTGAGGCTTGATATCTGAAAAGACACTCTCCAATTGGGCTTTCAACATTTGAGGAGAAACGTGCTCGATCAATTGAACGCCTCTGGTATTTTGAGCGACAAGGCTGGTCACAACGGCCATTCCATAGACATCTCTAGCTTGGAATGATTTCAAATCAGCCATAATGCCAGCACCACCACTAGGGTCAGTTCCTGCAATGGTCAAAGCAACGGGTAAATAAGTCATCTAAAACCTCCCAACCAACTGAAGTTTGTATTCTTAAGAACAAGCTGGCCAGTTTTAGAAAGGCAATAGAAGACTGCTAGTCCCCATTATCATTTCCACTTCCATCAGCTAGCATTACCTAGATTGAGTCAAAGGGTCTAACAGTCGTTAATCTCAGCTTTACGCACCCCTAGTGGTTGTTTTCTTTTTTCTTTAGTATAGCATATTTTTATAGTTTATATAGTAAGATTTGATTGAAAATCCTTTATCATAGGGTTAAAATTCTATTTTTCAAAGAAAAGATTAATTTCATAGTTGACAAATGTAGATTTTAAGAGTATACTATTAATTGTAATTGACAAATGTAAATTTTGGAGGTGTGATGATGCAGATTTCAGATGCAGAATGGCAGGTCATGAAGATTATTTGGATGCAAGGAGAGCAGACTAGTACGGATTTGATCAGGGTTCTGGCGGAGCGGTTCGACTGGTCCAAGTCGACCATTCAAACTCTTTTGGCTCGTTTGGTTGAGAAAGAGTGTTTGACTCGGAAAAAAGAAGGTAAGTCTTTTGTTTATTCAGCCCTTTTAACTTTGGACCAAAGTCGGGATTTACTTGTCCAAGATATCAAGGACAAGGTTTGTTCTCGTAGGATTAAGAACTTGTTGGCTGATTTGATTGCTGAATGTGATTTTACTCAGGCTGACTTGGAAGACTTGGAAGCTGTGATTTCAGAGAAGAAATCAAGCGCTGTAACAGAAGTAAGATGTAATTGTATGTAAAGGAGACGTCATGTTAAATAGTATTGTAACCATTGTTTGTATTGCCCTTATCTCGTTTATCTTATTTTGGTTTTTCAAAAAGCCTGAAAAATCTGGACAAAAGGCCCAGCAAAAAAAGGGCTACCAAGAAATTCGAGTGGATGTCATGGGGGGCTATACGCCTGAGTTGATTATCCTCAAGAAATCAGTGCCAGCCCGCATTGTCTTTGACCGCAAGGATCCTTCACCATGTTTGGACCAAATTGTTTTTCCAGATTTTGGTGTACATGCGGACCTGCCAATGGGGGAAGAGTATGTAGTGGAAATCACGCCTGAGCAGGCTGGAGAGTATGGTTTCTCTTGTGGCATGAATATGATGCACGGTAAGATGATTGTAGAATAGGAGAATGATATGACTGAAATTGTAAAAGCAAGTCTTGAAAATGGTGTTCAAAAAATCCGTATCACGGCAGACAAAGGCTACCATCCAGCCCATATTCAACTGCAAAAAGGAGTTCCTGCTGAGATTACCTTTCATCGAGCAACTCCTTCAAATTGTTATAAGGAAATTCTTTTTGAAGAAGAAGGCATCTTAGAACCAATCGGCGTAGATGAGGAGAAAGTCATTCGTTTTACACCTCAAGAATTAGGTCAACATAAATTTTCTTGTGGCATGAAGATGCAAAAGGGAAGTTATACAGTTGTTAAGAAGACTCGAAAATCTCTATCCCTCTTGCAACGTTTTTGGATTACTAGTATCTTTACTGTACCTCTTGTGATTCTCATGATTGGGATGTTGATAGGAGGATTTAGTCACCAAATCATGCGTTGGGGCACCTTTCTAGCCACAACTCCGATTATGATAGTAGCAGGTGGGCCTTATATCCAGAGTGCTTGGGCCAGCTTTAAAAAGCACAATGCCAACATGGATACCTTGGTTGCGCTGGGAACCCTAGTGGCTTATTTCTATAGCCTAGTTGCCCTCTTCGCTGGTCTCCCCGTTTACTTTGAAAGTGCTGCATTTATCTTCTTCTTCGTTCTTATGGGAGCTGTTTTTGAGGAGAAAATGCGAAAAAATACTTCCCAAGCTGTGGAGAAATTACTAGACTTGCAGGCTAAAACAGCAGAAGTCTTGCGTGAGGATAACTATGTTCAAGTTCCCTTGGAGCAAGTCAAGGTAGGCGACCTGATTCGAGTGCGTCCAGGTGAAAAGATTGCTGTTGATGGTGTCGTAGTAGAAGGTATCTCTAGTATTGATGAGTCTATGGTGACAGGTGAGAGTCTGCCTGTGGACAAGACAGTTGGAGATACCGTCATTGGTTCAACCATCAATAATAGTGGAACACTTGTTTTTAGAGCAGAAAAAGTTGGTTCAGAGACTGTTTTGGCTCAGATTGTGGATTTTGTGAAGAAAGCTCAAACCAGCCGTGCTCCGATTCAGGACTTGACGGATAAAATTTCAGGGATTTTTGTCCCAGCAGTTGTCATTTTAGGGATTGTGACCTTTTGGGTTTGGTTCGTCTTGCTCAGGGATAGTGTAGTTGTGCTTGGAGCGAGCTTTGTGTCTTCGCTTCTCTATGGAGTAGCAGTTCTGATTATTGCCTGCCCTTGTGCATTGGGACTTGCAACACCGACAGCCCTTATGGTGGGGACAGGTCGCAGTGCCAAGATGGGAGTTCTCCTCAAAAATGGAACGGTTCTACAGGAAATCCAGAAAGTTCAAACTATCGTCTTTGATAAGACAGGAACTTTGACGGAAGGGAAACCTGTGGTCACAGATATCATTGGCGACGAAGTAGAAGTGCTTGGATTGGCAGCTTCCTTGGAAGAAGCTTCTCAACACCCACTGGCTGAAGCTGTTGTGAAACGAGCGAGTGAAGCTGGACTTGAATTTCACACTGTTGAAAATTTTCAAGCCTTGCACGGAAAAGGTGTCTCAGGACAAATCAATGGAAAACAAGTTTTGCTTGGAAATGCTAAAATGCTGGATGGCATGGATATTTCTAGCATTTATCAGGAAAAACTAGAAGAACTGGAAAAAGAAGCTAAGACAGTTGTGTTCTTGGCTGTTGAGAATGAAATCAAAGGCTTGCTTGCTTTGCAAGATATTCCCAAGGAAAATGCCAAGCTTGTCATCAGTCAGTTGAAAAAACGAGGTCTTAAAACAGTCATGCTGACAGGAGACAATGCAGGTGTGGCGCGTGCTATTGCAGATCAAATCGGAATCGAAGAGGTCATTGCAGGTGTCTTGCCAGAAGAAAAAGCCCATGAAATCCATAAACTACAAGCGACTGGAAAAGTAGCCTTTGTTGGTGATGGTATCAATGACGCTCCTGCCCTCAGTGTAGCAGATGTGGGGATTGCTATGGGAGCTGGAACAGATATCGCCATCGAGTCAGCAGATTTGGTGTTGACAACCAATAATCTTTTAGGAGTGGTTCGTGCTTTTGACATGAGTAAGAAAACCTTTAATCGAATTCTGCTCAATCTTTTCTGGGCCTTTATCTACAATGTCGCAGGAATTCCGATTGCAGCAGGAGTCTTTTCAGGTGTTGGACTGACCCTTAATCCAGAGCTAGCAGGTTTAGCTATGGCCTTTAGTTCTGTATCTGTGCTGACCAGTTCCCTTCTGCTAAACGTTACTAAAATAGATTAAAAGCGGGCTTGCTCGCTTTTTATACTTTTCGAAAATTTCTTCAAACCACATCAACTTTATCTGCAACCTCAAAGCTGTGCTTTGAGCAACCTGCGGCTAGTTTCCTAGTTTGCTCTTTAATTTTCATTGAGTATTATAAAACAGAAACTAAAAACGTTTTCAAACTGTACTGCAATAGAGAATAGAAACTTCTGAGCAGATTCTTAGTAAAGTCAAAATAAATGTGATAAATTAGTAATGTAAAAATTTACTGAAACGTTTTCAAAAAGTATATGAAACCTTTTTTAGTAGATTTAAAAATATTTGAAGGAGAGTTATCATTATGACTCAAGGGAAAATTACTGCATCTGCAGCAATGCTTAACGTATTGAAAACATGGGGCGTAGACACAATCTACGGTATCCCATCAGGAACACTCAGCTCATTGATGGACGCTTTGGCTGAAGACAAAGATATCCGTTTCTTGCAAGTTCGCCACGAAGAAACAGGTGCTCTTGCAGCGGTTATGCAAGCTAAATTCGGTGGCTCAATAGGGGTTGCAGTTGGTTCAGGTGGTCCAGGTGCGACTCACTTGATTAACGGTGTTTACGATGCAGCTATGGATAACACTCCATTCCTAGCAATCCTTGGATCACGTCCAGTTAACGAATTGAACATGGATGCTTTCCAAGAATTGAACCAAAACCCAATGTACAACGGTATCGCTGTATACAACAAACGTGTAGCTTACGCTGAGCAATTGCCAAAAGTAATCGACGAAGCTTGCCGTGCTGCAGTTTCTAAAAAAGGTCCAGCTGTTGTTGAAATCCCAGTAAACTTCGGTTTCCAAGAAATCGACGAAAACTCATACTACGGTTCAGGTTCATACGAACGTTCATTCATCGCTCCTGCTTTGAACGAAGTTGAAATCAACAAAGCTGTTGAAATCTTGAACAATGCTGAACGTCCAGTTATTTACGCTGGTTACGGTGGTGTGAAAGCTGGTGAAGTGATTACTGAATTGTCACGTAAAATCAAAGCACCAATCATCACAACTGGTAAAAACTTTGAAGCCTTTGAATGGAACTATGAAGGTTTGACAGGTTCTGCTTACCGTGTTGGTTGGAAACCAGCCAACGAAGTGGTCTTTGAAGCAGACACAGTTCTTTTCCTTGGTTCAAACTTCCCATTTGCTGAAGTTTACGAAGCATTCAAGAATACTGAAAAATTCATCCAAGTTGATATCGACCCTTACAAACTTGGTAAACGTCATGCCCTTGACGCTTCAATCCTTGGTGATGCAGGTCAAGCAGCTAAAGCTATCCTTGACAAAGTAAACCCAGTTGAATCTACTCCATGGTGGCGTGCAAACGTTAAGAATAACCAAAACTGGCGTGATTACATGAACAAACTCGAAGGTAAAACTGAGGGTGAATTGCAATTGTACCAAGTTTACAATGCAATCAACAAACATGCTGATCAAGACGCTATCTACTCAATCGACGTAGGTGACACTACTCAAACATCTACTCGTCACCTTCACATGACACCTAAGAACATGTGGCGTACATCTCCACTCTTTGCGACAATGGGTATTGCCCTTCCTGGTGGTATCGCTGCTAAGAAAGACAATCCAGATCGCCAAGTATGGAACATCATGGGTGATGGAGCATTTAACATGTGCTACCCAGACGTTATCACAAACGTTCAATACGACCTTCCAGTTATCAACGTTGTCTTCTCAAATGATAAATATGCCTTCATCAAGGACAAATACGAAGACACAAACAAACACTTGTTTGGTTGTGACTTCACAAACGCTGACTACGCTAAAATTGCAGAAGCTCAAGGGGCTGTTGGATTTACAGTAAACCGTATCGAAGATATCGATGCAGTTGTTGCAGAAGCTGTTAAATTGAACAAAGAAGGTAAAACTGTTGTTATCGATGCTCGCATCACTCCACACCGTCCACTTCCAGTAGAAGTACTTGAATTGGATCCAAAACTTCACTCAGAAGAAGCAATCAAAGCCTTCAAGGAAAAATACGAAGCAGAAGAACTCGTACCATTCCGTCTCTTCTTGGAAGAAGAAGGTTTGCAATCACGCGCAATTAAATAATTTCTCTCGTCGAAAATCAAATTTAAACTGTGTTATCTTCACCTTGCCGTACTTCAGTACTGCCTGCGGTTCGATGCCTTGTTTATTCTTTGATTTTCTTAGAGCGAAACTTGAAAAGATCGGAGCAATCCGGTCTTTTTATGGAGGATAGTAAATGAATTTAAATCAATTAGATATTATCGTTTCAGATGTTCCCCAAGTCTGTGCTGACTTGGAGCGTATTTTGGATAAAAAGTCAGATTATGTTGATGACAGTTTCGCTCAGTTTACGATTGGTAGTCACTGTCTGATGTTGTCCCAAAATCATTTGATTCCTTTGGAAGATTTTCAGTCAGGAATCATTCTTCACATTGAGGTTGAGAATGTAGACCAGAATTACCAACGGTTGAAAGAGATCGGTATCGAGATTTTACACGGTCCTTGTGAAACGGATTGGGGAACAGAGTCCTTATTAGTTAAAGGTCCTGCTGGTCTAGTGCTTGATTTTTATCGTATGAAATAGGGCGCTTAGTCATTTGAAGATAACCTTAGTTATTCTTAAAACAGAAATTGAGAATATGAACTATTGAAAGATCGGAGCAATCCGGTCTTTTTTAGGTAAATTTAATAGTAACTTCTGAGCTTGACTATCGTGAGGTAACGAATTAAAACAGTCTCGTGATAGTCCGTTTTAAGTATGACGCTGGACATAAGAATCATCAGAGGAAGGAATAGCGAGATTGTGTCTCTACGAATAGAAATGTGACAGTACGGCATGTATAGTAGATAAGGGTATTTGAAATTAGTTTATACTAGATTGAAAATTATTAAAATATAGAACTTTTCTAATTTTCTGACTTTTGCTTGGATTATCATTTTAATAGGTATATAATGTATTTAAAGAAATCAAAGAATAAAGAGGTGGTAATATGAAATTATCACGATATGTCTTAAGGTATGATACTGAAGATGGTAGTGTATATTTTAATACCAAAAATAATCATTCATTTTTAATTATGAATGAATTGAAGAAGAATATAAAAGAAAATAAAACAACGGGAAGTGAATATATTGCCTATTTGGAAGAGAATAGATATTTACTTGAAGACAATGAGGTAAACAAATATTTAAAACAGATAGAAGATAGGAATAATGAGATACTAGAGTTTACAATTCTTACTCATAGAGATTGTAATTTTCGATGTAAGTATTGTTATGAACACTTTAAAAATATTGGAATGTCTATTGAAACAGAAAATGCTATTTTGAAATTTGCTGAAGAAAAATTGAGTAATTCTCAATATCATTTCCTAAGGATAGCATGGTTTGGTGGAGAACCTCTGTTAGGCTATAAAACAATTCAACGGCTTTCACTAGAATTTTTGAAAATTTGTGAGCGATTTGGAATAACGTATTCAGCAAGTATTACTACTAATGGATTTTTGTTAACATCTTCCAAATTTGAAAAATTAGTAAGAGAGTATGATGTAACTAATTTTCAGATTACTATTGATGGTGATGGAGAGAGTCATGATTCTCAACGTGTGTTAAAAAATCAAAAAGGTTCCTATGCGCGAATTTTAGACAATCTTCATAAAATGAAGGATAGTGATTTAGATTTTATTTGTACGTTAAGATTCAATATATCGAAGGAAAATTATGACCATATGGAATCATTTCTATTAAATGATGGTCGTTACTTTAAAAATGATGATAGATTTTTTCTTCTATATCATAATATTGGTAACTGGGGACAAGGAGATCGTTCTAAAGACGACTGTGTTACAGTATTTAAAAATGATATGAGTTTTGGTATTTCTAAGAAAGCAGTTGATTTGGGGTACCATCTATCTTTGCCAAGCATTGTGGTTCACAATTCCTTTTCTTGTTATGCCAATCGTTTAAATCACTATATGTTTAATGTTAGAGGTATTGTACAAGCATGTACAGTTGCTTTGTACGATAATCAAAATATTTTTGGAAATATCAATACTGGATTGATTAACAAAGATAAAATGAAAGGATGGTTTTTATCTGTTAGAGAAGATTGTAAAACATGTTCCTTTGTTTTGATTTGTAAATTAGGCTTTTGTCCAATGGTCAAGCATATTACGGAATTAAGCTCTTCTGTGATTTGTAAGAATATGCAAGAGAAAATTCTTAAAAATCTAGCACTTTATGCTATTTCTGGATGCTATGAAGATATTTTAGATGTGGACTAGAGAATGGTAAGCAAAAATATCTATCAAGAAAAACAAAAAGATTGTAAAAAAACTGAAGTTGTAAGCAATAATTGTAATATTTGTTAAGTTTATATAAAAATGGAGAGGGGGGCTAGTCTCTCTATTTTTCTAGGAGGGCATTATGAATAAAATATTTCACTATCTGGATAAGAAAACGAAGTTTTATACTATCATCGGTGCACTGGCAAATGGAGGTTTGGCTCTTGCTCAACCCTTAGTCGTATCACAAGCCTTGTCCTTAAATCAAGGAGAACTGACTTATTCTAAAATCATACAGTTTGCTGTTTTTGGCTTTACAGTATACTTCGTCTTGTATAGCTTAATGCTCTTTTGTAATCATACACATAATGTTTTTAGACGTGAAATTCAAATGAATATGAGGGCAGATTTATTTGACAAGCTGATGATAAACAAAGATTTTAACGAAGATGAAAAAATCACCATGCTCACACAAGATATGGAGTATTTGGGGGATAATTACTTAGAAAAATACGTTAATATCATTTGCTGGAGCTTTGTAGCATTACTAACAGCGATTTATATTATTTCGCAAAATTTGTTACTAGGTAGTATTTTTGTCTTTTTCACTATTTTACGTCCTATTCCTCAGTTCTTGATGAATAAAAGACTCAAACATACTGGTGATGACATGGCTCAAGGCAGAGTAGAAGTACATAATCAAGTATCTGATAGTATCCGAGGAGCATATACTCTACTCATGAACCAAGCAATTTCTGAAAATCAGAACAGATTTTGGAAGATTAATAGACATTATCAACTAGCCATTCAAAAATTTTGCTTTACCCATAATATAATTTTCTTTTGCAACGGTTTCATGGTCTTTTTAAGCCAAGTTTTACCACTTGTTTTAGGTTTTTACTTTGCTATGACTGGGCAGAAGGTGTCAGTGGCAAGTCTTGTTGCTATGTATATAGCAGCAGGTCAGCTAGTGAGCCCTATTCAGACTATTATGTATGATGCTGTAGATATACAAGGAGCAAAAACGACAGCAGATAAGATTTTTGGAGTATTAGAAATTGGAGATGTAAAACAGATAGATAAAAAAGATGCGCAAGAATTGAATGCTCTGCACATTAAAAATTTAAGTAAATCCTATGGTGACAGGCAACTTTTTACTCATCTAAATTTGGATGTTCAAGCAGGTCAGAAAGTTTTAATCAAAGGACCGAGTGGTTGTGGTAAGTCAACCTTGTTTCGACTTATTACTGGAGAAGAAATAGCAGATGAGGGAGAAATTATCGGTGTGACAACTGTTAATGAATGTACATCAAGTTTTGTATCCAGTATAGGAATTATTAGCCAACATCCATTTCTCTTTAACGATACAGTGCGTTATAATTTGACCTTAGGACAAGAATTTTCTGAGGAAGAGTTGCTTGCCGTTTTGAAACAAGTCAAACTAGATTTTGAATTGACGGGTGGGATGGATTTTATTATCAAAAATAACGGGGAGAATATTTCTGGGGGACAAAGAGTAAGGATTGAATTGGCACGTTTTCTTCTTCGTAGAAAAAATCTGTTACTGGCTGATGAAGTGACCGCAAACCTAGATGAAGAAAACGCCTTCATGGTACATGAACTACTATTTTCTCTTCCTGTTATGATGTTAGAAATTGCCCACCATATTAATGATGAAAGTAGATATCAACAAGTTGTAGATTTAGGAAAATATTGATTCTGGCTTAAAAGTTAGTTTTATCAGAAAATAAAGTAAATATTTCAGCAATAAAACGCCCAGTATCAAGATTTTTCAATACATGATAATATGCGTTTTTCTGATTATATATACTTTTTCTAATCTCGCTCTTCTTTCTCATCACAAGACTGTGATAGTTTACATTTTTATAGCAAAACTCTCAAACTCTTACTTGTTTTTGCATCATATTATAAAATAAAAAGCATAAAAGAATAAAAGAGGTTTTGAAAATGTCCGAAAAACAAATGAGCGTTTTGGGTTGGGTAGCGACCTTCATGTCCGTTATGATGTATGTGTCTTACTTCCCACAAATTATAAACAATCTGGCTGGTCAAAAAGGAAATTTCATCCAGCCCTTGGTTGCTGCCATCAACTGTAGTCTCTGGGTTTACTACGGTCTTTTCAAGAAAGAAAGATATATTCCCCTTGCTGCTGCCAATGCTCCAGGTATCGTTTTTGACCTTGTGACGGCTATTACAGCTTTGATTTAAAAAGAAGACTGGTTTCAGTTTTGTTCGTTTATGAAAATAGATGCTTCATTAAAGTAATTTTTGAATGAGAGTTGAGGGAAAAAATCCAGTGACAGCTAGCTTTACGAGAGTCTTTTATGTTCGTCTCTATCAAAGAAAAAAGTATATCGTTACTATTTTTATAAAATATTCTCCCTACTTTATAAGATGTTAAAAAGAGTTCAATTCGAACTCTTTTTTTGCTATAATGAGGGGAGAAAAATCAGACAGGAGATCAAGATGTCAGAACCATTATTTTTACAATCAGTTATGCAAGAAAAAATCTGGGGTGGTACCAAGCTACGTGATGAGTTTGGATATGACATTCTAAGTGAAAAAATCGGGGAATACTGGGCCATTTCAGCTCACCCAAATGGTGTTTCAAAGGTCGCAAATGGTCGCTACGAGGGAACAGATCTAGCTACTTTATATGCAGAGCACCGTGAGTTGTTTGGCAACCGTCCAGAACCCGTATTTCCACTTTTGACCAAGATTCTCGATGCCAATGACTGGCTCAGCGTCCAAGTTCACCCAGATGATGCTTATGGACTAGAGCATGAAGGCGAACTCGGAAAAACAGAATGCTGGTACATCATAGCTGCGGATGAAGACTCAGAGATTATCTACGGTCACAATGCCAAGTCAAAAGCAGAACTCCGCCAGCAAATCGAGGACAAGAACTGGGATGATTTGTTGACAAAAGTCCCTGTCAAAGCTGGAGATTTCTTCTATGTACCAAGTGGCACCATGCACGCTATTGGTGCAGGTATCTTGATTCTTGAAACCCAACAATCTAGTGACACCACCTATCGCGTCTATGACTTTGACCGCAAGGACGACAAGGGCAACTTGCGTGAACTTCACCTTGAAAAATCTATCGATGTTTTAAACATTGGAGAGCCTGCCAATAGCCGTCCTGTGACTGTCAAAGCAGATGATTTGCGTTCTACTCTCCTTGTATCCAATGATTTCTTCGCAGTCTACAAGTGGGAAATCGATGGAAAAGTTGACTTCGAAAAGACAGCTGACTACAGCTTGTTGAGTGTCTTAGCTGGTCAAGGTCAGCTGACTGTTGACGGAAAAAACTATCCAATCCAAAAAGGTAGCCACTTTATCCTACCAAGTGATGTTGAAGCGTGGACCTTGGAAGGGCAAGATTTAGAATTAATTGTTAGTCATCCATAAAAAAGAAAGGGCCTGAGTTCATTACTCAAGTCCTTTTTTGTATTTACATAAATTGGGCGATAAAGACCACAATGATGATAATTGGAATAATAAAGCGAAGAAGGAAGAGCCAGACTTGGAACAGTCCTTGTTTCCATACCGTTTTATCAAGATGCAGTTCCTCCATGGCAAGAGCCTTTTTGAAGATGTAGCCTGTAAAGAGTGAAAGGCAGAGAGCTCCAAATGGCATGAGGAGATTGGAAACCAAGAAGTCCATAGCGTCAAAGAAGGTCTTCCCAAAAATGTGAACATCTGCCATAACACCGTAAGAAAGGGCTGAAGGGATTCCAAAGACAAAGGTCAAAATTCCTAAAATAACACTCCACTTAGCACGCTTGCTGTTGTCCTGGTTGGTGATATTGCCCACATTGATTTCCAGCATAACGACGGAAGAAGTGACCGTCGCAAAGAGGAAGAGCAAGAGGAAGAGGATGTAGAAAATAGTTCCAAAAGGCATCTTGTCAAAGAGTTGAGGCAAGACGATAAAGAGAAGGCTTGGTCCCCCTTCAGACTGGATATTGAAAGCTGACATGGCTGGGAAAATGGCTAGACCTGCCATGATGGATACCGAGATGTTCATTGCTACGATGGAAATCCCTGATTGGATCAGATTGGTTTTCTTGTCCAAATAAGAAGCATAGGTCAACATAGCTGTAACCCCTAGTGAGAGGGCGAAGAAAGATTGTCCCAGAGCATAGAGGAGACCAGCGCTCGTCAGTTTTGAAAAGTCTGGTTTGAGGAAGTAAAGAACCCCTTCCATGGCATTTGACAAACTGAGAGAACGACCGATGATGACGACAAAGATGATAAAGAGGAGAGGCATCATAACCTTAGATGCTCTTTCAATCCCTTTTTGAACACCACGTGATACAATAAAGATATTCAACAGGATAAAGGCTGCTTGAGCTCCTAGGGCAATGGCTGGATTTGAAATGATTGAAGTAAATAACTGAGCATAATCACCTGTTCCACTAAGTTGGAACAATTTTCCAAACTCAATGCCTAGATAGACTAAAATCCATCCTCCGATAACACTGTAAAACGATAAGAGGATAAAGAGGGCAAAGGCACCAATCCAACCGATGAAGTTGTACTTATTATTCTTACCAAGTTTTCCAAATGTTTTAATCCCAGAGACACCAGCGCTTCGGCCGAGGGCAAATTCAGCAAGGAGAAGTGGGAAACCGATTAAAATAGTGGAAACGAGAAAGACCAATAAAAAGCCTCCTCCACCATTAGCAGCAGTCATGTAGGGGAATTTCCAAACGGCTCCAAGTCCGATGGCTGAACCAGCAGATGCGAGGATAAAGCCCAGTTTAGAACCCCATTGCGATTTTTCAGACATAGTTAAACTCCTAAAATTAATGTTACAAAAGAAAAAGCTACTGCCCTTGGCAAATAGCCTCATAAGTACTCAAGATGAGCTTTTCTTTTGATTGATAGACTTGACTATCCTATCATGTTTTCAAAGGTCTGTCAAGAAAACCATTTTCAAGCTTTACATCTTTCTCAAAAAGTTTAAAAATCTTACAAAAAAGCTTGACTCTGACCTAAGGGGAGGGGTTATACTATATATGTAAGGAGGAAATCATGTACCATATAAAAGAAGCCGCCCAGCTTTCAGGTGTCTCTGTCAAGACCCTACACCACTACGATAAGATAGGACTCTTGGTTCCTTTAAAGTCAGAAAACGGCTATCGAACATACAGCCAAGAGGATTTGGAACGCCTTCAGGTCATTCTTTACTACAAATATCTAGGATTTTCTTTAGAAAAAATAGCAGAGCTATTAAAGGAAGATAGATCAGATTTATTACCTCATTTGACCAGGCAGTTGGACTATTTGACTCGAGAAAGGCAACGTCTGGATACCTTGATTTCCACCTTGCAAAAAACCATTCAAGAACATAAAGGAGAAAGAGAAATGACCATTCAAGAGAAATTCGCAGGATTTAACTACCAAGATCATCAAAAATACCACCAAGAGGCGATAGAGAAATATGGACAAGAAGTGATGGATCAAGCGATTGAGCGCCAGAAAGGTCACGAAAACGAGGCTACGGCTGCCTTCAACCAAGTTTTTCAAGCTTTGGCACAAAATCTTCAAGCTGGACTGCCTGTAACAGAAACTGAGAATCAAGAGCAAGCAGCCAAGCTCTTGCAAGCCATTCGTACTTATGGATTTGATTGTTCTGTTGAGGTCTTCGGATATATCGGCAAGGGCTACGTCTATAACCCAGAGTTTAAGGAAAATATTGATAAATTTGGAGATGGTACAGCCCAGTACACATCAGATGTCATTGCCCACTATGTCCAAACTCAGATAAAATAAAATCGGAGGAGTGTTCTTCCGATTTTTTCTAAATTCAAGCACTACTTGCTTAATAATTTTTCTACTACATTTAGTTTTCGCATGGTCAAATCTACATTGAAAAGCTTTTCAAGATAGTTGGTATGGAGTTTCTTTTGTTTTGCAGTTCTAGGGAGATAGAGGTAAAGACAATGGTTACCGATACAAATTTCTTCTTCACCGTAATCAATTTTCAATTTTTCTAAAGGGAGATTTTGAATAGATTCTTGATAAAAAATCACGTGTATACGGTCATAAAGATAGTGTTCTCCAAACGGGTTCTCATGAACAATCTCTTCAAGATTGTTCTTATTCTTGATAACCATTTTTAAGTCCGCCCCAATTTTTTCCTTTATCAGAGTATGAACACATTCTCGTATTTTTTCTAAATCTAAGTCACTTTCAAGAATGATATTCCCACTTTGAATATAGGTTCGAACGTGTTGAAAACCAGCTTCTGTCAAAATATCTACTAGATAAGACATTTTAGGGATAGCATTTTTTCCATTAGGAGTAACTCCCCTTAGCAAGATAATATGTTCCAAAGGACTTCCTTTCTTTTGGGGCTGATTTAGCCATTGAATAATTTAGATTTAGATTGGATTTGATCCCGCAACCCAGCCGGTGCAGAGGGCAGAAGTGATGTTAAAGCCACCCGTATGGGCGTTGATATCCAGTACCTCGCCAGCAAAGTGGAGACCAGGTACCAGCTTACTTTCTAGAGTTTTAGGATTGATTTCCTTGAGACTGACGCCACCCTTGGTAACAAATGACTTAGCAAGAGACATTTTACCAATTACAGGAATTTTAAGTCCTTTAATGGACTGGACAAGTTGTTCTCGTTCCTTTTCAGTCAATTGTTTGACTTTTTCAGGATAGTCTTGCACAAAAAATTCTGCCAAACGTTCTGGTAACAAGGTTTTTAAAGCATTTTTCAAGGATTTTTCCCGATTTTCTTCTAGAAATGTAGCCAAGTCCTTTTCAGAAAGTTGAGGCAAAATATCTAGAGAGAGAACCTCCCCACCCTTGACAAAACTAGACATACGCAGGGCAGCAGGACCTGACAAACCAAAATGGGTAAAGAGCAGATCGTGTGTGATGACATGTTTGCCATAGCTTAGGGTCACATCGTCCAGTGAAATCCCCTGTAAGGCCTTATGTGGAAAATCTGTCAACAAAGGACTTTCAGCGGCCTCAAGCTCGGTAATGGTGTGCTTGAAATGACGAGCAATCTCGTGACCAAAACCAGTCGAACCAGTTGAAGGATAGGATTTTCCACCAGTTGTGACAATGAGTTTATCACAAGTGAGGGTTTGGTCAGCTGACTTAAGGACAAACTTGTCATCTACCTTTTTTACTGAAACAATCTCTGTTTGAGTAGCAACTTGGCCACCTAATTCAGTGATTTTCTTTTCCAAGGCCTCGATAATAGTCCGAGATTTGTCGCTAGCAGGAAAGACGCGGCCGTGGTCTTCGACCTTAAGTTTAACACCATTTTCTGTAAAAAAGTTGATGATATCATGGTTATCAAACTGAGAGAAGACACTGTAAAGAAAGCGTCCGTTCCCAGGGATGCCAGCTAGTAGATCATCTAGAGTTCCATTGTTGGTGACATTGCAACGTCCCCCACCAGTCCCAGCTAATTTTTTTCCAAGTTTCCGATTTTTTTCGATGAGGAGAGTTTTCTGACCATAAAAGCTACTGGAAATTGTAGCCATCATGCCAGCAGGTCCTCCACCGATGACGATAGTATCAAAATGTTTCATAGCTCTATTGTACCACAAAAAAACAAGAGATGAAGGTCACCTCTTGTCAAGAATGCAATTAATCAATTTCATATCCCATCAGCAAACCACCATCTTCTGCATAAAAACTGCAGAGACCAGATGTTGGGAGAATTTTAATATCCGCCTGTGGGAAATTTTCACGGATTCGGTCTGAAAGCTGTTGACAACATTTCTCGTTATTGCGTTGGGCCATGACAATACGGCCACCAGCATATCCAGCTTTCACTAACTCTTCATAGGCTGCCTGAACTGATTTCTTTGGTCCTCTTGCTTTTTGCAGCAATTCGAGTGTTCCAGTTTCACTAGCTTCCCCAACCATACGGATATTTAGAAGGCCAACTACCGTACCGATAAGCTTGCTCAAACGGCCGTTTTTCACTAAGTTATCGACTTTGGCTAGAACAAAGAGCAACTTGGTTTTTTCTTGATAGGCAGTGATAGCTGCAACCACTTCTTCAAAAGATAAGCCCTGGTCAATCAAGTCATTTAATTTTTCTACGAGCAAGTCAACTTCACCACCAGCAGACAAACTATCAATCACATGAATCTTAGTATCAGGATGGTCTTCCAGATAAATATTCTTAGCCAGTTGAGCACTATTGTGACTACCAGAAAGAGTACCTGTGATGGTTACTAGGAAAATGTTTTTGGCTCCTTCAAATGCTCGCAAATAATCATCTGGGCTTGGACAAGCTGATTTTGAAGCTTCTGCAGTTGCATACATGGTTTCCATCATTTGGTCAATATCAAGACTGGCATCATCAACAAAGACCTGATCAGCTACTTGAATGGTTAAGGGAACACTTACAAAGGTCGTGTCAATAGCTGGTTTTGCTAGTTGACGATAATCACAACCAGAGTCAGCAATAATCTTCCAAGTCATAGAAATTCTCCATCTTTGTCAGTTATACATTGACAAAGGTTCTGTCTTTTTTTACAATTATATCATGAAAACCCTTGAAACAAAAGCCTCATCCGTCTGTTGTGACAAGTAGAAAGAAAATGTTATGTCTGAACGTAGAATCTCTGAAAAATCTCTTGAAAATCTCAGAAAATCAAACCAAGAATCCAATTTAATAACTAGAGAAGCGATTGAAACAGCCCTCTTGCAACTCTTGGAAAAAAAGGACTTGACCAAGATTAGTATTTCTGAATTGGTCAAACGTGCAGGCGTTTCGCGTGCGGCCTTTTACCGTAATTATGATTCCAAAGAGGAAATTTTAGAGAGCGTCTTTAAACGGAGTGTCCACAACATCATGGAACAGTTGCACCATTATGATTTAAAGACAGACCTTTATCTGGTCTGGGTTCACCTTTTCCGTGAGGCAAGAAAGGAAGCTAGAGTGATTCAATTGGCCTTGGATTACCATCTGGAAAAAATCTTTGTCCAAGCCGTGCAGGAATTTCTAGAAAAATACCATGGAAAATCAAAAGGTGTCAGCTCTTATCTTCATTCCTTCTGGAGTTCGGCCATCGTCTCTGTCCTTCTAAAATGGATCAAGGATGGCATGAAGGTACCTGCTGAAAAGATTGCGGATTTACGGTTACCATTTTTTAAAAAATAGAGAAAAAGGAGAAGAGATATGACTGAAAAAAGACTAGCATGGGATGAATATTTTGCAGCCCAAGCTCTACTAATTGCCAATCGTTCCACTTGTAAACGTGCCAAAGTGGGTGCGATTTTGGTTAAGGATAATAAGGTAATTTCCACTGGTTACAATGGTTCGGTGTCAGGGACTGAGCATTGTATTGACCACGAATGTCTGGTCATTGAAGGCCACTGTGTTCGCACCCTTCACGCTGAGGTCAATGCTATCCTTCAAGGTGCAGAACGTGGTGTTCCCAAAGGCTTTACAGCCTATGTAACCCATTTTCCTTGTCTCAACTGTACAAAACAATTGCTTCAGGTCGGTTGTAAGCGCGTGGTTTATATAAACCAGTACCGAATGGACGACTATGCCCAATACCTTTATCAAGAAAAAGGGACAGAATTAACCCATCTACCACTTGAGACCGTACAGGAAGCTCTTAAAGAGGCAGATCTAATGTAAAAAATTATCAAAAATAAATGGTTTAGAAAGATTTTTAAACCGTTTTTTGGTATAATAAGAAGAATAAATTGAAAGAAGGAACTCAAAAAATGGGAAAAATTGAAGTTATTAATCACCCACTGATTCAACACAAATTGTCAATCTTGCGTCGTACAGATACTTCTACAAAAGCTTTTCGTGAGCTAGTAGATGAGATTGCAATGTTGATGGGGTATGAAGTACTTCGTGATCTTCCACTAGAAGATGTGGAAATCGAAACACCAATTACAAAAACAGTTCAAAAACAATTGGCAGGTAAGAAATTGGCCATCGTTCCAATTTTGCGCGCAGGTATCGGGATGGTTGATGGTCTCTTGAGCTTGGTTCCAGCTGCTAAAGTTGGTCACATTGGTATGTACCGTGATGAAGAAACACTTCAACCAGTTGAGTACTTGGTGAAATTGCCTGAGGACATTGACCAACGTCAAATTTTTGTAGTAGATCCAATGTTGGCAACAGGTGGATCAGCAATCTTGGCTGTTGATTCTCTTAAAAAACGTGGCGCATCAAATATCAAATTTGTTTGCCTTGTATCTGCTCCAGAAGGTGTTAAAGCCCTTCAAGAAGCTCATCCAGATGTAGAAATCTTTACAGCAGCCTTGGATGAACGCTTGAACGAACACGGTTATATTGTTCCAGGTCTTGGAGATGCTGGAGACCGCTTGTTCGGTACAAAATAACATCGAAAAGAAGATTGACTTGAAAAAGAATTTCCAGTCACGAAAGGAGGTTGAATTTTTGTTTCTGTCTAATGAAAACGGAGCAAAAATTTGACCTTTTTTGACCAAGATATTATAATAGTCTTATCTTCAGTCATTTGACAAACAAAAATAAAACTCAGAAGGAGAAATGAATGATTCCTGTAGTTATTGAACAAACAAGTCGTGGAGAACGTTCTTACGATATTTACTCACGTCTTCTCAAAGACCGCATCATTATGCTGACAGGTCCAGTTGAAGACAATATGGCTAACTCTGTTATTGCCCAATTGCTTTTCTTGGATGCCCAAGATAGTACAAAAGATATTTACCTTTATGTCAACACACCTGGTGGTTCTGTTTCAGCTGGTTTGGCAATCGTTGATACCATGAACTTTATCAAGGCAGATGTCCAAACCATCGTTATGGGAATGGCTGCATCTATGGGTACAGTCATCGCATCAAGTGGAGCCAAAGGCAAACGTTTCATGCTTCCAAATGCCGAATACATGATTCACCAACCAATGGGTGGTACAGGTGGTGGTACCCAACAAACCGATATGGCGATTGCTGCAGAACACTTGCTTAAAACTCGTAATACCTTGGAAAAAATCTTGGCTGAAAATTCAGGTCAGTCAATCGAAAAAGTCCATGCAGATGCAGAACGTGATAACTGGATGAGTGCCCAAGAAACACTTGAATATGGCTTCATTGATGAAATCATGGCCAACAATTCATTGAACTAATAATCAAAGAAGGCAAACTCGACTGGGTTTGCTTTTTTTGGTATAATAGGGAGAGATTTCTTAGAAAGAGGATTTACCATGTTTGAAAAAGTTAATCGATCTGGCTTGATTATCTATCTTTACTATAATCGTGATGCCAAAAAACTGCAGGATTATGGAGATATTACCTATCATTCCAAGAAATATCGTTACTTACAGCTTTATGTTCCAACAGAGAATTTAGAGAGCGTAGTTGAGAAATTAGGTAAGGAAAGATTTATCAAAAAAGTCAGAATTTGTCATATCCAAGAGCTGGAAACACCCTTTGTGGGCAATCTTTATCGAGAGGAAAACGTTATCATCGAAAAAGTTCAAGAATAGTGTTGACAATTTTCTGATAATTCGGTATATTCTTAACATGCTATTTATTTAAGAAATAAGGAGACAAAAAAGATGAAGAAAAAATTTGCCCTATCGTTTGTGGCGCTTGCAAGTGTAGCACTTCTTGCAGCCTGTGGAGAAGTGAAGTCTGGAGCGTCAAACGCTGCTGGTAACTCAGTAGATGAAAAGACAATTAAAATCGGATTTAACTTCGAGGAAACTGGTGCCGTAGCAGCCTACGGAACATCTGAACAAAAAGGTGCTCAACTTGCCGTTGATGAAATCAATGCCGCAGGTGGTATCGATGGAAAACAAATCGAAGTAGTCGATAAAGATAACAAGTCTGAAACAGCAGAAGCTGCTTCAGTAACAACTAACCTTGTAACCCAATCTAAAGTATCAGCAATCGTAGGACCTGCGACATCTGGTGCAACTGCAGCTGCGGTAGCTAACGCTACAAAAGCAGGTGTTCCATTGATTTCGCCAAGTGCGACTCAAGATGGATTGACTAAAGGTCAAGATTACCTCTTTATCGGAACATTCCAAGATAGCTTCCAAGGAAAAATTATCGCAAACTATGTTTCTGACAAATTGCAAGCTAAGAAAGTTGTTCTTTACACTGACAATGCCAGCGACTATGCTAAAGGTATTGCCAAAGCTTTCCGTGAAGCTTACAAAGGTGAAATCGTTGCAGATGAAACTTTCGTAGCAGGCGACACAGACTTCCAAGCAGCCCTTACAAAAATGAAAGGGAAAGACTTTGATGCTATCATTGTTCCTGGTTACTACACTGAAGCTGGTAAAATTGTAAACCAAGCGCGTGGTATGGGAATTGACAAGCCAATCGTTGGTGGTGATGGATTCAACGGTGAAGAGTTTGTGCAACAAGCAACTCCTGAAAAAGCATCAAATATCTACTTTATCTCAGGCTTCTCAACTACTGTAGAAGTTTCAGCTAAAGCTAAAGCCTTCCTTGACGCTTACCGTGCTAAGTACAATGAAGAGCCTTCAACATTTGCAGCCTTGGCTTATGATTCAGTTCATCTTGTAGCAAACGCAGCAAAAGGTGCTAAAAACTCAGGTGAAATCAAGAATAATCTTGCTAAAACAAAAGACTTTGAAGGTGTAACTGGTCAAACAAGCTTCGATGCGGACCACAACACAGTTAAAACTGCTTACATGATGACCATGAACAATGGTAAGGTTGAAGCAGCAGAAGTTGTAAAACCATAATAGAAAAATGTTGAAATAGGGAATGAGCCTCTGACTCACTCCCTGTTTCGATGTTTAGCACTCTTCGAAAATCAAATTCAAACCGCGTCAACGTCGCCTTGCCGTACTCAAGTACAGCCTGCGGCTAGTTTCCTAGTTTGCTCTTTGATTTTCATTGAGTATAAGAACCTATCAAAAAGTGAGGGAAAACCCTCAAAATTATAAATAGAAAGAGTGAATTTTATGCTCCAACAACTAGTAAATGGTTTGATTCTAGGTAGTGTATACGCGCTGTTAGCCCTAGGATATACCATGGTTTACGGAATTATCAAGCTCATCAACTTCGCCCACGGTGATATTTATATGATGGGAGCCTTTATCGGTTATTTCTTGATTAATTCTTTCCAAATGAATTTCTTCGTAGCGCTTATTGTAGCTATGCTTGCGACAGCCATTCTTGGTGTCGTGATTGAGTTCCTTGCTTATCGACCTTTGCGCCACTCTACTCGTATTGCTGTTTTGATTACAGCTATTGGGGTTTCCTTCCTACTGGAGTATGGTATGGTCTATCTGGTTGGTGCCAATACGCGTGCCTTCCCTCAAGCAATTCAAACAGTTCGCTATGATTTGGGACCAATTAGCCTAACAAATGTGCAGTTAATGATTTTGGCCATTTCCTTGATTTTGATGATTTTGTTACAAGTCATTGTTCAAAAGACAAAGATGGGGAAAGCCATGCGTGCAGTATCCGTAGATAGCGATGCAGCGCAATTGATGGGGATCAATGTAAACCGTACTATCAGCTTTACCTTTGCTTTGGGTTCTGCTCTTGCGGGTGCAGCTGGTGTTCTGATTGCCCTCTATTATAACTCTCTTGAGCCTTTGATGGGGGTTACTCCAGGTCTTAAGTCATTCGTTGCCGCAGTACTTGGTGGTATCGGAATCATTCCTGGTGCGGCTCTTGGTGGCTTTGTAATTGGTCTATTGGAAACCTTTGCGACAGCCTTTGGAATGTCAGACTTCCGTGATGCCATTGTTTATGGAATCTTGTTGTTGATCTTGATTGTCCGCCCAGCTGGTATCCTTGGTAAAAATGTGAAAGAGAAGGTGTAAACGATGAAGGAAAATTTAAAAGTTAATATTCTATGGTTACTCCTTTTACTAGCTGGTTATGGCTTGATTAGTGTACTGGTTTCAGTCGGAGTACTCAATCTATTCTATGTACAGATTTTACAACAAATTGGAATTAATATTATTCTGGCTGTTGGTCTTAACCTAATCGTTGGTTTTTCAGGACAATTTTCACTTGGGCATGCTGGTTTCATGGCGATTGGTGCCTATGCCGCTGCTATTATTGGTTCTAAATCACCAACCTACGGTGCCTTCTTTGGAGCTATGCTTGTAGGGGCTTTGCTTTCAGGAGCAGTTGCCTTACTTGTCGGAATTCCAACCTTGCGCTTGAAGGGGGACTATCTTGCGGTAGCAACTCTCGGTGTATCTGAAATTATCCGTATCTTTATCATCAATGGTGGAAGCCTTACAAATGGTGCGGCAGGTATCTTAGGGATTCCTAACTTTACAACTTGGCAAATGGTTTACTTCTTTGTCGTGATTACAACCATTGCAACCTTGAACTTCTTGCGTAGTCCAATTGGTCGTTCAACCCTCTCTGTTCGTGAGGATGAAATCGCTGCTGAGTCAGTTGGGGTTAATACGACTAAAATTAAAATTATCGCCTTCGTCTTTGGTGCAATTACTGCAAGTATTGCAGGGTCACTTCAGGCAGGATTTATCGGTTCAGTTGTACCGAAAGATTACACTTTCATCAACTCAATCAACGTTTTGATCATTGTTGTATTTGGTGGACTTGGTTCCATTACAGGTGCCATTGTTTCAGCTATTGTTCTGGGAATTTTGAATATGCTTCTCCAAGATGTTGCTAGTGTGCGTATGATTATTTACGCTTTGGCCTTGGTATTGGTAATGATTTTCAGACCAGGTGGACTCCTTGGAACATGGGAATTGAGCCTATCACGTTTCTTTAAAAAATCTAAGAAGGAGGAACAAAACTAATGGCATTACTTGAAGTAAAACAGTTAACCAAACATTTTGGCGGTCTAACAGCTGTTGGAGATGTGACTCTTGAATTGAACGAAGGGGAACTGGTTGGACTAATCGGTCCAAATGGAGCTGGGAAAACCACCCTTTTCAACCTTTTGACTGGTGTTTATGAACCAAGCGAGGGAACGGTAACCTTAGATGGTCACCTTTTGAATGGAAAGGCACCTTATAAGATTGCTTCTTTGGGACTTGGACGTACATTCCAAAATATCCGTCTCTTTAAAGACTTAACAGTTTTGGACAATGTTTTGATTGCTTTTGGCAACCATCACAAACAACATGTTTTTGCTAGTTTCTTACGCTTACCAGCTTTTTATAAGAGTGAAAAAGAATTAAAGGCTAAAGCTTTGGAATTGCTGAAAATCTTTGATTTAGATGGTGATGCAGAGACTTTTGCTAAAAACCTCGCCTACGGACAACAACGTCGTTTGGAAATTGTTCGTGCCCTTGCTACGGAACCTAAAATTCTCTTTTTAGATGAACCAGCAGCAGGTATGAACCCACAGGAAACAGCGGAATTGACTGAGTTAATTCGTCGTATCAAAGATGAATTTAAGATTACAATCATGTTGATTGAACACGATATGAATCTGGTCATGGAAGTAACAGAACGTATCTACGTACTTGAATATGGTCGTTTGATTGCTCAAGGAACTCCAGACGAAATTAAGACCAATAAACGCGTTATCGAAGCTTATCTAGGAGGTGAAGCCTAATGTCTATGTTAAAAGTTGAAAATCTTTCTGTGCATTACGGTATGATCCAAGCAGTCCGTGATGTAAGCTTTGAAGTGAATGAAGGAGAAGTTGTTTCCCTTATCGGTGCCAATGGTGCAGGTAAGACAACTATTCTCCGTACCTTGTCTGGTTTGGTTAGACCGAGTTCAGGAAAAATTGAATTTTTAGGTCAAGAAATCCAAAAAATGCCAGCTCAGAAAATCGTGGCAGGTGGTCTTTCACAAGTACCAGAAGGACGCCACGTCTTCTCTGGCTTGACTGTTATGGAAAATCTTGAAATGGGAGCTTTCTTAAAGAAAAATCGTGAAGAAAATCAAGCTAACTTGAAGAAGGTTTTCTCACGCTTTCCTCGTCTTGAAGAACGGAAGAACCAAGATGCAGCCACTCTTTCAGGAGGGGAACAACAAATGCTTGCCATGGGACGCGCTCTTATGTCAACACCAAAACTTCTCCTTTTAGATGAACCATCAATGGGACTTGCCCCAATCTTTATCCAAGAGATTTTTGATATCATTCAAGATATACAGAAACAAGGAACAACCGTCCTCTTGATTGAACAGAACGCTAATAAGGCACTCGCAATCTCTGACCGAGGCTATGTACTGGAAACAGGAAAAATCGTTCTATCAGGAACAGGAAAAGAACTCGCCTCATCAGAAGAAGTCAGAAAAGCATATCTAGGTGGCTAAAAAGGTCCGGGGGACCTTTTTAGTCGGCAGATGAAGATTGCGAAACAATCATCAAATCCAGTGGATTATTTTAGTTGGCAGATGGCGATTGCAAACAAATCTGCATCTACACTGAAAGATGAATTTCTAATAATTGAATAAATCGAATGAAAGGTATCTTACCCTCATTCATAGAGCTCGATTTTAGAGCTCTTTTTGCTAGCTTATTCATACTTTTCTGAATTTTGAAAAAGAAATGTAAGCGTTTGATAGATTTACAAAAAGATTGTATAATAGGGATAAGAATAGAAAAGGAGAAGTCTCATGGCAGTTAAAGATTTTATGACCCGCAAGGTAGTGTATATTAGTCCAGATACAACAGTATCTCATGCAGCAGATTTGATGAGAGAGCAAGGATTGCACCGCTTGCCTGTTATCGAAAATGATCAATTGGTTGGTTTGGTAACTGAAGGAACCATTGCGCAAGCAAGTCCATCCAAAGCAACAAGTCTTTCTATCTATGAGATGAACTATCTTCTGAATAAGACAAAAGTAAAAGATGTCATGATTCGTGATGTTGTCACTGTCTCAGGCTATGCTAGTCTAGAAGATGCAACTTATCTGATGTTGAAAAACAAGATTGGTATTCTTCCTGTCGTAGATAACCATCAAGTCTATGGGGTTATTACTGACCGTGATGTTTTCCAAGCCTTTCTTGAAATTGCTGGCTATGGAGAAGAAGGAATTCGTGTGCGCTTTGTTACGGAAAATGAAGTTGGTGTACTCGGAAAGATTGTTTCTTTGATTGTAGAAGAAAATTTGAATATCTCCCATACAGTAAATATTCCACGTAAGGATGGTAAGGTGATTATCGAAGTTCAAATTGATGGATCAATCGATTTACCAGCCTTGAAAGAAAAATTTGAAGCAGAAAACATCCAAGTAGAAGAGATTAGTCGTACTTCTGCTAAAATTTTGTAAGAAGGGAAGCCGTAAGGCTTCTTTTTTCATGAAAAGGGGAGTAGAGCAAAAGATGGAAAGAAATGATAGATTATGGTATAATAAAACGATATAAAAAAGGAGTATTTATGGACATTTCAGAAATTCGTCAAAAAATTGACGCAAATCGTGAAAAATTAGCTTCTTTCAGGGGGTCTCTTTGACCTCGAAGGTTTAGAGGAAGAGATTGCCATCTTGGAAAACAAGATGACAGAACCTGATTTTTGGAACGATAATATCGCGGCCCAAAAAACGTCGCAAGAATTAAATGAATTAAAAAACACCTACAATACCTTCCACAAAATGGAAGAGTTGCAGGATGAAGTTGAAATTTTATTAGACTTTTTAACTGAAGATGAGTCGGTGCATGAAGAACTGGTAACGCAGTTATCAGAACTTGATAAGATGATGACTAGCTATGAGATGACCCTTCTCTTGTCAGAACCTTATGACCATAACAATGCCATCTTGGAAATCCATCCAGGATCTGGTGGTACAGAGGCTCAAGACTGGGGGGATATGTTGCTTCGTATGTACACTCGCTATGGAAATGCTAAAGGCTTTAAAGTAGAAGTCTTGGATTACCAAGCTGGTGATGAAGCAGGTATTAAGTCGGTGACCTTGTCCTTTGAAGGGCCTAATGCCTATGGTCTCCTCAAGTCAGAAATGGGTGTTCACCGTTTGGTTCGTATCTCACCATTTGACTCTGCCAAACGTCGCCACACCTCTTTCACATCTGTAGAAGTGATGCCTGAGCTGGATGATACCATTGAAGTGGAAATCCGTGAAGATGACATCAAGATGGATACCTTCCGTTCAGGTGGTGCTGGTGGACAAAACGTCAATAAAGTTTCAACAGGTGTGCGTTTGACACACATTCCTACGGGAACTGTCGTCCAGTCAACGGTCGATCGTACCCAATATGGAAATAGAGATCGTGCCATGAAGATGTTGCAGGCTAAGCTCTATCAAATGGAGCAAGAAAAGAAAGCTGCGGAGGTTGATTCCCTCAAGGGTGAGAAAAAGGAAATCACATGGGGAAGCCAAATCCGTTCTTATGTTTTCACGCCATATACTATGGTAAAAGATCACCGAACTAGCTTTGAGGTTGCACAAGTAGATAAGGTTATGGATGGAGACCTAGATGGTTTTATCGATGCCTATCTCAAGTGGCGAATCAGCTAAGATAGAAAGGAACTCACATGTCAATTATTGAAATGAGAGATGTTGTTAAAAAGTATGACAACGGGACGACTGCCCTACGCGGTGTTTCGGTCAGTGTTCAACCAGGGGAATTTGCTTACATCGTAGGACCTTCAGGAGCAGGGAAGTCAACCTTTATTCGTTCTCTATATCGTGAAGTAAAAATCGATAAAGGAAGCCTATCAGTTGCTGGCTTTAATTTGGTTAAGATTAAAAAGAAAGATGTTCCGCTTCTACGTCGAAGTGTTGGGGTTGTTTTTCAGGATTATAAATTGTTGCCAAAGAAAACTGTCTATGAAAATATTGCTTACGCTATGGAAGTAATCGGGGAAAATCGCCGTAATATCAAAAAACGTGTTATGGAAGTCTTAGACCTCGTTGGATTGAAGCATAAGGTTCGTTCTTTCCCAAATGAACTTTCGGGGGGAGAACAACAGCGGATTGCGATTGCGCGTGCTATTGTAAATAATCCAAAAGTATTGATTGCGGACGAACCAACAGGAAACTTGGATCCAGATAATTCATGGGAAATTATGAATTTGCTGGAACGCATCAATCTCCAAGGGACAACTGTTTTGATGGCGACCCACAATAGTCAGATTGTAAATACCTTGCGCCACCGTGTCATTGCCATTGAAAATGGCCGTGTCGTTCGTGACGAAGCTAAAGGAGAGTATGGATACGATGATTAGTAGATTTTTTCGCCATTTATTTGAATCGTTAAAAAGCTTGAAACGAAATGGTTGGATGACAGTGGCTGCTGTCAGCTCAGTCATGATTACGTTGACCTTGGTGGCAATATTTGCTTCTGTTATTTTCAATACAGCGAAACTAGCTACAGATATTGAAAACAATGTCCGAGTAATGGTATACATTCGCAAGGACGTAGCTGATAATAGCGAGACTATTGAAAAAGAAGGTCAAACCGTTACCAATAACGACTACCACAAGGTATATAATACTTTGAAGGGGATGTCTACAGTTAAGAGTGTTACTTTTTCGAGTAAAGAAGAACAATATGAAAAATTAACTGAGACAATGGGGGACAACTGGAAAATCTTTGATGGTGACGCCAATCCTCTATATGATGCCTATATCGTTGATACAATACAACCAAGTGATGTAAAAACTGTAGCCGAGGAGGCTAAAAAAATTGAAGGTGTATCAGAAGTCCAAGATGGTGGTGCCAATACAGAACGCTTGTTCAAGTTAGCTTCATTTATTCGTGTCTGGGGACTAGTTATCGCGGGATTATTGATTTTCATTGCAGTGTTCTTGATTTCTAATACGATACGTATCACCATTATTTCACGAAGCCGTGAAATTCAAATCATGCGTTTAGTAGGGGCTAAGAACGGTTATATCCGTGGACCTTTCTTGCTTGAAGGTGCCTTCATTGGTTTACTTGGAGCAACCCTTCCATCAGTTCTGGTATTTGTTGTTTATCAAATGGTTTACCAATCGGTTAATAAGTCATTAGTCGGTCAAAACCTTTCAATGATTTCACCAGAGGTATTCAGTCCACTGATGATTGCCCTATTATTTGTGATTGGTATTTTCATTGGTTCACTGGGATCAGGAATTTCAATGAGACGTTTCTTGAAAATCTAAAATAGAATATAAGTATATTTGAGGAGATTTTAATATCTCCTTTTTTGCTAGAAAAATTTTATAAAAAAATATACTTTTTTTTATAAAAGCCTTTACAAAAAAATTTAAAGTGGTATAATGAATACATAGTTAAGTGCAAACGTTTTCGTAAAACGTTTGCCTAAATAAAAATAAAGGAGATTTGAATGATGAAAGATACATTCAAAAATGTCTTGTCTTTCGAGTTTTGGCAAAAATTCGGTAAGGCTTTGATGGTGGTTATCGCCGTTATGCCGGCTGCTGGTTTGATGATTTCAATCGGTAAGTCGCTTGTGATGATTAACCCTAACTTTGCTCCACTGGTCATTACTGGTGGTGTACTAGAGCAAATCGGTTGGGGAGTTATCGTTAACCTTCATATCTTGTTCGCCCTCGCTATTGGAGGAAGCTGGGCTAAGGAACGTGCTGGTGGTGCGTTTGCTGCAGGTCTTGCCTTTATCCTAATCAACCGTATCACTGGTACAATCTTTGGCGTATCAGGAGACATGTTGAAAAATCCAGAAGCTATGGTAACAACTCTCTTTGGTGGCTCAATCAAAGTTGCTGATTACTTTATTAGCGTTATGGAAGCACCAGCACTTAACATGGGTGTCTTCGTAGGGATTATTTCTGGTTTTATTGGAGCAACTGCTTACAATAAATACTATAACTTCCGTAAGCTTCCTGATGCACTTTCATTCTTTAATGGAAAACGTTTTGTACCGTTTGTAGTTATTCTTCGTTCAGTAATTGCTGCAATTGTACTTTCAGCTTTCTGGCCACTTGTGCAAACTGGTATCAATAGCTTTGGTATCTGGATTGCTAACTCACAAGAAACTGCTCCAATCCTTGCACCATTCTTGTATGGTACATTGGAACGTTTGCTCTTGCCATTTGGTCTTCACCACATGTTGACTATCCCAATGAACTACACAGCTCTTGGTGGTACTTATGAGGTCTTAACTGGTGCAGCTAAAGGTAGTCAAGTATTTGGTCAAGATCCACTTTGGCTTGCATGGGTAACAGACCTTGTAAACCTTAAAGGTACTGATGCTACTCAATACCAACACTTGTTAGATACTGTTCACCCAGCTCGTTTCAAAGTTGGTCAAATGATCGGTTCATTCGGTATCTTGATGGGTGTGATTGTGGCTATCTACCGTAATGTTGATGCTGATAAGAAACATAAATACAAAGGTATGATGATTGCAACAGCTCTTGCAACATTCTTGACAGGGGTTACTGAACCAATCGAATACATGTTCATGTTTATCGCAACACCTATGTATCTTGTTTACTCACTTGTTCAAGGTGCGGCCTTCGCTATGGCTGACGTCGTGAACCTACGTATGCACTCATTTGGTTCAATTGAGTTCTTGACTCGTACACCTATTGCGATTAGCGCTGGTATCGGTATGGATATCGTTAACTTTGTTTGGGTAACAGTTCTCTTTGCCGTAATCATGTACTTTATCGCAAACTTCATGATTCAAAAATTCAACTACGCAACTCCAGGACGTAATGGAAACTACGAAACTGCTGAAGGTTCAGAAGAAGCTAGCAGCGCAGTGAAAGTTGCAGCAGGTTCTCAAGCTGTAAACATTATCAACCTTCTTGGTGGACGTGCAAACATCGTTGATGTGGATGCATGTATGACTCGTCTTCGTGTAACTGTTAAAGATACTGACAAGGTCGGTGATGCAGAACAATGGAAAGCAGAAGGAGCTATGGGTCTTGTCATGAAAGGACAAGGAGTTCAAGCTATCTACGGTCCAAAAGCAGACGTATTGAAATCTGATATCCAAGATATTCTTGACTCAGGTGAAATCATTCCTGAAACTCTTCCAAGTCAAATGACAGAAGCGCAACAAAACACTGTTCAATTCAAAGGTCTTACTGAGGAAGTTTACTCAGTAGCTGACGGTCAAGTTGTTGCTTTGGAACAAGTAAAAGATCCAGTATTTGCTCAAAAAATGATGGGTGATGGATTTGCTGTAGAACCTGCAAATGGAAACATTGTATCTCCAGTTTCAGGTACTGTATCAAGCATCTTCCCTACAAAACATGCTCTTGGTCTTGTGACTGAAGCAGGTCTTGAAGTACTTGTTCACATTGGTTTGGACACAGTAAGTCTTGAAGGAAAACCATTTACAGTTCACGTAGCTGAAGGACAAAAAGTTGCAGCAGGTGACTTACTTGTCACAGCTGACTTAGATGCTATCCGTGCAGCAGGTCGTGAAACTTCAACAGTGGTTGTCTTCACAAATGCTGAAGCTATTAAATCAGTTAAATTAGAACAAACAGGTTCTCTTGCAGCTAAAACAGCAGTTGCTAAAGTAGAATTGTAATATACTTGAGGTTGGAAGCTGTTTTCCAACCTCTTGTTTTAGGAGAAAAGCATGAAATTTTTAACACTCAATACTCATAGCTGGATGGAAAAAGAAGCTGAAAAAAAATTCCAGCTCTTGCTTGAAGATATTCTTGATAAAGACTATGATTTGATTTGTTTCCAAGAAATCAATCAGGAGATTACCTCGCCTAAGGTAGAAGTTAATGATCTCTATCAAGCTTTGCCAGCAGCTGAGCCTATTCATCAAGACCACTATGTTAGACTTTTGGTTGAAAAGTTGTCAGAGCAAGGGAAAAATTACTACTGGACTTGGGCCTATAACCATATTGGTTATGACCGCTACCATGAAGGTGTGGCTATCTTGTCTAAAACACCTATTGAAGCCAGAGAAATTTTGGTTTCAGATGTGGATGATCCAACAGACTATCATACTCGTCGTGTTGCCCTAGCTGAGACTGTAGTCGATGGTAAGGAGCTAGCAGTTGCCAGTGTTCATCTATCTTGGTGGGATAAAGGTTTCCAAGAAGAATGGGCACGATTTGAGGTTGTCTTGAAAGAATTGAACAAGCCACTTTTGCTTGCTGGAGATTTCAACAACCCAGCTGGTCAGGAAGGCTACCAAGCTATTTTATCTAGTCCATTAGGCTTACAAGACGCTTTTGAAGTTGCTCAAGAGAAAAGCGGTAGCTATACCGTTCCACCAGAAATTGATGGCTGGAAAGGGAACACTGAACCTCTACGAATCGATTATGTTTTTACTACCCAAGAGTTAGTCGTAGAACATTTACATGTTGTATTTGATGGTAACAAGAGTCCACAAGTGAGTGATCACTATGGTTTGAATGCTATGTTAAACTGGAAATAATAACTGAAAAGAGGTTGGAACTATAAAATTCCAGCCTTTTTCTGACTAGAAAAGGTGCTGGAAATAGCCTAAATAAGTGAGACTACTGAAATGGAATAAAATGTGGTATAATTGAACAGATAGATAGAATCGAGGATATTATGTCATTTACGAAATTTCAATTTAAAAACTATATTAGAGAAGCCTTGGAGGAGTTGAAATTTACAACTCCAACAGAGGTACAAGATAAGTTGATTCCGATTGTTTTGGCAGGTCGTGACCTAGTCGGTGAATCAAAAACAGGTTCAGGTAAGACTCACACTTTCTTGTTACCGATTTTCCAGCAATTAGATGAAGTTAGTGATAGTGTACAGGTAGTGATTACGGCACCGAGCCGTGAGTTGGCTACTCAAATTTATCAAGCAGCTCGTCAGATTGCAGCCCACTCAGAAGTGGAAGTTCGTGTGGTTAATTACGTGGGTGGTACTGATAAGGCTCGCCAGATTGACAAATTGGCAAGTAACCAGCCTCATATTGTTATCGGAACGCCTGGCCGTATCTACGACTTGGTCAAATCTGGTGATTTAGCTATTCACAAGGCCAAGACTTTTGTTGTCGATGAGGCTGATATGACCTTGGATATGGGATTCTTAGAAACTGTTGATAAGATTGCTGGCAGCCTTCCAAAAGACCTACAATTCATGGTTTTCTCAGCGACTATCCCACAAAAACTGCAACCATTCTTGAAAAAATACTTGTCAAATCCTGTTATGGAGAAAATCAAGACCAAAACGGTCATTTCTGATACCATTGATAATTGGTTGATTTCTACTAAGGGACGTGACAAGAATGCTCAAATTTACCAGTTGACTCAACTGATGCAACCTTATTTGGCAATGATTTTTGTTAACACTAAAACGCGTGCTGATGAATTGCATTCATACCTGACTGCTCAAGGTTTGAAAGTTGCAAAGATTCATGGAGATATTGCCCCTCGTGAGCGCAAGCGTATCATGAATCAGGTGAAAAATCTAGATTTTGAGTATATTGTCGCAACGGATTTGGCAGCGCGTGGAATTGACATTGAAGGTGTCAGTCATGTCATCAATGATGCCATTCCGCAAGATTTGTCCTTCTTTGTGCACCGTGTTGGTCGTACTGGACGAAACGGTCTACCAGGTACAGCTATTACCCTCTATCAGCCAAGTGATGACTCGGATATTCGTGAGTTGGAGAAATTGGGAATCAAGTTTACTCCTAAGATGGTCAAAGACGGGGAATTTCAAGATACTTATGACCGTGATCGTCGTGCTAATCGTGAGAAAAAGCAAGACAAGCTTGATATCGAAATGATTGGTTTGGTTAAAAAGAAAAAGAAAAAAGTCAAACCGGGTTATAAGAAAAAAATTCAATGGGCGGTTGATGAAAAACGTCGCAAAACCAAGCGTGCTGAAAATCGCGCTCGCGGTCGTGCAGAGCGTAAAGCAAAACGCCAAACATTTTAATAGTAATTGTTGGAGTAGTGAGCTCCAACTTTTTTATTTATAGGAATGAAATATCTACATTGAAACACTGCAAATTGCGGTTAAAAATGGTATAATGATAAAGTTATATAGTCCCGATAAGATGGTAGAAATTTCTATTTTTTGTTTCGAGTCGTAACTCGCAAAGAATGACGGCTCTAAAGTAGTCGCTCGTCATTCTACGGTTGCCGCTATAGGGCGACCACCCTATGCGCCTTACTAGCTTCAGAAATAAAAAAGTATCGTTTTTATTTCTTTCGAGTCGCAACTCGCAGATTATAAGGATTTCTATCAGTACTTTGTAACTCTATAACACTATTTTTAAGGGGGGACATTTTTATGTCAGAACGTAAATTATTCACGTCTGAATCTGTATCTGAGGGGCATCCAGATAAGATTGCAGACCAAATTTCAGATGCGATTTTGGACGCCATTTTAGCTAAGGATCCAGATGCGCACGTTGCTGCTGAGACAGCTGTCTATACTGGTTCCGTCCACGTTTTTGGAGAAATTTCTACAAATGCCTATGTGGATATTAACCGTGTTGTTCGTGATACCATTGCAGAGATTGGTTATACCAATACAGAATATGGATTTTCTGCTGAGACGGTGGGAGTTCATCCGTCACTTGTTGAGCAATCACCAGACATTGCCCAAGGTGTTAACGAAGCCTTGGAGGTTCGTGGGAATGCAGATCAAAATCCACTGGACTTGATTGGAGCTGGAGACCAAGGGCTCATGTTTGGATTTGCAGTGGATGAAACAGAAGAGCTCATGCCGTTGCCAATTTCACACAGTCATAAATTGGTTCGTCGTCTGGCAGAACTTCGTAAGTCTGGGGAAATTAGCTATCTTCGCCCAGATGCTAAATCACAAGTTACGGTTGAGTATGATGAAAATGACCGTCCAGTGCGTGTGGACACAGTTGTTATTTCAACTCAGCACGATCCAGAAGTCAGCAACGAACAAATTCACAATGATGTCATTAACAAGGTTATCAAAGAGGTTATTCCAGCCTCTTACTTGGATGAGCAAACAAAATTCTTCATCAATCCAACTGGTCGATTTGTAATCGGTGGACCTCAAGGAGACTCAGGCTTGACTGGTCGTAAGATTATTGTGGATACCTATGGTGGCTACTCTCGTCACGGTGGTGGTGCCTTCTCTGGTAAAGATGCGACTAAGGTGGACCGTTCTGCCTCATATGCAGCTCGTTATATTGCCAAGAATATTGTTGCAGCGGGTCTTGCTAAGAAGGCAGAAGTGCAATTGGCCTATGCCATCGGTGTTGCGCAACCTGTTTCTGTCCGTATTGATACCTTTGGTACAGGAACAGTAGCTGAAAGCAAACTTGAAAAAGCGGCTCGTCAAATCTTTGACCTTCGCCCTGCAGGAATTATCCAAATGCTGAACCTCAAGCGCCCAATTTACCGTCAAACAGCGGCTTATGGACACATGGGACGTACAGATATTGATCTTCCATGGGAACGTTTGGATAAGGTAGATGCTTTGAAAGAAGCTGTCAAATAAATGAATTGAAGAAAGAGGGAAGTCCCTCTTTTTTCGATATATTATAATCTCCGTTAATCATTGAAATTATAGCTTGAATTTGATATGATGGTCTTATGAATAAAAGTAGAGCAAATCGTGTTGAGCACGATAAGATAAGAATGAGTTTAATAGCCCTAGTAGCTATCTTTTCAGTAAGTATTTGTGTTCTTGGAACGATGATTGGCTACAAGGTATTTTCAAAACAAAGCTTTGAACAAAATATTGAATCGCTTAAAAAAGAGAAAGATGATCAATTGAGTGAGGGTAATCAGAAAGATCATTTTCGTAAGGGACAAGCTGAAGTGATTGCCTATTATCCTCTCCAAGGGGAGCAAGTGATTTTGTCTGTAAAAGGAATCATAGTGCAGGATATTAAGGAAAATTTAGAAGACAAGGAAAATCTGGTTTTTTATTATACGGAGAAACAGGATTCGACTTTAAAAGGGATTGTCAACCGAAGTGTGATGAAACAAGTCTATGATTTAACTTCGTTAAAAGTTGAAGAGACTGAAAAAACTAGTCTGGCAAAAGTCCATTTGACAGAAGATGGCAAAACTTTTACACTTGATCAATTATTTTCAGATGCTAGTAAAGCCAAAGAAAAGCTGACAAAAGAACTGACTTCTTTCTTACAGGATAAGAAATTGGAGCAAGAAAAGTTTAATCAGATTGTTAAAGGTTTCTCTGACCAAGACTTGTCTGCATGGAACTTTGATTATAAGGATAGCCAAATTATTCTTTATCCCAGTCAATCAGTGGAAAATCTAAATGAGATTGCCTTGCCAGTATCTAGTTTCTTTGAGCTTATTCAGTCCTCATATTTGCTAGATAAGGATGCCGAACTCTACAAGGCTTATTATGAAAAGAAAAATCGTAAAGTCGTAGCCTTGACTTTTGATGATGGACCAAATCCTGCAACAACAAATCAAGCATTAGATACTCTTTCTAAGTATGGAATTAAGGCTACTTTCTTTGTTTTAGGTAAGAATATTTCTGGCAATGAAGAGATTTTGAAACGCATGAAATCAGAGGGTCATGTTATTGGAAACCATAGTTGGAGCCATCCAGTTCTTTCAAAACTTTCTCTTGATGAAGCTAAAAAACAAATTACTGATACTGAGGATGCACTAGCTAAAGTGTTGGGCTCTAGTTCTAAACTTATGCGTCCACCTTATGGGGCCATTACAGACGACATTCGCAATAGTCTCAATTTGAGCTTTATTATGTGGGATGTGGATAGTCTGGACTGGAAGAGTAAAAATGAAACAGCTATCCTGACAGAGGTTCAGCGTCAGGTTAAGAATGGTTCAATTATTCTTATGCATGACATTCATGCTGAGACGGTACATGCTTTACCGAAGGTTATTGACTATTTGAAAGAGCAAGGTTATGAATTTGTCACAGTTCCAGAAATGCTTAATTCACGATTAAAATCACACGAATTATTCTATGACCGTAATCAGTAAGAAGGTTGCTGAAAGACCAATTCAATAGTAAGTAATTTTTCAATAAAGAAATTTAGTCTTGTATCACTCAAGGCTAATTTTTTATGTTTAAATCGTATGATATGATTAATATTACAATCTTGTTACAAAATATTTTTTTGATAGAATTTTCTGATAATTTAGGATATAATACTTTTAATTTAAATAAAAAGGAGTGATTTTATGGGAGATTGCAACGATTTTTGTCATAAAAAGTACCAAGTAGCAACGATTTTTCTGCTAACGGTCTTTGCATTCGGATTTGCTTTCGCACAGGTTAGTGCCGATGAGGGAAAATTTGAAGCATCCAATCAAGTTACACATGCGGTAATAACAAATAAATTAGATGATTCAAATAAGCTCGCACCGTCAGTCACGGCTGACAAGAATGCTCTAAATTCTTCTTCGAAGGAAAAAACAGAAGTGACAGAGTCATTAAAAGAAGATGATTCTATAGAATATAGAGATAATAAGTCAGACAAGAATGTAAGCACACAGAAAGAAACGACTGCTATAAAAAGTGAAGAGAAGAAGGAAGAATCAGCAGTAAAAAGCAGTTCTTCTTCCGAAAGTTCACAATCACAGTCGTTATCTCAAGGTGGACATAAAGAAAAGCCAAATAGTATCTCCAGTAATGAAATGATTACTGTCCCTAAAACCTGGGAAGCAGGACACAAAGGGCAAGGAACTGTAGTCGCTGTTATAGATTCAGGCCTTGATTTGAATCATGAAGTTCTGCGTATTTCTGATCCGTCAAAGGCGAAATTTAAAAATCAGAATGATATCGAAAAAGCTAAAAAGGCTGCTGGTATTGACTATGGGAAATGGTACAGTGACAAGGTAGTATATGCTTATGATTACTTTGATGGAACAGATAATATAAAAGAGGTTGAAAAAGAGTCTCATGGAATGCACGTTACTGGTATTGTAGCTGGAAATCCAGTTAATAAAGCTCCAAATTCTGAGAAGGTATATGGAGTTGCACCAGAAGCTCAAATAATGTTTATGAGAGTTTTTTCAGACAGAGATAAAACTACAGCCTCTGCCCTCTATGTAAAAGCTATTGATGATGCAGTTGCGTTAGGTGCAGATGTGATCAATATGAGTTTGGGTGCAGGTGCAGGTTCAACGGTAGATGCAGGTTCAGATATCATTGATGCAGTAAAAAGAGCACGTGCTAAAGGAGTATCTGTTGTTATTGCTGCTGGTAATAGTAATACTTTCGGTAGAGGTTTTTCACAACCATTGGCAGCAAATCCTGATTATGGTCTCGTCGGAAATCCCTCTACAGTGGAAGATTCAATTTCTGTTGCTTCGATTAATAATAAAATTCTAACTACTGAAGTCTTTGAAGTAAAAGGTTTAGAAAATGACGCTACCCTTGATTATGGTAAGTTTGATTTTAATAGACCTGAAACAGAAAAAGATTTTGAAAAAGGGAAAGAATACGAATATGTAGCAGCGGGTATTGGTCGTGAAGAAGATTTTGCTAATATTGATGTAAGAGGCAAGTTAGCACTGATTCAACGTGGTAAAATCCATTTCTCTGATAAGATTAAAAATGCTCTTCAACACGGTGCAGCTGGAGTTTTAATTTATAACAACGTTGAAGGTGCAAATGTTAGTATGTCTGTTACAGGTGATGCTAAGAAAATCCCATCTGTCTTTATTTCAAAACATTATGGTGAAATTCTTAAGTCTGGTCAGTATAAAATTGTCTTTAATCACAAGATGGATAATCGTAAATCAGACGTTGCAGACCAATTATCAGATTTTTCAAGTTGGGGAGTTACAACAGATGGACAATTGAAACCAGATGTTACTGCACCTGGTGGAAATATCTATTCATCATTTAACGACAATAGCTATGGAAGTATCAGTGGAACAAGTATGGCAGCTCCTCATGTAGCTGGTGTCGCAGCATTAGTCAAAGAATATTTAGCGAAAAAACATCCTGAATTATCAGCTAGTCAAATTTCAGAGATTGTAAAAGCTTTAATTATGTCTACTGCAAAACCACATTTTAATAAACAAACTGGAGCCTATACTTCTCCACGTCAGCAAGGTGCCGGTGTAGTTGACACGATGGCAGCAACCAGCACAGATCTATTTGTAACAGGTACAAATAACTATCCAAGTGTTACTCTTGGCAATGTTGGTGATAAATTTACCTTTGAAGTTACAATTCATAATATTTCGGATAAAGACAAAATATTGAAGATGATTGTAAATACAAATACGGACGAAGTTGAAGAAGGGAAATTCACTCTCCGTCCACGAAAACTAACTGAAACAGTTTGGCCTGAAGTAACTGTGAAAGCTCATAGTACGAAGACAGTAACAGTTAGTGTAGATACAAGTAAGTTTACTGAAGAACTTAGCAAAATAATGCCAAATGGTTATTTTCTAGAAGGATTTGTTAGATTTGTCAATCCTGCAGATGATGGTCCTGTTATTGGGTTGCCATTTATGGGATTTAAGGGAGAATTCCAAAATCTACCTGCAATTGAAAAACCAATTTATCAATTGATTAAGGAAGGAAACAGTGGATTTTACTCTGAAATTGATAAAGATAATCCAGGAATTTCACCTTCAGACGATGCAACTTATTTAACAAGTTCTGAAAATGATGTAAATGTTTTAAAAGCAGAGCGTCAAGGAAATCGAGTGACTGTACTCGGAGTAAAACAAGATGCTGAAGGAAAATACCATCTTCAGTTAGATGAAAAGGGTAATGTTCGCCTTGCTATCTCGCCAAATGAGGATGGTAATAAAGATTCTGTTCAATTTAAAACTCTTGTCTATAGAAACTTGGTAAATCTTCGTGCGACTGTTTATGATTCTTCGGATACAACACACAGTCAGCCTATTTGGCAAAGTCGTCCAACAGACCTTGTAAAAAATTATTTTGATGGCGATACTAGAAATCCAAGAAGTTACATTGTAGATAAAACAGCTTGGGGAGGACAGGATTCTAATGGAAATCGAGTCTCTGATGGAATTTATGACTATGTTATTAGTTATAAGCCAGATGTTCCTGGAGCTGAAGAACAATACACAACATTTAAAATTCAAATCGATACACAAAAACCTCTGATTACTTCGGGATATATTCGTTCTCAAAAAGATCAAGAACAATTTATAGCTCGTAAACCTCAGGATGTAGGAAATGGCGGAATTCTTCTAGAAAAAGTCTTTTATATTCGTCCTTCTGAAAATAGAGAGGCGACAGATTCAGAAATCGAACAGTATCAAATTATCAAACAAAATGAAGATGGTAGTTATACACTTCCTAAGAACATTGATAAATCGAAAATCTTCTATTATGTAGAAGACTTTGCGGGAAATGTAGATTTTATATCTCTCAAAGATCTTGTAGGTGAAGAAAATAGTGGTCGTGTAAAAATTGCTATACTAAACAATAAAACCAAGGATGAGATTGATACAACTTATGTTTACCGCATTAAAAATAGCGAAGGTCAATATGTAACTGTTGATAAGTCAAAAGATATTAATTTCTTGAAATTTGGACATTATGTTGCAGAAATTTTTAGCTATGATCGTACAGAGTTGAAATTTGTAAGTGCCCTATCTAAGGAATTTGATTTAACGAAAGAAAATAGTTTTCAAACAATTACTTTCTTAGCTAACAAATTGAAATATGCTCCAGTAACGGTTGGCTTTAATCAAGCTGTTCCTGGAACTACAACGATTACTTTAGTAGGTGAAGACGGTCAGAGTCAAGTTTTGCCAGCTGAAACATATGGTAAACATTCTTATGGTAAGAAAGTAGTTACTGGTGAATATAAAGTTCTTGTAAATCTATCCAACGGTTATGAATTACTCGATAATCTTCAACCATTTAAAGTTTTGTTTGGTAAAAATAATGTTTTGTCACTTTCAGTTGTTTCTAAGTTAGCTCTGATTGCAGCTTTAAATAAACAAATGGAAGTAGTTAAAACTCCGAGATATTATAATACAAAACAGAAGTTAAAAGAAATTTTTGATCAAAGTGTCAAAGATGCCCAACTAGCATTGGGAAGTAAACTTAACCAAGATAAAATTGACCAAATTGTTAAGGATTTAGAGTCTGCTATGCAAACATTGGATGGTAAGGAATCTGATATCACATCATTGAAGAATGCCATTAAAGCATATGCTGAGACAGTTAAAAAAGGTAAATATATAAATTCTGATCGAGAACGCAAAGGTCAATATGATCGTGAATTTAAACTCTTAGCCTTATTAATTACAAAAGATTTGATAACTCAAGATGAAATTGACCGCCTATTGACCACTTTCTTGCAAGCCCAAGAACAGCTGAATGGGAAAGAAACAGATTTCATGATCCTAAAAAATGTTATCGTGGATGAAGTGAAGTTCCAAGACAAAGATCCAAGATTTTTGACAGCTAGCAAAGAGGAGAAGGATGCATATAATCTTATTTTCAACAAAGCTAAGCTACTTTTAGAAAATTCAGAAGCTAGTCAAGAAGAAATTAATACAGTAATCAATGCTCTAAAAGAGACGGCTGTAAAACTGAAGGCTAATAAAGTAGAAATTCCAACTAAACCAGTTGCATCGATTAAGCCAGTTTCTCAAGTGCAACCTGTTAAATTAGTAAGTCACAATAGACAAGTCACAACTATTAAGCCTTCAATTAGCAATGATAAAATTGAGAAAGCTAGATCAATTGCAATATATCATTCCAATATAGAAGCTAAGCATGAGAATAAAACACTAGCTGGAAGTGGTCAACAAGTGCTTTTAGCTACAGTCAACAAAGAAGGAAAACAATTACCAGCCACTGGTGAGAATAACATGATTTCTATTATGCTAAGTATTTCAGGAATTTCTCTCTTATTGTCAGTTATTGGACTTGAAACTTTTTCAAAAAGTGAGTAGAGAATACTATACATCTTTCTATAGTTTTTGATTTACAGTATGTTACAATTCTGATATAATAGTCAGCAGGAAAGAAAGTCTTATGGCGTTCTTCAAGCGAGCTTGGGATAGTGGGAGCCAAGTAGGACAAAATAAAGTGCTGGCGCTTTCTGTAGTATTTTCAAAAACAATGAAGTAATAAATTAGGGTGGAACCGCGTTTCTGACGCCCCTAGTCGCAAGGCTTGGGTGTTGAAATTCGGTTCTTTTTGAATTTCGGTTCTTTTTGAATTTCGTCTAATACCTAAGTGGAAAGGAGCATCATGCTTAAAGGATCTTGTTTATGTAAAGCAGTCACCTACACTTTAGATGAGGAATTGTCGGAAATAGTTTTTTGCCATTGCTCATTCTGTCGGAAAGCAACTGCGTCTGCCTACACAGTTAATGCTAAAGTTAGCAGTGAAAAGCTAGTATTGCATGGAAAAGAAAAGCTTGTTTCCTATAGTTCTTCTCCAGGAAAACAGCGTTATTACTGCCAGAACTGTCATAGTCAAATTTTCACTGTTCAAGAAAATATACCAGAAGTCTGTGCTTTAAAATTAGGTACAATAGATGAATGCGATCAGAATTTACAAACTGTTCCTAAACGTCATATTTTTCAGGACCCAGCCTTTTCTTGGTTGCTTGATAAATAAATCTAAGAAGATAATATAAATTAAAGGAGTAAACAATGTCTAAGAAATTAACATTTCAAGAAATTATTTTGACTTTGCAACAATTTTGGAATGACCAAGGTTGTATGCTTATGCAGGCTTATGACAACGAAAAAGGTGCAGGGACAATGAGTCCTTACACTTTCCTTCGTGCTATCGGACCTGAGCCATGGAATGCGGCTTATGTAGAGCCATCACGTCGTCCTGCTGACGGTCGTTACGGAGAAAATCCTAACCGTCTTTACCAACACCACCAATTTCAGGTTGTCATGAAGCCATCTCCATCAAATATCCAAGAACTTTACCTTGAGTCTTTGGAAAAATTGGGAATCAATCCTTTGGAACACGATATTCGTTTTGTTGAGGACAACTGGGAAAACCCATCAACTGGTTCAGCTGGTCTTGGTTGGGAAGTTTGGCTTGATGGGATGGAAATTACTCAGTTCACTTATTTCCAACAAGTCGGTGGATTGGCAACTGGCCCTGTGACTGCGGAAGTTACCTATGGTTTGGAGCGTTTGGCTTCTTATATTCAAGAAGTAGACTCTGTCTATGATATAGAGTGGGCTGATGGTGTAAAATATGGAGAAATCTTTATCCAGCCTGAGTATGAGCACTCAAAATATTCGTTTGAAATTTCTGACCAAGAAATGTTGCTGGAAAACTTTGATAAGTTTGAAAAAGAAGCTGGTCGTGCTTTGGAAGAAGGTTTGGTTCACCCTGCCTATGACTATGTTCTCAAATGTTCACACACCTTTAACCTGCTTGATGCGCGTGGTGCAGTATCTGTAACAGAGCGTGCAGGCTATATCGCTCGTATTCGTAACCTAGCCCGTGTCGTAGCCAAAACCTTTGTCGCAGAACGCAAACGCCTAGGCTACCCACTTTTGGATGAAGAAACACGAGCTAAACTCTTAGCAGAAGACGCAGAATAGTGAGTAATATTGTGCTCTAAAATCGTTAGAGGCAAATCGAAGACTTGCTAGAGGGATATGCACCGCCGTACTGTTATGTGAGGATTTTTGAAACCTTAGGTTCAAAAATTAGTCAGCTAAATCCACTTTGATGAGACTGTTGGAAATCTTAATTAATTTTGCATTAGATTTCCATACAGACTCACAAAGTTAGTTAGCGACGTCCCCAGTACCTAAGGTGCATATCAAAAAGATTGAAGAAAATGTAAAGGAAAAAACATGACAAAAAACTTATTAGTAGAACTCGGTCTTGAAGAATTACCAGCCTATGTTGTCACACCAAGTGAAAAACAACTAGGCGAAAAAATGGCAGCCTTCCTCAAGGAAAACCGCCTGTCTTTTGAAGCTGTTCAAACCTTCTCAACACCACGTCGTTTGGCTGTTCGTGTAACTGGTCTTGCAGACAAACAGTCTGATTTGACAGAAGATTTCAAGGGTCCAGCAAAGAAAATCGCCTTGGATAGTGATGGAAACTTCACCAAAGCAGCCCAAGGATTTGTCCGTGGAAAAGGCTTGACGGTTGAAGATATCGAATTTCGTGAAATCAAGGGTGAAGAATATGTCTATGTCACTAAGGAAGAAGTTGGTCAAGCAGTTGAAGCCATTGTTCCAGGTGTTGTGGATGTCTTGAAGTCACTGACTTTCCCTGTCAGCATGCACTGGGCAGGAAATAGCTTTGAATACATTCGTCCTGTTCACACTTTGACTGTTCTTCTAGATGAAGAAGAGTTTGACTTGGATTTCCTTGATATCAAGGGTGGGCGTGTGAGCCGTGGCCATCGTTTCTTAGGACAAGAAACCAAAATTCAGTCAGCTTTGAGCTATGAAGAAGATCTTCGTAAGCAGTTTGTAATCGCAGATCCACGTGAACGTGAGCAAATGATTGTTGACCAAATCAAAGCAATCGAAGTTGAGCATGGTGTACATATCGAAATTGATGCGGACTTGCTTAATGAAGTCTTGAACTTGGTGGAATACCCAACTGCTTTTATGGGAAGTTTTGATGCTAAATACCTTGAAGTTCCAGAAGAAGTTTTGGTGACTTCGATGAAGGAACACCAACGGTACTTTGTTGTCCGTGATCAAGATGGAAAACTCTTGCCAAACTTCATTTCTGTTCGTAACGGAAACGCAGAGTATTTGGAAAATGTCATCAAAGGAAATGAAAAAGTTTTGGTAGCTCGTTTGGAAGACGGTGAATTCTTCTGGCGTGAAGACCAAAAATTGGTGATTTCAGACCTTGTTGAAAAATTAAACAATGTCACTTTCCACGAGAAGATTGGTTCCCTTCGTGAGCACATGATTCGTACGGGTCAAATCGCTGTACTTTTGGCTGAAAAAGCAGGTTTGTCAGTGGATGAAACAGTTGCCCTAGCTCGCGCAGCTGCCATTTACAAGTTTGACTTGTTGACAGGTATGGTTGGCGAATTTGACGAGCTCCAAGGCATTATGGGTGAGAAATATGCCCTTCTTGCTGGGGAAACTCCAGCGGTGGCTGCTGCTATTCGTGAACACTACATGCCTACATCAGCTGAAGGAGAACTTCCAGAGAGCAAGGTCGGCGCAGTTCTTGCCATTGCAGACAAATTGGATACGATTTTGAGTTTCTTCTCAGTAGGTTTGATTCCATCAGGTTCTAATGACCCTTATGCCCTTCGTCGTGCGACCCAAGGTGTGGTTCGTATCTTAGATGCCTTTGGTTGGCACATCGCTATGGATGAGTTGATTGATAGCCTTTATGCATTGAATTTTGACAGCTTGACTTATGAAAATAAAGCTGAAGTTATGGACTTTATCAAGGCTCGTGTTGATAAGATGATGGGTTCTACACCAAAAGATATCAAGGAAGCCGTTCTTGCAGGATCAAACTTTGTTGTGGCGGATATGTTGGAAGCAGCAAGCGCTCTCGTGGAAGCAAGCAAGGAAGAAGACTTTAAACCATCTGTTGAATCACTTTCTCGTGCCTTTAACTTAGCTGAGAAGGCAGAAGGTGTTGCTACAGTTGATTCAGCACTATTTGAAAATGACCAAGAAAAAGCCTTGGCAGAAGCAGTAGAAACACTTACTTTATCAGGATCTGCAAGTCAGCAATTGAAACAGCTCTTTGCTCTTAGCCCGGTTATTGATGCTTTCTTTGAGAATACCATGGTAATGGCAGAAGATCAGGCTGTTCGTCAAAATCGCTTGGCTATCTTGTCTCATTTAACTCAAAAAGCAGCTAAACTTGCACGTTTTAACCAAATCAATACCAAATAAAATCTGTTGAACGGATTAAATCTTATCACAAAGGAGAAGAAATGGATCAGAAAAAAATTGATCGTATCAACGAGCTTGCTAAAAAGAAAAAAGCAGAAGGCTTGACACCAGAAGAAAAAGTGGAACAAGCTAAACTACGTGAGGAGTACATCGAAGGTTATCGTCGCTCTGTTCGTCACCACATTGAGGGAATCAAAATTGTGGACGAAGAAGGAAACGATGTTACACCAGAGAAACTACGTCAGGTACAACGTGAAAAAGGCTTACATGGTCGTAGTCTCGATGACCCAAATTCATAATAAATATTCTTTCTTTTAACAAAGATAGATGAAATAATAACTAAAAGACTAGCAGTTTGTGTTTGCTAGTCTTTTTTTGCTAAAAAAGGAACCAAGATGGTTCCTAAAACTATTATTAGTTACTTGCGCCAGATGTAGCGTCTGCGCCACCACCGTGGCCTCCAGCATCACCTGCATCAGAAGCTCCAGATGTAGCATCTGCATCGCCGTGACCATGTCCGCCAGCAGATGCTGCAGCATTTCCACCAACTAGACGTTGACCAGTTGTTTCTAAGTACCAATCAAGCCATGGTTGGAAGTTAAAGATAATTTCATTAATTCCAGCATATGAGCCATCTGGATAGTACATTGCCTTGTAGTTATGAGTATTAATAACACCTTCTGGTTGTCCTGGTACAATTGTACGGACATATTCTTGATCTCCGTTACGTAGTACACCGACAACCCATTCAACGTTTTTCATTCTTGCAGGTGGAAGAGAAGCATGTACTGTTCCTAGTCGGCTACCTGCTTGAACTCGCACACGTTTACCATACATTGTGTTTGGATCTTGGTGGGCATTATTATAGTACAAGAATTGGTTATTATCATCCGCATATGTCAACTCGAATGGCATTGCTTTCAAGAACATATCAATTTGGTTAACTGTCAAGATACCGTGGTCTAATTTAACGTAAGTATCTCCAGAAACAGCTCCAACAAGCTCAGCTGCTTTTTCTACCCATTCAGGATCATCAGGGTCAACACCTTGAATGGTAGTTGCAATTGGATTTGTACAATATAAATCTTCTGGTGCGATTGGTTTTGGTTTTTTCAATTTTGAAACGACTCCCACATATTTTACAAAGTTGTCTAAACATGTTTCAAGGAAATTAATAGTTCCTTCATTTGTGATATTCCCATTAACATCAAAGGCTTCTTTAGCTTTACCGAGAAGGAATTCATTTCCTGGAAGAGTATAGGCATTGACACCTGGAGCGTCAAGAATCTTACGAAGGTGAACTTGGGCACGAGAAGTACCTTGGTCGTAGTAAGATGCTCCCACAATCATGACTGGTTTGTTTTCAAATGGATGAACTTCATATGAAAGCCATTCAAGAACAGATTTTAGAGAAGCTGAGATTGTATGGTTGTGCTCAGGAGTAGCGATGATAACACCATCAGCACGAGTAATTTTATTATATAAATAACGTAATTGGAAACTTTCGTCCCATTTTTCGTCTTGGTTAAACATTGGAACTTCGTCAATTTCAAGAACTTCTAATTCAAATTTGAGTTTGAAGTGACGACGGATGAATTCCAAGAGTTTACGGTTATATGATTGATCGTAGTTTGATCCTACAAGTCCAACAAATTTCATTCTTTTTGGTCTCCTATCTTACAAATTTTCCCAGTCAAAGTCTTCAGCATCTTTGCGAAGTAGTTCTTGTGCATTACGCAATTTTTCAGTAATTTTTACAAAGATACGGAAGTCGTCAAAAGTGGCATCCAGTTTTTTGATAACATCAAGATCTACTAGATCACCACTTGGGGTGAAAGCTTGAAGAGAATGTGAAAGCAAGAATTCATCTGGAAGAACACTTGCTTTAATTTCTGGGGCATTCAAGATTTGGCGAAGTTGTAATTGGGCACGTGATGAACCAAGCGTACCGTAAGAAGCACCAGTAATCATGATTGGTTTGTTCAAGAGTGGATAAATACCGTATGACAACCAAGCAAGAGCGCTCATCAAAACAGCTGGGATAGAGTGGTCATACTCAGGAGTACCGATAATAACGCCATCTGCCTCTTCAATTTTAGCAGCAATTTCTAGAATTTCAGCAGGTACTTGCTTGTCAGCTGGTTTGTTGAAGACAGGAATGTCTTTAATTTCAACAAGTTCAATTTCAGCTTTTTCAGCAAAGTGTTTTTGCATGTATTGAAGCAATTGGCGGTTTGTAGAACGTTTTGAATTTGTTCCAACAATAGCAATAAGTTTTAACATGAGATTTCCTTTCTCTTTTTACATAATACGATTTTAAAACTCCATTGAAATATCTATTTCTATAGAGTAGGAATTCCTGAAGAACAGCTTAGGTGACCTTCCTTATCGATGAGGATAGCTTCGATGCCCTCCAAACTTTCGACTTGCCAGAGGATAGAAGCTGGTCTTTCTCCAAATAGACGAGTTGTCCAGATTTCACCATCAACTGATTTATCAGAGATGATTGTCAGACTTGCTAGCTCCGTTTCAACAGGATATCCTGTTTGACTGTCAAAAATATGATGGTAATCTTGTCCATCAACTGTCAGGTGACGTTCATAAATGCCTGAAGTGACGACAGACTTATTGACAACAGGGATGGTCATTAAATGATTCCCTCTTGGATTGGCCGGGTCTTGAATCCCGATTTGCCAAGGTTGATCCCCTCTTGCCTGATTTTTTCCAATGGTCAGGATATTCCCTCCCAGATTGATCAAGGCAGATGTCACTCCCTCTTCTCTAAGAAATTGGGCAACCTTATCCGCACTATAACCCTTGGCTAAACAACCAAGATCGATCTTCATTCCTTTCTGTTTCAAGAACACAGTGGAAGCAGAAGAATCTAACTCGATAGAATGAGGATTGATTAAAGGTAGCACTGATTCAATTTCTTGAGGTTGGGCAACTTTAGCATCTGAAAAACCGATGCGCCAGGTTTGAATCAAGGGACCAATGCTGATATTGAGATGACTAGAAGGCGCTAGGCTATGCTCTAATCCAAGTGAAATCAGTTCGAACAGGTCTGGATGAACTTTGACTGGAGCTATTCCAGCTTGATAATTGATTTCCATCAACTCAGATTCTTGGCTATTGGCATTGAAGCGGTATTCAAGTTCTTTGAGCAAATCAAAGGATTTTTGAAGCAAGCTATCGGCTCGCTCATCTACTAATGAAATAGTGATAGTAGTCCCCATTAGCCGTTCGGAATGTGAACTAAGAGGCAAGCTACCAACTCCTTTCTCTTATGAAAAGAAAGCTGAAATATAGTAAATTTATGAAAAATGAACCCCTTACATTTTCTTTCCATGATACTAGCATACCATAAAGTCAGCGTTTTCACAAATAAAATTTGTAAAGTTGTCAAGAAATATGCTCAGAAAATAAAGAGCAATTGTAAGATAGACTGATAAAATACAGATTATTTACATTTTTTTACAAAAAAATCGGGAAAATTAGCTAAACTCTTGTAAACGCTAACAGTAAATGTTATACTAGAAGAGTAAATTTAAAATTGAAGGTAGGAATTTTTCTATGAGTAAAATCGTTGTAGTTGGTGCTAACCACGCTGGTACAGCATGTATTAATACTATGTTGGATAATTTTGGCAATGAGAACGAAATCGTTGTATTCGACCAAAACTCTAACATCTCTTTCCTAGGATGTGGAATGGCTCTTTGGATCGGTGAACAAATTGACGGTGCTGAAGGTTTGTTCTATTCTGATAAAGAAAAATTGGAAGCTAAAGGTGCTAAGGTTTACATGAACTCACCAGTTCTTTCAATCGACTACGACAACAAAGTTGTTACAGCAGAAGTTGAAGGAAAAGAGCACAAAGAATCATACGAAAAATTGATTTTCGCTACAGGTTCTACACCAATCTTGCCACCAATCGAAGGTGTTGAAATTGTTAAAGGAAACCGCGAATTTAAAGCAACTCTTGAAAACGTACAATTCGTTAAATTGTACCAAAACGCTGAAGAAGTTATCAATAAGCTTGCTGACAAGAGCAAACACCTTGACCGTATTGCCGTTGTTGGTGGTGGTTATATCGGTGTTGAACTTGCTGAAGCCTTTGAACGTCTTGGAAAAGAAGTTGTGCTCGTTGATATTGTAGATACTGTCTTGAACGGTTACTATGACAAAGACTTCACACAAATGATGGCGAAAAACTTGGAAGACCACAACATCCGTTTGGCTCTTGGTCAAACTGTTAAAGCAATCGAAGGTGACGGTAAAGTAGAACGTTTGATTACTGATAAAGAAACTTTCGATGTGGATATGGTTATCCTTGCAGTTGGTTTCCGTCCAAACACAGCCCTTGCTGACGGTAAGATTGAACTCTTCCGCAACGGTGCCTTCCTTGTAGATAAGAAACAAGAAACATCACTTCCAGGTGTATTTGCCGTTGGTGACTGTGCGACTGTTTATGACAATGCTCGTAAAGACACTAGCTACATCGCCCTTGCTTCAAATGCTGTTCGTACTGGTATCGTTGGTGCTTACAATGCTTGTGGTCATGAATTGGAAGGAATCGGTGTTCAAGGTTCAAACGGTATCTCAATCTATGGTCTTCACATGGTTTCAACTGGTTTGACTCTTGAAAAAGCAAAAGCTGCGGGTTACAATGCGACTGAAACAGGCTTTAACGATCTTCAAAAACCAGAATTCATGAAACATGATAACCATGAAGTAGCCATCAAGATTGTCTTTGACAAAGATAGTCGTGAAATTCTTGGTGCCCAAATGGTTTCACATGATATTGCAATTAGCATGGGAATCCACATGTTCTCACTTGCTATCCAAGAGCATGTGACAATTGATAAATTGGCATTGACAGACCTCTTCTTCTTGCCACACTTCAACAAACCATACAACTACATCACAATGGCTGCCCTTACAGCTGAAAAATAATATTTGATGAACTATCTGGCCTTAAGTTAAGGTCAGATAGTTTTTTAGGTAACCTGTACCCATACAATTGCGATTTTTTTATCTTGTGATTCACTCTAATCTGGCTTAAAATGAAATGGTAGCTACTAATATAAATAATGAGGATAAAACAAATGACTGAAAATCGTTATGAATTAAACAAAAACTTGGCGCAGATGCTCAAAGGTGGGGTAATCATGGATGTTCAAAATCCTGAGCAAGCTCGTATAGCAGAAGCTGCTGGTGCGGCAGCTGTTATGGCCTTGGAGCGGATTCCAGCTGATATTCGTGCAGCTGGTGGGGTTTCCCGTATGAGTGATCCAAAGATGATTAAGGAAATCCAAGAAGCGGTTAGTATTCCAGTGATGGCTAAGGTCAGAATCGGACATTTTGTTGAAGCTCAGATTTTAGAGGCTATTGAGATTGACTATATCGATGAGAGTGAAGTTCTATCTCCAGCTGACGACCGTTTCCATGTGGACAAGAAAGAATTCCAAGTTCCTTTTGTTTGTGGGGCTAAGGACTTGGGAGAAGCTTTGCGTCGTATCGCTGAAGGCGCTTCTATGATTCGTACAAAAGGAGAACCAGGTACAGGAGATATTGTCCAAGCTGTTCGCCATATGCGTATGATGAATCAGGAAATTCGCCGCATTCAAAATCTACGTGAGGACGAACTTTATGTTGCTGCTAAAGACTTGCAAGTCCCTGTAGAATTGGTTCAATACGTCCATGAACATGGGAAATTGCCAGTTGTAAACTTCGCAGCTGGAGGCGTTGCAACGCCAGCAGATGCTGCACTGATGATGCAATTAGGGGCAGAGGGTGTCTTTGTCGGTTCAGGTATTTTCAAGTCAGGAGATCCTGTTAAACGAGCGAGTGCCATTGTTAAGGCTGTGACTAACTTCCGTAATCCTCAAATCCTAGCTCAAATCTCTGAAGATCTAGGAGAAGCCATGGTTGGTATTAATGAAAATGAAATCCAAATTCTCATGGCAGAGCGAGGAAAATAGATGAAAATCGGAATATTGGCCTTGCAAGGTGCCTTTGCAGAACATGCAAAAGTGCTAGATAAACTAGGAGTCGAGAGTGTTGAAATCAGAAATTTAGAGGATTTTCAGCAAGATCAGAGTGACTTGTCGGGTTTGATTTTGCCTGGTGGGGAGTCTACAACCATGGGCAAGCTCTTACGAGACCAGGACATGTTGATTCCCATCCAAGAAGCCATTCTATCTGGCTTACCAGTATTTGGGACCTGTGCGGGTTTAATTTTGCTGGCTAAGGAAATTACTTCTCAGAAAGAGAGTCATCTAGGAACTATGGATATGGTGGTCGAGCGTAATGCTTATGGGCGCCAACTAGGAAGTTTCTATACGGAAGCCGAATGTAAGGGAGTCGGTCAGATTCCAATGACCTTTATCCGTGGTCCAATTATCAGTAGTGTTGGAGAAGGTGTAGAAATTCTAGCAAGAGTTGATAATCAAATCGTTGCAGCCCAAGAAAAAAATATGTTGGTAACTTCTTTTCATCCTGAATTGACTGATGATGTGCGCTTGCACCAGTACTTTATCGAAATGTGTAAAGAAAAAAGTTGAGACTGAGTTTCTCAACTTTTTTACATGTAATAAACAATGGCGATGTATTGGAGGGCAGATGCTGCTAGGATAAAGAGATGCCAAATCATGTGGAAATAAGGTTTTTTCTTGGCGTAAAATCCAGCTCCAACTGTATAACAGAGTCCGCCAGTTACCATGAGACTCCAGAAAATTGGTGTCGTTTGACTGATAATGGCTGGAATGATAGCCAGAACCAACCAGCCCATAATCAGGTAAAGAGCAAGGCTAAATTTCTCATTGACTTTTTTAGCAAAGATTTTATAGAGAATACCAAAGATGGTCGTTCCCCATTGGATGGCAATAATTAGATAGCCAAACCAGTTATTCATTAAGGTCAAGACGACGGGCGTGTATGAGCCAGCAATGGCAACGTAAATCATAGAATGGTCGATGATTCGCAAGACATATTTATGGGTCGAACCATAGGCCATAGAGTGATAAATGGTGGATGATAGGAACATGAGAAAGAGACTGATGACAAAAATGGAAACACCTATAGAGGATAAAAAGCCTTGTGCTTCGTAACTATAGGTGGATGAAATAGGGAGTAAGATGAGCATGATGACTGCACCTACGGCATGGGTCACGCTATTAGCAATTTCCTCTCCAAAACTGAGTTGTTTGCTGAGTTTAAGACTAGTGTTCATTGGCTTTCCTCCTCTTCAGTATGATGGATTAAGGCTAGGGTTTGATGATAGAGTTTAATGGTTTGGCAACTACTTTGGATAATAGGGTTAGCTGGGTCAATTCCTTGGTTCATGTAGTCCACAAAAGCATCGTAGAGTTGGTCTGAACTTGCTTGAATTTGTAGAGTATTAAGTGTATGTGCTATTTCTTGAATAGAAAATATAGACTTGAGTGTTGTGATAGCAATCAGACGGGCAATCTGTTGGCGTTGGTATTTTTTCTTGTCAGGCTTTGTCAGGTAACCATGTTTCACATAATTATTGACCATAGATGCTGTTAGTCCCTTGTCTTTATCAGTAGAAATAGGGGCGCAGACCTGATTGACATAGAGCAAAACCTGGTCCAGATAGAGGTCAATATTTGGAATTTCTGCCCATTTTGGGTAGGAAAAGGTGATTTTCATTTCAGACTCCTTTTTATCTAGTTTTGACAACTAGATTATAAAATAACAAAAACAAAAAGTCAAGTTTTAACTGCTTGTGAAAAGGCTTAAATTATGCTATGATGGGAGAAACTAGTCAGAAATGAGGAGAAAACATGGAGATTCGTTTAGCTTTTCCAAACGAAGTAGATGCCATCATGCAGGTGATGGAGGATGCAAAGAAATGTTTAGCAGATGCTGGTAGTGACCAGTGGCAAAATGGTTATCCAAATGCTGATATTATTATTGAGGATATAATCTCAGGTCAAGCCTATGTAGCCTTGGAAGATGGAGAACTACTAGCCTATGCTGCTGTGACTAAGAGTCCAGAGGAGGCCTATGAAGATATTTATGAGGGAAACTGGCAAGCTGGAGAGTCAGAATATCTAGTCTTTCACCGTATTGCTGTGGCAGCAGATGTGCAGGGACAAGGAGTTGCTCAAACCTTCTTAGAGGGCTTGATTGAAGGATTTGATTATCTAGATTTTCGCTCAGATACGCATGTTGCCAACAAGGTCATGCAACATATTTTTGAAAAACTTGGTTTTAAACAGGTTGGTAAAGTGCCTGTTGATGGCGAACGCTTGGCCTATCAAAAATTGAAGAAATAATGCAAAAGAAGTACGCAAAAATGCTCTATTCTTCGCCGATTGGTTCTCTTTCTCTTGTAGCTGATGATCATTATTTGTATGGAATTTGGGTACAGGAGCAGAAGCATTTTGAGAGGGGGATAGGAGATGACACGATAGAAGCAGTTGTTAGTCATCCCATTTTAGACTCAGTTATTGCTTGCTTAGATGCTTACTTTAAAGGCAAGTCTCGGGATTTATCCGACTTGCCCTTGGCTCCAATCGGAACGGATTTTGAAAAGCAAGTTTGGTCCTATTTACAGGGAATTCCTTATGGTCAGACAGTGACCTATGGACAAATAGCCCGAGATCTGCAAATGGCTTCTGCTCAAGCAATTGGTCGAGCGGTAGGACGCAATCCGTGGTCTATTCTAGTACCTTGTCATCGGGTGCTGGGAGCAGGAAAGCGTTTGACAGGTTATGCTGCAGGAGTGGAAAAGAAAGCTTGGCTCTTGGGGCATGAAGGCGTAGATTTTAAAGAGATAAACAATAGAAAGTGAAGCACATGTTAGAATTTATCGAATACCCAAAATGTTCAACTTGTAAAAAAGCAAAACAAGAATTAAACCAACTCGGTGTGGACTACAAAAACGTCCATATCGTGGAAGAAACACCTAGTCAAGAAGTCATTTTAAACTGGCTAGAAACCTCAGGGTTCGAGCTAAAGCAATTTTTCAACACCAGTGGAATCAAATACCGTGAATTAGGGCTGAAAGATAAGGTAGAAAGTCTGTCAAACCAAGAAGCAGCCGAGTTGCTAGCAAGTGATGGAATGTTGTTAAAACGGCCGATTTTAGTAGAAAATGGAACTGTTAAGCAAATCGGTTATCGAAAAACTTATGAAGAATTGGGATTGAAATAGTTTTTACTTATCTCTTTGATAGATAAAATATATAACCTCCCTGTTTCAAAGTATGATAAACTAGTAGGTAGACAAAGTCTGTATCTGACCGTAGCAAATAATTTCATTGACGGCAGAAGTATGGTAGAATGAATCATTATCAGGAGAGGATGTTTTTATGAATGTTACAACGATTTTAGCATCAGATTGGTACCAAAACTTGATGCAATTGATTCCGGATGGCAAGCTTTTTAGCCTGCGTTCGGTCTTTGATGGAATTCCAAGAATTGTCCAACAACTTCCAACAACGATTATGTTGACAATTGGTGGTGCCCTTTTTGGATTGGTTTTGGCTCTGCTTTTTGCTATTGTGAAAATCAATCGTGTCAAGATTTTATATCCCTTGCAGGCATTCTTTGTTAGCTTCTTAAAAGGGACACCGATTTTGGTGCAACTCATGTTGACCTACTACGGAATTCCTTTGGCTTTGAAAGCTCTCAATCAGCAATGGGGTACTGGTCTCAATATCAATGCGATTCCAGCTGCTGTTTTTGCGATTGTAGCCTTTGCCTTTAATGAGGCAGCTTATGCTAGTGAAACCATTCGTGCAGCCATTCTCTCAGTCAATCCTGGTGAGATTGAGGCGGCACGAAGTCTGGGTATGACCCGAGCGCAAGTTTATCGTCGAGTGATTATTCCAAATGCGGCAGTTGTGGCGACTCCAACCTTAATTAATTCCCTAATCGGCTTGACCAAAGGAACTTCTCTAGCCTTTAGTGCGGGTGTTGTGGAAGTCTTTGCCCAAGCTCAGATTCTGGGTGGAGCTGATTACCGCTATTTTGAACGCTTTATCTCCGTTGCCCTTGTTTATTGGGTAGTCAATATTGGAATTGAGAGCCTCGGTCGTTTCATCGAGAGAAAAATGGCTATTTCTGCACCAGATACAGTGCAAACAGATGTGAAAGGAGACCTTCGTTAATGATTAAGGTTTCGAATTTAAGCAAATCCTTTTCAGGACAAACTGTCTTGGATCATCTGGACTTGGATATTCAAAAAGGGGAAGTTGTAGCCTTGATTGGTTCCTCAGGAGCTGGAAAATCAACCTTCCTTCGCAGTCTCAATTATCTTGAAACACCTGACAGTGGCTCTATTCAGATTGATGATTTTTCAGTTGATTTTTCTAAAATCACTCAAGAAGAAATCCTTGCTCTACGCCGTAAGCTATCTATGGTTTTCCAACAGTTTAATTTGTTTGAACGCCGCACAGCACTTGATAATGTGAAAGAAGGCTTGGTTGTTGTCAAGAAATTGTCTGATCAAGAAGCGACTAAGATTGCCAAGGAAGAGTTGGCTAAGGTTGGGCTTTCTGATCGTGAAAATCATTACCCTCGCCATTTATCAGGTGGACAGAAGCAACGGGTTGCCTTGGCGCGTGCGCTTGCTATGAAACCAGATGTTTTGCTCTTGGACGAACCAACTTCAGCCCTTGACCCAGAATTGGTCGGCGAAGTAGAAAAGTCTATTGCAGATGCTGCTAAGTCAGGTCAAACCATGATTTTAGTTAGTCATGATATGTCCTTTGTAGCCCAAGTGGCTGATAAGATTCTCTTCTTAGATAAGGGGAAAATCATTGAGTCTGGAACACCGGATGAAATTATCCACCATCCTAAAGAAGAGCGGACAAAAGAATTCTTCGCTAGTTACAAACGGACTTATATTTGATATAATAGACAAAGGAAAACTCAGTTAGCTGGACTAGCTGAGTTTACTCTTTAAAAAAGATAGAAATGAGAGAAATCATGCTATTGCAACTATTTTCTTTATATTTCGAGAGTTTGATCTTGACTACCATCCTCGTCCTGATTTTTTTAGGGATTTGGATTGGACTGAGAGCCATGTCGGGAGTTGATAAGACAGTCAAGGCTCGCCAAGCCCATCTCTATGATATGATTATGATTGGGGTCTTGGTTGTTCCAGTATTATCCTTTGCGGTTATGAGTTTAATTCTTGTTTTCAAGGCATAATCCTTGCATGATTGACAAGAAAGAGTTAGAATAAAGATAGTTACAACAAGAAAGAAGGAATCTATATGTACGATACTATTATTATCGGTGCTGGACCTGCAGGGATGACTGCAGCCTTGTATGCTGCTCGCAGCAATCTGAAAGTAGCCTTGATTGAAGGTGGTTTGCCAGGTGGTCAGATGAATAATACATCGGATATTGAAAATTACCCTGGATACGCTAATATTAGTGGGCCAGAATTGGCAGAAAAGATGTTTGAACCGCTTGAAAACCTTGGTGTTGAGCACATTTATGGTTATGTTGAAAATGTAGAAGACCATGGTAATTTTAAGAAAGTGATGACTGATGACCAAACATATGAAACCCGTACAGTTATCGTAGCGACTGGCTCTAAACACCGTCCTTTGGGAGTGCCTGGAGAAGAAGAACTGAATAGTCGTGGTGTTTCATACTGTGCCGTGTGTGATGGTGCCTTCTTCCGTGACCAAGATTTGTTGGTAGTTGGTGGCGGAGATTCAGCTGTCGAAGAAGCCATCTTCTTGACTCGTTTTGCTAAGACTGTTACCATTGTTCACCGTCGTGATCAACTTCGAGCCCAAAAGGTTTTACAAGACCGCGCCTTTGCGAATGAGAAAATCAGCTTTATCTGGGATTCTGTTGTCAAGGAAATCAAGGGTGAAAACCGAGTAGAATCTGTCGTATTTGAAAATGTGAAAACAGGTCAAGTGACAGAGCAAGCCTTTGGTGGCGTCTTTATCTATGTTGGCTTGGACCCTCTTAGCGATTTTGTTAAAGAATTGAATATCCAAGATCAGGCAGGCTGGATTGTGACAGATAATCACATGAAGACTGCAGTTGATGGTATCTTTGCAGTTGGAGATGTTCGTTTGAAAGATCTTCGCCAAGTAACAACGGCAGTTGGAGATGGAGCTATCGCTGGTCAAGAAGCCTATAAATTTATCACAGAACATAGTTAATACACTTCGAAAATCTCTTCAAACCACGTCAGCTTCGCCTTGCCGTAGGTATGGGTACTGACTTCGTCAGTTCTATCCACAACCTCAAAACAGTGTTTTGAGCTGACTTCGTCAGTCTTATCTACAACCTCAAAGCACTGCTTTGAGGTGTCTACAGCTAGCTTCCTAGTTTGCTCTTTATAATCATAAAAAAGTTTCCAATCAGATGATTGGAAACTTTTTTATAGTCTATTTCGGAAAACTTCGTACATGAGAATGGCTGCAGCAACACTAGCATTAAGGCTTTGAACATGTCCATTCATAGGAATGGTAATCATTTCATCGACCTGTTTTTTAATGTTGCTAGAGATACCTTTTCCTTCATTTCCGATGATGAGGGCGATTTTCCCTTTTGTATTCCACTTGTGGCAAGGAGTTCCATTCATATCTGTTCCAAAGGTCCAGAATCCTTCATCCTTGAGTTTGTCCAGAGTTTGGCTCAGATTTGTTACTCGGGCAATTGGAACGTGTTCAATAGCACCTGTGGCTGTTTTGGCAACGACAGGAGTAACACCGACAGCACGGTGCTTAGGAATGATGACACCTGAAACATTGGTCGCATCGGCCGTTCTCAAGATTGAACCCAGATTATGGGGATCAGTAAGACCATCCAGAATCAATAGAAGTGGATTTTCTTCTTGATGCGTTTTTGCAAGGATGTGATCTAGCTCGCTATAGGCAAATTCAGACACTCGTAGAACAAAACCTTGGTGCACAGCACCTTCAGTCATCTCAGAGAGGGATTTTTTTGAGATCCAAGAAATGGATACCTTTTTTTCTGTAGCCAGATCCTTGACTTTCTCAAGATTCTTACCTCGGAGATCTTCTTGGAGGTAGAGTTTGTTGCCAGTATTTGCAAGGAGGGCTTCGGTAACGGCGTGGACGCCATAGACAATATCATTTGTTTTCATGCCTCTATTATAACACAAAACCCCGTCTTGCAACGGGATTTTCTTTATTCTAGAATCAGTAAACCATCTTTAACTGCAAATGGGTCTTTTTCATTGATACGGTCGTAAAACATGATACCGTTGATGTGGTCAATTTCATGCTGAACAACGATAGAGTTGTAGCCTTTAAGTTTGATGCGGTGTTTTTCTCCATCCTTGTCAAAGTAGTCAACAGTGACGCGAGCATGGCGCACCACATAGCCAGGCACGTTGCGGTCAACAGACAGACAACCTTCTCCTTCGCCAAGAGCAGCGTCTTGAACAGAGTGAGAGACGATTTTTGGATTGTACATAATAGCTTGCAAGTCGTAGGCTTCCTGTGGAGTTTCGCCTTCTTCGACAATATTAGGTACCAAAACAGCGATAATGCGTTTTGAGATATCTAACTGAGGAGCAGCCAGTCCAACCCCACCTCTGAGTCCCAATTTTTCAGCCATTACGGGATCTTGGGAATGTTTAAGGAATTGCATCATTTTTTCGCCTAGGATGATTTCCTGATCAGACAAGGGGAAAGTGACTTCCTCAGCAACCGCGCGTAGAGTAGGATTCCCTTCGCGGATAATATCGTTCATATCAATTAAGTGAGCAGCTTTTGTAATACGTTCTATTGCAGACATTTTCTCTCCTTTCATTACCTCTACATGATAACACAAAATGACAAGGATTGAAAGTATTACGGCATCGAGCTTTTATAGAAAATGTCTAGTAGGTTCGATTCAATTGTGAAAGAATTACGTATCTGTGATATAATGAAAAGAAAAGGCTTGCATTAGAAAGTTGGGAGAATACAGATGCAAAGAAGACAGGAAAGACATAAACGTGGATCAGTTTTTCGTTTTATGAGGGGCTTGGTAAACTTTTTTAGGAGTTATCGTAGGTGGAGCAATAAGGGATTTGTTGCGGTCCTTTTGCTAGCAGTAGCTTTATCAATGGGCTTGGTCTTGTTGTTTGAAAGCTTTCAAGGAATCCCCTTAACCAGTCAAAAAAAGGATGCCATTTCTCAAGAAGCAAATAAGACCAATCAAAATTCTAAAGATCAGGAAGAGGAAAAGACTGCTAGAATTATGGCCAACGGGGACCTCCTCTATCATATTCCAATCTATCGTTCTGCCTTAAAAGAAGATGGGACCTATGATTTTCATGAAAATTTTGATTATGTGAAACCATGGCTCAAACAAGCAGACTTGATTATAGGTGATTTTGAAGGGACTGTAAACAAGGACCGTTATTTGGCTGGTTATCCGCTATTTAATGCACCTGGAGAAGTCATGGATGCCATTAAGGATGCTGGTTATCAAGTGCTAGACTTGGCGCATAATCATATCCTAGATTCACAAATAGAAGGTGTGGTCTCAACAGCAGATGCAATTGAAAAGGCAGGAATGACACCTATTGGAGTGTATACGCATGAGTCCCGTGATCAAGCTCCACTGGTTATCAAGGAAGTGAACGGCATCAAGGTTGCACTTTTGGCTTATTCTTATGGATTTAATGGAATTGAGCAAAATATTTCTCAAGCAGACTATAACCGCTATCTTTCAGACCTAAATGAAGACAAGATGAAGGCTGAAATTGAACGTGCAGAAAAGGAAGCGGATATTACTATTATCATGCCTCAGATGGGTGTGGAGTATCGCTTGGAACCAACTGAGGAACAAAAGGTTCTTTATCACAAGATGATAGATTGGGGAGCTGATATTATCTTTGGAGGGCATCCTCACGTTGTGGAACCATCTGAAACGGTTGAAAAAGATGGGGACAAGAAACTCATTATCTATTCAATGGGGAACTTCATTTCTAATCAACGAATTGAAACCATGCAAGATGAAGAGAATGCTAAGTGGACAGAGCGTGGCGTGCTCATGGATGTGACTATTAAGAAAAAGGCTGGTAAGACGACAATCGAAACTGCCAAAGCGCACCCTTCTTGGGTAAACCGTACACCGAAAGGAACCTATTCTCCAGAAGGTTATCCACTCTTCCTTTACCAAACTTATATCTTAGAAGATTTTATCGAGGGTGGCAGTCATCGTGACCAGTTAGATGAAGCGACTAAGGAACGAATTGATACAGCCTATAAAGAAATGAACGAACATGTGGGATTGAAGTGGGACTAGCTTGAATCCAGAGGAAAGTAAATGACGATTAAAGTAATTGCGACAGATATGGATGGGACCTTGCTGGATGCTAGAGGCCAGCTTGATCTCCCACGCTTGGAAAAGATTTTAGATCAGTTGGACCAAAGGGGTATTCGTTTTGTCATCGCGACGGGCAATGAAATTCACCGCATGAGGCAACTACTGGAGCACTTGGTGGATCGAGTGGTTCTGGTTGTTGCCAATGGTGCTCGTATTTTTGAAAACAATGAACTGATTCAGGCTCAGACTTGGGATGACGCCATTGTTGATAAGGCTTTGGCTCATTTCAAGGATCGAGCGTGTCAGGATCAGTTTGTTGTGACGGCTATGAAGGGTGGTTTCGTCAAAGAAGGTACGATTTTTACAGACCTTGAAAGTTTTATGACTCCAGAAATGATTGAAAAATTCTACCAACGGATGCAGTTTGTGGATGAGTTAACCTCTGACCTCTTTGGTGGTGTGCTCAAGATGAGTATGGTTGTTGGTGAGGAACGGTTGAATTCGGTCTTGGAAGAAATCAATGATCTCTTTGATAGCCGTGTTCGGGCTGTATCGAGCGGCTATGGTTGCATTGATATCCTTCAAGCTGGGATTCATAAAGCATGGGGCTTGGAAGAATTACTCAAGCGCTGGGACTTGAACCCTCAACAAATCATGGCTTTTGGTGACAGTGAAAATGATGTTGAAATGCTTGAAATGGCTGGAATTGCCTATGCGATGGAAAATGCTGATGATAAAGCCAAAGCTGTGGCGACTTCTCTAGCGCCAGCCAACAGCCAAGGAGGAGTTTATCAAGTCTTGGAAAATTGGTTAGAAAAAGGAGAATGAAGTGGCAGTACAGTTATTAGAAAATTGGTTACTAAAGGAACAAGGAAAAATCCAAACCAAGTACCGTCACTTAAATCAGGTTTCTGTTGTAGAACCAGATATTCTCTTTATTGGGGATTCCATTGTCGAATATTATCCTCTGCAGGAGTTATTTGGGACTTCAAAGACGATTGTCAATCGTGGCATTCGTGGCTATCAGACAGAACTGTTATTAGATAATCTGGATGCCCATCTGTACGGTGGAACGGTAGATAAAATTGTCCTTTTGATTGGGACAAATGATATCGGAAAAGATGTACCTGTGAATGAGGCACTCAATAATCTCGAAGCTATCATTCAATTCATTGCTCGCGATTATCCACTGACAGAGATGAAATTGCTTTCCATTTTGCCAGTCAATGAGGGAGAGGAGTACAAGCAGACAGTTTATATCCGCACGAATGAAAAAATTCAAAAATGGAATCAAGCCTATCAAGAGCTTGATTCTGCCTACGTGCAGGTAGAATTTGTGCCAGTTTTTGATAGTTTGACAGACCAAGCAGGCCAACTCAAAAAAGAATATACGACTGATGGTCTGCATCTCAGTGTTGCTGGTTATCAGGTTTTGACAAAAGCCTTGAAAGACTATCTTTTCTAGTTAATTGATTTCCTTTTTGCATTTTTGAGTTAGATAGGGTATAATGGTTTTATTGTCTTTTGGGGTCGTTACGGATTCGACAGGCATTATGAGGCATATTTTGCGACTCGTGTGGCGACGTAAACGCTCAGTTAAATATAACTGCAAAAAATAACACTTCTTACGCTCTAGCTGCCTAAAAACCAGCAGGCGTGACCCGATTTGGATTGCTCGTGTTCAATGACAGGTCTTATTATTAGCGAGATACGATCAAGTCTTGTCTAGTGGCTTGATAAGAGATTGATAGACTCGCAGGTTCTAGGCTTGAGTTATGTGTCGAGGGACTGTTAAAATAATACATAACCTATGGTTGTAGACAAATATGTTGGCAGGTGTTTGGACGTGGGTTCGACTCCCACCGGCTCCATTATTCCTTTGCATTCCTTTGCATTCTTTTGCATTCCTTGGTAAAACGTTGTTAAATCAACGTTTTTTATTTTTATCTTTGGTATTCCTTTGCATTCTTTTGCGAAAAGAATGCAACAAAGGAGTCACAAACAGACCCTAAAGCAGACCTTATTTTTAAAAAAGCGATACAAAAAAGGATACAACATTTGTTGATCCTAGAAATAATTGTTCTTTTCTACGGAAGACATGGGATTCGAACCCACGCACGCTGTTACACGCCTACCGCGTTTCCAACACGGCCTCTTAAGCCTCTTGAGTAATCTTCCAATACTTACTCAAATAGTCTACCATAAAGGATCCTATCTTGCAATAAAAATTCTGTAAATAAGGAAAATGATAGAATTTGAAAGAAAATGACAAAAAATGCTTGACTTTGAAAGAAAGTATGATAGAATGAATAGTGTAAACGATAACAGGAGGTGATTCAGTGTTAAAAACAGAGCGTAAACAGCTGATTTTAGAGGAGTTACATCAACATCATGTAGTTTCTCTAGAAAAATTAGTCAGTTTGCTAGAAACGTCAGAATCAACGGTTCGAAGAGACTTGGATGAGTTGGAAGCGGAAAACAAGCTTCGTCGCGTGCATGGTGGAGCAGAATTGCCCCATCCTTTGCAGGAAGAAGAAACCATTCAAGAAAAATCTGTCAAAAACCTTCAAGAGAAGAAGTTGCTAGCTCAGAAAGCAGCCTCTCTCATCAAGGAACAAGATGTCATCTTTATAGATGCTGGAACAACAACTGCCTTTTTGATTCATGAATTGGTTAATCAGAATATTACTGTTGTGACCAATTCGATTCACCATGCAGCTCAGTTGGTTGAAAAGCAGATTCCAACTGTCATGGTTGGAGGAAGTGTCAAGATGGCGACAGATGCTAGCATCGGGGGCGTTGCTCTTAACCAGATTAACCAATTGCACTTTGACCGTGCCTTTATCGGGATGAATGGTGTGGACGATGGTTATTATACGACTCCTGATATGGAGGAGGGAGCTGTGAAGCGAGCGATTTTGGAGAATGCTAAACAGACCTACGTCTTAGTGGATTCATCAAAAATTGGACAAACTTGCTTTGCCAAGGTAGCACCACTCAAACGAGCTATTGTTATCACCAGTCAAGGGCATGAGCTCTTGCAGGTTATTAAGGAGAAAACGGAGGTAATAGAAGTATGATTTATACAGTCACACTCAATCCATCTATTGATTATATCGTTCGTTTGGACCAAGTCCAGGTCGGTAGTGTCAATCGTATGGACAGTGATGATAAGTTTGCTGGTGGAAAAGGAATCAATGTCAGTCGTGTCTTGAAACGTTTGGATATTCCAAATACAGCGACGGGATTTATCGGAGGCTTTACTGGTAAATTTATCACAGATACCCTTGCAGAGGAAGAAATCGAGACACGTTTTGTCCAAGTAGCAGAAGATACGCGTATCAATGTTAAAATCAAAGCAGATCAAGAAACAGAAATTAACGGAACGGGTCCAAATGTTGAATCAGCTCAGTTAGAAGAATTGAAAGCTATTCTTTCAAGTTTAACAGCAGAAGATACAGTTGTCTTTGCGGGTTCGAGTGCTAAAAATCTAGGCAATGTTATCTATAAGGATTTGATTGCCTTGACACGCAAGACTGGTGCGCAAGTGGTTTGTGACTTTGAAGGACAGACCTTGATTGATAGTTTGGACTATCAGCCACTTTTGGTCAAACCAAACAATCATGAACTTGGAGCGATTTTTGGGGTTAAACTCGAAAGTTTAGATGAAATTGAGAAATATGCTCGTGAGTTACTAGCTAAAGGTGCTCAAAACGTCATTGTCTCTATGGCTGGTGACGGTGCCCTTCTTGTCACATCTAAGGGAGCTTACTTTGCTAAACCAATTAAGGGAACTGTGAAAAATTCAGTTGGAGCTGGTGATTCTATGGTTGCTGGATTCACAGGTGAATTTGTTAAATCAAAAGACGCGGTAGAAGCCTTTAAATGGGGAGTGGCTTGTGGAACAGCAACCACCTTCTCGGATGACTTGGCAACAGCGGAATTTATTAAAGAAACATATGAAAAAGTTGAGGTAGAAAAACGATGAAAATTCAAGACCTATTGAGAAAAGATGTTATGTTGCTGGATTTGCAGGCAACTGAAAAAACTGCTGTCATCGAAGAGATGATTAAAAGTTTGACAGACCACGGTTATGTGACAGATTTTGAAATCTTTAAAGAAGGAATTTTGGCGCGTGAATCTTTGACTTCTACAGGTTTGGGTGACGGAATCGCAATGCCTCACAGCAAAAATGCTGCTGTCAAAGAAGCGACTGTTCTCTTTGCTAAGTCAAACAAGGGAGTTGACTATGAGAGCTTGGATGGGCAAGCAACTGACCTCTTCTTTATGATTGCGGCTCCAGAAGGTGCCAATGACACTCACTTGGCAGCCTTGGCAGAATTGTCTCAATACTTGATGAAAGACGGTTTTGCTGACAAACTTCGTCAAGTAACATCAGTTGACCAAGTCATCGAACTCTTTGACCAAGCTTCAGAAAAAACTGAGGAGCCTGTTCAAGTACCTGCTAATGAAACTGGTGACTTTATCGTAGCTGTTACAGCTTGTACGACAGGAATTGCCCACACTTACATGGCCCAAGAAGCCCTTCAAAAAGTGGCTGCTGAAATGGGTGTTGGAATTAAGGTGGAAACCAACGGAGCTAGCGGTGTTGGTAACCAACTAACTGCTGAAGACATCCGCAAGGCTAAAGCTGTTATCATTGCAGCAGACAAGGCCGTTGAAATGGATCGATTTGATGGAAAACCATTGATCAATCGTCCGGTTGCTGACGGGATCCGTAAGACAGAAGAGTTGATTAACTTGGCTCTTTCAGGAGATGCGGAAGTCTACCGTGCCGCTAATGATGCAAAAGCTGCAACAGCCTCTAACGAAAAACAAAGCCTTGGTGGTGCCTTCTACAAACACTTGATGAGTGGTGTATCGCAAATGTTGCCATTCGTTATCGGTGGTGGTATCATGATTGCCCTTGCCTTCTTGATTGATGGTGCTTTGGGTGTTCCAAATGAAAATCTTGGTAATCTTGGTTCCTACCATGAGCTAGCTTCTATGTTCATGAAAATTGGTGGTGCAGCCTTTGGTTTGATGCTTCCAGTCTTTGCAGGTTATGTTGCCTACTCTATCGCTGAAAAACCAGGTTTGGTAGCTGGTTTCGTGGCTGGCGCTATTGCCAAAGAAGGTTTTGCCTTTGGTAAAATCCCTTATGCAGCAGGTGGTGAAGCAACTTCAACTCTTGCAGGTGTCTCATCTGGTTTCCTAGGTGCCCTTGTTGGTGGATTTATCGCAGGTGCCTTGGTTCTTGCTATCAAGAAATACGTTAAAGTTCCTCGTTCACTTGAAGGTGCTAAATCAATCCTTCTCTTGCCACTTCTTGGAACAATCTTGACTGGATTTGTCATGCTAGCTGTTAACATCCCAATGGCGGCAATCAACACTGCTATGAATGACTTCCTAGGTGGTCTTGGAGGAGGTTCAGCTGTCCTTCTTGGTATCGTCCTTGGTGGAATGATGGCTGTTGACATGGGTGGACCAGTTAACAAAGCGGCTTATGTCTTTGGTACAGGTACGCTTGCAGCGACTGTTTCTTCAGGTGGTTCTGTGGCTATGGCAGCGGTTATGGCTGGAGGAATGGTGCCACCACTTGCTATCTTTGTTGCAACTCTTCTTTTCAAAGATAAATTTACTAAGGAAGAACGCAACTCTGGTTTGACAAACATCATCATGGGCTTGTCATTCATCACTGAGGGAGCGATTCCATTTGGTGCCGCTGACCCAGCTCGTGCGATTCCAAGCTTCATCCTTGGTTCTGCAGTAGCAGGCGGACTCGTTGGTCTTACTGGTATCAAACTCATGGCACCACACGGAGGAATCTTCGTTATCGCGCTTACTTCAAATGCTCTCCTTTACCTTGCCTCTGTCTTGGTAGGAGCAATCGTAAGTGGTGTGGTCTATGGTTACCTACGCAAACCACAAGCATAAAAAATAGATATAAAATGAAAAGATTGGACCGTTTGGTGCAGTCTTTTTTAAAGAATTTGACAAACAAGTTTTTGAATGATATTCTAAAATAAAACTCATAGAAATGAAAAAATATAATGAGAGTATGTTAAGTGAATATAATTGAATTTATTCTGGATTTGGATTGGAAGAAGATAGTAGAATCAATTTTATCAGCTCTATTAGCTTCTGGAATAATCGGTGGTTTTGGTTACTTAGTAACGAAAAAAATTACAAGAGATTTTCGTATTGCAAAAGAAATGAAATCGTATGGATTTAAAGGTGTAGTGGCAAAGAAAAAGCATTCGACTAGAGAGATTAAAAAGTTATGTAAAGATACTAAAAGATTGGATTTACTTTTTATATCAGGTATTGATTTTTTTTCGGAAAATAGAACTGTATTAGAGAATGCTATGAATAATGGAATGAAAATTCGTTTTTTGTGTTCTCAGATTTATACCAATTTTTTATCAGATTTAGAGGAACTTGAGGATAAAGAAGGGGTGCGAAAGTCTGACACAAATATTAGTATCGAAATTGAAGATGTGACTAAAAAATATAGTAAATATATAGAAAGTGGACAAATGGAAATTCGCTATTATTCAACACAATATCGTTTGCCATTTATATTGGTTTATAAAAGAAAGAAAAATATGAAGACGACAAAGGCTTTTTTAAGAGTTACTCTGCCTCCATATAATTGGGAGACCAATTTCGTGTTGATAGGTGAACGAAAAACTACTAAAAAGGATGATTTTTTTAAAACTAATAATGATGAAATAGATTTCATCTCTATGATGGAAAAACATTTCGATTGTGTTTGGGAAGTTGCGGATAGGGAAATAGATAGAAAACAAGAAATAAAAAATACAAATTTCGAAGTGAAATCTTAAAAATCTAAACTTTGAGACTTTGATTATTTAAATATAATAACAATTACTTTGAATATAATCATAATAAAGAAGATTGGACCGTTTGGTGCAGTCTTTTTCTCTTTTCGAAATACCTGTGAAATATGGTATAATAGAAGAATGGCAAACAAGAATACAAGTAAAACAAGACGGAGACCGTCTAAAGCAGAACTCGAAAGAAAAGAAGCAATTCAACGGATGTTGATTTCGTTGGGAATCGCGCTTTTATTGATTTTCGCAGCCTTTAAATTAGGGGCTGCAGGTATAACCCTTTACAATTTAATTCGCTTGCTGGTGGGTAGCCTAGCCTATCTGGCAATAGTTGGTCTCTTGATCTATCTCTTCTTTTTCAAGTGGATACGAAAACAGGAAGGACTCTTATCTGGCTTTTTCACCATATTTGCAGGCTTGCTCCTGATTTTTGAGGCCTACTTAGTTTGGCAATATGGTTTGGACAAGTCGGTATTAAAAGGAACCATGGCTCAGGTTGTGACGGATTTGACTGGTTTTCGAACGACCAGTTTTGCTGGAGGGGGCTTGATTGGGGTCGCTCTTTATATGCCAACCGCCTTTCTTTTTTCAAATATCGGTACTTACTTTATTGGTTCTATCTTGATTTTAGCAGGCGCTCTCCTAATCAGTCCTTGGTCTGTTTACGATATTGCGGAATTTTTCAGTAGAGGCTTTGCTAAATGGCGGGAAGGGCATGAGCGTCGAAAAGAGGAACGCTTTGTCAAACAAGAAGAAAAAGCTCGCCAAAAGGCTGAGGAAGAGGCTAGATTAGAACAAGAAGAAGCTGAAAAAGCCTTACTCGATTTGCCTCCTGTTGATATGGAAACGGGTGAAATTCTGACTGATGATGTTGTGCTTGACGTTCCACCTTTTTCGGAAGAAGAGTGGGTGGAACCAGAAATCATCCTGCCTCAACCTGAACTTGAATTCCCTGAACAGGAAGATGATTCTGATGATGAAGATGTTCAGGTCGATTTTTCAGCCAAGGAGGCTATTGAATACAAACTTCCAAGCTTGCAACTCTTTGCGCCAGATAAACCAAAGGACCAGTCTAAAGAGAAGAAAATCGTTCGGGAAAATATCAAAATCCTAGAAGAAACCTTTGCTAGCTTTGGTATCAAGGTAACGGTGGAACGGGCTGAAATTGGACCTTCAGTAACCAAGTATGAAGTCAAGCCAGCAGTTGGAGTGCGGGTTAACCGAATTTCCAATCTGGCAGACGACTTAGCACTAGCTCTAGCGGCCAAGGATGTCCGAATCGAAGCACCAATCCCTGGGAAATCCCTTGTCGGAATTGAGGTGCCTAACTCCGAGATTGCCACTGTGTCTTTCCGTGAACTTTGGGAACAATCTCAAACGAAAGCTGAAAATCTCTTGGAAATTCCTTTAGGGAAGGCTGTTAATGGTGCCGCAAGAGCTTTTGACCTTTCCAAGATGCCTCACCTACTTGTTGCAGGTTCAACGGGTTCAGGAAAGTCAGTAGCAGTTAACGGTATTATCGCTAGCATTCTCATGAAGGCGAGACCAGACCAAGTTAAATTTATGATGGTCGATCCCAAGATGGTTGAGTTATCTGTTTACAATGATATTCCCCACCTCTTGATTCCAGTCGTGACCAATCCACGTAAGGCCAGCAAGGCCCTGCAAAAGGTTGTGGATGAAATGGAAAATCGTTATGAACTCTTTGCCAAGGTGGGAGTCCGTAATATTGCAGGCTTTAATGCCAAGGTAGAAGAGTTTAATGCTCAGTCTGAGTACAAGCAGATTCCACTGCCACTCATCGTTGTGATTGTAGATGAGTTGGCTGACCTCATGATGGTGGCAAGCAAGGAAGTGGAAGATGCCATTATCCGTCTCGGACAGAAGGCACGTGCTGCAGGTATCCACATGATTCTTGCAACCCAGCGTCCATCCGTTGATGTCATTTCTGGTCTGATTAAGGCCAATGTTCCATCTCGTGTAGCGTTTGCGGTTTCATCAGGGACAGACTCCCGTACGATTTTGGATGAAAATGGAGCAGAAAAACTGCTTGGTCGAGGAGACATGCTCTTTAAACCGATTGATGAAAATCATCCAGTTCGTCTGCAAGGATCCTTTATCTCAGATGATGATGTTGAACGCATCGTAAACTTCATCAAGGCTCAGGCAGATGCAGACTACGATGAGAGTTTTGATCCAGGTGAGGTTTCTGAAAATGACGGAGAATTTTCAGATGGTGAATCTGGTGGGGATCCGCTTTTTGAAGAAGCCAAGGCTTTGGTCATCGAGACGCAGAAAGCCAGTGCGTCCATGATTCAGCGTCGCTTATCAGTTGGCTTTAACCGTGCGACTCGCCTCATGGAAGAATTGGAAATGGCAGGTGTCATCGGTCCGGCTGAAGGTACCAAACCAAGAAAAGTTTTGCAACAATAAAAAAATAGCTTCTTTCCAAGTTTGGAGGGAAGCTATTTTACTGGTTATTGATTACTTTTATTTTTCGAAGTTGGACTATTGGACTGTTTTTCATTTTCAGTAGTGGATTTACTTAGAGCAGGAGTAGTAGATTCCTGAGTTGCTGCTTTCTGCTCTTCTTTTTTCTCTTCCTTGACGTTAGATTTTGGTGTTTCCTCTTGCTGTGTTTTTTCTTGAGAAGTGTTATTTTCCTTATTGGGACTGGTGTTTTCCTTAGGGGATTCCTTTTGAATTTCTTTGACAATGGTTGTCGTCTGGCTTGTCGTAGGTTCTTTTTTAGTGTTTTTATTATTATCCAAGGCGTTCATAATCGTGATAGTCGCAGTAATTAAGCCAAGGATACTACCGATAGTAGCAACGGTTTTTTGAAAGACCGTAAATCCTTTTTTGATGTGCTCTGTTTTTGGTTTTGAAGTTCTACGATAATTAGACATGTATTCTCTCCTTTAATTAAAATTTATTATACCTCATTTCTTTAAAAAAATCTTAAAAAAAGAGGAATTGCCCTTTCTTGTCGCAAGCTCCGTTTCATGATACAATAGAGGGAGTGATTTTAGAAAGCGTGAGAAAACATGATTTACTTTGATAATTCGGCGACGACCAAGCCTTATCCAGAAGCACTTGAAACTTATATGCAGGTCGCTTCAAAAATTTTAGGAAATCCATCTAGTCTCCATCGTTTAGGAGACCAGGCAACACGAATCTTAGATGCTTCTCGCCAACAGATTGCAGATTTAATCGGCAAGAAAAGTGATGAAATCTTCTTTACTTCTGGTGGAACAGAAGGGGATAACTGGGTCATCAAGGGTGTGGCCTTTGAAAAAGCTCAATTTGGCAAGCACATCATCGTATCAGCTATTGAGCATCCAGCAGTCAAGGAGTCAGCTCTCTGGCTGAAAAGTCAAGGTTTTGAGGTGGATATTGTCCCAGTTGATAGCAGAGGATTTGTGGATGTTGAGGCTCTAGGAGCTTTGATACGACCTGATACAATCCTAATTTCTGTCATGGCTGTAAACAATGAAATCGGCTCTATCCAACCTATTGAGGCTATTTCAGAACTCTTGGCAGATAAGCCGACTATTTCCTTCCATGTTGATGCGGTTCAGGCACTTGCTAAGATTCCAACTGAAAAGTATTTGACAGAACGAGTGGATTTTGCGACCTTCTCGAGTCATAAATTTAATGGTGTCCGTGGTGTTGGTTTTGTCTATATCAAGTTTGGCAAGAAGATTACGCCTCTTTTAACAGGTGGTGGTCAGGAGCGTGATTATCGTTCGACAACTGAAAATGTAGCAGGGATTGCAGCGACAGCCAAGGCTCTTCGTTTGTCTATGGAAAAGCTGAATATCTTTACTAGTAAGACAGGACAGATGAAGGCAGTGATTCGCCAAGCTCTTCTCGACTATCCAGATATTTTTGTCTTTTCAGATGAGGAAGACTTTGCACCTCATATTTTGACTTTTGGAATTAAGGGTGTTCGTGGTGAGGTCATCGTTCACGCCTTTGAAGACTATGATATTTTCATTTCAACGACCTCTGCTTGTTCGTCCAAGGCTGGGAAACCTGCAGGTACCTTGATTGCCATGGGAGTGGATAAGGATAAGGCCCAGTCAGCTGTGCGTCTAAGCCTAGACTTTGAAAATGATATGAGTCAGGTCGAGCAGTTTTTAACCAAGCTAAAATTAATTTATAATCAAACTAGAAAAGTAAGGTAGGAGCATTTATGCAGTATTCAGAAATTATGATTCGCTATGGAGAATTGTCAACCAAACACAAAAATCGTATGCGCTTCATCAATAAACTTCGTAATAATATTTCAGACGTTTTGTCTATTTATCCCCAAGTTAAGGTAACTGCAGATCGCGACCGTGCCCACGCTTACCTCAATGGAGCGGATTACACAGCGGTTGCAGAATCACTTAAGCAAGTCTTTGGAATTCAAAACTTTTCTCCCGTTTATAAAGTCGAAAAGTCTGTGGAAGTTCTTAAGTCTGCTGTCCAAGAGATTATGAAAGAAACTTACAAGGAAGGGATGACCTTTAAAATCACTGGTAAGCGTAGCGACCACAACTTTGAATTGGACAGTCGTGAACTCAATCAAACTCTTGGTAGTGCTGTTTTCAAGGCTATTCCAAACGTGAAAGCTCAGATGAAAAATCCTGACATCAATCTTCAGGTTGAGATTCGTGAGGAAGCGGCTTATATTTCCTATGAAACCTTTCGTGGAGCAGGAGGATTACCTGTGGGAAGTTCTGGTAAAGGCATGCTCATGTTGTCAGGGGGGATTGACTCTCCTGTGGCAGGTTATCTAGCTCTTAAACGAGGGGTAGATATTGAGGCGGTTCACTTTGCTAGCCCACCTTACACGAGTCCTGGTGCCCTTAAAAAAGCTCAAGATTTGACTCGTAAATTGACCAAGTTTGGGGGTAATATCCAGTTTATAGAAGTGCCTTTCACAGAGATTCAAGAGGAAATCAAGGCTAAAGCACCAGAAGCCTACCTCATGACCTTGACACGCCGTTTTATGATGCGGATTACCGATCGTATTCGTGAGGTACGAAATGGTTTAGTTATCATCAATGGGGAAAGTCTTGGCCAAGTAGCTAGCCAGACCCTGGAAAGCATGCAGACTATCAACGCTGTGACTAGCACTCCAGTCATTCGTCCCGTGGTTACTATGGATAAGTTGGAAATCATTGACATCGCCCAAGCAATCGATACCTTTGATATTTCTATCCAGCCTTTTGAAGACTGCTGTACGATTTTTGCACCTGACCGTCCTAAGACAAATCCTAAGATTAAAAATGCAGAGCAGTATGAAAAACGGATGGATGTTAAGGGCTTAGTAGAGAGAGCAGTTGCTGGAATCATGATTACTGAGATTACACCTCAAGTTGAAAAAGATGAAGTAGATGACTTGATTGACAATCTGCTTTAATTCAGAAAATCCAAAAGAATTTAGAGAAATAAATAAAAAAGTTAGTTTTTAATCCAAAAATGGAAGCAAAGCTAACTTTTTTTCTATAATTGTGATATAATGAGATAAAATTTTGAATATAGAGAGTTTTCTGACAATGAATCAATCCTACTTTTATTTAAAAATGAAAGAACACAAACTCAAGGTTCCTTACACTGGTAAGGATCGCCGTGTACGTGTTCTTCTTCCTAAAGATTATGAGAAAGACACGGATCGTTCTTATCCTGTTGTTTACTTTCATGACGGGCAAAATGTCTTTTACAGTAAAGAATCTTTCATTGGTCACTCGTGGAAGATTATCCCAGCCATCAAACGAAATCCCGATATCAGTCGCATGATTGTCGTTGCCATTGACAATGATGGCATGGGGCGGATGAATGAGTATGCGGCTTGGAAATTCCAAGAATCTCCTATCCCAGGGCAGCAATTTGGCGGTAAAGGTGTGGAGTACGCCGAGTTTGTCATGGAGGTGGTCAAGCCTTTTATCGATGAGACCTACCGTACAAAAGCTGACCGCCAGCATACGGCTATGATTGGTTCTTCGCTAGGAGGCAATATTACCCAGTTTATCGGTTTGGAATACCAAGACCAAATTGGTTGTTTAGGTGTCTTTTCATCTGCAAACTGGCTTCACCAAGACGCCTTTAACCGCTATATCGATCGGAAGAAACTGTCTCCTGACCAGCGTATCTTTATCTATGTAGGAACAGAAGAAGCAGATGATACGGACAAGACCCTGATGGCTGGTAATATCAAGCAAGCCTATATCGACTCGTCGCTTCTCTATTACCATGATTTGATAGCAGGGGGAGTTCATCTGGATAATCTTATCTTGAAAGTTCAGTCTGGTGCCATCCATAGTGAAATACCTTGGTCAGAAAATCTACCCGATTGTTTGAGATTTTTTGCAGAAAACTGGTAAAGTAAGAAAGGAGAAAATATGCATATTGAATATCTTAGCCACTGGAGTGGCAATCTTAACCGTGAAATGTACCTTAACCGTTATGGCCATGCTGGGATTCCAGTTGTGGTCTTTGCTTCATCAGGTGGTAGTCACAATGAATACTATGATTTTGGCATGATTGATGCCTGTGCTTCTTTTATCGAGGAAGGCCGTGTTCAGTTCTTTACCCTATCCAGTGTGGATAGTGAGAGCTGGCTGGCCACTTGGAAAAATGGTCACGACCAAGCAGAGATGCACCGTGCCTATGAACGCTATGTGATTGAAGAGGCTATTCCTTTTATCAAGCATAAGACAGGTTGGTTTGATGGTATGGTGACGACAGGTTGCTCCATGGGCGCCTACCATGCTGTCAACTTTTTCCTCCAACATCCAGACGTCTTTACCAAAGTAATTGCTCTCAGTGGTGTTTACGATGTACGTTTCTTTGTCGGCGATTACTACAGTGACGATGCCATTTACCAAAACTCGCCAGTAGATTATATCTGGAATCAGAACGACGGCTGGTTTATCGATCGTTACCGTCAGGCAGAGATTGTGCTGTGTACGGGTCTTGGTGCCTGGGAACAAGACGGTTTACCGTCTTTCTACAAGCTCAAAGAAGCCTTTGACCAGAAACAAATTCCAGCCTGGTTTGCTGAATGGGGACATGATGTCGCTCACGACTGGGAATGGTGGCGCAAACAAATGCCTTATTTCCTTGGAAATCTCTATTTATAAAAGGAGTTACCTATGAATTACCTTGTTATTTCTCCCTACTATCCACAAAATTTTCAACAGTTTACCATCGAACTAGCAAATAAAGGCATCACCGTCTTGGGAATTGGTCAAGAGCCTTACGAGCAATTGGATGAACCCTTGCGCAATAGTTTGACCGAGTATTTCCGTGTAGATAATCTTGAAAATATAGACGAAGTCAAGCGTGCTGTAGCTTTTCTCTTTTATAAACATGGCCCAATTGACCGTATCGAGTCTCACAATGAATATTGGCTAGAGCTGGACGCAACACTCAGAGAACAATTCAATGTTTTTGGTGCCAAACCAGAGGATCTCAAAAAGACGAAATTTAAGTCTGAAATGAAGAAACTCTTCAAAAAAGCAGGTGTCCCTGTTGTTCCTGGAGCTGTTATCAAGACGGAAGCAGATGTGGATCAAGCTGTGAATGAAATTGGCCTTCCAATGATTGCCAAACCTGACAATGGAGTGGGAGCAGCCGCGACCTTTAAGCTTGAGACAGAGGACGATATCAATCATTTCAAGCAAGAATGGGACCATTCGACCGTTTATTTCTTTGAGAAATTTGTCACGTCTAGTGAAATTTGTACCTTTGATGGTCTTGTGGACAAGGATGGCAAGATTGTCTTTTCAACAACCTTTGACTATGCCTATACACCGCTTGATCTCATGATTTACAAGATGGACAATTCTTACTATGTACTCAAGGATATGGATCCTAAATTACGTAAATATGGTGAGGCAATTGTCAAGGAATTTGGTATGAAAGAACGGTTCTTCCATATCGAGTTCTTCCGTGAAGGGGATGATTATATTGCCATCGAGTACAATAACCGCCCTGCAGGTGGTTTCACCATTGATGTTTATAACTTTGCTCATTCCTTGGACCTCTATCGTGGATATGCAGCCATTGTCGCAGGAGAAGAGTTCCCAGCGTCAGAGTTTGAACCTCAGTATTGTTTGGCTACTTCTCGCCGTGCAAATGCTCACTATGTTTATTCTGAGGAGGACTTGCTTGCAAAATACAATCAGCAGTTCAAGGTTAAGAAAATCATGCCAGCGGCCTTTGCGGAACTTCAAGGAGATTACCTTTATATGCTGACAACTCCGAGTCGACAAGAAATGGAGCAAATGATTGCAGATTTCGGACAACGTCAAGAATAAGAACTCTTGGATTAAGGAGAATGACTTTCTTAATCCTTTTGTTTTTTATAAGAAATAAAACCGCTTTCTCATATATTCTTTTAGAAAACCTGTTGCTAAAAGATATAAAAATTGATAGAATAAGGATTGTCTAAAAAATTTTAAGGAGAATCTATCAAATGGATTTCACATGGGCAATTAAATATGCCACTGAATTTTTGGCTACTGCTATTTTGATCATTCTTGGAAATGGTGCAGTTGCCAACGTTGAACTTAAAGGTACGAAAGGTCACCAAAGTGGCTGGATCGTTATCGCTGTTGGTTACGGTATGGGGGTTATGATTCCTGCCTTGATGTTTGGTAATGTATCTGGAAACCACATCAACCCAGCCTTCACTCTTGGACTTGCAGTAAGCGGTCTATTCCCTTGGGCACAAGTTGCGCCTTATATCATCGCACAAGTTTTGGGTGCTATCTTTGGTCAAGCCTTGGTTGTGGCAACACACCGCCCATACTACTTGAAAACTGAAAATCCTAACAATATCTTGGGTACTTTCTCAACAATTTCAAGCTTGGATCAAGGTACAAAAGAATCACGCTTTGCGGCAACTGTTAACGGTTTTGTAAACGAGTTTGTTGGTTCATTTGTTCTTTTCTTTGCAGCGCTTGGATTGACTAAAAACTTCTTTGGTGCTGAACTAGTATCAAAAGCACAAGCAGCTATTAATGCTCAAGTTGCACAAGCAACTACTCAAGGTCAAACAATTCCTCAAGAACAAGTAACAGCAGCGCTTGACCAAGCTAAAGAACAAGTAGCACCATTTATGACATCTGGTCTTGGAATTGCTCACTTGGCACTTGGATTCCTTGTTATGGCTTTGGTAACATCACTTGGTGGACCTACAGGACCTGCCTTGAACCCAGCCCGTGACTTGGGACCACGTCTCCTTCATGCTTTCCTTCCAAAATCAGTTCTTGGTGAGCACAAAGGTGATTCAAAATGGTGGTATTCTTGGGTACCAGTAGTAGCACCTATCGCAGCAGCAATTGCGGCAGTAGCTATCTTCAAATTCCTTTACCTATAAGAAATTGAAACCGAGGAAAGCCTCGGTTTTTTAGATGAAATTTTTATGAAAATCGGTAAATTTGAGCATAATATCTTGTAAAAAATTCTAAAATCCTTTAAAATAAAAGAGTTGGAGGAATTTATGAATGTAAATCAAATTGTACGGATTATTCCTACTTTAAAAGTTAATAATAGAAAATTAAATGAAACATTTTATATTGAAACCCTTGGCATGAAGGCCCTGTTAGAAGAATCAGCATTTCTATCACTAGGTGATCAAACAGGTCTAGAAAAGCTGGTTTTAGAAGAAGCTCCTAGTATGCGTACTCGTAAGGTGGAGGGAAGAAAAAAGCTGGCTAAACTGGTTATCAAGGTGGAAAATCCCTTGGAAATCGAAAATCTCTTATCTAAAATAGATGCGATTCATCGATTATATAAAGGTCAAAATGGCTACGCTCTTGAAGTTTTATCACCAGAAGATGATTTGATTTTGATTCATGCGGAAGATGATAGAGCAAGTCTAGTAGAAGTAGAAGAGAGGCCTGAATTTCAAACAGATTTGGAGTCAATTTCTTTGAGTAAATTTGAGATTTCTATGGAATTACATCTCCCAACTGATATCGAAAGTTTCTTGGAATCATCTGAAATGGGGACATCACTTGATTTTATCCCAGCTCAGGGGCAGGATTTGACTGTGGACAATACGGTTACTTGGGACTTATCTATGCTCAAGTTCTTGGTTAATGAACTAGACATAGAAAGTCTTCGCAAGAGGTTTGAGTCTACCGAATATTTTATTCCTAAGTCTGAAAAATTCTTCCTTGGTAAAGATAGAAATAATGTTGAATTGTGGTTTGAAGAAGCATGAAGTGGACCAATATTATTAAAAAAATAGAAGAACAAATCGAGGCAGGGATTTATCCTGGAGCCTCTTTTGCGTATTTTAAGGACAATCAATGGACGGAGTTCTATTTAGGCCAGAGTGAACCAGAGCGTGGCTTAGAGACTGAGGCAGGACTAGTTTATGACCTAGCCAGTGTCAGTAAGGTTGTTGGGGTTGGCACAGTTTGTACCTTTTTGTGGGAAAAAGGTCAATTAGATATTGACAGACCAGTAACCGATTTTTTACCTGAAAGTGATTATCCAGATATCACTATTCGTCAGCTCTTAACTCACGCTACAGATCTTGATCCGTTTATTCCCAATCGTGATCTTTTAACAGCCCTAGAATTAAAAGAAGCGATGTTTCATCTCAAGAGACGAAATCAGCCAGCCTTTCTTTATTCAGATGTCCATTTTTTGCTGTTAGGCTTTATTTTGGAAAGAATCTTTGACCAAGACTTGGATGTGATTTTACAAGAACAAGTCTGGAAACTTTGGGGAATGACGGAAACCCAGTTTGGTCCTGTTGAGCTTGCTGTTCCAACAGTCAGAGGTGTAGAGGCAGGTCTGGTACATGATCCCAAAGCTCGTCTCCTGGGCAGACATGCAGGTAGTGCGGGTTTGTTTTCGACTGCAAAGGATTTACAAATCTTTTTAGAACACTATTTAGCAGATGATTTTGCAAGAAATTTGAGTCAAAATTTTTCTCCTTTGGATGACAAGGAACGTTCTATGGCATGGAATTTGGAAGGAGATTGGCTAGATCATACGGGTTATACAGGTACCTTTATCATGTGGAATCGTCATAAGCAAGAAGCGGCTATTTTCCTATCGAATCGTACCTATGAAAAGGATGAGAGAGCCCAGTGGATTGTAGACCGTAATCAGCTTATGGACTTGATTCGAAAGGTAGAGTGAGGAGATTTATGTCAAGGAGTTTGCAAGGATTTTTATTGACAATTGTTGCTGGTATAGCTTGGGGCCTATCAGGAACGAGTGGCCAATACCTGATGGCACACGGAATTTCGGCTCTGGTCTTGACTAACTTACGACTTTTAATCGCTGGTGGGATTCTCATGCTCTTAGCTTATGTTACTGCAAAGGATAAAATGCTGACCTTTTTAAAGGATAGAAAGAGTTTGCTGTCTCTTCTTATTTTTGCTCTGATTGGCCTCTTCCTCAATCAATTTGCCTATCTAACTGCTATTCAGGAGACCAATGCAGGAACAGCGACAGTGCTTCAGTATGTTTGCCCTGTCGGAATTTTGATTTATAGCTGTATTAAGGATAAGGTGGCACCGACTCTGGCAGAGATTATTTCCATCATATTAGCCATTGGAGGAACCTTCCTGATCGCAACACATGGGGAGTTGGACCAGTTATCAATGACACCTGCTGGCCTATTCTGGGGGCTATTTTCTGCTCTGACTTACGCACTTTATATCATTTTGCCCATAGCCTTGATTAAGATGTGGGGGAGTAGTTTGGTCATTGGTGTGGGAATGGTTATAGCAGGTTTGGTCGCCCTTCCTTTTACAGGAGTTCTACAGACTGCTATCCCAACTAGTCTTGATTTTCTCCTCGCTTTTGCGGGCATTATTCTTATCGGGACTGTCTTTGCCTATACAGCCTTTTTAAAAGGAGCAAGTCTGATTGGACCGGTTAAGTCAAGTTTATTGGCTTCAATTGAACCAATCTCGGCGGTTTTCTTTGCCTTTCTAATCATGAATGAACAATTTTATCCCATTGATTTTCTTGGCATGGCAATGATATTGTTTGCTGTAACTCTGATTTCTTTAAAAGATTTACTCTTAGAAAAATAAAAAAGACTCTTTGTCCGTGACAGAGAGTTTTTACCTAGTATTCTAGTTGTTTTCAAGATAAAATTCAAAACGTTCGCCTACATACTGACTTTTTACATATTCAAAAGCTGTCCCATCTTCTAGGTAGGAAACCTGAGTCAGCCCAAGAATAGCATGTCCTTTTTCAACTTCCAAATAGTGGGCAATTTTTTCCTTAGCGAGGCGAGCATAGATGGTCTGCTGTGATTTGCCGATACGATAGCCATATTTTTGCAGGGTTTGGAAGAAATGACTGGTGATTTCTTCTTTTTTAAAGTTCTTAATGAATTTTTCAGGAATAGAAGCAACTTCATAAACCAGAGGAACTTGGTCGGCATAGCGAACACGTTCCATTCGGATAATATTTTCCGTTGGAGAAATTTCTAGCTTGGCAACCTCCTGCTTGTTGGGAATGGTTTTTCTGTAAGAAATGAGCTGGCTAGAGGGAACTTTGCCTTGGGATTTGACAATTTCAGTAAAACTGGTTGTCCCTCGCATCTTTTCTTGTACCCGAGTACTGGAAACAAAGGTGCCACTTCCTACGCGACGCTCTAAGACACCTTCTTCGACTAATAGAGATACAGCCTGTCGGAGGGTCATGCGGCTGACCTCAAATTGTTCAGCCAAATCTCTTTCACTAGGAAGTCTCTCCCCAATAGCCCAACGGTGCTCGTCAATATCCTTTTTTATCTGATCATGGATTTTCATATAAGCAGGTAGCATATTTTCACTTCATTTCTATCTTTTCTCTATTGTACCCTAATAAACTAGAAAAAGTCAATCTTCGCCTTGTTTATACTCTTCGAAAATCTCTTCAAACCACGTCAGCGTCGCCTTACCGTACTCAAGTACAGCTTGCGGCTAGCTTCCTAATTTGCTCTTTGATTTTCATTGAGTATTAGTTGGTAATTCGCCCTTATTTGTGATAGAATATTGGAAAAAGATATTTCTTTTGAGAAAGGAAAAAGATGAGCAACATTTCAACTGATTTGCAAGATGTAGAAAAAATCATCGTTTTGGACTATGGTAGCCAATACAACCAGCTGATTTCACGCCGTATCCGTGAGATTGGTGTTTTTTCAGAACTAAAGAGCCATAAAATTTCAGCTGCGGAAGTTCGTGAAATCAACCCTATAGGAATTATCCTTTCAGGTGGTCCAAACTCTGTATACGAAGATGGATCATTCGATATTGACCCAGAAATCTTCGAACTTGGCATTCCTATTTTGGGAATTTGCTACGGTATGCAGTTGTTGACCCATAAACTTGGAGGAAAAGTGGTTCCCGCAGGTGATGCTGGAAATCGTGAATATGGTCAATCAACCCTAACTCACACACCATCAGCGCTTTTTGAATCAACACCTGATGAGCAGACTGTTTTGATGAGCCATGGTGATGCAGTTACCGAGATTCCTGCTGACTTTGTTCGTACAGGTACATCAGCTGACTGCCCATACGCAGCCATCGAAAACCCAGATAAACACATTTACGGTATCCAATTCCACCCAGAAGTTCGTCACTCTGTATACGGTAATGACATCCTTCGTAACTTTGCCCTTAACATCTGTAAAGCTAAAGGCGATTGGTCAATGGATAACTTCATTGACATGCAGATCCAAAAAATCCGTGAAATAGTTGGAGATAAACGTGTCCTTCTTGGCCTATCAGGTGGAGTTGACTCATCTGTAGTTGGAGTTCTTCTCCAAAAGGCTATTGGCGATCAATTGATCTGTATCTTTGTAGACCACGGTCTTCTTCGTAAAGGAGAAGCAGACCAAGTTATGGACATGCTTGGTGGTAAGTTTGGTTTGAATATCGTCAAAGCAGATGCTGCAAAACGTTTCCTTGACAAACTTGCTGGCATTTCTGACCCTGAACAAAAACGTAAAATCATCGGTAATGAATTTGTCTATGTATTTGATGACGAAGCAAGCAAGCTCAAAGATGTGAAATTCCTTGCTCAAGGTACCTTATATACAGACGTTATCGAGTCTGGTACAGATACAGCTCAAACTATCAAGTCACACCACAACGTGGGTGGTCTTCCAGAAGACATGCAGTTTGAATTGATCGAACCACTCAACACTCTCTATAAAGACGAAGTTCGTGCCCTTGGTACAGAGCTTGGCATGCCAGACCATATCGTATGGCGCCAACCATTCCCAGGACCAGGACTTGCTATCCGTGTCATGGGAGAAATCACTGAAGAAAAACTAGAAACAGTTCGTGAGTCAGACGCTATTCTTCGTGAGGAAATTGCCAAAGCTGGTCTTGACCGCGATATCTGGCAATACTTCACTGTTAACACAGGAGTTCGTTCAGTTGGTGTAATGGGTGACGGTCGTACGTATGACTACACGATTGCAATCCGTGCTATCACTTCTATCGATGGTATGACTGCTGACTTTGCCAAAATTCCTTGGGAAGTGCTTCAAAAAATCTCAGTACGTATCGTAAATGAAGTGGATCACGTTAACCGTATCGTCTACGATATTACAAGTAAACCACCTGCAACAGTTGAGTGGGAATAGTCATCTAAGGACTAATTTATGTAGTTTAACGAGCCAGTATCTTTGTTTACTATATCTGGATTTTTGATTACTTGCTAAGACTAGGTTAATTTTCGACAAATTAACAGTTAGTTTGCAAGCCTTAAAATATTAGAATTGTCAAAACAATCTGTCTAGGCTTGATTTTATCACTTATTTGCTATAAAATGAGAAGGAAAAACGTCAAACTTTTATATTGCAAATAGGAGAAAACATGACAAAAACATTAAAACGTCCTGAGGTTTTATCACCTGCAGGGACTTTAGAGAAGCTAAAAGTAGCTGTTCAGTATGGGGCAGATGCTGTATTTATCGGTGGTCAGGCCTATGGTCTTCGTAGCCGTGCAGGTAATTTCACCTTTGAACAGATGGAAGAAGGCGTGCAGTTTGCGGCTAAGTATGGAGCTAAGGTCTATGTAGCTGCCAACATGGTGATGCACGAAGGAAATGAAGAGGGTGCTGGTGAGTGGTTCCGTAAACTACGTGATATCGGCATTGCAGCAGTTATCGTATCTGACCCAGCCTTGATTATGATTGCAGCGACAGAAGCGCCTGGTCTTGAAATCCACCTCTCTACCCAAGCAAGTGCCACTAACTATGAAACTCTTGAGTTTTGGAAAGAACTGGGCTTAACTCGTGTTGTTTTGGCGCGTGAGGTTTCAATGGAAGAATTGGCAGAAATTCGCAAACGCACAGATGTTGAGATTGAAGCCTTTGTCCATGGAGCCATGTGTATTTCTTACTCTGGTCGTTGTACCCTTTCTAACCACATGAGTATGCGTGATGCCAACCGTGGTGGATGTTCTCAGTCTTGCCGTTGGAAGTACGACCTTTACGATATGCCATTTGGGAAAGAACGCAAGAGCTTGAAAGGTGAGATTCCTGAAGAATTTTCAATGTCGGCCGTTGATATGTCTATGATTGACCATATTCCAGATATGATTGAAAATGGTGTAGACAGTCTCAAAATCGAAGGTCGTATGAAGTCTATTCACTACGTATCAACAGTAACCAACTGCTACAAGGCGGCTGTGGATGCATATCTTGAAAGTCCTGAAAAGTTTGAAGCGATCAAACAAGACTTGGTGGATGAGATGTGGAAGGTTGCCCAACGTGAATTAGCAACAGGTTTCTACTATGGTACACCATCTGAAAATGAGCAGTTATTCGGTGCTCGTCGTAAAATTCCTGAGTATAAGTTTGTTGCTGAAGTCGTTTCTTATGATGATGCGACACAAACAGCAACTATTCGTCAACGGAATGTCATTAACGAAGGCGACCAAGTTGAGTTTTATGGCCCAGGTTTCCGTCATTTTGAAACTTATATCGAAGATTTGCATGATGCAAAAGGCAATAAAATCGATCGGGCTCCAAATCCAATGGAACTCTTGACAATCAAGGTTCCTCAACCTGTTCAAGCAGGAGACATGGTTCGAGCTCTCAAAGAAGGCCTCATCAATCTCTACAAAGAAGATGGAACCAGTGTCACAGTTCGAGCTTAAGAAAGGAAAAGGAAATGACAGAGGCACAGGGTTTCTTAGTAGATAAGCAAACAAGATGTATTCATTATCATAGCAAATTGGATATTATTGCTTTACAATGCTTTGACTGTAAAAAGTACTATGCTTGTTATCGGTGTCATGATTCATTAGAAAATCACCCTTTTGAGCCCTATCCCTTATCTTTGATACAGGATAAGCATATTTTATGTGGTGTTTGTCTAAAACTACTAACGTATAAGCAATATAAAGAAAGCTTAAGTTGCCCCTTTTGTTTTTCTCGCTTTAATCCAGGTTGCCAAAATCATAAGGAACGCTATTTTAAATAGCAAATCATCTAGTTTTGAAGTAGTCTAAAACTCAATTCCAAGAGAAAATGAAGTAAATATTCTTATAATAAACTGTATAGTATCAAGTTTTTCAATACTTTATACTATACAGTTTTTTGATTTTCAAGCCTTTTTGCTCAGCATCTTTTCAGTATTTTTCAGAAAGGTCTAGATAATGGACGGATTTATTACATATTATTTCCAAAGTTTTCTATATAATAGACTCAAAAATAGTAAAATTGTAAATAATTTTCATTAAACGCTTTCAATGTTAGTAAAAAGTTGACAAATCCAATTTTTAGGACTAAACTAAGTAAGTAAATTTTAATTAAAAGGAGAATTCGTCATGAATTTAACATTTTTTGGTCTATGTCTTGCCTGTATGGGTGTATCTCTTGGTGAAGGGTTATTGATGAATGGTTTGTTGAAATCAGTAGCTCGCCAACCAGATATTATCGCTGAGTTTCGTAGCTTGATGTTTTTAGGGGTTGCCTTTATTGAAGGAACTTTCTTCGTAACTCTTGTCTTCTCATTTATTATTAAATAACGAAATATAAATTGGAGAAGGGAGAATGTTAGATGGAAGAAAGTATCAATCCAACCATCAATATTGGTCCTGTTACCTTTGATTTAACTTTGACAGCCTTGACTTTGCTGTCTGTGTTTCTGATTTTTGCATTTATCTATTGGGCAAGTCGTAATATGACCTTGAAACCCAAAGGTAAACAAAATGTACTAGAGTATCTCTATGATTTTGTAATTGGATTTACAGAACCTAACCTTGGTTCCCACTACATAAAAGATTACTCACTCTTTTATTTATGTTTATTTCTTTTTATGGTTATCGCCAATAACCTTGGTTTGATGGCGAAACTTCAAACAACAGATGGAACAAACCTTTGGACATCGCCAACTGCAAATCTTTCATTTGACCTTGTCTTGTCTTTCTGTATTATTGTGATGGCGCATATTGAGGGGATTCGTCGTCGTGGGATTAAACAATACCTAAAAGGTTTTGTAACTCCTGCATTTATGACACCGATGAATCTACTTGAAGAAGTCACGAATTTCCTTTCTCTTGCTTTGCGGATTTTTGGGAATATCTTTGCAGGTGAAGTAATGACAAGCTTGCTTCTATTACTTTCACATCAGGCTATTTTTTGGTATCCAATCGCATTTGGGACAAACTTAGTTTGGACTGCATTTTCCGTGTTCATTTCTTGTGTACAGGCCTATGTCTTTACACTATTATCCTCTATGTACCTAGGAAATAAAATTAATGATGAAGAGTAGAAAGGAGTAACTGATGCACGTAACAGTAGGTGAATTAATTGGTAATTTTATTTTAATCGCTGGCTCTTTTATCCTTTTGCTAGTCTTGATTAAAAAATTTGCATGGTCTAATATTACAAGCATTTTCGAAGAAAGAGCTGAAAAAATTGCTTCAGATATTGACAGAGCCGAAGAAGCACGTCAAAAAGCAGAAGTATTGGCTCAAAAACGCGAAGATGAATTGGCTGGTAGCCGTAAAGAAGCTAAGACAATCATTGAGAATGCGAAAGAAACAGCTGAGAAAAGTAAGGCTAGTATTTTAGCAGATGCTAAAATAGAAGCAGGACGCTTAAAAGAAAAAGCAAACCAAGAAATTGCTCAAAACAAAGCTGAAGCTTTACAAAGCGTTAAGGGTGAGGTGGCAGATTTGACAATCAGCTTGGCTGGTAAAATCATCTCACAAAACCTTGATGGTCATGCCCATAAAGAACTCATTGATCAGTATATCGATCAGCTAGGAGAAGCTTAATGGACAAGAAAACAGTAAAGGTAATTGAAAAATACAGCATGCCTTTTGTCCAATTGGTACTTGAAAAAGGAGAAGAAGACCGTATCTTTTCAGACTTGACTCAAATCAAGCAAGTTGCTGAAGAAACGGGTTTACCTTCTTTTTTAAAAAAAGTGGCAGTAGACGAGTCTGATAAGGAAAAAACGATTGCTTTCTTCCAAGACTCTGTGTCACCTTTATTGCAAAACTTGATCCAGGTTCTTATCTACAATCACAGAGCAAACCTCTTTTATGATATTCTTGTAGATTGCTTGAACCGACTTGAAAAAGAAACAAATCGATTTGAAGTGACGATTACGTCTGCTCATCCTCTAACTGATGAACAGAAGAGTCGCTTGCTCCCTTTGATTGAGAAAAAAATGTCTCTGAAAGTAAGGAGTGTAAAAGAACAAATCGATGAAAGTCTCATTGGTGGTTTTGTCATTTTTGCCAATCACAAGACAATTGATGTGAGTATTAAACAACAACTTAAAGTTGTTAAAGAAAATTTGAAATAGAAAGTGGTGTTCTTTTGGCAATTAACGCACAAGAAATCAGCGCTTTAATTAAGCAACAAATTGAAAATTTCAAACCTAATTTTGATGTGACTGAAACAGGTGTTGTAACCTATATCGGGGACGGTATCGCGCGTGCTCACGGCCTTGAAAATGCCATGAGTGGTGAGTTGTTGATTTTTGAAAACGGCTCTTATGGTATGGCTCAAAACTTGGAGTCAACAGACGTCGGTATTATCATCCTAGGTGACTTTACAGATATCCGTGAAGGCGATACAATCCGCCGTACAGGGAAAATCATGGAAGTCCCAGTAGGTGAAAGTCTGATTGGTCGTGTTGTGGATCCGCTTGGTCGTCCAGTTGACGGTCTTGGAGAAATCCACACTGATAAAACTCGTCCAGTAGAAGCGCCAGCTCCTGGTGTTATGCAACGTAAGTCTGTATCAGAACCATTGCAAACTGGTTTGAAAGCTATTGACGCCCTTGTTCCGATTGGTCGTGGTCAACGTGAGTTGATTATCGGTGACCGTCAGACAGGAAAAACAACCATTGCGATTGATACAATCTTGAACCAAAAAGGTCAAGATATGATCTGTATCTATGTTGCGATTGGACAAAAAGAATCAACAGTTCGTACGCAAGTAGAAACACTACGTCAGTACGGTGCCTTGGATTACACAATCGTTGTGACAGCCTCTGCTTCACAACCATCTCCATTGCTCTTCCTAGCTCCTTATGCTGGGGTTGCTATGGCGGAAGAATTTATGTACCAAGGTAAGCATGTTTTGATCGTTTATGATGATCTTTCAAAACAAGCGGTAGCTTATCGTGAACTGTCTCTCTTGCTTCGTCGTCCGCCAGGTCGTGAAGCCTTTCCAGGGGATGTTTTCTACCTTCACAGCCGTTTGCTTGAGCGCTCAGCTAAAGTTTCTGATGAACTTGGTGGTGGATCTATTACAGCCCTACCATTTATCGAGACACAAGCAGGAGATATCTCAGCCTATATCGCAACCAACGTGATTTCAATCACTGATGGACAAATCTTCCTTGGTGATGGTCTTTTCAATGCAGGTATTCGTCCAGCCATCGATGCGGGTTCATCTGTATCTCGTGTAGGTGGTTCTGCACAAATCAAAGCCATGAAGAAGGTTGCTGGTACACTTCGTATCGACCTTGCTTCATACCGTGAGTTGGAAGCCTTCACTAAGTTTGGTTCTGACTTGGATGCGGCAACACAGGCTAAGTTGAACCGTGGACGTCGTACAGTTGAAGTTTTGAAACAACCTGTTCACAAACCATTACCTGTTGAGAAACAAGTAACCATTCTCTATGCTTTGACACATGGTTTCTTAGACACTGTTCCAGTAGATGATATTGTTCGTTTCGAGGAAGAGTTCCATGCCTTCTTTGACGCTCAACATCCAGAGATTTTGGAAACCATTCGTGATACAAAAGACTTGCCAGAAGAAGCAGTCTTGGATGCTGCGATTACAGAGTTTCTCAATCAATCCAGCTTCCAATAAGAATAGAGGTGTCAGATGGCAGTATCTCTAAATGATATTAAAACAAAAATCGCCTCAACAAAAAATACGAGTCAAATCACTAATGCCATGCAAATGGTATCAGCTGCTAAGCTTGGTCGCTCTGAAGAAGCTGCTCGCAACTTTCAAGTATACGCTCAAAAAGTTCGCAAGCTCTTGACAGATATCCTTCATGGTAATGGAGCTGGTGGTTCAACCAATCCCATGTTGATTAGCCGTCCAGTTAAGAAGACAGGCTATATCGTCATCACTTCAGACCGTGGTTTAGTTGGAGGTTATAATTCCTCTATTCTGAAAGCCGTTATGGAGTTGAAGGAAGAATACCATCCAGATGGTAAAGGTTTTGAAATGATCTGTATTGGTGGAATGGGAGCTGATTTCTTTAAGGCTCGCGGTATTCAACCACTTTATGAATTACGTGGCTTGGCGGATCAACCTAGCTTTGATGAAGTTCGAAAGATTATTTCAAAAACAGTTGAAATGTACCAAAATGAACTTTTTGATGAGCTCTATGTCTGCTACAACCACCATGTCAATACGCTAACCAGTCAAATGCGTGTGGAACAAATGCTTCCTATTGTTGACTTGGATCCCAATGAAGCGGATGAAGAGTACAGCTTGACTTTTGAATTGGAAACCAGTCGAGAAGAAATTTTGGAGCAGTTGTTGCCACAGTTTGCAGAAAGTATGATTTACGGTGCCATTATCGATGCCAAGACAGCTGAAAATGCTGCTGGTATGACAGCCATGCAAACAGCGACAGATAATGCTAAGAAAGTCATTAATGATTTGACAATTCAGTATAACCGTGCCAGACAGGCGGCGATTACACAAGAAATTACAGAAATCGTAGCAGGAGCTAGTGCCTTAGAATAGGTTCTAGTCCAGCTCGTATGAAAATGAACTTATACTCAATGAAAATCAAAGAGCAAACTAGGAAGCTAGTCGCAGGTCGCTCAAAACACTGTTTTGAGGTTGCAGATAGAGCTGACGTGGTTTGAAGAAATTTTCGAAGAGTATTAGGACCTAGTTGAGCTAGGGACCGACAGTATCTTATATAGAATAGGAGAAGGAGATGAGTTCAGGTAAAATTGCTCAGGTTATCGGCCCCGTTGTAGACGTCTTGTTTGCAGCAGGGGAAAAACTTCCTGAGATTAACAATGCACTTGTCGTCTACAAAAATGACGAAAGAAAAACAAAAATCGTCCTTGAAGTAGCCTTGGAGTTGGGAGATGGTATGGTCCGTACTATCGCCATGGAATCAACAGATGGGTTGACTCGTGGAATGGAAGTATTGGACACAGGTCGTCCAATCTCTGTACCAGTGGGTAAAGAAACTTTGGGACGTGTCTTCAACGTTTTGGGAGATACCATTGACTTGGAAGCTCCTTTTACAGAAGATGCAGAGCGTCAGCCAATTCATAAAAAAGCTCCAACTTTTGATGAGTTGTCTACCTCTTCTGAAATCCTTGAAACAGGGATTAAGGTTATCGACCTTCTTGCCCCTTACTTAAAAGGTGGCAAGGTTGGACTTTTCGGTGGTGCCGGAGTTGGAAAAACCGTCTTGATCCAAGAATTGATTCACAACATTGCCCAAGAACACGGTGGTATTTCAGTATTTACCGGTGTTGGAGAACGTACTCGTGAGGGGAATGACCTTTACTGGGAAATGAAAGAATCAGGCGTTATCGAGAAAACAGCCATGGTATTTGGTCAGATGAATGAGCCACCAGGAGCACGTATGCGTGTTGCCCTTACTGGTTTGACAATCGCTGAATACTTCCGTGATGTAGAAGGCCAAGACGTGCTTCTCTTTATCGATAATATCTTCCGTTTCACTCAGGCTGGTTCAGAAGTATCTGCCCTTTTGGGTCGTATGCCATCAGCCGTTGGTTATCAACCAACACTTGCTACGGAAATGGGTCAATTGCAAGAGCGTATCACATCAACCAAGAAAGGTTCTGTAACCTCTATCCAGGCTATCTATGTGCCAGCGGATGACTATACTGACCCAGCGCCAGCAACAGCCTTCGCTCACTTGGATTCAACAACCAACTTGGAACGTAAGTTGGTACAATTGGGTATCTACCCAGCCGTTGACCCACTTGCTTCAAGCTCACGTGCCTTGGCACCTGAAATCGTTGGAGAAGAGCACTATGCAGTTGCTGCTGAAGTAAAACGCGTTCTTCAACGTTACCATGAATTGCAAGATATTATTGCTATCCTTGGTATGGATGAACTTTCTGATGAAGAAAAGACCTTGGTTGCTCGTGCCCGTCGTATCCAGTTCTTCTTGTCACAAAACTTCAACGTTGCGGAACAATTCACTGGTCAGCCAGGATCTTATGTCCCAGTTGCTGAAACTGTACGTGGCTTTAAGGAAATCCTTGATGGTAAACATGACCAGTTACCAGAAGATGCCTTCCGTGGTGTAGGTTCTATCGAAGATGTGATTGCAAAAGCTGAAAAAATGGGATTTTAAGAGGTAATCTATGGCTCAGTTAACTGTCCAGATCGTGACACCAGATGGTCTCGTCTATGATCACCATGCCAGCTATGTATCAGTTCGAACTCTGGATGGTGAGATGGGGATCTTGCCACGACATGAAAATATGATTGCGGTTTTAGCAGTTGATGAAGTAAAGGTAAAACGTATTGATGATGAAGATCACGTGAACTGGATTGCAGTAAACGGAGGCGTTATTGAAATTGCCAATAATACCATCACAATCGTTGCGGATTCTGCAGAACGTGCTCGTGATATCGATGTTAGCCGTGCAGAACGTGCCAAGCTTCGTGCGGAGCGCGAAATCGAAGAAGCCCACGAAAAACACTTGATTGACCAAGAGCGTCGTGCTAAGATTGCTTTGCAACGTGCTATTAATCGTATCAATGTCGGAAAAAGACTATAAGAAAAAAATGAACTTGAGTTACCAAGTTCATTTTTTATGTTTTCTTAAGGAGCAAAACTGATGCAGACCGCTTCTGGTACATGGAAGTCGTTGGAAAGTTCTGCTAGACGACCAGTTTCAGGATTGCGTTTAAAGACGGTTGCATTGTCAGAGTCTTGATGGACAGCAATGAGGAATTCTTGGTCTGGTGTCAAATCAAAATCACGTGGAGTCTGACCATGCGTCGGAACGATTTCTAACAACTCTAAGCTACCGTCCGCAAGGATTGTATATACTGCGATAGAATCATGACCACGGTTAGAAGCATAGAGGTATTTACCGTCTTTAGAGAGACGAATAGCAGCAGTTCCATTAAAGCCTTCATAACCGTCTGGTAGAGTTGAAATGACTTGCATGCGTTCAAATTCGCCAACACCATCGTAGATTAGAACCTCGATAGTGCTATTGAGTTCACAAATCAGATAAGCGATTTTATAGTGGTTATGGAAAATGATATGGCGTGAGCCTGCTCCTGGCTGGCTGTGATAGGTATAGAGTTTAGATAATTTCCCTTCTTGATCAAGGTCATAGGTAATGACCTGGTCAGTTCCCAAATCACAAGTCACTAGATAGTGGTCAGGTGTTAAGTCTGTAAAGTGAACATGGGGGGAAGCTTGGTTTTCGTGTGGACCTTGGCCACTATGTTGAACCACATCACTAAGTAGAAGACTGCCATCTTCCTGACGTTTATAAACAAGGACTTGTCCCTTGTGGTAGTTGGCTGCATAAACCAAATTACGCTTTTCATCAACGGAAACATAACAATGGGGAGCTCCCTCTTCAACGACATGATTTAATAAAGTCCCGTTAGTTTGATAGGCTGCAATCCCTCCCTTATAGTCTTGACTACCAACAGTGTATAAATGTTGGTGTTGGTCAAAGGCAAGGTAGGTTGGACTTGGCTCAGTAGCAAAAAGTTCTAGATTTGAAAGCTGACCAGTTTCTGTATCAAAGTCTGCCTTGTAAATCCCTTGGGAAGTACGACGTGTGTAAGTTCCAAAATAAACAGTTTCTTTCATAACTTTACCTCTTTATAAAGATAAGACTATTATATCACAAAATAGATTCACAATATGATATGCAGTACAATTCAATGGTATGTAAGCACTTTAAAAAAGAGTTATTTTTTCCTAAAAATGATATAATGAGAGAACGATAGAAAGGAAGTATTTATGGAGCAAAAAGAGAAACATTTTAGCCTATCTTGGTTTTTTAAGTGGTTTTTGGATAACAAGGCCATTACGGTATTTTTGGTAACCTTATTATTGGGACTCAATCTTTTTATTTTAAGTAAGATTAGTTTTCTATTTTCACCTGTTTTGGACTTTTTGGCAGTTGTGATGTTGCCTGTCATTTTGTCTGGACTGCTATATTATTTGTTAAATCCTATTGTTGATTGGATGGAGATGCATAAGATTAATCGTGTTATAGCTATCAGTATTGTCTTTGTCATCATCGCCATCTTTATCATTTGGGGCTTGGCAGTAGCTATTCCAAATCTGCAGCGTCAGGTCTTAACATTTGCAAGAAATGTTCCAGTCTACCTGGAAGATGCTGATAGGGTTATTGATGATTTGGTCACCAAGCGTTTGCCAGATGATTTCAGACCTCAGTTAGAACAAGTCTTGACAAACTTCTCTAGTCAGGCTACAGTTTGGGCGAGCAAGGTTTCATCTCAGGCAGTCAACTGGGTGAGTGCCTTTATTAGTGGGGCATCTCAAGTGATCGTTGCCTTGATTATTGTCCCTTTCATGCTCTTTTATCTCTTGCGTGATGGGAAAGGATTGCGTCACTATTTGACTCAATTCATGCCAACAAAATTGAAGGAGCCTGTGGGGCAAGTTTTATCAGATGTGAATCAGCAGTTGTCCAACTATGTTCGAGGGCAAGTAACAGTAGCTATTATTGTAGCAGTAATGTTTATCATCTTCTTCAAGATTATCGGTCTACGTTATGCGGTTACGCTGGGTGTTACTGCTGGTATTTTAAATTTGGTTCCTTATCTGGGTAGCTTCCTAGCCATGCTTCCTGCCCTAGTATTGGGCTTGATTGCTGGGCCAGTTATGCTTTTAAAAGTAGTGATTGTCTTTATCGTAGAACAAACTATTGAAGGCCGTTTTGTCTCTCCATTGATTTTGGGAAGTCAATTAAACATCCATCCCATTAATGTTCTCTTTGTTTTGTTAACTTCAGGATCCATGTTTGGAATCTGGGGAGTTTTACTTGGTATTCCGGTTTATGCCTCTGCTAAGGTTGTCATTTCAGCCATTTTCGAATGGTATAAGGTAGTCAGTGGTCTATATGAATTAGAGGGCGAGGAAGTCAAGAGTGAACAATAGTCAACAGATGTTACAGGCTTTGGAGGAGCAAGATTTAGCCAAGGCAGAGCACTATTTCGCCGAAGCTTTAGAAAATGATCCAAGTGACCTTCTTTATGAATTAGCCACTTATCTAGAAGGGATTGGTTTTTATCCTCAGGCCAAGGAGATTTACCTGAAAATCGTAGAAGATTTTCCAGATGTTCATCTTAATCTAGCAGCTATTGCTAGCGAGGATGGTCAAATCGAAGAAGCCTTCGCTTACCTTGAGGAAATCCAAGCTGACAGTAACTGGTATGTTTCGGCTTTGGCACTTAAGGCAGACCTTTACCAGATGGAAGGTTTGACAGATGTGGCGCGTGAGAAATTGCTGGAGGCTTTGACCTATTCAGAGGATCCTCTCTTGATATTGGGTTTGGCAGAGTTGGATAGCGAGTTGGAAAATTACCAAGAGGCTATTCAGGGCTATGCCCAGTTAGATAATCGTACTATTTATGAGCAAACGGGTATTTCTACCTATCAACGGATTGGATTTGCCTATGCCCAGTTAGGGAAATTTGAAACGGCTACAGAGTTTTTGGAAAAAGCCTTGGAGTTAGAATACGATGACCTAACAGCTTTTGAGTTAGCCAGTCTTTACTTTGACCGAGAAGAATACCAAAAGGCCGTCCTCTACTTTAAGCAGCTTGATACCATTTCTCCTGACTTTGAAGGCTATGAGTATGGCTATAGTCAGGCCTTACATAAGGAGCATCAAGTTCAAGAAGCCCTGAGTATCGCTAAGCAAGGCTTGGAGAAAAATCCCTTTGAAACTCGTCTCCTGCTAGCTGCTTCACAATTTTCTTATGAATTGCATGATGCTAGTGGAGCAGAGAACTATCTCCTTACTGCAAAAGAAGACGCTGAGGATACAGAAGAAATCTTACTCCGTCTAGCCACTATCTATCTAGAGCAGGAGCGTTATGAAGACATTCTAGATTTACAAAGTGAGGAGCCAGAAAATCTTTTGACCAAGTGGATGATTGCTCGTTCTTATCAAGAAATGGACGATTTGGATACTGCTTACGACCTTTACCAAGAGTTGGCAGGAGATTTGAAGGACAATCCCGAATTTCTGGAACATTATATCTATCTCTTGCGTGAATTGGGCTACTTTGAGGAAGCAAAAGTCAATGCTCAAGCTTACTTAAAACTGGTTCCAGATGATGTGCAGATGCAAGAACTATTTGAGAGATTGTAAGAATTCATACATTACAGAAAACTGCAAGTTATTTGAAGACAACTGCGGTTTTTTACTGTTTTTTTAAAAAATAAATATGGCTGAGGTTTTATTGCAATGTGACGAGAATTTTTATATAAATCAGGTTAAGATTGTTTCATTAGAAGTATAGAGTTTTGTTTTTATTCCAAAACTCTTATCTTAAAATTTCAAAATCGATTACACACAGTGGGCTACGGCTTGTGTTTTTTGTTTGACAAAATTAAAAAAATGTGTAAGAATAAGAAGAATTGAAAACAGGAAAACTCACCTCCTTTCGATTCGTCAAGCCTTATCGTTAGGCAATGAGGGGGCGGAGAGACGCGCTCGTCAACAGAAGTATCTCATTGGAAATATTGCTCACTTTTTAGTGAGCTTTTTATATAAGGAATAGGAATGAAAAGTAAGAAGTTAAAATTAGGTCAAATTGATTTAAAAATGTGCAAGAATTATGACCTTATTCAAGCGATGGATTATGATTTTAAGACAAAGGAAGTAATGAATAAAGGAAGGTGATTTGCGGTAACTGTTGTCAAAATACAGGGATTGACTTTCTTGATTCCATTTAGAAGTTATATTCCTAAAAAGTATCAGTTGAAGTATAAGCTTAGAAATTCGGCAAAAGCAGGATATGTTGAAGGGTTAGATATTGGTAAAACCTTGATTTTAGAAGAAAAAAGTTATTTACTAAATACAACTTTTCGCCTTCGGAAAATCGAAGATTATTATAAAGTAATGGATAACGATAAAGCTATAATCAATAAGTTAGTGAAAGCTATTATAGATTATAACCGCGTTTTAGAAATAAATGATAGAAACAAACTTGAAGATCCTAAACGCTTTAAATTCTCAACATTCCAGAATTATTCTACTAGATTAAAAGTAATTACAGAAAAAGACTATTTAGAATAGATAATGTTTTCGCAGGCTACGGCTTGTGTTTTTTTTGTTTGACTAAAAATGTGGGTTTAAAATCCAGGAAACATAAATAGGATAGTCAGATTTCAAATCCGTAAAATCATTTTCTTGAAGGAGTAGTCGTTTTGTCAAAAGTAAATACAGTGAAATGACTCATTGATCCTTTTGGAAACTATTAGAATCAAATTGCAAGATTCTCAACTATAGGGGCAAAGATGATTATAAAAATAAATACAAAGATGAATACGATTCTAAAAAATAACAGTAATTGCTGAAAATGATTTTAAAGAAAAAATAAGTAAAAACTCAATTATCAATAAGCAACAGAAAGCATTTGTAAACACCAATCTCTTATGCTATAATAGGAACAATTATTTTAAGGAGGTGTCAGTATGTCTTATTTATTTGAGATATTACCGAGTTTATTGAGCGGTGCAAGCATGACTTTACAGGTTTTTGCACTGGTCTTGATTTTTTCTATTCCCTTGGGCGTTTTGATTGCCTTTGCCTTGCAAGTCCATTGGAAGCCCCTCCATCATCTGATTAACATTTATATCTGGATTATGCGGGGGACACCCTTGCTCTTGCAATTGATCTTTATCTATTATGTACTACCAAGCATTGGGATCCGTTTGGACCGTCTTCCTGCAGCTATTATTGCCTTTGTTCTTAATTATGCAGCTTACTTTGCCGAAATCTTCCGTGGGGGGATTGATACCATTCCTAAAGGTCAATATGAGGCCGCTAAGGTTTTGAAGTTTAGCTCTTTTGACACAGTTCGCTATATTATCTTGCCCCAAGTGACCAAGATTGTTCTTCCTAGTGTCTTTAATGAAGTTATGAGTTTGGTTAAGGATACTTCTTTGGTCTACGCTCTAGGAATTTCAGATCTTATCTTGGCGAGTCGAACAGCTGCCAACCGTGACGCTAGTTTGGTCCCTATGTTCTTGGCAGGAGCCATTTACTTGATTTTGATTGGTATTGTGACCATTCTTGCCAAAAAAGTTGAGAAGAAGTACAGTTACTATAGATAGGAGGCTGCCATGTTAGAATTACGAAATATCAATAAGGGCTTTGGTGAAAAGCAAATTTTATCTAATTTCAGTCTAAAAATTCCTGAAAAGCAAATTCTGGCAATCGTTGGGCCTTCTGGTGGAGGTAAGACAACCCTCTTACGTATGCTTGCAGGTCTTGAAACCATTGATTCAGGGCAAATCTTTTATAATGGAGAACCTTTAGAATTGGATGAACTGGAGAAGCGGAATCTACTGGGATTTGTATTCCAAGATTTTCAACTGTTTCCTCATTTATCAGTTCTAGATAATTTGACCTTATCACCTGTGAAAACAATGGGAATGAATCAGGAAGAGGCTGAGAAGAAGGCGTGTGGACTCTTGGAACAGTTAGGATTGGCAGGACATGCAGAAGCCTATCCCTTCTCGCTATCTGGTGGGCAAAAGCAGCGGGTGGCTTTGGCGCGTGCTATGATGATTGACCCAGAAATCATTGGCTACGATGAACCAACTTCTGCCCTAGATCCAGAATTGCGCTTGGAAGTGGAAAAACTGATCTTGCAAAATAGGGAACTTGGGATGACCCAGATTGTCGTTACCCACGATTTACAATTCGCTGAAAATATCGCAGATCAGATTCTCAAGGTTGAGCCCAAGTAGGAGGTGCCGATGACTAATAAGAAAATTGCTTTAGTATTGGTTTCTCTCCTGACTCTCTTTTTAACGGCCTGTACTCAGAAGGTTAGTGATCCAAAGCAGGATAACTGGGATAAGTATCAAGAGCAGGGTGCCATTACTATTGGTTTTGACAATACCTTTGTACCCATGGGTTTTGAAGAAAAGAATGGCCAATATACAGGCTTTGATATTGACTTAGCACAAGCTGTCTCTGAAAAATTAGGTTTTAAGGTTCAATTTCAACCAATCGACTGGGATATGAAGGAGACGGAACTGCAAAATGGAACCATTGATGCCATCTGGAATGGCTATTCTGCTACTGATGAACGCCGAGAAAAGGTTGCCTTTAGCATTCCATATATGGAAAATCAGCAAGTTCTGGTTGCTAAGAAAAGTCAGCAGATTCGTTCAGTAGAGGATATGAAGGATAAGATTTTGGGAGCCCAAGCAGGTTCCTCTGGTTACTTAGACTTTGAAGCCCAGCCAGATTTACTGAAAAATCGTGTCAAAGACCAGAAGGCTAATCAGTATCAGAGTTTCAATGAAGCCTTGATTGACTTGAAAAATGACCGTATTGATGCCTTGTTGATTGACCGAGTGTATGCTAATTATTACCTCCAGTCTGAGGGGATATTAAATGACTATAATGTCTTTTCAGCTGGATTTGAAAGTGAATCTTTTGCTGTCGGAGTTAGACCAGCTGATAAAAAATTACTGCAAGCTTTAAATCAAGCCTTTGTTGAACTACATCAAGAAGGGAAGTTCCAGAAAATCAGCCAAAAATGGTTTGGAGAAGATGTAGCAACTAAAGAAGTGAAAGAAGGAAAATAGATAAGAAGCCTAGTTTTGTCTTTAAAACTGGGCTTTGTTTTTTTATAGACCTTATTTTATAAAGTAGGAGTAACTTCTAAATTTTTTAACTATTTTGGGCAGATCTTGTGTATCTAGCGTAATTCTGTAATCCCTTATCTATAGCTAAAACTCAATGAAGACCTAATAAAAAATATCAGAAAATTCCTTTTTGTAATCAAATTATATGAACAGTCGAATAATATAGAAAATCTCTAAAGTAATATAACTTTTATTTTTGTAAGGGCTTACCATAAATAGGAGTTTGTGAAATTACTTTGGCGAGTATACCTCAAAATGTTTGATTTATAGACATAAAAAGAGTATAATAAGTTGTAACCCTTTAAAATATACCTATATATTTTAGGGGGGGCTTTTTATCTAGCCTTCCTAAATATATTAACTGATAGTTATCAGAAAAAAGGAGTAAGGGAATGTTTAAACCCAAAGGGCGACATGTTCGCCAATCGCAAGTGGAGAAATTCACACGTTACAGTATTCGTAAGGTTAGTTTCGGTGCGGCTAGTGTGGCTGTAGCTACTGGATTGTTTTTCCTTGGTGGAGGAAGCGTCCAAGCGGCTGAACCAGTAACTAATTCAGAACCTACAGAAGTTCAAAATCCTCAAAATGTAAATGAGAAGTCCTCGGAACCCTCTAAGGAAGTTGCTGGACAAGGATCTGCTACTGCTAAAGAGCCCGATGGACAAAATAATACTTCTGTAAAAGAGTCTACTACTGACAAACAAGCCAGTGCAGTTGAAACTCCAAATGGAGTGACAGAAAAAGTAGCTATTAATACCGCATCGTTAGAAGATTTAGTTGCTAAAGTTGAAGGTAGATTGAGTCAATTAACTGAAGACAAGAAAACAAAATCAGTCATTGATGATGCTAAAAATTTGGTTAATAAAGCAAAAGATCTTTTAAATGATGACACAAAAACACAGGCAAAAGTTAATGCATTGGCTAAACAACTTTCAAGTAGCCTTTTCATTTTAAACAGTATCAAATCAGAAGCAACAAAAGTAAACAAAAACCAAAATCCTAGAAATGGACAAGCTATCCCAAGCAATGGAGAAAGTGGGTTTAGAACAGTAGATACTACGGTGGATACTACAGCTGCAAATGCTGCATCAGAAGCAGAAAAATATAAAGGTATTCGTGATGCTGCTATTCCAGAGTTGCAAGCAAATATTGATAAAATTCAAGCTCAAATAGCGAAAGAAGAAGCTAAGCCAGCGAATAAAAAAGATCAATTTAAAATTGATGTTTTAAAAGGTATTAAACAAAAAGCAGAAAATGTTATTACAACTGCAAATGCAGCGGATGTAAGTTCAGCTCAAATTATGAGCCAACAAGCAGAAGCGGTAAAATCGGAACGTGATTTATTAGCGTTATACTTAGCAGGTAAAGCAGATTTGGGAGCACCTGTTAGTGAAAACCACGTAGCGTACGGAAATAACCCAACTAATGGTGTCTTTGAGAGTCTGAAAGAAGGTTTTGGGGATAAAGTAACCTTTACGGATGCTGATAAGAAATCTAAGACAATTGTTAAACAACAAGCGGGTCCAGGAGAAATCAATGCTCGTACACCTGGTATCGGTAATGCTACTTACAACTGGCAAGAAAGAACAATTACAAAAGCAGAAGCAGAAGCTGGTTTGTTAAATGGTTGGAAAATTGAAAAAGGTGAGAAAGTAAATGCCGTTAAACCACTTGAAGTAACAGATATTACAGATAAAGATGGGGCACCAAGTACTAGGGTAGTACCTAAATCAAAAATATATACAAACGATGAAGAATTAATACAATATCAAAGAGAGGGTGCTCAATTATCGTATAATGCTGGTAGTGGTATCATTCCAACGATAACTCCTACTATTAACGCAATGAGAACCAATGCTTTTGGTGAAGTGAAAAATCGTGATTATTATCTTGAGTTAGGAAGCAAAGGGACGACAATATCTAAAGAATTTGATGTGAATGGAAATTCTAGACTTAATGTTAATTTGATTCATAGTGGAGCATATGGTCATGCATCAACACCTAGTACGGGTGAAAAAGTTAAACTGAAAATTGTAGATGCGTTTACTGGTGCAGAGATTAAACCAGTAGATGGTAAAAGTGGTCCTCTATCTACGGAACAAGGTCCTGGGGGAGGAAACGGATGGACCTATATGGCTCGTCTATATGATATTCCTGCGACTACTACAAAAATTAAAGTTTTAATTGAAGCGGGAGATCAAGGAACAGGATTGACTACTAATCCTTTCAATAGAAAAGGAGCTGAAATTAAAGATGGATACCTTGTAGGAGGTATCGGTATTGCTACAGCTCCAGCAGCTGAAATTGTAACAGATGTTTCTTCAGGACGAAATAAAAATGAGTATGGCTATACACCAGACACAATTTATGATAAGAATCAAAAAGGTAGTTTTAACTTTACTCTGAAAGATACGGCTGGAATGAATATTGATTACTACGCAGCTTCAAATGTTCAAGTAACGATAAAAGTACCAAAAGGTGTAGTTTTAGAAGATCGTGTAATAAACGCTAATGGAGGTAGTGCATTCCTTGGAGGTGTTTATGCTAATTCCATTAGATGGACCCCAAATGATTCTAATGATAATTCTAAAGGTGGTACATTAACATATAACGTGCCAGCGGATAAACGTATGGCTGCAGCAGAAAAAACTACTCGTTCATCAAGTATTGTATTTACTACTGCGAATAACTTTATTGGACCAGCTGACTTCAAAGTTACAGCAACAAGTGGATTTGGAGATACTGACGCGGAAGGAAATAAATTATATTCATATACAACTAATGGTTTGAAACCAGCCTATGAAAATCAGTTCCATCGAGGAGGATTGGCAAATTCTGATAATCCAGATTTTGAATATGGAAAAGTAATCTATATTAATAGCTTACAAGCAACAGGTGTTGTGACTGTTCCAATTAATACTAACAATGATCAGTTAAAAGAAGTTGCTTATGCAAAAGCACAAGAAGAAGTTAATTCAGCTAATTTCCAACAATTGCTTAGAGATATGAATGCAACGGCTGCAATGGGTCAAATTACGAATGTTACCCTTAATTCTAAAGATAAAGTTGAAATTACAAAAATAGCCGCTGATGGACGTGGTGTTGTAAAAGTTCCTGTTACTTATACTGCTGATGGAAGAACTTATGATACAACAGTAGATATCGAAGTAAATGTTGTAAAATCAACTACAGATAAGTTAGTAGTATTTGAAGGTGATAAGATTACAAATGATCAAGTAAAATCTTCAGTCACTCCTGCTACAATCGATACTAAAGCTGGAGTTGTGAATAATCCTAATGAATCAGATGTTTTTAGTACAACTGGAAAAGCTGGAGAAGCAGGATTAAAAATTCCAACAACGGTTACTCATGATTCAAATGGTACAACTATTAATGAAACAGTAGAAGTACCAGTAACAGTATTACCAAAACCAACTGGTGAAGTTGAAGTACCAAAAGGTGAGAGTGTAGATAAAGTTAAAGAAGTTGCTAAAGCAAAAGCAACGGCATTAGTAGCGGCGACAGATTTCACAGGAAAATTACCAACAGGAGCGACAGTAACAGTTGGGGATATAACAGAAGCCGTAGCAGAAACTCTAACAAATGAAAAAGGTACAAATAAAGGTGTTGTAAATGTTCCAGCAACTTATACAGTAGATGGAAAAACATACGATACGACAATTCCAGTAACGATTAACGTATTAGGTTCAGAACCAAAAACGGTATATACATTAGAAGGAACAAAACCAGATGTTGAGAAAGTTAAGGCTGCCGTAACACCAGGTACTGGAGGTACAGTTAATACTCCGAAAGAAACAGATTTACCTGCTACAACAGTAAAAGCAGGAACACCTGATGTAACCGTACCAACGACAGTAACATATTCAACAGGAGATGAAACAGTAAAAGTACCAGTTGAAGTATTACCAAAAGCAACACCAGAAAAAGTAACGACATTAAAAGATACAACTGGTGAGAACTTAACAACAGCTGTAAAAGAAAAAGCACAAGCTGCACTAGGTAAATTAACGCTACCATCAGGAGTAACAGCAGAATTAGTTCCAAATCAAGATTATACTGTTCCAGCAACAACTTCTAATGGGGATAAGGACGCTGTACCAGTAAAAGTTCAATACAAAGATAGTACAGGTACAGTAGTAGCAGAAGATACAATTAATGTACCAGTAACAGTCGTAAGTTCAACACCAAAATCATTGGTAGTCTTCGAAGGTGATGAAGTAACAGCTGATGCAGCTAAAGGTGCAGTAACACCAGGAACAGATGGAACAAAAGGTGAACCAACAACATTACCAGAAACAGCTGGTAAAGCAGGAGCAACAGATGTTAAAGTAGACGTACCAGTAACATACGACAATGGTAAGTTAACAGAAACAGTCAGTGTTCCAGTAACAGTATTACCAAAACCAGAAGCTGATGAAATTCTAGTTGCTAAAAATAGTGATAAGGATAAAGCTAAAGAAAAAGTCCTTGCTCAAGCGAAAAAAGCAATTGAAGATTCAACATTTACAGGTAAATTACCACAAGGTGCAACCGTTACTGTTGATGAAACAGCTACAGTAACAGTGCCAGACTTAACAGAAGATACTGAAGTAGAGGTAACTGTTAAGTACACAGTTCCTGGACAAGATACACCATTAACTACAACAGTTAAAGTACCAGTAACAGTAGTTGAAGGTGTTCCACAAATCGTACCAGTGGATGAAAGCAACAAACAACCAGATCCAGAAAAGAGCATTGATAAAACAGATTACCCAGATGATGCGACATTTGAGTATAAAGAAGAAGTAGATACATCTACACCAGGGGATAAGAAAGTTACTGTTGTTGTGAAACAAGGGGATAAGGTATTAGTTGAAGTACCATCTACAGTACGTGTAGTAGGTAGCACACCTCAATTTGTAGTTGCAGATCCAGCTAAGAAACAACCAGAAGCGAAAGATAGTGTTACACCAGGAGAATATCCAGACGGTACAACATTTGAATACAAGACACCAGTAGATACAACAACTGCAGGTGAAAAAGATGTGACAGTTGTAGCTAAGCTAAATGGTCAACCAATTGCAGAAGTTCCTGCAAAAGTAGTAGTTGTAGATCCTAAGACACAATACGTAGTAGCAGACCCAAGCAAACCACAACCAGATGCTTCTAAGAGTATTGATCCAGAACAATACCCAGATGGCACAACATTTGAGTACAAGACACCAGTAGACACAACAACACCAGGCGAAAAAGATGTGGTTGTAGTTGCGAAAAATGGAGAAGATAAACTTGTAGAAGTACCAACAAAAGTGAAGGTTGTACAAGGAAATCCACAAATCGTTCCAGTAGATGAAGGTAAGAAACAGCCATCTCCTGAAGATAGTATTGATCCGAATGATTACCCAGATGATGCGACATTTGAGTATAAAGAAGAAGTAGATACATCTACACCAGGTGATAAGAAAGTTACTGTTGTTGTGAAACAAGGGGACAAAGTATTAGTTGAAGTACCATCTACAGTACGTGTAGTGGGTAGCACACCTCAATTTGTAGTTGCAGATCCAGCTAAGAAACAACCAGAGGCAAAAGACAGTGTCACTCCAGGAGAATATCCAGAAGGAACAACATTTGAATACAAGACACCAGTAGATACAACAACTGCAGGTGAAAAAGATGTGACAGTTGTAGCTAAGCTAAATGGTCAACCAATTGCAGAAGTTCCTGCAAAAGTAGTAGTTGTAGATCCTAAGACACAATACGTAGTAGCAGACCCAAGCAAACCACAACCAGATGCTTCTAAGAGTATTGATCCAGAACAATACCCAGATGGCACAACATTTGAGTACAAGACACCAGTAGACACAACAACACCAGGCGAAAAAGATGTGGTTGTAGTTGCGAAAAATGGAGAAGATAAACTTGTAGAAGTACCAACAAAAGTGAAGGTTGTACAAGGAAATCCACAAATCGTTCCAGTAGATGAAGGTAAGAAACAGCCATCTCCTGAAGATAGTATTGATCCGAATGATTACCCAGATGATGCGACATTTGAGTATAAAGAAGAAGTAGATACATCTACACCAGGTGATAAGAAAGTTACTGTTGTTGTGAAACAAGGGGACAAAGTATTAGTTGAAGTACCATCTACAGTACGTGTAGTGGAAAGCTATCCTAAATATGTACCAGTAGATCCAGCTAAGAAACAGCCAGATCCAAAAGAAAACATTAATCCAAATGATTTCCCAACTGGCACAACATTTGAATATAAAGATAACACTCCAGTAGATACAACAACACCAGGTGAGAAACCTGTAACGGTAGTAGCTAAGCTGAATGGACAACCAATTACAGAAATTCCAGCGACAATTGTAGTAGTAGAACCTAAGACACAATATGTGCCTGTAAATGCTGAAAATGATAAGAAACCAAAACCACAAGATAGCATTACACCAGATGATTATCCAGAAGGATCAACATTTGAGTACAAGACTCCAGAAGGAAAAACAGAAGCCTACGATGGTTCAACACCAGGTGATAAAGATGTTACTGTAGTCGTGAAAGATTCAGATGGAGATACACTTGTAGAAGTACCTGCGAAGATTAAAGTCGTTCAAGGTAAAGAACAATTAACTCCAGTAAATGCTGAAGATAAGGATAAACCTAAAGCTGAAGATAGTATCACACCAAGTGACTATCCAGAAGGTTCAACATTCGAATACAAAGTTCCAGAAGGACAAACAACTCCATATGATGGAACAACTCCAGGGGATAAACCAGTTATAGTAGTTGTAAAAGATAAAGATGGAAAAGTGTTAGTTGAAGTTCCAGCGACTATTAAAGTAGTTGAAACAAAACCAACACCGATTGAAACACCAGTAACCACAACACCGTTAACCCCAGAGGATTACACAAAAGGAATTAAGATTCCAGAAGGTGGTAAAGTAACGAATGTTGCAAACATTCCAGACTTAACAACGCCAGGTAAGAAAGATCCAGTTAAAGTAACGATTACATTACCAAACGGTAAATCTTATACAGTAGATGTACCAGTAACTGTAACACCTATTGAAGACATTGTTAAAAAAGAGGGAGATCCAATTACTAATGAGGATGTTGAAAAACACATTCCAAAAGGAGCAAAAGTTATTTCTATTGGAGATAAACCTACAACGGATATTCCAGGAGAAAGGCCAAGTATTCCAGTTGTTATCGAGTTACCAAATGGAATTCGAGTAACTGTAAATGTACCAGTTATCGTAACACCAAAAGTTACGCCTGTGGTAGTTAAAGTTGGAACACCAGTTACGCCAGAAGATGTTAAGAAACATATCGACTTACCAAATGGATGGAAGGTAACAAAAGTAGGAGAAATTCCAACAACAGAAACACCAGGAACAAAACCAGTTGTTTCAGTGGAAATTCAATTACCAGATGGCCGTAAGATTACAGTAGATGTACCGGTAATCGTAACACCAACTGTAAGACAAATTGTAGTGCCACAAGGAACACCAGTTACACCAGATGATGTGAAAGGTCATATCGATTTACCAAAAGAACCAGGGTGGGAAATTGTTGAAGTCGGAGAAATTCCAACAACAGAAACACCAGGAACAAAACCATTTGTTAAGGTAAAAGTCAAATTACCTGACGGTCGTATTATCACAGTGGACGTTCCTGTAACAGTAACACCTAAATCACAAAATGGTGACGGAGCAATTGCTCAAAATGGTGGTTCAACTGTGCAGATTGTAACGGAATATCTAGATGAAAATGGAAACCGTATTACTTCAGATAAAGAAGGAAAACACAATCCAATAGAGTTGGAAGGATATGAGTTTAGTCATTCAACAACGGATGCTAAAGGAAATACACTACATCACTATAAGAAAGTGAAAAAACTAATCAATCAAGAGCAACCAAGCTCTAATGACAAGAAGGAATTACCAAATACTGGTACAGAGGATAAGGCTGGTCTAGCTAGTCTTGGACTTCTTGGAATGTTGGGTGCATTCGGACTTGTAGCTCGTAAGAAAAAAGAAGACTAATACTCTTCGAAAATCTCTTCAAACCACGTCAGCTTCACCTTGCCGTAGATATGTGTAACTGACTTCGTCAGTCTTATCTACAACCTCAAAGCAGTGCTTTGAGCAACCTGAGGCTAGCTTCCTAGTTTGCACTTTGATTTTCATTGAGTATAAGAAAGAAACTTCCTTTCTAAAGTCCGACAGAAAAATAGACTGAGGTGAAAACTTCAGTCTATTTCTTTTGGCCATGAAAAAATCCTCTGGCAAGTACCAGAGGATAAGGGATTATTTCATTGTTGGGAAGAGCAATACGTCACGGATAGTAGTTGTATCAGTGAGGAGCATGCAGAGACGGTCAATACCGATTCCCAAACCACCTGTTGGTGGCATACCATATTCAAGAGCTTCAATGTAGTCGTAGTCGATACCTGTTGCTTCATCGTCACCAAGTTCTTTAGCTTTAGCTTGGGCTTCAAAACGGCTAAGTTGGTCGATTGGGTCGTTGAGCTCAGTAAAGGCATTTCCGTACTCCTTAGTCATGATGAAGAGTTCGAAACGGTCAGTAAAGCGTTCGTCTTCAGGATTCTTCTTAGCAAGTGGTGAGACAGCTACTGGATGTCCATAGACAAAGGTCGGTTGGATCAAAGTTTCTTCAACAAACTCTTCAAAGAAGGCGTTGATAATGTGGCCAACTTCAGTGTAATGTTTCTCAACTGGAACTTTCTTCTCAGCAGCGATAACTTTGGCTTCTTCCAAAGTCATGTCTTGCCAGAAGTCTACACCAGTAATTTCCTTGATAGCATCCACCATGTGAACACGTTTAAATGGTTCATTGATTTTGATTTCAGTACCTTGATAGTTAACTGGGCCATCGCCTTTGACTGATTTAGCAGCGTGTTGGATAATACCTTCAGTCAAGTCCATGATGTCTTGGAAGTCTGCATAAGCTTGGTAAACTTCGATAGAAGTAAACTCAGGGTTATGAGTAGCATCCATTCCTTCGTTACGGAAGATACGGCCAATTTCATAGACACGCTCCATACCACCAACGATAAGGCGTTTCAAGTGAAGCTCAGTCGCGATACGAAGCACCATGTCAATATTTTGGGCATTGTGGTGAGTGATAAATGGACGGGCAGCAGCACCACCTGCTTCGTTGTGAAGAACAGGTGTTTCCACTTCAAGGAAACCTTTTTGGTCAAGGTAACGACGGATTTCAGAGATGATTTTTGAACGAGTGACAAAGCGCTCAAAGCTTTCACGGTTAGAAATCAAGTCAAGGTAACGTTTACGGTAAATGGTTTCAACGTCTGTTAAACCGTGGAATTTCTCTGGTAGAGGACGAAGAGCCTTAGACAAGTGTGTAATGTGGGTTGCCTTGATAGAGAGTTCTCCCATATCCGTACGCATTACTTCACCTTCGACACCAAGGAAGTCACCAAGGTCTGCTTTTTTGAAGATTTCGTAGTTTTCTTCACCGACAGCATCTTTACGAACGTAGATCTGGATTTGACCTTCGCGGTCTTGAAGGTGGGCAAAACCTACTTTACCTTTACCACGTTTGGTTACCAAGCGTCCTGCGATAATAGCTGTTTCGTTTTTATCGTGTAATTGTTCTTTATCGAGGTCAGCATATTTATCTTTTAATTCTTGTGAATTTGCAGTACGTTCAAAGCGTTTTCCGAAAGGATCGATTCCTTGTTCACGGAGCGCAACCATTTTTTCACGGCGAACGATCTGCTGGTCATTTAGTTCTTCCATATGTTCTGTTGACATGGGATCCTCCTAGTTTTACTCAAAATTGAATACGATGAGTCATTTTTTGCGATACTTCCATTTTATCATAAATAAGCAAGAAATTCACGGATAATCTTTAAAAACTAAAAAGAACTTGACGCTAAAATCAAGTTCTGTTATTGATAGGAAGTATCATTCCAAGTATCGAGTGTAAATGTTTCAAAATCATGGGTTTCTAGAATGGTTAGGCTGGCATTTGCTAGACCGCTATCTTTACGAAGAAGAGGTTCTTTATAACCTAGAAGAGTACGAAGACTAGCAGTAAGATTGGCGCCGTGACCGACAATTAGAATACGCTCAGCTGGACTATCTTTTAATGATTTGATAAATTGGATGGTCCGTTGCGTGGTGCTATAGAGGGATTCGGCTCCAAACATTTGAGTGTCAAATTTAGCAAGATTAGATCGGAAAGCTTTGATTTGTTGCGGGTAAATAGCTTCCAAGGTTGCGATTTTCAAACCTTCCAACTTCCCCAACTGCCATTCACGGAGATTAGGAACGCATTCTAAAGGACAGGGCGTCTGGAGTTGACTTTGGATAATCTCAGCAGATCTGACCGCTCGCGGTAAATCACTTGAATAAATTTTCTTAAAAGGAATTTCCTTGAGATACTTGCCAAGTTGTTTTAGGGTGTCAATGGATTCAGGAAGAAGGGGAGAATCTCCACCAGCACCTTGAAAGCGTCCTTCTTGGTTCCAGACCGTACGACCGTGGCGGACAAAGTAGAGTTTCATTACTTGTTGTCCTCCAAAATATCTACAAAGTCAGCTTTTACAAAGTTAGCCAAGTCTTGTGGTGCGACGATAATGCTGTGACCAACTTCGCCTGCAGAGACAATCATTTGATCTAAGTCTAGAGCAATCTTATCGATAAAAATGGGGTAATGGTGTTTCTGACGAATACCGACAGGATTATTGGCTCCGTGAATATAACCAGTTGTTTTCTCAAGGTCCTTTTGTGGAATCATACTCACTTTTTTATTGCCAGAAATTTTGGCTAGTTTCTTTTCAGACAAGTGTTGAGTGATAGGGATAATTCCGATAATCGGTCCTGTCTTGTCTCCCAAAAGAGCCAAGGTTTTGAAAATCTGATTTCGGTCATAACCTTGCAGAAGTTCTCCTTCCAGAGCATTGATTTGAATCCCCTGATGTGGGATACCTGCTTTAGACAGGATTTGTTCCACCAATGTTTTTTTGATTTTAACTTTTTTTGCCATTATTTATACTTATCCTCCAATTGGCTCATCCAAATACCAAGCCAGATTCCCAGCGCAAAGAAGAAGGCGATGATGACATAACCGACAAGTGAAAGGCCTGTGTATTGAATGCTTTCAGAGTTTCCTGCATTTGGAATCAAGATCAAAAGGGTGCTTGATAGAACGATTCCGATGATAAAATGATAGACGCGTGAGTGGTAGTTGTTTAAGGCATAATCCATCAATTTTGAAAAAATGATGAGAGTTGCACCTGCACCAATTCCAATCGGGAAGAAGGTTCCCAAGAGGTCAAAGGTTTTAAAACCAGTCAACATAGGAGCATAGAGTCCCAAAATCAAAAGTAGATTTGATGGACTGAGACCAGGAACCAATACACCAAGAGCCAGTAGTGCACCTGCTAGGACGAAATTAAGAAAGCTTGCACTTAAGGTTCCAACGACGAAATTTAAGGCATAGAGTCCTAATCCAGAAATGATAAAGGTTGTCCAGAACCAAGCTAGATCAATCTTGTCTCTGTCAGATTCTCGAGTCGATTCTTTGAGGAGGCTAGGAACTGTACCAATGATGGCACCCGCAAAGCTCCATAAGACAAAGACCTGATAATTTTCAAGTAGGTATTCAATCGGGTAGGAAAATAAGCCGATTCCCAGAAGCATACCAATGGCAACTGGTATAAAATACAAAACATTTTCTTTAAAATCTTTAAAGGGATGGGCCAGAAAACCAATCATTCGTTCATAAATTCCTAAGATTGCTGCTAGAACCCCTCCAGAAATTCCCGGTAGGATAAATCCAAGAGCAATGACAATCCCTTTAATAATACGTGCTAACCATGAGAGCATATTTTTCCTCCAACTATTTCTATTTCAAAAACTCCTTACTATATTGTATCATAATCAAACACAAAAAGAAAAAGCAAATGGTAAACAAATGCTTTTAAGGTTTTAAGAAGAGTTTTCTAAAGGTTTCTTCTTTGTTTTTTAAGGAAGAGATGACGTTGATATCTAAATCGTGGTCAAAGCCAGCAATTTTTCCTTTAGAAGTGTACTGATGAATGTCGTAATCTAAATCAGTCTTAGGAGTTGCTTCGTAAAATCCTGAGTCAGAACCATAGGAAGGAATCCAAACAGAGGTAAACTTGTCTGTATCAATACTGTGTTCTTCCATGAAGTAGACCCCAACGTAGATTCCGATGTTTTTAGCACCTAACGATTCTAGTTTTGCACGAAAGGCTTCAACACCTTCGTTCATATTGGACATGGTTTTGTCTTCCACGTCTAGCCAATAGTAACTAGGAGTGTATGGTGAAGAGGCATTATAAAATACTTCGGCAGCCTTTTCCATTTCTTGGACACTTTTTCCAGCTACAAAGGCATAGACCCCAACGGGTACATTTCGTTTTTGAAACTCGGTAATATGGGTTTTAAAGGCCTTATCTACCCCATTAACAAAGGAAGCATCGTTCTCTTTGGACGTTTGAGCACCACTATGGACGCGAACAATAGCCCCAGATATGTTTTGGGAGAGTATCGTAGTTAATTTCCTCAGGACGCTGCCAACCAGAGACATCAATTACTGGTTTATCTATATTGTGTAGCGCTTGTGTTTCTACTTGCGCGATATTTGACTTTGTTTTTACAGGATGTTCCTCAAAACGAGGGCGATTCAGGATTAAAATGAAAATCATAATCCCAAAAAAACCAAATAAAATAAGCGGATTAATTTTCTTTCTCATATCTCATAATTTTACCTTAAAAATGGGAAAAAATCAAAAAAAACACTCAAAAATGGGTTAAGAAAGGACTTTAGAGCATTTTTTCATTCAAGGGCGCGTAATGATTTGAAATATGGTATAATAAAAGGGAATTTCTAGAGAAAAGAGAAGATTATGTCAAATTATGCCATTATTTTAGCAGCGGGTAAAGGGACTCGCATGAAATCTGATTTGCCAAAAGTGTTGCACAAGGTTGCGGGTATTTCAATGCTGGAACATGTTTTCCGTAGTGTGGGAGCTATCCAGCCTGAAAAGACAGTAACAGTTGTAGGACACAAGGCGGAATTGGTTGAAGAGGTCTTGGCTGGACAGACAGAATTTGTGACTCAATCTGAACAGTTAGGTACTGGCCATGCAGTTATGATGACAGAGCCAATTTTGGAAGGTTTGTCAGGTCACACCTTGGTCATCGCAGGAGATACTCCTTTAATCACAGGTGAAAGCTTAAAAAACTTGATTGATTTCCACATCAATCATAAAAATGTGGCCACTATCTTGACTGCTGAAACGGATAATCCATTTGGCTATGGACGAATTGTTCGTAATGACAATGCTGAGGTTCTTCGTATTGTTGAGCAAAAGGATGCTACAGATTTTGAAAAACAAATCAAGGAAATCAACACTGGAACATACGTCTTTGACAACGAGCGTTTGTTTGAGGCTTTGAAAAATATCAATACCAACAATGCTCAAGGTGAATACTATATTACAGATGTCATTGGCATTTTCCGTGAAGCTGGTGAAAAAGTTGGTGCTTATACCTTGAAAGATTTTGATGAAAGTCTTGGGGTGAATGATCGTGTGGCACTTGCGACAGCTGAGTCAGTTATGCGTCGTCGTATCAATCATCAACACATGGTCAATGGGGTCAGCTTTGTCAATCCAGAAGCAACTTATATCGATATTGATGTTGAGATTGCTCCTGAAGTTCAAATTGAAGCCAATGTTACCTTGAAAGGGCAAACGAAAATTGGTGCTGAGACTGTTTTGACAAATGGAACGTATGTAGTGGACAGCACTATTGGAGCAGGAGCTGTCATTACCAACTCTATGATTGAGGAAAGCAGTGTTGCAGACGGTGTAACTGTTGGACCATACGCCCACATTCGTCCAGGTTCAAGTCTGGGTGCCCAAGTCCATATTGGTAACTTTGTTGAGGTGAAAGGTTCTTCTATCGGCGAGAATACTAAGGCTGGTCATTTGACTTATATCGGAAACTGTGAAGTGGGTAGCAAGGTTAATTTTGGTGCTGGAACCATTACAGTCAACTATGACGGCAAAAGCAAATACAAGACAGTCATCGGTAACAATGTCTTTGTTGGTTCAAATTCAACCATTATTGCGCCAGTTGAGTTAGGTGACAATTCCCTCGTTGGAGCTGGTTCAACTATTACTAAAGATGTTCCAGCGGATGCCATTGCTATTGGTCGCGGTCGTCAGGTTAATAAAGATGAATATGCAACACATCTTCCTCATCATCCTAAGAATCAGTAGGAGCCTATCATGGAATTTGAAGAAAAAACGCTTAGTCGAAAAGAAATCTATCAAGGACCAATATTTAAACTAGTCCAAGATCAGGTTGAATTACCAGAAGGTAAAGGAACTGCCCAACGAGATTTAATTTTCCACAATGGAGCTGTCTGTGTTTTAGCAGTAACGGATGAACAAAAACTCATCTTGGTCAAGCAGTACCGCAAAGCTATCGAGGCTGTCTCTTACGAAATTCCAGCCGGAAAGTTGGAAGCAGGAGAAAATACAGACCCTGTTGCAGCAGCTCTGCGTGAATTAGAGGAAGAAACAGCCTATACAGGGAAGTTAGAACTCTTGTATGATTTTTATTCAGCTATTGGCTTTTGTAATGAGAAGTTAAAACTATACCTAGCCAGCGATTTGACAAAGGTGGAAAATCCGCGTCCGCAGGATGAAGATGAGACCTTGGAAGTCCTAGAAGTGAGCTTAGAAGAAGCCAAGGAATTGATCCAATCAGGTCATATTTGTGATGCCAAGACAATTATGGCTGTTCAATATTGGGAATTGCACAAAAAATAGAGGAGGTCAGTATGGGTAAACCTTTATTAACGGATGAAATAATCGAAAGAGCTAATAGAGGCGAAGAAATTTCAGGTCCCCCTTTGCTAGATGATGAGGAGACTAAGATTTTACCGACCTCTTCTTCCCGTTTTGGTTATGCCAATCCTAAGGAACATGGCTTTAGTCAGGAAACCTTGAAGATTCAGGTCGAACCGTCTATTCATAAAAGCCGTCGCATTGAAAATACCAAGAGAAATATCTTCAATTCTAAATTGAATAAAATCTTATTCGCAGTCATTTTTCTCTTGATTTTGCTTGTCTTAGCAATGAAACTTTTGTAATGGAAAAGGAATTGAAATGAAAATAGGAATTATTGCGGCTATGCCAGAAGAACTGGCGTATCTGGTCCAGCATTTAGACAATGCCCAGGAGCATGTTGTTTTGGGGAATACCTATCATACAGGAAAACTTGCCTCTCATGAAGTCGTTCTTGTAGAAAGTGGAATTGGTAAGGTCATGTCTGCTATGAGTGTGGCGATTTTAGCTGACCATTTTCAAGTGGATGCTTTAATTAATACGGGATCAGCTGGGGCAGTAGCAGAAGGTATTGCTGTTGGAGATGTTGTGATTGCTGACAAATTAGCTTATCATGATGTGGATGTTACAGCTTTTGGCTATGCTTATGGACAAATGGCGCAACAACCGCTTTATTTCGAATCAGATAAAACCTTTGTTGCCAAAATCCAAGAGAGTTTATCTCAATTGGATCAAAACTGGCATCTTGGTTTGATTGCCACAGGAGATAGTTTTGTTGCAGGAAATGACAAGATAGAAGCGATTAAATCTCATTTCCCAGATGTTTTGGCTGTTGAGATGGAGGGGGCAGCTATTGCTCAGGCAGCACATGCTCTTAATCTTCCAGTCTTAGTCATCCGAGCTATGAGTGATAATGCCAATCATGAAGCAAACATATCTTTTGATGAGTTTATTATCGAAGCTGGACGTCGCTCTGCCCAAGTCTTATTAGCCTTTTTAAAGGCCTTAGATTAAGCGAAAATTTGACAGTTTTTCTAGCTTATGATAAGATTTAAGTAAAGAAAAGCTAGAAAACGTTTCAGAGGATATTATGAGTATTGAAATGACCGTCAGTGAGATTGCAGAGGTCTTAGGATTATCTCGCCAAGCAATCAATAACCGTGTCAAAGAATTACCAGAAGAAGACACAGATAAAAATGACAAAGGGGTAACAGTTGTTACCAGAAGTGGCTTGATTAAGCTAGAAGAAATTTATAAAAAAACGATTTTTGAAGATGAGCCTGTCAGTGAAGATGTCAAGCAACGTGAACTGATGGAGATTCTAGTTGATGAGAAGAATGCAGAAATTCTCCGTCTTTATGAACAATTAAAAGCCAAGGATCGTCAGTTATCAGAAAAAGACGAGCAGATGCGTATCAAAGACCGTCAGATTGCTGAGAAAGACAAACAACTCGATCAGCAGCAACAATTGACTCTTCAAGCCATGAAGGATCAAGAAAATCTTAAGCTAGAGCTGGACCAAGCAAAAGAAGAAGTCCAATCAACTAAGAAAGGCTTTTTTGCTCGTTTATTTGGAGGATAATCAAGGAGCTGTTTAGGTTAAATGCTAACCTGATGGCTTCTTTTGTTTCTAATAGTATAGTTGCTCAAATAGAATAAGAAGAGAGACAGTAGAAGAGAGGTATAGAATGGAACGATTAGAAGATTACATTGCTTTTGACTTAGAATTTAATCAGCATGAAGGACAAACACACCTGATTCAAGTATCGGCTGTGCGTTTTAGAGATGGTCAGGAAATCGACGCCTATGATTCCTATGTTCATACCAGTGTTCCCTTAAAAAGTTTTATCAATGGTTTGACAGGGATTACGGCTGAGACCTTAAAAGATGCTCCTTCAGTGGAGGAAGTTTTAAAAGAATTCCAAGATTTTGTGGGTTCTTTACCCATGGTTGGCTACAATGCTGCTAAAAGTGATTTGCCTATTCTAGCAGAGCATGGTTTAGATTATAGCCAGCAGTATAAGGTGGATTTGTATGATGAAGCTTTTGAACGTCGGAGTTCGGATTTACATGGTATTGCTAATCTCAAGTTGCAAACTGTTGCCTCATTTCTTGGATTTCAAGGTCAGTCTCATAATAGTTTAGAGGATGCTCGGATGACGGCGCGTGTTTACGAATCCTTTCTAGAGTCGGATCAAGCTAGAGAATTGTTAGGGACAGAAAGTAGCCTTTCAAACAATCCTTTTGGAGGCTTGGACTTGTCTCAATTATTTGACTAGGAGTGCCTATGAAACCTGAAAAACCTAAAAATCTAGGTTTTAAGCAGATATACTTTAATCTAGATAAAATTCTCTTTCTCTTTTTCTTGATATTTATGATGATTGAGTTTGTCTGGTTACCGCTTAATTCTTGGATTGCTGGACTGTTACTCCGTCAGACAGGTTATCTCTTTCTTTCCTACAATAATATTTTCGCTATTATAAAGGGTTCTCCCTTTGTTAGTCTCGCTTTATTTGTTCTGGTGATTGTTAATTTACTGGTCGCCTATTACCAGATAGGACTTCTCTTCATCGGAGCTCGACACCTCCTCTATCATGAAAAGAGAACCCTGCTGGAGTATAGTCGTAAGGTCTTTAGTCAGAGTTTCTTGTTTATGAAGCAAGTGACGATTTCCAAGATAACCTTTATCTTCTTTTATGTCATGATGCTCTTTCCATTGATTCGAAAGATTTTAAAGATTTACTACCTAAATAAAATTGTCATTCCAGACTTTATCGTTGATTATGTGGAAGACAAGTATTGGCTTCTAGGTATAGTGGTTACTATTTGGGCTTTACTTCTATTTTACATTTCAGTGCGTTTCATGTTTGCCCTCCCTCAGCTTTTATTTGAGAAGAAAACAGTCAAAGAAGCTGTCAGATACAGTTTAGAGAAGACAAGAAAGCACTCCTGGTTTTATACTTGGAACTTGCTTTGGATTGTCGTCAAAACCTACCTATTTTTCATTCTTTTATTGATTCCAATATTAGCAAGTCAGGCACTGATGGATGGTCTGACTCATAAGGAATCTCTTGTACTGGGAATTATCAACTTTGTTTTAATAAAGAATTTCCACTATATAGTCTTGACTTACTTTCTCATTAAGTTTGTTTCCTTCCTAACAGGAGAAGAACTTGAAATCACACCAAGGCGAAAGAAAGACCACTGGATGAGATGGGGAGTAATGGGCTGTGCAGGTATCTTTTTCGCTCTTGAGGGGTATGTTTATTTAGAAGCTCCAGTCGCCAATAAACCTTTGATTATCTCTCACAGGGGAGTATCTAATAAGAATGGTGTCCAAAATACTGTCCAATCTCTAGAAAGGACAGCCAAACTAAGTCCAGATTTCGTCGAGACAGATGTTCAGGAAACAAAAGATGGCCAGTTTGTCATGATGCATGATGCTAATATCAAGCATCTGACAGGAGTCAATGCCAATCCACAGGATCTAACTTTGAAAGAATTGACCAAACTCGATATTTCAGAAAATGGTTATCATAGTAAGGTGTCTAGTTTTGATGACTATCTCAACAAAGCCAATGAATTGCATCAAAAACTCCTTATTGAGATTAAGACCAGTCGAAAAGATAGTCCAGATATGATGAAACGCTTTATGGAAAAATATGGAACGATTCTTAAGCAGAATGGTCACCAAATGCAATCCTTGGACTACCATGTGATTGATCAGGTGCTAGCCTACGACTCACAAATTCCAGTCTATTTCATCCTACCTTACAATAGTATCTTTCCAAGAACCAAGGCCACAGGTTATACTATGGAGTATTCAACCTTGGATGAAAATTTTGTCAACAAGCTTTGGAATACCGATCAGAAATTGTACGTGTGGACCATCAATAGTTCAGAGTCTTTTGATAAATCTGTTCAGCTAGGAGCAGATGGCATGATAACGGATGACTTGGAAATGATTCAAGACCAAGTTACCATTGCCCAAGAAGACCCAGAGTATACTGAATTGCTTTTCAAACAGGCCATGGAATTCTTTAATTTTTAGTAAGCAAAAAGAGGAACAGTTGTTCCTCCCACGATAGGCAAGTATTCTCTTGAATGCTTGTTTTTCTTATGCTTAGAATGGCAATTTTCCAGCGAAAGCACCTAATTTTTTCTTAGTCGTTTCATCGATTTGTTCAAGAGCAGAGTTGATGGCTTGAACGGTCATATCAGAAAGAGTTTCAAGATCTTCTGGGTCAACGACAGCTGGATTAAAGTCAATGCTGACAACTTTCTTATCGCCAGTTAAGGTCGCTTGGACAAGGTCTTGAGCAGATTTGCCAACAAATTGCATAGCAGCAAGCTCAGCTTGGCTTTGTTCCATTTGTTTTTGAAGTTTTTGTGCTTGGCGCATCATATTTTGCATGTTCATCATGGTGATTTACAGTTTCCTTTTATCTTATTTTCTTTCCTATTTTATCAATTTTAGCGATAAAAGTCCATTATTCTTTAAATTATAAAAATTAATTATAAACATTAAATTTTCTGAAAATTTATTGAAAAATGAGTGAAAATATGCTATAATAAAACGTAAAATTAATTCAGGTTTCCTGAACAAATAGGAGTACACAATGAAAAAACTAGGTTTTGTCCTTTTATCTTCAGCCTTGCTATTGACAGCTTGTGCTAATAACCAATCTAAGCCAAGCAATACAAGTGATTCATCTAAGGTGACAGTCTTGTCTGAAGACAAGCAAAAAATGCTTGAAAAGGCCACTTCTGACTATAAAACTTTTGTGCAAGAGCAAATCGATAAACTGTTGACAGATACAGAAGGCTTTGTCAAACTTTTGAAAGAAGGTAAGTTAGAAGAAGCCAAAAAGGTTTATCCACTGATTCGTATGTCTTATGAGCGTTCAGAACCAATTGCTGAAAGTTTTGGTGAGTCAGATGTCAAGATTGACTTCCGTTTGGCAGACTACATGGATGAAAACAAGACAGAAGAAGGTTGGTCTGGTTTCCACCGTATCGAGCGTATCCTTTGGGAAGACAATACAACTAAAGGAACTGAAAGCTACGGCGATCAGTTGGTAAATGATATCAAGGAATTGAAAGCCAAGATTGCAACTGTTGATGTGGACTACAAGGTTATGTTGACAGGAGCAGTTGACTTGCTTAACGAAGTAGCAACAAGCAAGATTACAGGAGAAGAGGAAATTTATTCTCATACAGACTTATATGACTTCCGTGCTAATATTGAGGGGGCTGAGAAGATTTTCCAACTCTTTAAACCTTTACTTGAAAAATCAGACGCTAATTTAGTGAAAGAATTGGAAACAGACTTCAAGTCTGTCAATAGTTTGTTGGACAAACACATGACCGACAAGGAACACTACAAACTTTATACAGATTTGACAAAAGAAGATACTAAAGAATTGTCGGAAGCTGTGACAAAACTAGGTGAGCCTCTGTCACAAATGGGTAAATTTCTTAGTGGAGAATAAGAGTCATGACTGAAAAAGACGAAAAGTTTTTTGAAAAGAAAATGGACCGTCGAGAATTTCTTAAAAAAGCAGGGATTGGAGGGGCTGGTTTAGCGCTAGGACTCTCTGGTGCTTCTGCTTTTTTCGCACCTAAGCTAGGTACTCAGGAAAAAATCTCGTACGGAAATGAAAAAATTGCTTTTTATGGCAAGCATCAAGCTGGGATTAGTACACCCATGCAGAAGAATATCTATTTTGTTGTCCTGAACCTGCATACGACGGATAAGGATAAGATTATCCAGCTATTCAAGGATTGGACGGATTATAGTGCCAAGTTGATCGAGGGGGAACTGGTCAAAAAAGATGGACAGAATGCTCTCTTGCCTCCTAGCGATACTGGTGAGACAGTCGGACTCAATCCTCATCGTTTGACGCTGACTTTTGGTGTCTCTGCAAGTTTCTTGAAAAAGATGAACTTGGAAAACAAGCGTCCTCAAGTGTTCAGGGATTTACCGCCTTTCCCTAAAGAGCAATTACGTGAAAAATATACAGGTGGAGATATTGTGATTCAGGCCTGTGCAGATGATGAGCAGGTTGCCTTTCACGCTATTCGCAATCTCATCCGTAAGGGCAGAAATGCAGTGACCCTTCGTTGGAGTCAGTCTGGTTTTGCAGCTATCGGAGATCGAATGGAGACACCGCGTAACCTCTTTGGTTTTAAGGATGGAACAGCAAATCCAACCAAGGAGCAAGACTTTGACCGCGTTATCTGGGCTGATAGTAAGGACTGGATGGAAAATGGATCTTATATGGCAGTTCGTCGGATTCAGATGTTTTTAGAGACCTGGGATCGTACTAGTCTTGAAGAACAAGAAAATACCTTTGGTCGTTACAAGGAAAGTGGCGCCCCCTTTGGTAAGAAGAATGAGTTTGATGAAGTGGATTTGAGTCTTTTGCCTGATGATTCGCATGTTCGTTTGGCTAAGGAAGTGGAGAAACCACTTTTGCGTCGTTCTTATTCTTACTCAGATGGGATTGATGAAAAAACTGGCCAGTTTGATACAGGCTTGCTTTTCATTTCTTTCCAGAAGGATCCTGATAACTTTGTCAAGGTTCAAACCAATCTAGGTGCTACTGATAAGATGAATGAATATATCACTCACATCGGTAGTGGACTTTTTGCTTGCTTTGGTGGTGTGGAGAAAGGAGGCTACATTGGTCAGAAATTATTGGAAGGCTAGAAGCTGGTTCTTGGTTTTAGCTTTGTCATTTTTAATTCATTCCCCAGTGGGTGCCCAAGAAAGCTTGAGTTCTTACTTTGTGAAAATCACAGATGCGTCCAAAGAAGTCAAAAATGGCAATCAGTCTGAGGCCAAGAATCTCGTTAAAGAGATGGCATCAGATTTCGAAAGAGTAGAAGACAGCAATTCTGAGGCTGGTAAAGTCGTCAAGGAAAAGCTAGCCCAGTCAGGCGATATTACTGAAGACAAACTCACCGAAATTTCTTCAGCCCTATTAGCCTTTGAAAGAGAACAAAATCCTGTTGACCTAGATGCGGAAAAAGAAAAATTGGTTAACCGCCTAAGTCCTCGTTTTGAAGCCTTGGAACAGGCCATTGCCTCCAAAGATTTAGAAAAAGTTCGTGAAGCCTTTAAGAAAATGAATTCCACTTGGACTATCAATGAAAGTGTGGTTCGTGACAATAGCACGGCCCATTATGGGCGTGTTGAAACAGCTATTTCCTTCCTGCGTAGTAGCATGGAAACTGAGCCTACGGATTTTAACTCCATCCAGACTTCCTTTGAGGACTTAAAAAAGGCTATTGATGATTTTGTAACTGGAAAAGAAGTCGCAGAAGCATCTTCTAATTTGACTCTTAAAGACGGCATTGCCCTTTTGAAGAAGGCTTTGGAACAATTCCAAGCTGGTGACCAAGCATCAGGAGCAACTAGTATGAAGGAATTCATCACTATCTGGCCAACGATTGAGGGTTCTGTTAGCACGACCAATCCTTTCCTCTATACTAGAGTGGAAAGCGAAAGTCCTGTGATTATGGTCAAGGGAAGTGAGAAGGTTTACCAAGAAAAATTAGAAAAACTGATTGCAGATTTATCACAAATTGATACTAGTGCACGATACAATTCCTTTGATGCCATGCTGATTCTTCTAAGAGAAGGTGTAGAAGCGCTCTTAATCGTTATGGCCTTGGTAACAACCTTGAAAGCAGCCAAGATGCGAAAAGGGCTCAAGTGGGTTTATGGTGGAGCTATCACTGGAATCATGGCCAGTCTCATTATTGCCTTTATCTTGCAAATTGCTTTTCCAGCAGTAACATCAGGCTCCAATCGTGAAATCATCGAAGGAGCAGTGGGGATTTTTGCAGTAGCTATGATGATTGTGATTGGAATCTGGCTCCACAGCAAATCCTCGGTCAAAAAATGGAATACCTTTATGGAGTCACAAATGGAAACAGTGACCAAGACAGGTTCCTTTATTTCCATGTTTGCCCTCAGTTTTCTAGCTGTTTTCCGTGAGGGAGCAGAAACCATTCTCTTTTATGTTGGGATTTTACCAAGGATTTCCAGTTTTGAATTTGTTTTGGGAATCTCACTTGCCTTGCTAGTTCTGGTAATTATTGCCATCGTGATGAATAAGGCCAGTCAATTCTTCCTGCCTCATAAGGTCTTCTTTATCCTAACTTGGATGATTTATGCTCTGGCTTTCAAGATGCTGGGAGTTAGTGTCCATGCTCTTCAGTTGACCAATATGGCTCCTAACCACTTGCTGACAGGATTTCCAACAATCGACCTTCTTGGAATTTATCCAAGTTGGGAAGGCTTGGCCAGCCAGCTAGTCTTTGTTGTTATCGTTTTGATTGTCACTTTCAGACAGGGTGAAAAATAGATGGATAGAAAAGAATTGACAATCGTTGAACATCTGGTAGAATTTAGAAAGAGATTATTGGCAGTGGTCATTTGTTTCTTTTTGGTATTCTGTGTCTCTCTGCTTTTTGCAGGCCAGATTTACCAGTATGTGACCCAATCTTTTCAGCAAAAGTTGATTGTTTTAGGCCCTAATGATATTTTATGGATATACATACGTTTGTCTAGTCTGATGGCCTTTACTATCACCTTGCCTTATACGGTGTATCATATTTGGTCTTTCATCAAACCAGGTTTAAAGAAGGAAGAAGCTAGAGCAGTCTTTGCCTATATTCCGGCTAGTTTCCTTTGCTTTCTAGTTGGACTGGCTTTTGGTTTTTACTTTGTAACACCAGCCTTACTTCAGGTTTTATTAGGGCTAGGAGAAGGGCTATTTGAAACGCAGTTAACAGCTCAAAATTATCTGTCCTTTGTTTTTCAAACGACCTTGCCCTTGGCATTGATTTTTGAATTGCCAGTTATCATTGCCTTTTTGACGTCGATTGGACTTATTGGACCGGAGTTATTGATTGCTTATCGCCGATATGCCTATTTTATCTTATTGGTACTCGCAGTCATCTTGACACCAGCTGACTTTGTCAGCGATTTGGCAATGACTGCCCCCTTGATATTACTCTATGAATTGAGTATAGCCATCAGCAAACACATTATGAAACGCAAGCAGAAAGGAGAGAGAAATGGGAATCTTACGTGATATCGGAGCACCAGGATTGATTATCATCGTTTTAGGAGCTCTCTTGATTTTTGGACCAAAACGATTGCCTGAACTAGGCGAGTCAATCGGTAAAATGCTATCTGAATTTAAAAAAGCAGTTAAAGGAACTGAAAATCAAGATAAGGAAGAGTAAACCTTGCCAAATAAAAAAACTTTGTACTCTGGAAACCATTGTGTAGCTATAGAGAGTGCAAAGTTTTTTTGAGTTTGGAATATGAAAACAGCAGTTGATTTCAAGAAACAAAAAAAGAACAGCCGAAGCTGTCTTTTTATCATTATTTGAGACCGTATTTTTTGTTGAAACGATCCACGCGTCCATCTGCTTGAGTGAACTTTTGACGTCCAGTGTAGAATGGGTGTGAGTCTGATGAAATTTCCACACGGATCAATGGGTAAGTTTCGCCTTCGAACTCAACTGTTTCGTTAGAGCGTTTTGTTGAACCGCTAAGGAATTGGTAACCAGTAGTTGTGTCCATGAAGACAACTGGGCGATATTCTGGATGGATATCTTTTTTCATTTTGCAATATTTCCTTTCTGCCATGGTCTCTTTGCGAGCCATAGATTGTTACCATACTAGTCTATCAGATTCTGAAAAGTTTGGCAAGTATTTTATCAGTTTTTAAGCAAGTTTTTTAACTTTTGGTAGATGATTTCGTTTTCCTCTAGGCTATAGGAATTAGCACCGCTTGCTAGAGGGTGGCCTCCACCATCATGTTCTTTGGCAATTTCATTGATAGGATGGATTTTACTGCGTAAGCGAACACGGTAGTGACCATCAGCTTGTTCTACAAAGATTCCCCAGAGACTGACACTGTCAATACGTCCAGGTGCACCGACAATGGCTGCAGTTTCAGAATCGGTAACATTGAATTGTTTCAAGGTTTCTTGACTCAGGATAACGCGCGCTGCTCCATTTTCATCCACTTCCAGATGGTCGTAGATGTAGCCTTGAAGTTTTGCAATTTTGTAGCTCATAGTGTCCATTTTGCGAGTGAGAGCTGCAAAGTCAAAGTTATGTTCTCTCAAATAAGCAGCCAGGCGAAGAGTTCGTGCAGTTGTAGAAGGATAAAGGAAGCGGCCTGTATCACCAACAATTCCTGCAAAGAGCAACTCAGCAGCACGATCTGACAAGGCCAGTTGGGTTGTTTGGGCAAATAGGGTAATCATTTCGCTAGCGCTGCTTGAACTAGTATCCACCCAAGATAGGTCACCATATACATCATCATTTGGATGGTGGTCAATCTTAATGAGAAAATCACCTTGACTATAGCGTTTATCATCGATACGAGCAGTATTAGCTGTATCACAGACGATGACAAGTGCTCCCTGGTAGGTACTATCTTCAACAAGATCCATCTCAGCCATCCAAGTTAGAGTCGGTTCATCAAAACCAACGGCTTTGATGGTTTTTTCTGGGAAATGATGTTTGAGAAGAGCTTTCAAGCCCACTTGACTTCCCAAGGCATCAGGGTCTGGTTTCATATGACGGTGAATGATAATGGTGTCGTATTCTTTAATTTTTTCTAAAATATGATGGCAAATGTCCATAAATAACCTCAATTCTTTCTCATTTCATTGTAGCACAAGAATTTTTATTTTTAAAATGAAAAAGATGTGATATAATGGAGAAAGATAAATTGAGGAGGACGATATGGCATTAGCAAAAATTGTATTTGCCAGTATGACCGGTAATACCGAAGAGATTGCAGATATTGTAGCAGACAAATTACGTGACTTGGGCTTGGATGTCGATGTTGATGAATGTACAACTGTTGACGCTTCAGACTTCTTGGAAGCAGACATCGCTATCGTTGCGACCTATACTTATGGTGATGGTGAATTGCCAGATGAGATGATGGACTTCTACGAAGACCTTGCAGATCTCAACTTGAATGGTAAAATCTACGGAGTGGTCGGCTCAGGAGATACCTTCTATGATGAATTCTGTAAGGCTGTTGATGACTTTGACCGCGTTTTTGTAGCGACAGGGGCAGAAAAAGGTTCAGAGTGTGTTAAAGTTGATCTTTCTGCTGAGGAAGAAGACATTGAACGCTTGGAACAATTCGCAGAAGAATTGGCTGCTAAAGTAGGATAAGTATAAACGTGCGCTGATACAATCAATCAGTGCATTTTTCTTATCGTGAGTTGGGATTTTACTAGCCTATTTGATGGCTTTTTGATACAATAATTCAAATAAAGGAGGAGACTGTATGGATTTAGATATTATTCGTCAAGAAATTGATCAAATTGACGATCAAATTGTCAAACTGTTAGAAGAACGAATGCATTTAGTTGAAGGGGTTGTCGCTTATAAGAAGGCTTCAGGGAAACCGATTTTAGATACCAAGAGAGAAGCAATTATCTTTGAAAAGGTTAGGAGTCGTGTAGAGGACAAGCGCTATCAGGAGACTATTGTAGCGACTTTTTCGGACATACTCAAACGTTCGCGTGATTATCAGGATCAAAATATCAAATGAAAAAAGAACATTTTTATCCTCTAGGGATTTTACTAGCTGCTATGTTGGGCGGACTTGTCCGCTACCTAGTTTCCACTTGGTTACCAGCCAGTCCTGACTTTCCTTGGGGAACCCTTCTTGTTAACTATCTAGGTATTTTCTGCTTGGTTTATCTTGTTAAGGGCTATTTGGTCTATAAGGGAACCAGTAAGGGAGTTATTTTAGCACTAGGGACGGGCTTTTGTGGAGGTTTGACAACCTTTTCCAGTCTAATGCTTGATGCTGTAAAACTACTGGATACAGGGCGTTATCTTAGTTTAGTCCTGTATTTGCTTTTGAACATCGGTGGAGGCCTGCTTTTAGCTTACTATTTAGGGAGGAAGAAATGGTAATCATTTATCTTGCAATTGCTTGTGGCTTCGGAGCGCTCGTACGGTATTTCTTTTCCCGCTATAATCAAGCTTCTAAATTGCCACTCGGAACGCTCATAGCCAATCTTCTAGGTTGTTTTTTGATTGGATTATTCTACAATCATGTGGAGTCTAAGGAAGTCTATGCTATTCTAGCAACAGGATTTTGTGGTGGTTTGACAACTTTTTCGACCTTGAATGACGAACTCCAAAGGTTGCTAAGCGATAAGAAGGTCTTTTATTCGTACCTGACTTTGACCTACCTAGGTGGTTTAGTTGCGATTTTTTTAGGAATTCTGCTATAAATTTCTTTACTTTTTTGTGGAAATTTGGTAAACTGTATCTTGTGTGTAATGGACGCACAAAAATACAGTTTATCCGCTGAGGAAGGTTCCTCAAGATTGACAAAGATAGGAGAATAAAATGAATCCATTAATCCAAAGCTTGACTGAAGGTCAACTTCGTACAGATATCCCATCATTCCGTCCTGGTGACACTGTTCGTGTACACGCGAAAGTTGTCGAAGGTAACCGTGAACGTATCCAGATTTTTGAAGGTGTTGTTATTGCACGTAAAGGTGCTGGCATCTCTGAAAACTATACAGTTCGTAAAATCTCTAACGGTGTAGGTGTTGAGCGTATCTTCCCAATCCACACTCCACGTGTTGAAAAAATCGAAGTTGTACGTTACGGTAAAGTACGTCGTGCGAAATTGTACTACTTGCGTGCTCTTCAAGGTAAGGCAGCTCGTATCAAAGAAATCCGTCGTTAATTCGACTAAAAAACTCTGCTTTTCAGCAGAGTTTTTATCTAGCTCCCTTAGTTCAATGGATATAACAACTCCCTCCTAAGGAGTAGTTGCAGGTTCGATTCCTGCAGGGGGCATAGAAACTATTGATTTTTATGTAGAAATCATTCAAGTTAAAATAGAACTCCAAAAGCGTTAGATTACGCTTTTTTGTTTTTCGTGAATGAAGGAGATGGGAGAATTTTTATATAATTATATAATAGTAAAAGATTTTTAGTAATTGCTTATAATGATTTGATTTTTTAGGAAGTAAAGGGTAAAATTTAATTAATATGATAATTAGTTAGGAGTTTGATTATGAACGGTTTAGTTTTAGGTTTGGATATTGGTATTGGATCAGTAGGTGTAGGTATTCTAAAAAAAGATACTGGTGAGATTATCCATACGAATTCTCGTATTTTCCCAGCTGCAACTGCTGATAATAATGTTGAAAGAAGAAACAGTAGACAAGGTAGACGATTAAATCGTAGGAAAAAACACCGTGTTGTTCGCTTTCAGGATCTATTTGATGACTATGGTTTGTTAACTGATTTTTCTAAGGTATCCATTAATCTTAATCCATATCGGCTTCGAGTACATGGCTTGAATCAGCAACTAACGAATGAGGAGCTGTTCATAGCTTTAAAGAACATTGTTAAGAGACGTGGGATTAGCTATTTAGATGATGCTTCTGAGGATGGTGGTGCAGTATCGTCTGATTATGGTAAGGCAGTTGAGGAAAATAGAAAATTACTTACTGAACAAACACCTGGTCAAATCCAACTAGAGCGTTTTGAAAAATATGGTCAAGTAAGGGGAGATTTTACTGTTGAAGAAAAAGGCGATAAGCACCGATTAATTAACGTTTTTTCAACATCTGCTTATAGAAAAGAAGCTGAACGAATTCTTAGAAAACAGCAAGAATTTAATAATCAGATCACGGATAAGTTTATAGAAGATTACTTAAAAATCCTTACAGAGAAAAGAAAATACTATCATGGGCCAGGTAATGAAAAATCTCGGACGGATTATGGACGTTTCAGAACAGACGGCACGACGTTAGATAATATTTTTGGTATTTTAATTGGTAAATGTACATTTTATCCGAATGAATACAGGGCTTCAAAAGCTTCCTATACTGCTCAAGAGTTTAATTTGCTAAATGATTTAAATAATTTAACAGTTCCTACAGAGACCAAGAAACTGAGTGAGGAACAAAAGAAAACAATCGTTGAATATGTGAAGTCGGCGAAAACATTAGGGGCTTCAACCTTATTGAAATACATTGCTAAAATGATTGATGCTTCAGTAGAACAGATACGTGGTTATCGAGTTGATGTAAACAATAAACCTGAAATGCACACTTTTGAAGTCTATCGAAAAATGCAGTCGCTAGAAACAATTCCAGTTGGAGAATTTTCTAGAGAAGTTCTAGATGAGCTTGCTCATATTTTAACTCTAAATACTGAACGAGAAGGTATAGAAGAAGCGATTAATACAAAGTTAATGGATGTATTTAGTCAAGACCAAATACTTGAATTGGTTCAATTTAGAAAAAATAATAGTAGTCTATTTAGTAAGGGATGGCATAATTTTTCTCTTAAACTCATGATGGAATTGATACCAGAACTCTATGAAACTTCAGAAGAGCAGATGGCAATTCTAACACGATTGGGTAAACAAAAATTTAAAGAAACATCAAAAAGAACTAAGTATATTGATGAAAAAGAAGTAACAGAAGAAATCTATAATCCTGTGGTAGCAAAATCTGTCAGACAGGCCATAAAGATAATCAACGAAGCAACTAAAAAATATGGTATCTTTGATGATATTGTTATCGAAATGGCACGAGAGAATAACGAAGAAGATGCTAAGAAAGATTATATAAAACGTCAAAAGGCAAACCATGATGAGAAAAATGCTGCTATGGAAAAGGCTGCATTCCAATACAATGGGAAAAAAGAGTTACCAGATAGTATTTTTCATGGGCATAAGGAATTGGCTACTAAGATTCGTTTATGGCACCAGCAGGGAGAGAAGTGTCTCTATACTGGGAAGAATATTCCAATTTCAGATTTAATTCACAATCAGTACAAGTACGAAATTGATCATATTTTACCTCTATCTTTATCGTTTGATGATAGTCTATCTAATAAAGTATTGGTTCTAGCTACAGCAAACCAGGAGAAGGGGCAGCGAACACCGTTTCAGGCATTAGACAGTATGGATGATGCTTGGTCATATCGTGAGTTTAAATCATATGTAAAAGATTCTAAATTATTAGGTAATAAAAAGAAAGATTACCTTTTAACGGAAGAAGACATTAGTAAAATTGAAGTGAAGCAGAAGTTTATCGAACGGAATTTAGTTGATACTCGATACTCATCGCGTGTTGTTTTAAATGCTCTACAAGATTTTTATAAAGCTCATAAATTTGATACAACTATTTCGGTGGTACGTGGACAATTTACCTCTCAGCTAAGAAGAAAGTGGAGGCTTGAAAAGTCTCGTGAGACTTACCATCATCATGCTGTTGATGCCTTAATTATTGCCGCTTCGAGTCAATTAAGATTATGGAAAAAACAGAATAATCCTCTGATTTCTTATAAAGAAGGACAGTTTGTTGATTCAGAAACTGGAGAAATTATTTCATTAACTGATGATGAATACAAAGAGTTAGTGTTTAAAGCTCCTTATGACCATTTTGTTGATACATTGCGTAGCAAGAAGTTTGAGGATAGTATACTATTTTCTTATCAAGTAGATTCAAAATTCAATCGAAAAATTTCAGACGCTACTATTTACGCAACAAGAAAAGCAAAGTTGGATAAAGAGAAAAAAGAATACACTTATACTTTGGGAAAAATTAAAGATATCTATTCTTTAGGGACTAAAACCCCTTCTAAAACTGGGTTCTATAAGTTTTTAAATTTATACAATAAGGATAAATCCCAATTCTTAATGTTTCAGAAAGATAGAAAGACTTGGGATGAAGTAATCGAGAAGATAATGGAACAATATCGACCATTTAAAGAATACGATAAAACTGGAAAATTAGTTGATTTTAATCCATTTGAGAAATATAGACAAGAAAATGGATCAATCCGTAAGTACAGTAAAAAAGATAATGGTCCAGAAATTAAAAGTCTGAAATATTACGATATTTTATTAGGTAAACACAAAAATATAACTCCTGAAGGGAGTCGAAATACTGTAGCTTTGTTATCTTTAAATCCTTGGAGAACAGATGTGTATTACAATATGGAAACTAAAAAATATGAATTTTTAGGATTAAAGTATGCAGATTTGCCTTTTGAAGAAGGTGGTGCTTATGGTATTTCTACAGAGACGTATAATAAATTAAGAGAGAAAGAGGGAATTGGTAAAAATTCTGAATTTAAGTTTACTCTATATAAAAATGATTTAATTTTAATCAAAGATACTGAAACGAATTGTCAACAAATTTTTAGATTTTGGTCTCGTACTGGGAAAGATAATCCAAAAAGTTTTGAAAAACATAAAATAGAATTGAAACCTTATGAAAAAGCAAGATTTGAGAAAGGTGAAGAACTGGAGGTATTAGGAAAGGTGCCACCTTCCTCTAATCAATTACAAAAAAATATGCAGATAGAAAATCTTTCTATTTATAAAGTCAAAACAGATATTTTAGGTAATAAACATTTCATTAAAAAAGAGGGTGACGAACCAAAACTCAAATTTTAAAAAATATTTTAAAAAAGAGTTGCAAAGGCTTTTACAATGTATTATAATAGTAATTGTAAGGGACGCCTTGCACAGTTACTTAAATCTTGCAGAAGCTACAAAGATAAGGCTTCATGCCGAATTCAACACCCTGTCATTTATGGCTGGGTGTTTTCGTTTTGGGAAAGAGGAAAATACGATGACTTGGAGAATTGTGCATGTCTGTCAGAGTGAAAAAATGCAATTGAAGTTAGATAATCTTCTGATTAAGAAAATGGGTCAAGACTATGTTATCCCACTGAGTGATATTTCGATAATTGTAGCAGAAGGAGGGGATACTGTTGTAACTTTAAGGTTATTAAGTGCTTTAAGTAAGTATAATATTGCCTTAATTGTCTGCGATAATGAGCACTTGCCTACAGGAATTTACCATTCTCAAAATGGCCATTTTAGAGCCTATAAAAAATTACAGGAGCAATTATTGTGGACGCAGGAGCAAAAAGATAAATTATGGCAGATAGTTACTTATTTCAAAATAAACAATCAGCAAGATGTTCTTGCAATGTTTGAGAAGAATATTGATTGTATACAATTACTAGCGGAGTATAAAGAGCATATTGAGTTTGGAGATAAAACCAATCGTGAAGGCCATGCTGCAAAAGTTTATTTCAATGAATTATTTGGAAAGAAATTCGTACGTCTTACACAACAGGAAACGGATGTTATCAATGCTGGCCTAAATTATGGTTATGCAATCATGAGAGCTCAGATGGCACGTATTATTTCTGGGTATGGGTTAAATCCCTTAATAGGAATTTTTCATAAGAATGAATATAATCAATTTAACTTGGTTGATGACCTAATGGAACCTTTTCGGCAGATTATCGATGTCTGGGTCTATCAAAATTTACGAGATGAAGAGTATTTAAAATATGAATTTCGTCTTGCGTTGACGGATACACTAAATGCGAAGATTCGTTACGGTAAAGAAACGTGTTCTGTAACGGTAGCAATGGATAAATATGTCAAAGGTTTTCTAAAATGTATCTCTGATAAGGATACTAGTAAATTTTACTGTCCAATGGTGTCGAGTGTAGAATGGAGCTAAAGAAATGAGGTATGAAGCATTGAGATTATTGTGTTTTTTTGATCTACCAATGGAAACAAATCAAGAAAAAAGAGTCTATCGTAATTTTCGGAAAGATTTAATTGCAAATGGTTTTGAAATGTTACAGTTTTCTGTTTATTATAGAACCTGTCCGAACCGAAGTTTTGCTAGTAAATTCTATAAAAAATTAAGTCAGAGTAATTTACCAAGCGGGAATGTCCGTTTGCTAGCTGTGACTGAAAAACAATTTTCTGAAATGGTTTTAATCATTGGTGGAAAAACAAAGCAAGAAGAAGTAGTCAGCGATAATAAGTTGGTAGTTATATGAAAATGAACATTAGTCATCCGTATAAGGATAATATTTCATTAAGTTTTGATCAATTTACTCAAATTGTAGGTCAAGATCAGCAATTAAAATACTATATTTGGCAGATACTATTGTGGTATTTTGGAGGAAAAAAATATAGTGAGGAAGATTTAGTTCTATTTGAACAAAATGAGCCTAAAATACTAATAGACGATACAATGGTTTCCCGGTCAGAATTTAGTGTAATTCAAGTGTCCAATATCAATGATTTAATTGAACAAATGGAATATAAAAAAGGAACAGTAGCCTATGATTATATAAAGAAAAAGATTAATTCTATAGAGATAATGGAGCAAATTGAAAAGATCAATGACAATCTAGATAGGATTTCACTTTTATTGAATCAGAAGTTGAATCTTCAAATAGATGATATTATCTATCATACTGAAGCAAAATATTTTAATACGAATCAATTAATTCAAAAAAATTTTTTACCATACTTTGGAACAAATGATAAAAATATATCCTTTGAATTTGTAGACAATAAGACAAAGTTTTTATTATTTCTTTCCATGTTAGAAGTCATGGCGACGAACAGTTCTGAAAAGTTTTTACTTGTATTACGAAATTTGGATGATTTTTTATCCTATAATGATTTTGTTGAATGTTGCGAGAAAATGGAGTTTCTTACTAATCATAGTAACTCATTATATATTGTGTTGTTTCCTTCAAATGAAGGTTATCTTCATGTCACGAAAGAAGTTTTAGAGGAAATCAATATTGTTTCCGATTATGTTGATCATTTTTATTCTCTAGAATTTATGTATGATCGCTTTACCAATCAGTATCCAATAAATCAAATACCTAATGAGAAAGAATTTTTAATCTCTTTGAGAAAGATTGGACCGTATTTATTTAGTTCAGAAATTCTCCATATGAGTTTATCTATAGAGGATCAAGTAGCATTAAAGATTTTAAACAAATTATATCAGTATGAAATGAAAACAAAATTTCATATTGAATCAATCAATCCAATGTTATTGAAATATTTGAAAGAATGGTATTGACGAGTTGGATTTAAGATTTTATAATGGTTTTGAGGGAACAAAAATCAAAATTGACTAATTTGAGGTTTTTGTACTCTCAAGATTTAAGTAACTGTACAACTGCGAGCAAGTACGCTAGCTTTATCCATGTGTTTTTGTACTCTCAAGATTTAAGTAACTGTACAACCTTGTCCCACATAATTTCTAACTGCACGTAGTTTTTGTACTCTCAAGATTTAAGTAACTGTACAACATACTCTGACCCTTTCAAGTCTACCCATGTGTTTTTGTACTCTCAAGATTTAAGTAACTGTACAACTATTTTCTTCTAAATAGCGACATAGGTTGTGTTTTTGTACTCTCAAGATTTAAGTAACTGTACAACTTGTAAAGCGTCAACTAGGAATGATTGAAGGTTTTTGTACTCTCAAGATTTAAGTAACTGTACAACTTCTTACGCATTTTCACTACTGCGCACCATGTTTTTGTACTCTCAAGATTTAAGTAACTGTACAACATTTCTTATTCAAGAGTAGGCAAGGTCAGAGTTTTTGTACTCTCAAGATTTAAGTAACTGTACAACTATTGCCACCATCTGATACCGTCCATACTTGTTTTTGTACTCTCAAGATTTAAGTAACTGTACAACAAACCATATTGTCTATATAGTAACCTGTTAGTTTTTGTACTCTCAAGATTTAAGTAACTGTACAACAGACTGAGACAACTGTGTCAATTTCTCCAAGTTTTTGTACTCTCAAGATTTAAGTAACTGTACAACTAGACGCAGGTAAAGAACTACTAGAAGAATGTTTTTGTACTCTCAAGATTTAAGTAACTGTACAACTGTATATCGGTAAACTCACAGAAGTTACTAGTTTTTGTACTCTCAAGATTTAAGTAACTGTACAACTAAACGGTGTGGTTGCATTCCAGGTTGTCAGTTTTTGTACTCTCAAGATTTAAGTAACTGTACAACATGAAAGTCAAAATCAAGGGTTACAAACCTGTTTTTGTACTCTCAAGATTTAAGTAACTGTACAACCTCGGTTACCGATTGCGTTCCTATGGTTCGGTTTTTGTACTCTCAAGATTTAAGTAACTGTACAACAGAATCCACTTTCTTTTTCTTCCTCTGTCTGTTTTTGTACTCTCAAGATTTAAGTAACTGTACAACCAGGTGTAAGAATATGGAACTATTCAGCCAGTTTTTGTACTCTCAAGATTTAAGTAACTGTACAACTCAAACCAATAACAGACAACTTTCCAAAATGTTTTTGTACTCTCAAGATTTAAGTAACTGTACAACTGATGGGCGTTCTTGGTGAAACTGAATCTGGTTTTTGTACTCTCAAGATTTAAGTAACTGTACAACGATTAAACGATATCATGAGACAGACCGTCTGTTTTTGTACTCTCAAGATTTAAGTAACTGTACAACAGCAGGTAATAAAGCACAAGAAAAAGCTTTGTTTTTGTACTCTCAAGATTTAAGTAACTGTACAACCATCAATGAATTTCATCAATTTTTCTGGATGTTTTTGTACTCTCAAGATTTAAGTAACTGTACAACGTTGATGTTGAGACTGGTGAGAAAATCACAGTTTTTGTACTCTCAAGATTTAAGTAACTGTACAACTATTGATGGTTAAGCCAGGCTATTTCAGGTGTTTTTGTACTCTCAAGATTTAAGTAACTGTACAACGTCGATATCTAGTACAAGGCTATCAGAATGGTTTTTGTACTCTCAAGATTTAAGTAACTGTACAACAAAAAAACGAACGAGACTCGCTTCCTATCAGGGTTTTTGTACTCTCAAGATTTAAGTAACTGTACAACAGCGTTTGAGCTGACTCGCTTTGACCACCAGTTTTTGTACTCTCAAGATTTAAGTAACTGTACAACAGTATTTCTTTTTTTACTTCCTCTTGCTTAGTTTTTGTACTCTCAAGATTTAAGTAACTGTACAACCTTGAGCAACAACAAAGCACCATCACGAAGGTTTTTGTACTCTCAAGATTTAAGTAACTGTACAACAGAGCAAGGAAGCGGACGACTGGTTTAACAGTTTTTGTACTCTCAAGATTTAAGTAACTGTACAACTTCATGGATTTGTTAAATACGCAGCTCTTCGTTTTTGTACTCTCAAGATTTAAGTAACTGTACAACTATTCTTCAATGAATTTGATAAAAATATCCGTTTTTGTACTCTCAAGATTTAAGTAACTGTACAACTCTACGTCTCCACCGAACCAAGCGAAATGAGTTTTTGTACTCTCAAGATTTAAGTAACTGTACATTTAGATAATATTAGCGATTCTCTAACTTATAAAAAACCGCTCGGCTGAGCGGTTTTCGTCTATTCTATTATATTCTTTTCTTTTACAGTACCCATGTACGGATAGCATGGGCTACGCCGGATTCATCGTTAGATTTAGTGATGTATTTGGCGATTTTTTTGATTTCTGGATTTCCATTTTCCATGACCACGGGGTTACCAACGACTTCCAGCATGGCACGGTCATTTTCTTCGTCACCGATAGCCATGGTTTGATCTTTGGTCAATCCTAGTTTTTCAGCTAAGTGAGTGATGGATGAACCCTTGTCAACATTCTTTTTAAGGAGTTCGAGGTAGAAAGGAGCAGACTTGTTGATAGAGTAGCGCTCGTAAAATTCTGCTGGTATCTTTTCAATCGCAGCATCAAGAATCTCAGGTTCATCGATGAACATACACTTGACGATTTCTTTGTCAGCCATTTCTTCAGGAGTGCGGTAGAAAATCGGCATGCTGACGAGGGTTGATTCGTGCACTGTGTATTTTCCGATATTGCGATTGGCAGTGTAGATTCCATCCTTGGTAATGGCGTGCATGTGGACACCGAGCTTACGACTGAGAAATTCCATATCTAGATAATCCTCATAGGTCAAGGATTCACTGATAATATCATGTCCTGTAGCAGTTTCTTGGACAAGGGCACCGTTGAAGGTCACTACATAGTCACCCTCGTCTCTCAACTGCAAGTCGTCCAGAAGTTTGGCAACACCTGCGATAGGGCGGCCAGTTGCAATCACGACTTTGACACCAGCTTCTTTGGCGTCTTGGATGGCAGAAAAGACTTCAGGTGTGATTTCTTTCTGACTGTTGACTAGGGTTCCGTCGATATCAACGGCAATTAGTTTAATACTCATACATTTCCTCTTCTAGTTTTTATTTGGGGTAAAATGATCGTTCTCAATCAAGTGTAAAAATTGCTGGGTGATACTTGCGAAGATACTGTTTTGGTCCAACATTTCCTTTGGAAAATAGAAACGATTATCTCCGTGGCGACTGCCAGCAAGGGATTGGACGATAGGAGACAGGCTAGAGAGTTCGGCCAGTTCTCCATTTTTCTGTAAAATCTCAATCTGTGTCCGAGGATTTTCAGATTCGGGACGATAGATATCATAAGGGAGGTCAAAGTTCTTATGAATGGCAGTGTAGTAGTCTGGATCAAAGCCGATGTCCTCAACCAATTTTCTCATGCTAGCAAGTTGGTTTTGGTCTTCTTGTGAAAAGGTAATGGATTTAAAGACCTTGCGGTTGACAAAGCGTTGCGACAAGTCTGCGAGAATCTTGTCAGGACTGGTCATCCAGAGCTGGAAGTAGGTATTCATCACGCCATCATCCAGAGCCAGATAGTCAGACAAGGTCACATTTTTTTCAAAGAAAGGCAAGAGATGTGGAGAAGTTCGTGTAAAGAAGTCCTTGTCCTCAGGATAGAGTTCCTTAGCGCGTTTGAGGAGATTCTGCAGGAGAACTTCCATGGCGCGTGTTGCTGGGTGGAAATAGACCTGCATGTACATCTGGTAGCGACTGAGGACGTAGTCTTCGATGGCGTGCATGCCATTGTGCTGAAAGGCGATACCATTTTCGATAGGACGAATGACTCGGAGGATTCGAGTCAGGTCAAATTCCCCATAAGATGCTCCCGTAAAATAGGAGTCGCGCAAGAGATAGTCCATGCGGTCCGCATCAATTTGGCTGGAAATGAGTTGCACGACCTGCTTGTTAGGATAGGTGTGGTCTATGACACTGGCAACCTTTTCTGGGAAATCTGGCGCCACTTGTAGTAGGACTTGGTGAATCTCTGTCTCAGGGCTTTGGATAATCTCTTGAGTAATGGCTTCATGGTCTGTATCAAAGAGATGTTCAAAAGTATGGGAATAGGCACCATGCCCAAGGTCATGTAGGAGAGCAGCTGTCATGGTCAAGAGAGACTCGGCAGGATTCCATTCCTCAGGATATTTTTCTTCAAAAATCTCTGTGATACGTCGTGCAATTTCATAGACGCCTAGACAGTGAGAGAAGCGACTGTGCTCTCCACCGTGGAAGGTATAACTGGACGTTCCCAGTTGCTTGATCCGGCGCAAGCGTTGAAATTCTTTTGTATTGATCAAGTCGTAGATGATTTGATTATTGACATGGATGTAGTTGTGAACTGGGTCACGGAATACTTTTTCGTTCATATGACCATTATAGCAAAAAGCTAGAGTTTTTGGTAAAATAGTAGGACAAGAGACAAGAAAGAGGACCTGATGTGAAGATTCGGATGCGAAATACGATTCAGTTTGATGAGCAGTTGGAAGTGATTGACCAACTCTATGATGTAGAAGTGCATGAAAAGGGAGATTATAGCTACCTGCTTTTCTATAATGAGGAAAAGGAAAAAGTGGTTATTAAATTTCATGGTCAAGAACTGGTGATGAGCCGTTTTTCCAACCCCAAGACCATTATGCGCTTCCTAAAGGATAGTGATAGTTTGGCCTATATTCCTACACCTATGGGTGTGCAGGAGTTTATTATCCAAACCAGTCGCTATGAAGTGGATGGTCAAAAGATTCATTTAGACTATCAACTACAAAATCAAGAGGGACAGTCCTTCGCCAGCTATCAATTGGAAATTACTTGGGGCTAGGCTTATGTCTTTTTCAAATTTAGCTAGCTATCTTCTTGGATTAGCCTGTTAGTGTGGTAGATTAGGCTAATTTTTGGTATAATAAAAGTTATGGAAATTGAAAAAACCAATCGTATGAATGCGCTCTTTGAATTTTATGCGGCGCTTTTGACAGACAAGCAAATGAATTATATAGAGCTTTACTACGCTGATGATTACAGCCTTGCTGAGATTGCCGAGGAGTTTGGTGTCAGTCGTCAGGCTGTCTATGATAATATCAAGCGGACAGAAAAGATTCTGGAAGATTATGAGATGAAATTGCACATGTACTCGGACTACATTGTCCGCAGTCAGATTTTTGACCAGATTTTGGAGCGCTATCCCAAGGATGACTTTCTGCAGGAGCAGATAGAAATTTTAACAAGCATTGATAATAGAGAATAAGAGGAAGAATAATGGCATTTGAAAGTTTAACAGAACGTTTGCAGAACGTCTTTAAAAATCTACGCAAAAAAGGAAAAATATCAGAGGCTGATGTTCAAGAGGCAACCAAAGAGATTCGCTTGGCCTTGCTTGAAGCCGACGTTGCCTTGCCCGTTGTAAAGGACTTTATCAAGAAAGTTCGTGAGCGTGCAGTCGGACATGAAGTCATTGATACCCTTAATCCTGCGCAACAGATTATCAAAATCGTTGATGAGGAACTGACCGCCGTTTTAGGTTCTGATACGGCAGAGATTATCAAGTCACCTAAGATTCCTACAATCATCATGATGGTCGGTTTGCAGGGGGCTGGTAAAACAACCTTTGCAGGTAAGTTGGCTAATAAACTCAAGAAAGAAGAAAATGCTCGTCCTTTGATGATTGCGGCGGATATTTATCGTCCTGCTGCCATTGACCAGCTTAAAACATTGGGACAACAGATTGATGTACCTGTTTTCGCTCTTGGAACAGAGGTACCAGCTGTGGAGATTGTTCGTCAAGGTTTGGAACAAGCCCAAGCTAATCATAATGACTATGTCTTGATTGATACGGCAGGTCGTTTGCAGATTGATGAGCTTTTGATGAATGAACTTCGTGACGTGAAAGCACTAGCCCAACCAAACGAAATTCTGCTCGTCGTTGATGCCATGATTGGTCAAGAAGCGGCCAATGTTGCGCGTGAGTTTAATGCTCAGTTAGAAGTCACTGGGGTTATCCTTACCAAGATTGATGGGGACACTCGTGGTGGTGCGGCTCTATCTGTTCGTCACATTACTGGAAAACCAATCAAGTTCACTGGTACGGGTGAAAAGATTACGGACATTGAAACCTTCCACCCAGACCGTATGTCTAGCCGTATCCTTGGCATGGGGGATATGCTGACCTTAATTGAGAAAGCTTCTCAAGAATACGATGAGCAAAAAGCCCTTGAAATGGCTGAGAAGATGCGTGAAAACACCTTTGATTTCAATGATTTCATCGATCAGTTGGATCAGGTGCAAAACATGGGACCAATGGAAGACTTGCTCAAGATGATTCCAGGCATGGCCAACAATCCAGCCCTTCAAAACATGAAAGTGGATGAGCGCCAGATTGCGCGCAAACGTGCCATTGTGTCTTCCATGACACCTGAAGAACGTGAAAATCCAGATTTGTTAAATCCAAGTCGTCGCCGTCGTATCGCTGCAGGTTCTGGAAATACCTTTGTCGAAGTCAATAAATTCATCAAGGACTTTAATCAGGCCAAACAACTCATGCAGGGTGTTATGTCTGGTGATATGAACAAGATGATGAAGCAGATGGGAATCAATCCAAACAACCTTCCAAAAAATATGCCAAATATGGGAGGAATGGATATGTCAGCCCTTGAAGGAATGATGGGACAAGGCGGTATGCCTGATTTGTCAGCTCTCGGAGGAGCAGGAATGCCGGATATGAGCCAGATGTTTGGAGGTGGACTCAAAGGTAAAATCGGTGAATTTGCCATGAAACAGTCTATGAAACGCATGGCTAATAAAATGAAGAAAGCAAAGAAGAAACGCAAGTAAGATAAAGGAAGGCCGCAGGGCTTTCCTTTTTTAGAAAGAAGAAAAATGAGCACTTCCGTAGTTGGAAATGCTCGTTTTTTCGATGTGTTTAGATTCTTATACTCAATGAAAATCAAAGAACAAACTAGAAAACTAGCCGCAGGTTGCTCAAAGCACTGCTTTGAGGTTGTAGATAAGACTGACAAAGTCAGCTCAAAACACTGTTTTGAGGTTGCAGATAGAACTGACGAAGTCAGTAACATATATCTACGGCGACGTTGACGTTGTTTGAAGAGATTTTCGAAGAGTATTAGTCTTTATTTTCGTATGGCAAGATCAAATTCAAGATGATTCCTGTCATGGCTGATAGGGCAGTACCTGAAAGGGTAACTGGACCGAGTTTAAGTATAGCTCCTCCAAGTCCAAGGACCAACATAGCACTTGCTATGATTAGGTTACGCATTTGACCAAAATCAACACGTTCTTTGATCAAGACTTTCAAACCGTTGCTGGCGATAACCCCATAGAGAAGGATTGACATACCACCAAGTACAGCATTTGGAATGGTTGAAATCAAGGCAGTGAATTTACCAAGGAAGCTAAGGGCAATTGCGATAAAGGCAGCGTTACGGATAACTGAGACAGAAGCGATACGAGTCATACCGATAACCCCTGTATTTTCTCCGTAAGTTGTATTGGCTGGTCCACCAAGGAAGGCAGAAACAGAAGTTGCGATACCGTCACCAAGAAGAGTACGGTGAAGACCTGGTTCTTTCAAGAATTGACGGCCACAGATTTGACCCAAAACAGTATGGTCTCCGATATGTTCAGAAATTGTTACGATAGCGATTGGCAAGATGGCGATGGTTTCTGGACCAAAGTAAAGATTGTATTCTTTAAAGGCACCACCTGTGCTAAATGGCAAGTAGAAACCAGGGATTTCAAACCAGTTAGCTTTAAGAACTGGCGTAAAGTCAACCAAACCAAGAGTTAGCGCGAAGAGGTAACCACCAATAATGGCAAAGAGGAATGGAATGATTCGTAGGAAGCCTTTTCCTTTGGTATTGATAAAGGCAGCAATCAAGAAAGTAACAACTGCTACAAGAGCATTTTTCCAGTTTCCATCAGCTACAAGACCAGCGTTGGTAACAGCTGAACCCGCAAGGCCAAGACCGATAACGATGATCATAGGTCCGATGATGATTGGTGGCAAGAGTTTATCAATCCATTTTGTACCTGCAAAACGAACACCAGCAGCCACAAGGACATAGACCAAACCAGTCAAGATAACCCCTGTTTGAGCAGCAGATACATCACCACCCATTTCTTTCATAGCAAGCGACATTGCTGTGATAAAGGCAAATGAAGAACCTAGATAAACTGGAACTCTAAAACCAGTTGAAATCATGTAGATGAGTGTTCCAACACCTGAAGCAAAAAGGGCAACAGATACAGGCATTCCCAAAATCAAGGGTACCAAGATGGTCGCACCAAACATGGCGAAAACGTGTTGGAAGCTAAGGAGAATTCCTTTGCCAGCCGAAGGACGTTGGTCAACGTCTAGTAACAAATCAACAGTTGATTCTTGTTTCATATAAACCTCACTTTTGGGCATCAAAAAAAGAGCCCATTATTTTACAGCAATAGGCCCTCAGAGTAAGACTTCTTTAAAATCTAGACTTTAAAGAGTTTCAAATATTTCTGCGTCTTCGTCACCTCACGGGATGACATTAAAAACCTTTGCTTGTGATAGTATAGCAAAAATTACAAACTTTGTAAATATTTTTTTACTTAAAAATTTAAAGCGGGCGTTTATTTGGCATGCCAGCCTTTCTTGGGTATTTGTTGGGCGTTTCTTTTTTCTTTTCTACCACTGTGATATAACGCGGATCTCCATTTGGTAGGGCGTAGCTGAGATTGTCTTCGACCTTACTGAAGAGGAGATTGAGGGCATTCTTAGCTTCAAATAACTCCTCAGGCGCATTGCTGGCCTTGAGTGCCAATAGTTTTCCGCCAACCTTAAGGTAGGGAATAGTCAATTCAGACAAAACCTGCATGCGGGCAACCGCACGAGCCGTTACAAAATCATATTGAGCACGGAAGTTCTTGTCTTGGGCAAAGTCTTCTGCACGTCCATGGTAGAAATGAACATTGTCCAAATTCAGTTCTTGAGCCAAGAGTTGGAGGAAGTTGATGCGCTTATTGAGTGAATCAATGATGGTCACATCTAACTGAGGATAGAGAATTTTTATCGGCAGACTTGGAAATCCTGCTCCAGCTCCGATATCAAGAAGTTTGATAGTTTCATTGGGAATCAAACCTTGAAGAATGGGTGCAATCGAATCGTAAAAATGTTTGAGATAAACTTCTTCCTTGTCCGTAATGGCTGTTAAATTAATCTTTTCATTCCACTCGACCAAGAGCTCAAAATAACGTTCAAATTGTTTTTTTTGCTGATCCGAAAGTGGAAGTTTTTGCTCGGCAAGCAAATTGTAAAATGTTTCTGGTTTCATAGTGTTTTCCTTCTTTAGTATCATCTTATTTTACCACAATCATAAAAAATTTGATATACTGGTACTAATCTAAAAGTAGAAAGGACTTATATAATGACTTGGATTATTCTTGGAGTTATCGCTCTTGTTGTTATTTTCGTGATTGTTAGCTATAACGGTTTGGTTAAGAATCGTATGCAAACAAAGGAGGCTTGGAGTCAGATTGATGTTCAGTTGAAACGTCGAAATGACCTTTTGCCAAACTTGATTGAAACTGTAAAAGGTTATGCCAAATATGAAGGTTCTACCCTTGAAAAGGTGGCAGAACTGCGTAACCAAGTGGCGGCAGCAACTTCACCAGCAGAAGCTATGAAAGCTAGTGATGCCCTTACTCGTCAGGTTTCAGGTATTTTTGCAGTTGCAGAAAGTTATCCAGATTTGAAAGCTAGTGCAAATTTTGTTAAATTGCAAGAGGAGTTGACCAATACAGAAAATAAAATTTCATACTCTCGTCAACTCTACAATAGTGTTGTCAGCAACTACAATGTAAAATTAGAAACTTTCCCAAGCAATATTATCGCTGGAATGTTTGGATTTAAAGCAGCAGATTTCCTTCAAACTCCAGAAGAGGAAAAGGCAGTACCTAAAGTTGATTTTAGCGGTTTAGGTGACTAAGATGCTGTTTGATCAAATTGCAAGCAATAAACGAAAAACCTGGGTTTTGTTGCTGGTATTTTTCCTACTCTTAGCTCTTGTTGGCTATGCGGTTGGTTACCTCTTTATGCGCTCGGGGCTTGGTGGTTTGGTTATCGCACTGATTATCGGCTTTATCTATGCCTTATCCATGATTTTTCAATCGACAGAGATTGTCATGTCCATGAATGGAGCGCGTGAGGTGGATGAGCAAACGGCACCAGACCTCTACCATGTAGTGGAAGATATGGCTATGGTGGCTCAGATTCCTATGCCTCGTGTTTTCATCATTGATGATCCAGCCTTAAATGCCTTTGCGACAGGTTCTAACCCTCAAAACGCGGCAGTTGCTGCGACGTCAGGTCTCCTAGCTATCATGAATCGTGAAGAACTAGAAGCAGTTATGGGACATGAAGTCAGTCATATTCGTAATTACGATATCCGTATTTCGACTATTGCTGTTGCCCTTGCTAGTGCTATCACCATGCTTTCTAGTATGGCAGGTCGTATGATGTGGTGGGGTGGCGCAGGTAGCAGACGAAGTGACGATGATCGAGAAGGAAATGGCTTAGAGATCATTATGCTAGTGGTTTCCCTCCTAGCTATTGTGCTGGCACCTCTTGCTGCCACCTTGGTACAACTAGCTATTTCTCGTCAGAGGGAATTCCTAGCTGATGCTTCTAGTGTTGAGTTGACGCGCAATCCTCAAGGAATGATAAATGCTCTAGGTAAGTTGGATAATAGTAAACCGATGAGTCGTCCTGTCGATGATGCCAGCAGTGCACTTTATATCAATGATCCTAAGAGAGGGGGAGGGTTCCAAAAACTCTTTTATACCCACCCACCTATCTCAGAACGGATTGAACGTTTAAAACATATGTAAAAGGAATCCAGAGGTCGTCTCTGGATTTTTGCTATGTTGCAAATTTATAAATCTTCTAAATTAACTACCTCCAGACCGTGTTCTGTTAAGCGATAGATGGTCGAACAGACTTCTTTTAAGAAACGACGGTCATGCGAAACAGTGATGAGACCGCCTGGATAGGTTGCAAAGAGTTTTCTAATTTCGGGTTGAGAAGTTGGAGAAAAATTTCGTGTGGGTTCATCCAGCAGGAGAAAGTTTGGTTTGAGTAAGACTAAATCTAAAAGCAGGAGTTTACCCTGTTGCCCGCCAGATAAGGAGCGAATTTGATGCTGCATTTCTGGATAACTGAAATTGAGACTGGCTAAGTGAGATTGGATTTTCTGCAGTTCCTCTTTTTCCCCAGTTTTGCTGAGATAGGCGATTGGGGATAAATTCAATTGCAGTTTTTTGTGGTAATCTTGTGGCATAAAACCAAGTGAAATCTCTCTTTTTGCGCTAAGCAGTTGTTGCAACTTGGATAGCAGAGTCGATTTTCCAACACCATTTGGCCCGATGATACCGATTTTATCTTGGGCACGGACAGTTAGTTGTAGTTCTTGCATCAAAATTCGCTCGCCAATGGACAAATTTTCTTTTTCCAGTTGGATTAAGACTTTGGATGCCGGTAATGGCTGTATATCCGAGAAGAAAAGTTGAATGTGTTCTTCTTCAAGTGGCTTTTGGGTCATGGCCTGAGCTAGCTTTTCGTAGCGTTTTTCTTGAGAGAGGACAGTTTTCATCTTTTTAGCCAATAGGCGCCCAGCAGTACTATCTTTGGTAGCTCGCAGCGCAGTTTCTACATTTTGCTTGACTCGCCGATGTTTTTCCATGGTTTTATCGTAGGCTCTTTGGTCGTTAGCAGCTTGCTGGCTTTGTTTGGCAAAATTAGCCTTTCTCTGGTCGCTATAGCTATCATAGTCTAAATGCTCTACTAGCGTTTTTGCTTCTTTACGGTGCTTGACCAGTCGCAAGTGGACAATAGTATTAGCCGTTTCAGAAAGGAAGTCTTCATCATGGGAAATGAAAATAACAGTTTGCCTAATCTTGCGAATCTGACCTTTTAGCCATTCAACTGTTTCAAGGTCCAAGTCATTTGAAGGTTCATCTAAAAATAGAATCTCAAAGGGTTTGGCTAACTCATGGATGAGCTGAATTTTCAAAGCTTCGCCCCCTGATAGACTGCCAATATTTTGGTCACTAGCGAAGCGATCGCTATCAAAATGCAACTCCTCAGCCAAACGATAAAGAATACTGTAGTCTAAATCAATAGAAGACAAAAAGAAGTAGTCGTGTAAACTTATATTTTTCAGCTCCTTGGGGAGTTTTTGAGGAATGTAGGCCAGTGACTGATAGTCAGACTGGATGTCTCCCTTGATAGTGAAAGTAGGCAATGCTTCTCCCATTAAGGCTCGCAGCAATGTTGATTTGCCATTTCCTTCCTCTCCAATAATAGCTACCTTTTCCCCATCCTGGATGGTCATGCTTAGATCAGAGACAAGGTCTCGTAAATCTTTGTTTTGTGTGATGGTCAGGTGATTGATTTTTATCATATGATTGCCCTTTCTAGAATGTCGATTGTGCATAACAAAAAGCTCTACTTTACCTAGTAGAGCCAAAATCTATGTCAAAAAAACTCTATTAATACTCTTCGAAAATCTCTTCAAACCACGTCAGCGTCGCCTTACCGTAGATATGGTTACTGACTTCGTCAGTTCTATCCGCAACCTCAAAACAGTGTTTTGAGCTGACTTCGTCAGTCTTATCTACAACCTCAAAGCAGTGCTTTGAGCAACCTGCGGCTAGCTTCCTAGTTTGCTCTTTGATTTTCATTGAGTATAAAATGCCAGAAAAAGAGCATAAAAGAGCACACAAAAAGAGACAAAAACAAGATCTACTAAATAAAGTTTCTTTATTTGATAGACTTAGTTGTTCATGTCTCCCTTACCTCCGATTATTAGTACCTCTATCCTATACCTTTAAGGATATTTTGTCAACAGAAAACTGACAATTCTAATCTCTAGAATCCAAAAACAGGCCCATAAAGAGTCAGTACGTGTTTGACATGCTCGTAATGGAATCTATCATAGTTTCGCCAAGCAGTGCGTGCTTGATCGTTTAGTTTTAGGCTACCCAGTCCAATGAGAAGACTGGTAGGTTTGTAAAATTTCTCAAGGTCAATTAAGATACTGTTGTCCAACTTTTCCACTTTTTTGATCTCTTGTTTGATCTCTTGCAGAGTAGTATTTACCAGCTCTTGTAGTCGAATATCATCTGCCCTACCCTGTTTGCAGCTTTGGAAACTTTTATTTAACTCGGATAGGAGTTGGGTTGCATTAGTAATGAGTTCTTTGTTTTCCATGTGAGCATCCTCCTTGATCTGCTGTATTATTGCCTATAGTATAGCACTAAAAAACAAAGATATCATAGTAAATATGTTAAAAAACTCGAATTTCAATTATAAAGTTTGCTGTGCTGATTTGTAGCCTTTTCGTGGTATAATCAAGAGAGTAAATCTTTATGGAGGAAGTATGAAATTAAATATTCAAGAAATTCGTAAGCAGTCTGAAGGCTTGCATTTTGAACAAACGTTAGATTTAGTTGCTGACCTACGTGCACGTAATCAAGAAATTTTAGATGTAAAAGATATCCTTGCAGTTGGGAAAGTACAGTACGAAGACCGTATGTATTTCTTAGATTATCAGTTGTCTTATACCATTGTCCTTGCTTCAAGTCGTAGTATGGAGCCAGTTGAGTTAGTTGAATCTTATCCAGTCACGGAAGTTTTCATGGAAGGCGCAACCAACCAGCTAGATCAAGAGGTTCTCGATGATGATTTGGTCTTGCCTATCGAAAATGGAGAACTTGACCTTGCTGAGAGCGTGTCAGACAATATCCTACTAAACATTCCTATCAAGATCTTGACGGCTGAAGAAGAAGCTGGTCAAGGTTTTGTGTCAGGAAATGACTGGCAAATCATGACAGAAGAAGAATACCAAGCTCAACAAGCAGTCAAAAAAGAAGAAAACAGTCCTTTTGCTGGCTTACAAGGACTATTTGATGGAGACAAATAATGGTCTTGTCAAAAAAACGAGCACGAAAGGTGCTAGAAGAAATCATTGCTCTTTTTCCAGATGCCAAGCCCAGTCTTGATTTCACCAATCATTTTGAACTCTTGGTTGCGGTCATGTTGTCAGCGCAGACGACGGATGCAGCGGTAAATAAGGCCACACCGGGTCTCTTTGCTGCCTTTCCAACGCCACAAGCCATGTCTGTTGCGACAGAGGGTGAGATTGCTTCACACATTTCTCGCCTGGGACTGTATCGGAATAAGGCTAAATTCCTTAAAAAATGTGCCCAACAGTTACTAGATGATTTTGATGGTCAAGTTCCTCAGACACGTGAGGAATTAGAGAGTCTAGCAGGTGTTGGTCGCAAGACAGCCAATGTTGTCATGAGTGTAGGGTTTGGAATTCCAGCCTTTGCAGTAGACACTCATGTGGAGCGTATTTGCAAACACCACGATATCGTCAAAAAATCAGCGACACCACTTGAGGTGGAAAAGCGGGTCATGGATATCTTGCCACCTGAGCAGTGGTTAGCTGCCCATCAGGCCATGATTTATTTTGGAAGAGCTATCTGTCATCCTAAAAATCCAGAGTGTGACCAGTACCCACAGTTATATGACTTTAGCAATTTATAAGATGGGGGCTCAAAAGTTTTTGCTTGATTTTAGGCCCGCTTTGTGCTATAGTATTTGATAACTAAATATTCCTTTAAACCTGTCCCGTGAGGCAGGCAAGGAGCGTGATAAAGTAGAAGGGTGAAGTCTATACTATTTGTAGTAGGGCTCGCTTAGCTATACATTTCAAGTCTCCTTGTTTAAGGAGACTTTTCTTTTTGGAGGTTTGTCATGAAGACAAAAGAAGTTGTAGACGAATTGACCGTCAAACGGGCGATTACGCGTATTACTTACGAGATTATCGAACGCAACAAAGATTTGAATAAAATCGTCTTGGCTGGTATTAAAACTCGTGGTGTCTTTATCGCCCACCGTATTCAAGAACGTTTGGAGCAACTAGAAAATCTTTCGGTTCCTGTTGTGGAATTGGATACTAAACCTTTCCGTGATGATATTAAAAGTGGAGAAGATACTTCTTTGATTTCTGTTGATGTAACAGGTCGTGAAGTTATCTTGGTGGATGATGTGCTTTATACAGGTCGCACTATCCGTGCTGCTATTGATAATATTGTCGGTCATGGTCGTCCTGCGCGCGTGAGTTTAGCAGTTCTAGTCGATCGTGGACATAGAGAATTGCCAATCCGTCCAGATTACGTTGGGAAAAATATCCCTACTAGTCGTTCTGAAGAAATCATCGTAGAGATGGCAGAACTTGATGGCCAAGACAGAGTTCTGATTACTGAAGAAGCTTAGAAAGCTAAAGGAGTAGCCATGTCAGAAAATCAACAAGCATTGAACCATGTGGTGTCCATGGAAGACCTCACTGTCGATCAAGTGATGAAATTGATCAAGCGAGGAATTGAGTTTAAAAACGGAGCTCAGCTTCCTTATGAAAACCACCCGATTGTTTCCAATCTTTTCTTTGAGGATTCTACACGGACGCATAAGTCCTTTGAGGTGGCAGAGATCAAACTGGGACTGGAACGACTTGACTTTGATGTCAAGACCAGCTCGGTAAATAAGGGTGAGACACTTTATGATACTATTTTGACTCTATCTGCTCTAGGAGTAGATGTCTGTGTGATTCGTCACCCAGAGGTTGACTACTACAGAGAGTTGATTGCTAGTCCGACGATTACGACTTCCATCATCAATGGTGGAGATGGTTCGGGACAACACCCTAGCCAGAGCTTGCTTGATTTGATGACTATTTATGAGGAATTTGGTCACTTTGAGGCTCTAAAGGTCGCTATTGCAGGTGACTTGGATCACTCACGTGTTGCCAAATCCAATATGCAGATTTTGAAACGCTTAGGTGCAGAACTTTATTTTGCTGGACCTGAGGAATGGAGAAGTCAAGAGTTTGCAGACTATGGACAGTTTGTAACCATTGATGAAATCATTGATCAGGTGGATGTCATGATGTTTCTCCGTGTGCAACATGAACGCCATGATAGTGGAACTGTCTTTTCAAAAGAAGATTACCATGCTCAACATGGCTTGACTCAAGAACGTTACGACCGTTTGAAAGAAACAGCAATCCTCATGCACCCAGCTCCAGTCAATCGTGATGTAGAAATCGCAGACCACTTGGTTGAAGCACCAAAATCACGGATTGTCCAACAAATGACCAATGGTGTCTTTGTTCGAATGGCAATCTTAGAATCCGTACTGGCGAGTAGAAACGCCAACTAAAACACAAGACGTTAAAAGACGCCAGTGAGCGTCCACGAGAGGTGAAAATATGACAAAAAGACTTCTAGTATTAGAAGATGGCACAGTTTTTGAAGGTAAGGCCTTCGGAGCAGATATTGATGTAACGGGCGAAATCGTCTTTAATACAGGTATGACCGGCTACCAAGAATCCATTACAGACCAGTCTTATAATGGACAAATCTTGACCTTTACTTATCCTTTGGTGGGAAATTATGGAATTAATCGTGATGATTACGAATCCATCATTCCAACTTGTAAAGGAGTCGTTGTTTTTGAAGAAGCACGAAGAGCAAGCAACTGGCGAAATCAAATGACGCTGGATGAATTTTTGAAAGCCAAGAAAATTCCAGGTATTTCAGGAATTGATACGCGTGCCCTCACCAAGATTATCCGTAAGCATGGTACCATGCGAGCAACCTTGACCCATGTTGGGGACAGCATGGACCATGTAACTGACCAGCTCCAAGCAACAGTATTGCCGACAGACAATATTAAACAGGTTTCTACTAAAACATCCTATCCAGCTCCAGGAGTTGGTTTGAGCGTCGTGTTAGTGGACTTTGGTCTCAAGCACTCAATCCTACGTGAACTTTCTAAACGTAACTGTAACGTGACGGTTGTTCCGTATTCGACAACGGCAGAAGAAATTCTCCATCTTAATCCTGACGGAGTTATGTTGTCAAATGGACCAGGTAACCCAGAAGACGTTCCACAAGCACTCGACATGATTCGCGGTGTGCAAGGGAAAATTCCAATCTTTGGTATTTGTATGGGGCATCAACTCTTCGCTATGGCAAACGGGGCTAAGACTTACAAGATGAAGTTTGGTCACCGTGGCTTTAACCATGCAGTACGTGAAATCGCAACAGGACGAGTAGACTTCACCAGCCAGAACCACGGTTATGCAGTCAGCCGTGAGGATTTGCCAGAGCACTTGATTATTACCCACGAAGAAATCAATGACAAGTCAGTTGAAGGTGTACGTCACAGATACCAGCCTGCTTTCTCTGTTCAATACCACCCAGATGCAGCACCTGGTCCACACGATGCAAGCTACCTATTCGACGAGTTTATTGAGATGATGGAAGCTTTTAAACAATCAAACTAAGAACGAGTAAAAGCTCGTCGGAGAATTTATTTAACTGAACACGGACGGAAAGCTCGGAATTTAGAGAAACCAACTTGGATTTTCAATCTTTCCTTGGTTTCCTAAAATTCAATCGCTTTCTATTCGTCCTTTGTATCTTATTTAATGGCAACCCGAGAGTTGCCGAATAGAAAGGCAGGTCGTTTCTTTTAGTCGCTATTTGGCGAACTAAAAACTCCCTGCACTAGATTTTTTACCGAAAAATATCGTTTCGCTAAAAAATCGTCGGAGAATTTATTTAATGTCGCTCAGTGAGGCGACGAATAGAAAGGAGAAGATACATTGTTCGCGGAAGTGAACACGCCCTAAGAACTGTGTGAAAAAGATAAACATCGTCTTGACGCTAAAGGCGTCTGCATCGAGTTTCCTATTTTCACTGTGTTCTTTACGGGCTTTGTATCATAAACTATGCCTAAACGTACTGATATTCAAAAAATTATGGTGATTGGTTCTGGTCCGATTATTATTGGTCAGGCTGCTGAGTTTGACTACGCTGGGACCCAGGCTTGCTTGTCTTTGAAAGAGGAAGGTTATGAGGTTGTCTTGGTTAACTCAAACCCTGCAACTATCATGACCGATAAGGAGATTGCGGACAAGGTCTATATCGAACCGATTACACTTGAGTTTGTAACGCGTATTCTTCGTAAGGAGCGTCCAGATGCCTTGCTACCAACCCTTGGTGGTCAGACAGGACTCAATATGGCCATGGAATTGTCTAAAAATGGTATCCTAGATGAGCTTGGAGTGGAGCTTCTAGGAACTAAATTATCCGCCATTGACCAAGCGGAGGACCGTGACCTCTTTAAACAATTGATGGAAGAGCTCAACCAACCAATTCCAGAATCTGAAATTGTCAACACAGTAGAAGAAGCAGTTGCCTTTGCAGCGACAATTGGCTACCCAGTCATCGTCCGTCCAGCCTTTACCCTAGGTGGTACTGGTGGTGGTATGTGTGCCAATGAGGAAGAATTGCGTGAAATTGCTGAAAATGGTTTGAAATTATCGCCTGTGACCCAATGTTTGATTGAGCGTTCTATTGCAGGTTTCAAGGAAATCGAGTACGAAGTCATGCGCGACTCAGCTGACAATGCCTTGGTTGTTTGTAATATGGAAAACTTTGACCCAGTTGGGATTCACACAGGGGATTCCATTGTATTTGCCCCTGCGCAAACCATGTCAGACTATGAAAACCAAATGCTTCGTGACGCAAGCTTGAGCATTATTCGTGCCCTCAAAATTGAAGGTGGATGTAATGTTCAGCTGGCCCTTGATCCCCACAGCTTCAAGTACTATGTCATCGAAGTAAATCCTCGTGTATCGCGTTCGTCAGCCCTTGCCTCTAAAGCGACAGGGTATCCGATTGCTAAGTTGGCTGCCAAGATTGCAGTTGGCTTGACCTTGGATGAGGTTATCAACCCAGTTACAGGTTCAACCTATGCCATGTTTGAGCCAGCCCTTGACTATGTAGTTGCCAAGATTCCACGTTTCCCATTTGACAAGTTTGAAAAAGGTGAACGCCGTCTTGGTACCCAGATGAAGGCTACTGGAGAAGTCATGGCGATTGGTCGAAACATCGAAGAATCTCTTCTTAAGGCTTGTCGTTCACTTGAAATTGGAGTTCACCACAATGAAATGCCTGAGCTTGCAGCAGTTTCTGATGATGCCTTGATTGAAAAAGTTGTTAAAGCCCAAGATGATCGTCTCTTCTATGTATCAGAAGCCATTCGCCGTGGCTACACACCAGAAGAAATTGCTGAATTGACTAAGATTGATATCTTCTATCTTGATAAACTCTTACATATCTTTGAAATTGAGCAAGAATTAGGTGCCCATCCACAAGATCTTGAAGTTTTGAAAACTGCAAAATTGAATGGATTTTCAGACCGTAAGATTGCTGAACTTTGGGAAATGACAGCTGACCAAGTTCGTCAACTTCGCTTGAAAAATAAGATTGTCCCAGTTTACAAGATGGTTGATACCTGTGCGGCAGAGTTTGACTCTGAAACACCATATTTCTATTCAACCTATGGATGGGAAAATGAATCTATCCGATCTGATAAGGAATCTGTACTTGTCCTAGGTTCTGGTCCAATCCGTATCGGTCAAGGAGTTGAATTTGACTACGCCACTGTTCACTCGGTTAAGGCGATTCAAGCTGCTGGCTATGAAGCTATCATCATGAACTCAAACCCAGAGACCGTTTCTACAGACTTCTCTGTATCAGACAAGCTTTACTTTGAGCCATTGACATTCGAAGATGTTATGAATGTCATCGACTTGGAGCAACCAAAAGGGGTTATCGTTCAGTTTGGTGGTCAAACAGCTATTAACCTTGCGGAGCCATTGGCAAAAGCAGGTGTAACCATCCTTGGTACACAGGTTGCTGACCTAGACCGTGCGGAAGATCGCGACCTCTTTGAGCAAGCTCTTAAAGACTTAGATATTCCACAGCCACCAGGACAGACAGCAACCAATGAAGAAGAGGCAGTGCTTGCAGCTCGCAAGATTGGTTTCCCAGTTCTTGTCCGCCCATCTTATGTACTTGGTGGACGTGCCATGGAAATCGTGGAAAACGAGGAAGATCTCCGTTCTTACATGCGAACAGCAGTTAAGGCTAGTCCAGACCATCCGGTTCTTGTTGACTCATACATCGTTGGGCAAGAGTGCGAGGTTGATGCCATTTCAGACGGAGAAACTGTTCTTATCCCTGGTATCATGGAGCATATCGAACGTGCTGGTGTCCACTCAGGTGACTCAATGGCTGTTTACCCACCACAAACCTTGTCGCAAAAGGTTCAGGAAACTATCGCAGACTACACCAAACGCCTAGCAATTGGTCTTAACTGTCTTGGTATGATGAACATCCAGTTTGTCATTAAGGATGAAAAAGTCTACGTTATTGAAGTCAATCCACGTGCCAGCCGTACGGTTCCATTCCTTTCTAAGGTGACCAATATTCCTATGGCTCAGGTAGCAACCAAGCTTATTCTTGGTCAAAGTTTATCAGAACTTGGCTACCAAGATGGTCTTTACCCTGAAAGCACCCGCGTTCATATTAAAGCACCAGTCTTCTCCTTTACCAAACTAGCTAAGGTAGACAGCTTGCTTGGTCCTGAAATGAAGTCAACAGGTGAAGTTATGGGTTCTGATACTACTTTGGAAAAAGCTCTCTATAAAGCCTTTGAAGCTTCTTACTTACACTTGCCAACCTTTGGTAACGTTGTATTTACTATCGCTGATGATGCAAAAGAAGAAGCCTTGGATTTGGCTCGTCGTTTCCAAAATATTGGCTATGGAATCCTCGCGACAGAAGGGACAGCTGCCTTCTTTGCCAGTCATGGATTACAAGCTCAACCTGTTGGTAAGATTGGTGATGACAATAAGGATATTCCAAGTTTTGTTCGCAAAGGAAGAATTCAAGCTATCATTAACACAGTTGGAACCAAACGAACTGCTGATGAAGATGGTGAGCAAATCCGCCGTTCAGCCATTGAACACGGAGTGCCTCTCTTCACAGCCCTAGATACAGCTAATGCCATGCTCCAAGTATTGGAAAGCCGTAGTTTTGTCACAGAAGCGATTTAAATAGAAAAATAAGTCGAACAAAAAATCTTGTAAGATAAGAAAAACGTATAATATCAGGTGTTGAAATCCTTGATATTATGCGTTTTGTTGTGAGAATATTTACTTCATTTACTGTAGAAGAATCAATCTTAAGCTGCTAAAAGGATCTATTTTTTGTACAATAATGCTATGAAAAAACTAAAACAATGTAGTCTTGGCTTTCTTAGTTTCATTCTTTTGTTCTTACTTGCTACATTTATCTTTCATCGTATCAGTTTAGAAAAGGAACAAGCCTCACTAACACCTATGGGGCAACAAGTTCTCGTCAATGGACATCAAATGAAGGTTTACGTTGAAGGGAATGGTCCTGAGACTATAGTACTTCTGTCAGGTGCTGGTATTGCATCTCCTATATTGGACTTTAAAGAAGTGTCGGAATCCTTATCGAAACTGTATAAGGTAGTCATCGTGGAACGAGTAGGGTATGGTTATAGTGATGATAGCAATCATTCCAGAGACGTGATGGAGGTTTTATCTGAGACGCGTCAAGCTCTTTCACAAGCAAATGTCAAAGGTCCTTTTATCATTTCGTCTCATTCCACGGCTAGTCTAGAGAGTCTGGCTTGGCAGAAGAAGTATCCTGATGAAGTAAAAGCTTTGATAGGACTTGATTGGGTACTGCCATCAAGTTATGAAGATTTAAAGGAGAATCAGACCTTGTTCACTGTGGCATATTGGAGCAGCAAGATTGGTTTATTACGCTACTTTCCTGAGTCTTTTTATATAAAAAATCCAACTCTGACCGAAAATGAACTAGAACAATATAAACTCCTAGCTTATAAGCAATTGATGCCACAAGCTATACTTCATGAATCCCGTTTAGTAAAGGAAAATGCTAAGAAAGTTCCCTCAAGTATCAATCCGAAAATTTCAGCCTTACTAATGGTTTCTAATGGTGATTGTACTAGCTTTAGCCAATCTGAGTGGTAACGTTATGCAGAGAGATTGACAAGCGACCAGCCTAATGTTCAAGTTGTGTATGTTAATGTACCTCATGATTTGTACTATTATCAAAGTAATGAAATAGCTTCTCAGATTGAAGATTTTTTAAAGAGTAATTGAGGGGTTAGAAATCTATTTATGTTGATGATATAGTTGCTTAGTTTTAAACGAGCATGTTATAATAAAGCTATGGCATATAGTACAGATTTTAAACAACGAGCATTAGATTACATAAAAGAAGAACATAGCCATGTCGAGGCTCATCCAGACGCTTTTTTACGGGAAATTGCGGCACATTTTGATTGTGCTGTCCCTTCAGTATGGGTAGCTTTAAAGCAGATTAAGGTCACTTTAAAAAAAGACGACTAGCTTTAAGGAATAAATACCACCTTATTCACCAGATTTGAATCCTATTGAGCAAGCTTGGGCTATCTTGAAAAAGAAAGTAACGGATTTATTAAGGGAAGTCCCAAATGTTTTTGAATGTTTGGAGTGCTTTTTTAAAACTAAATGACTATAATCACTTTGAAGTCTCAAATCTTAATTTTAAGTTTTCTTTAAGGAAACTATATTATTCTGAAGAACTCTAAAATTTCACAGCATTTATTAGTAATGACTACAGAATTCCTAGTAATTACTAGAAATGGTCCTGTTTCTTTGAATAATAGAACTGCTTAATCCTTCTATTCTAGAAAGGGAGGTCTAGTATTTCTTTTATGATAGGAATAGATTGTGGTATAATAGAGAGAATAAGTTTTTTTAGTAAGACAAAGGAGAAAATAGATGATTTATGCAGGAATTCTCGCTGGTGGAACTGGCACACGCATGGGAATCAGTAACTTGCCAAAACAATTTTTAGAGCTAGCTGATTGACCTATTTTGATTCATACAATTGAAAAATTTCTCTTGGAACCAAGCATTGAAAAATTGTAGTTGGGGTTCATGGAGACTGGGTTTCTCATGCAGAGGATCTTGTAGATAAATATCTGCCTCTTCATAAGGATCGTATCATCATTACAAAAGGTGGAGCTGACCGTAATACGAGTATTGAGAAAATCATTGAAGCCATTGATGCTTATCGTCCGCTTACTCCAGAGGACATCGTTGTTACCCACGATTCTGTTCGTCCATTTATTAGGCTTCGCATGATTCAGGACAATATCAAACTTTGTCAAGATCATGACGCAGTGGACACAGTAGTAGAAGCGGTTGATACTATCGTTGAAAGTACCAATGGTCAATTCATTACAGATATTCCAAATCGTGCTCACCTCTATCAAGGACAAACACCTCAAACATTCCGTTGCAAGGACTTCATGAACCTTTACGGCTCTCTCTCTACTGAAGAGAAGGAAATCTTGACAGATGCATGTAAGATCTTTGTAATCAAAGGAAAAGATGTGGCCTTGGCTAAGGGCGAATACTCAAACTTAAAAATCACAACAGTGACAGATTTGAAGATTGCAAAAAGTATGATTGAGAAAGACTAGTGATATGATTAATCAAATTTATCAACTAACTAAGCCTAAGTTTATCAATGTCAAATACCAGGAAGAGGCTATTGACCAAGAAAATCATATCCTTATCCGTCCCAACTACATGGCTGTCTGTCATGCGGATCAGCGTTACTATCAAGGAAAACGTGATCCAAAGATTTTGAATAAAAAGCTTCCAATGGCAATGATTCACGAGTCATGTGGAACCGTTATTTCTGACCCGACAGGAACCTAGGAGGTAGGGCAAAAAGTTGTTATGATTCTCAATCATCCTCCTATGAAGAGTGATGAAGAATTCTATGAGAACTACATGACAGGGAGCCATTTCTTGTCTAGTGGCTTTGATGACTTTATGCGAGAGTTTGTTTCTCTCCCTAAAGACCGTGTGGTGGCTTATGATGCTATCGAAGATACGGTTGCAGCCATTACAGAGTTTGTAAGTGTCGGTATGCACGCTATGAATCGTCTATTGACTCTTGCTCATAGCAAGCGGGACCGAATCGCCGTTATCGGAGATGGAAGTTTAGCTTTTGTGGTTGCTGATATTATCAACTATACTTTGCCAGAAGCAGAGATTGTGGTTATTGGTCGTCATTGAGAAAAATTGGAACTCTTCTCATTTGCTAAAGAATGTTATATTACTGATAATATTCCTGAAGATTTGGCCTTTGATCATGCTTTTGAGTGTTGTGGTGGGGATGGTACTGGACCAGCTATTAATGACTTGATTCGCTACATTCGTCCTCAGGGAACGATTCTCATGATGGGGGTTAGCGAGTATAAAGTCAATATCAATACACGCGATGCCTTAGAAAAAGGCTTGCTCTTGGTTGGGTCCTCTCGTTCTGGTCGCATTGATTTTGAAAATGCAATCCAAATGATGGAAGTCAAGAAATTTGCTAATCGTCTTAAAAATATCCTTTATCTAGAAGAGCCTGTAAGAGAAATTAAAGATATTCATCGTGTCTTTGCAACCGATTTAAATACAGCCTTTAAAACTGTGTTTAAGTGGGAAGTATAAGTGCTGGAGGTTAATTGTGGAGAAAATCATTAAAGAAAAAATTTCTTCCTTACTTAGTCAAGAAGAGGAAGTCCTCAGTGTTGAACAACTGGGGGGGATGACCAATCAAAACTATTTGGTCAAAACAACAAATAAGCAATACATTGTTAAGTTCTTTGGTAAAGGGACAGAAAAACTGATTAATCGTCAAGATGAAAAGTACAATCTTGAACTACTAAAAGATTTAGACCTAGATGTAAAAAATTATCTTTTTGATATTGATGCAGGTATCAAAGTAAATGAGTATATTGAATCTGCTATTACGCTCGATTCAACTTCAATCAAGACCAAGTTCGATAAAATTGCACCAATTTTACAAACCATCCATGCTTCTGGTAAGGAATTAAGAGGAGAATTTGCTCCTTTTGAAGAAATCAAAAAATACGAATCTTTGATTGAAGAAAAAATCCCTTATGCCAACTATGAAGCTGTTCGAGAAGAAGTCTTCTCTTTAGAGAAAAGACTGGCTGACTTAGGTGTTGACAGAAAATCTTGTCACATCGATTTGGTGCCTGAAAACTTTATCGAATCACCTCAAGGAAGACTTTATCTGATTGACTGGGAATATTCATCAATGAATGATCCAATGTGGGATCTGGCTGCCCTCTTTTTAGAGTCTGAATTCACTCCCCAAGAGGAAGAAGCCTTCTTATCTTACTATGAGAGTGACCAAACACCTGTTTCTCGAGAAAAGATTGCTATTTATAAAATTTTACAAGACGTTATTTGGAGTTTATGGACAGTCTACAAAGAAGAGCAAGGTGCAGATTTTGGTGACTATGGTGTGATTCGTTATCAAAGAGCTGTTAAAGGCTTGTCATATTATGGAGGTTCAGATGAAAAATAAAAATGGAGTTTCCTTCGGTCTACTCTCAGGTGTTTTCTGGGGATTAGGTCTAACGGTTAGTGCTTATATCTTTTCGATTTTTACAGAATTGTCGCCCTTTGTGGTGGCTGCTGCTCACGATTTTTTGAGTATCTTTATCTTACTAGCTTTTCTTTTAGTAAAAGAAGGAAAAGTTCGTCTCTCAATTTTTTTAAATATTCGCAATGTTAGTGTGATCATCGGAGCCTTGCTAGCTGGTCCTATCGGTATGCAGGCCAATCTTTATGCGGTTAAGTATATCGGAAGTTCCTTAGCTTCATCTGTATCGGCTATTTATCCTGCGATTTCAGTTTTATTGGCTTTCTTCTTTTTGAAGCACAAGATTTCAAAAAATACTGTATTTGGAATTGTCTTGATTATTGGAGGAATTATTGCTCAAACTTATAAGGTTGAACAGGTCAATTCCTTCTACATTGGGATTCTCTGTGCATTGGTTTGTGCCATTGCATGGGGAAGTGAGAGTGTTCTTAGCTCCTTTGCCATGGAAAGTGAATTGAGTGAAATCGAAGCCCTCTTGATTCGTCAAGTGACTTCATTCTTGTCCTATCTTGTGATTGTGCTCTTCTCTCATCAGTCCTTTGCAGAAGTAGCCAATGGACAACTGCTAGGTCTCATGATTGTCTTTGCAGCCTTTGATATGATTTCCTACTTGGCTTATTATATCGCTATCAATCGCTTGCAACCAGCCAAGGCTACAGGCTTGAACGTGAGCTATGTAGTTTGGACTGTCTTGTTTGCAGTTGTTTTCTTGGGTGCACCGCTAGATATGCTGACAATTATTACGTCACTTGTCGTCATTGCTGGAGTTTATATTATTATTAAAGAATAAAGGAGATTCGTGTGAAAGCCATCATCTTAGCAGCGGGATTGGGAACTCGCTTGCGTCCTATGACTGAAAATACCCCTAAGGCCTTGGTTCAAGTTAATCAAAAACCCCTGATTGAATACCAAATTGAGTTTCTAAAAGAAAAAGGAATCCATGACATCATCATCATTGTTGGTTACCTTAAAGAACAATTTGATTATTTGAAAGAAAAATACGGAGTTCGTCTCGTTTTCAATGATAAATACGCTGACTACAATAACTTTTACTCTCTCTATCTCGTAAAAGAAGAATTGGCTAACAGCTATGTTATTGATGCCGATAATTATCTCTTTAAAAATATGTTCCGCAATGATTTGACACGTTCGACTTATTTTAGTGTCTATCGTGAAGATTGTACCAACGAATGGTTCTTGGTCTATGGAGATGACTACAAGGTTCAAGACATAACTGTTGATAGCAAGGCTGGTCGCATCCTTAGTGGTGTATCATTCTGGGATGTTCCAACTGCAGAAAAGATTGTCAGCTTTATCGACAAGGCTTATGCAAGTGGTGAATTTGTTGATCTCTACTGGGACAATATGGTTAAGGACAATATCAAAGAGCTAGATGTCTATGTTGAAGAATTAGAAGGCAATAGCATCTATGAGATCGATAGTGTCCAAGACTACCATAAATTAGAAGAAATTCTTAAAAACGAAAATTAAAGATTTCAACATCTGACTGAAATAGTCGGATGTTTTTTTGATTTTTTACGAATAGATAGATGAGTAGAAAAAGAAATGGAGTTATTTATGAAAATCACAAACTATGAAATCTATAAGTTAAAAAAATCAGGTTTGACCAATCAACAGATTTTGAAAGTCCTAGAATACGGTGAAAATGTTGATCAGGAGCTTTTATTGGGTGATATTGCAGATATATCAGGTTGCCGAAATCCAGCTGTTTTTATGGAACGTTATTTTCAGATAGACGATACGCATTTGGAGAAGGAGTTTCAAAAGTTTCCATCTTTCTCTATTTTAGACGACTGTTACCCTTGGGATTTGAGTGAAGTATACGATGCTCCTGTACTTTTATTTTACAAGGGAAATCTTGACCTCTTGAAATTTCCTAAGGTAGCTGTCGTGGGCAGTCGTGCTTGTAGCAAACAGGGAGCTAAGTCAGTTGAAAAAGTCATTCAAGGCTTGGAAAATGAACTGGTTATTGTCAGTGGATTAGCTAAGGGCATTGACACAGCAGCGCATATGGCTGCTCTTCAGAATGGCGGAAAAACTATTGCAGTGATTGGAACAGGGTTGGATGTGTTTTATCCTAAAGCCAACAAACGTTTGCAAGACTATATCGGAAATGACCATCTGCTTCTAAGTGAATATGGGCCTGGTGAACAACCTCTGAAATTTCATTTTCCTGCCCGTAATCGCATCATTGCTGGACTTTGCCGTGGTGTGATTGTCGCAGAGGCTAAGATGCGCTCAGGTAGTCTTATTACCTGTGAGAGGGCAATGGAAGAAGGGCGCGATGTCTTTGCTATTCCTGGTAGCATTTTAGATGGCCTATCAGACGGTTGCCATCATTTGATTCAAGAAGGAGCAAAATTGGTCACCAGTGGGCAAGATGTGCTTGCGGAATTTGAATTTTAAGACGAAATTTTGCTTAATAGACAAACTTTTCTTCCATATATAGGAGCTAAGTCTTGACAGTTATGCCAAAATGGTTTACACTTTATAAAGTTTATTACTTTGAAAAGGTGTGATACTGTGGCTACGGCAACAAAAAAGAAAAAATCAACAGTTAAAAAAAATCTAGTCATCGTGGAGTCGCCTGCTAAGGCGAAAACGATTGAAAAATATCTAGGCAGAAACTACAAGGTTTTAGCTAGTGTCGGGCATATCCGTGATTTGAAGAAATCCAGTATGTCCGTCGATATTGAAAATAATTATGAACCGCAATACATCAATATCCGAGGGAAAGGTCCTCTTATCAATGACTTGAAAAAAGAAGCTAAAAAAGCTCATAAAGTCTTTCTGGCAAGTGACCCGGACCGTGAAGGAGAAGCGATTTCTTGGCATTTGGCTCATATTCTAAACTTAGATGAGAATGATGCCAACCGTGTGGTCTTCAATGAAATCACCAAGGATGCGGTCAAAAATGCTTTTAAAGAACCTCGTAAGATTGATATGGACTTGGTCGATGCCCAACAGGCTCGTCGTGTCCTAGACCGCTTGGTGGGGTACTCGATTTCGCCTATTTTGTGGAAGAAGGTCAAGAAGGGCTTGTCAGCAGGTCGCGTTCAGTCTATTGCGCTTAAGTTAATCATTGATCGTGAGAATGAAATCAATGCCTTTCAGCCTGAAGAATACTGGACCATTGATTCTATCTTTAAAAAGGGAACCAAACAATTTCAGGCCTCCTTCTATGGAGTAGACGGCAAAAAGTTGAAACTGACTAGCAATGATGATGTTAAGGAAGTCTTGTCTCGTCTGACTAGTAAAGACTTTTCAGTGGATCAGGTGGATAAGAAAGAGCGCAAACGCAATGCTCCTTTACCCTATACCACTTCATCTATGCAGATGGATGCGGCTAATAAAATTAACTTCCGTACTCGAAAAACCATGATGGTTGCCCAACAGCTTTATGAAGGGATTAATATTGGTTCTGGTGTTCAAGGTTTGATTACCTATATGCGTACAGATTCGACTCGTATCAGTCCTGTGGCGCAAAATGAAGCAGCAAGTTTCATTACGGATCGTTTTGGTAGCAAGTATTCTAAGCATGGTAGCAAGGTAAAAAATGCATCAGGTGCTCAGGATGCCCATGAGGCTATTCGTCCGTCAAGTGTCTTTAATACACCGGAAAGCATCGCTAAGTATTTAGACAAGGATCAGCTCAAGCTTTATACTCTTATCTGGAATCGTTTTGTAGCGAGTCAGATGACAGCTGCTGTCTTTGATACCATGGCTGTTAAATTGTCTCAAAATGGGGTTCAATTTGCTGCCAATGGTAGTCAGGTTAAGTTTGATGGTTATCTTGCCATTTATAATGATTCTGACAAGAATAAGATGTTACCAGATATGGCTGTTGGAGATGTGGTTAAACAGGTCAATAGCAAACCAGAGCAACATTTCACTCAACCGCCTGCTCGTTATTCTGAAGCGACACTGATCAAGACCTTGGAGGAAAATGGGGTTGGTCGTCCGTCAACCTACGCACCAACCATTGAAACTATTCAGAAACGTTACTATGTTCGCCTTGCAGCCAAACGTTTTGAACCAACAGAGTTGGGAGAAATTGTTAACAAGCTCATCGTTGAATATTTCCCAGATATCGTAAACGTGACCTTTACAGCTGAAATGGAAGGCAAGCTGGATGATGTCGAAGTTGGAAAAGAGCAGTGGCAACGTGTTATTGATGCCTTTTACAAACCATTTTCTAAAGAAGTCGCCAAGGCTGAAGAAGAAATGGAGAAAATCCAGATCAAGGATGAACCAGCTGGATTTGATTGTGAAGTGTGTGGCAGTCCAATGGTTATTAAACTTGGTCGATTTGGTAAGTTCTACGCTTGTAGCAATTTCCCAGATTGTCGTCATACCCAAGCAATCGTGAAAGAAATCGGTGTAGAGTGTCCAAGTTGTCATCAGGGACAAATCATTGAGCGTAAAACAAAACGTAACCGCCTCTTCTATGGTTGCAATCGCTATCCAGAATGTGAATTTACCTCTTGGGACAAGCCTGTTGGTCGTGACTGTCCAAAATGTGGCAACTTCCTCATGGAGAAAAAAGTCCGTGGTGGTGGCAAGCAGGTTGTTTGTAGCAAGGGTGATTACGAGGAAGAAAAGATTAAATAAGAGGAGGAGCCCGAAAGTAAATTTCAGGCTCTTTTTGAGTAAGTGCTTGACAAAATTCACCATTGTATGCGAAACTAGAAGAAGATTATTTTATACTCAATGAAAATCAAAGAGCAAACTAGGAAACTAACCGCAGGTTGCTCAAAGCACTGCTTTGAGGTTGCAGATAAGACCGACGAAGTCAGGAACCATACCTACGTCAAGGCGACGTTGACGCGGTTTGAAGAGATTTTCGAAGAGTATTAACTAGGAGAAGTTATGCGTTTTATCTATCTGATTATTGGTTTTTTATCGCTGGCCTTGGCTATTGTTGGGGTTGTCTTGCCCTTGTTGCCTACAACTCCCTTTCTTTTGCTGTCTATTGCTTGTTTTTCCAGAAGTTCCAAGCGTTTCGAAGACTGGCTTTATCATACCAAGCTCTATCAAGCATATGTAGCTGATTTTCGTGAGACTAAGTCTATTGCGCGTGAACGTAAGAAAAAAATTATCGTATCTATCTACATTTTGATGGGAATTTCAATTTATTTTGCCCCTCTCTTACCTGTCAAAATTGGTCTGGGAGCTTTGACCATCTTTATCACCTATTATCTCTTCAAGGTCATTCCTGACAAAGAATAAAAATAGTAGCTGTTTTCCTTGATATAAATGAAAGCATATTCACAACAATATGATATAATAAATTTAAAGTAATAATCAAGGAGAATCAAATGATTTACGAATTTTGTGCTGAAAATGTGACCTTGCTTGAAAAAGCGATGCAGGCTGGAGCTCGTCGAATCGAACTTTGTGACAATCTAGCAGTTGGTGGGACAACTCCCAGCTATGGAGTGACCAAGGCAGCGGTTGAATTGGCAACTAACCACGATACGACCATCATGACCATGATTCGTCCACGTGGTGGCGACTTTGTCTATAATGACCTAGAAATTGCTATCATGCTAGAAGATATTCGGTTGACTGCTCAGGCTGGAAGTCAAGGAGTTGTATTTGGAGCTTTAACTGCTGATAAGAAGTTGGATAAGTCTAATCTGGAGAAGTTAATTGCTGCATCAACAGGAATGGAAATTGTCTTCCACATGGCCTTTGATGAATTGAGCGATGATGATCAACTGGAAGCCATTGACTGGCTTAGTCAAGCTGGTGTCACTCGAATCCTGACTCGTGCTGGTGTATCTGGTGACTCCTTAGAAAAACGTTTTGCTCACTATCACAGAATTTTGGAGCACGCTAAAGGTAAGATTGAAATTCTACCAGGTGGAGGGATTGACTTGGACAACCGTCAAACCTTTATTGACCAGTTGGGCGTGACACAATTGCACGGAACCAAGGTTGTCTTTTAAAAAATAGAAAGGAACTGCTAGCTTTGGGTAGCAGTTTTCACTTATGTTTGAAATTTTTAAATCCTATCAGTTTAATCAAGAAAAGGCTCGTGTCTATGGTTTTGTAGAAAATAGTGGAGTCTGGACCTATAGTTGCCAGATTTTGCAAGGTGACTTTGTCATGACTGTGTCCGTCACTGCTACTGATGTGTGCTTTCAAGTCTTTGATCAGGAAACCGGTGACCTCTATCCACAAGTTCATATGGGAAGCATGAGGGGAAGTTTTGTCGGAAATGTCCGTGAGGCTTGTCTGGAGATTCTTTACCAAATTCGGAAGGCTTGTTTTGATGTGCAGGATTTTATCTGTCCTCAGACTAAGCGAATCATGACTCAGGTTCAGGAAAAATATGGTAATCAGCTGGAGTATTTGTGGGAGAAATCGCCTGAAACGGCAGTGTTAAGACATGAAGGCAATCAAAAGTGGTATGCCGTCTTGATGAAAATTTCTTGGGATAAGTTGGAAAAGGGCAGAGAAGGACAGGTGGAAGTAGTCAACCTCAAACATGACCAAGTAGCTGATTTGCTTTCAAATAAAGGTATTTATCCAGCCTTTCATATGAACAAACGCTACTGGATTAGTGTGGCGCTTGATGATACTTTATTAGATGAAGAAGTACTGGAATTGATAGAAAGAAGCTGGAATTTAACCTCTAAAAAATGAAATGTTTCAAGATTTTTCAAGAACTTTCAATTAGCGAAATATTCTCTACTGAAGAAATTTTCAGAAAATATTGGATTTTTTCTTGACAAGTGCTTTTGCCTATGCTAAAATACTAAACAAGATATCAAACGAAGGAGAAAGTCAAACATGAAAACAGCTAAGTTTAATCAATTTGCTTTGTTGTTGAGGTACTCGGGCTAGTGCAAAAAGCATTAGTCCTGTTTGGCTTACCAAGCGGGAGTAAATCAACATCTCGCTTGGACTTCTAAGCGAGATGTTTTTTTAAAACCACATTTGGAAAAGGGGAAATTTTATGAGAACAGTTGAATTTCTAGATACCAGCCTTCGGGATGGAGAGCAGACACCTGGTGTTAACTTTTCAATTAAGGAAAAAATTGCCATCGCAAGGCAGCTGGAGAAATGGGGTATTTCAGCCATTGAAGCTGGTTTTCCAGCTGCGAGTCCTGATTCATTCACAGCAGTTCAGGAGATTGCCAAGGTCTTGAAAAAGACGGCGGTGACTGGGTTAGCACGTTCTGTCAAGTCTGATATTGATGCTTGTTACGAGGCTCTCAAGGATGCCAAGTATCCACAGGTTCACGTCTTTATCGCTACTAGTCCGATTCACCGAAAGTATAAGCTCAATAAGAGCAAGGAAGAGATTTTGGAAGCTATTAAGGAGCATGTTTCTTATGCCCGTTCTAAGTTTGAAGTGGTTGAATTCTCTCCAGAGGATGCGACTAGAACAGAGTTGGATTTCCTCTTACAAGTCGTTCAAACAGCGGTGGATGCTGGTGCGTCTTATATCAATATCCCTGATACGGTAGGATTTACAACGCCAGAGGAATACGGAGCTATCTTCAAATACTTGATTGAAAATATCAAGACGGATCGTCAGATTATCTATTCGCCTCACTGTCACGATGACCTCGGAATGGCAGTGGCTAATAGCCTTGCTGCTGTCAAAAATGGGGCAGGACGTGTTGAAGGGACTATCAACGGTATTGGTGAGAGAGCTGGAAATGCTGCCCTTGAAGAAATTGCAGTTGCTCTCAATATTCGCCAAGATTACTATCAAGCAGTAACCAGTATTGTCCTAAATGAAACCATCAATACTTCTGAAATGGTTTCTCGCTTCTCTGGTATTCCAGTTCCTAAAAACAAAGCCGTTGTTGGTGGCAATGCCTTCTCTCACGAATCTGGTATTCACCAAGACGGAGTCCTTAAAAATCCTCTCACTTATGAAATCATTACACCTGAATTGGTTGGTGTTAAGAGTAATAGTCTTCCACTTGGAAAATTATCAGGTCGCCATGCCTTTGTCGAGAAACTAAGAGAATTGGCCCTAGACTTTACAGAAGAGGACATCAAGCCACTCTTTGCTAAGTTTAAGGCATTGGCTGATAAGAAACAAGAAATCACAGATGCAGATATTCGAGCTCTGGTAGCTGGTACAATGGTTGAAAACCCAGAAGGCTTCCACTTTGATGATTTACAACTGCAAACTCATGCGGATAATGACATCGAAGCGCTCGTTAGTCTAGCCAATATGGATGGTGAGAAAGTCGAATTTAATGCGACAGGACAAGGTTCTGTTGAAGCAATCTTTAACGCCATCGACAAGTTCTTTAATCAATCTGTTCGCTTGGTATCCTACACGATTGATGCGGTGACAGATGGAATCGATGCCCAGGCTCGGGTTTTGGTCACTGTTGAAAATAGAGATACAGAAACCATCTTTAATGCAGTAGGACTTGATTTTGATGTGTTGAAGGCTTCAGCTATTGCCTACATCAATGCTAATACCTTTATTCAAAAAGAGAATGCTGGTGAGATGGGACGTAGCGTTTCCTATCGTGACATGCCGAGTGTGTAAAGGAGAATGCTATGACAAAGAAAATAGTAGCTCTAGCAGGGGACGGAATTGGCCCAGAAATCATGGAGGCTGGTTTGGAAGTTCTGGAGGCTCTAGCTGAAAAAACAGGCTTTGATTATGAGATTGATAGGCGCCCTTTTGGAGGTGCAGGTATAGATGCAGCAGGGCATCCCTTACCTGATGAAACCCTCAAGGCAAGCGGGGAAGCAGATGCCATTCTCCTAGCGGCTATCGGTAGTCCTCAGTATGATGGGGCGGTCGTTCGGCCTGAACAAGGCTTACTGGCTCTCCGTAAGGAACTCAATCTCTATGCCAATATTCGCCCAGTCAAAATCTTTGAGAGTCTCAAGCATTTATCACCTCTCAAACCAGAACGAATTGCTGGTGTAGACTTTGTCGTGGTGCGTGAGTTGACAGGTGGAATCTATTTCGGAGATCATATTCTTCGAGAGCGTAAAGCGCGTGATATCAACGACTACAGCTATGAGGAAGTGGAGCGGATTATTCGCAAAGCCTTTGAAATCGCAAGAAGTCGAAGAAAAATCGTTACTAGCATTGATAAGCAAAACGTGTTGGCAACATCAAAACTCTGGCGTAGAGTAGCTGAGGAGGTCGCACAGGATTTCCCAGATGTGACCTTGGAACACCAGCTGGTAGACTCAGCTGCCATGCTTATGATTACCAATCCTGCTAAGTTTGATGTCATCGTGACGGAGAATCTTTTTGGAGATATCTTATCTGATGAATCAAGCGTTCTATCTGGTACGCTTGGAGTTATGCCATCAGCCAGTCATTCTGAAAATGGCCCAAGTCTCTATGAGCCTATTCATGGTTCAGCGCCTGATATTGCAGGTCAAGGAATTGCCAATCCTATTTCCATGATTTTATCAGTAGCCATGATGCTGAGAGATAGTTTTGGACGTTTTGAGGATGCGGAGCGTATCGAGTGTGCTGTTGAGGCAAGTCTAGCGTCTGGTATTTTAACAAGAGATATAGGTGGACAGGCTTCGACCAAGGAAATGACGGAAGCTATTATTGCAAGGTTATGAAGTTAGACGAAAAAATTACTCTAGTCCTTTTGATTTGGAATGTTATAGTTTTCTTGATTTATGGCATTGACAAATCCAAGGCGAGGAGAAGAGCTTGGCGCATCCCTGAGAAAATCTTACTCATTTTAGCCTTTACTTGTGGTGGTTTTGGAGCTTGGTTAGCAGGAGTTACTTTTCACCACAAGACTAGAAAATGGTACTTTAAAACAGTTTGGTTTCTTGGGATGGTGACTACACTAGTAGCCTTATATTTTATTTGGAGGTAATGGATGGCAGGAAAATCGATTTTTGATAAATTATGGAACCGTCATGTCATCACAGGAGAAGAGGGGCAGCCCCAACTCATGTATGTGGATCAGCACTATATCCACGAAGTGACCAGCCCTCAGGCTTTTCAAGGATTGCGAGATGCAGGTCGCAGATTGAGACGACCAGACTTGACATTTGGTACCTTTGACCACAATGTCCCAACGGTTAATATCTACGATATTCGAGATGTCATTTCCAAGGCACAAATTGATAAGCTAGCTGAAAATGTTGAGGAATTTGGAATTGAGCATGCGGCTCACGGTTCTGAAAAACAGGGAATTGTGCACATGGTTGGACCAGAAACAGGACGGACCCAACCAGGAAAATTCATCGTTTGTGGAGACAGCCATACGGCAACCCACGGAGCTTTCGGAGCGATCGCCTTTGGAATTGGAACTAGTGAGGTCGAGCATGTTTTTGCTACCCAAACCCTCTGGCAGGTCAAACCCAAGAAAATGTTGGTAGAATTCACTGGCGTTCCTCAAAAAGGAGTTTATTCCAAGGACTTCATTTTAGCCTTGATTGCCAAGTACGGCGTTGCCTGTGGTGTTGGATATGTGGTGGAATATCGAGGACAGGCTATTGATGCACTGAGCATGGAAGAGCGAATGACCATTTGCAATATGTCCATCGAGTTTGGATCTAAGATGGGAATCATGAATCCGGATCAAACCACCTTTGACTATCTCAAGGGACGGGAATGTGTTCCAGAGGATTTCGAAGAGGCTGTGGCGGATTGGAAAACAATTGTCAGTGATGATGATGCCGTTTATGATAAGGTTATCCGAATGGATGTCTCAGACCTAGCTCCTATGGTTACCTGGGGCACCAATCCTGCTATGGGGGTTGACTTTGATAGTAGTTTCCCAGAAATTAAGGATATGAATGATGAGAGAGCCTACAATTACATGGACTTGGAACCAGGTCAAAAGCCAGCAGATATTGAACTAGGTTATATCTTTATCGGCTCTTGTACCAATGCTCGTCTCAGCGATTTGCAACTGGCTGCGCGATTTGTCAAAGGGAAGAAAATTGCTCCTAATTTAACGGCTATCGTGGTTCCAGGCTCTCGTCCTGTCAAACGAGCTGCTGAGAAGTTGGGCTTAGACAAGGTCTTTCTAGATGCTGGCTTTGAATGGAGAGATCCAGGTTGTTCTATGTGTCTAGGGATGAATCCAGACAAGGTTCCTGATGGTGTTCACTGTGCCTCAACCAGCAATCGAAACTTTGAAGATAGACAGGGATTTGGTGCTAAGACCCATCTCTGCAGTCCAGCCATGGCAGCTGCGGCAGCTATTGCAGGGCGTTTCGTAGATGTTCGGCAAATGCCAGAAGCCCAGTAAGGAGAGGATATGGAGAAATTTACAGTTTATAGGGGAACGACTGTTCCTCTCATGAATGATAACATCGACACTGACCAAATCCTACCCAAGCAGTTTCTCAAGTTAATTGATAAAAAAGGATTTGGTAAGTACCTCATGTATGCTTGGCGTTATTTGGACGATAAGTATACTGAGGATCCAGACTTTGTCTTTAACCGACCTGAATATCGGAAAGCTAGTATTCTCATATCAGGGGATAACTTTGGCGCAGGGTCTTCGAGGGAACACGCAGCTTGGGCTTTAGCGGACTATGGTTTTAAGGTTGTGATTGCAGGATCTTTTGGGGACATTCATTACAATAATGAACTTAATAATGGCATGTTGCCTATTGTTCAGCCCAGAGAGGTTCGAGAGAAACTAGCCCAGCTACAACCGAGTGACCAGGTAACTGTGGACTTGGAACAACAAAAAATCATCTCACCAGTTGGAGAATTCACTTTTGAAATCGATAGCGAATGGAAACACAAGCTCTTAAATGGTTTGGATGATATCGGTATTACTTTGCAGTATGAAGACTTGATTGCTGCTTATGAAAAACAACGACCAGACTACTGGCAGGATTAGAAGAAAAATAGAAAAGGAAATAGAACTATGACAAAACACATTCAATGGAACGGAACACTTTCACAAGAAGGCTATGACATTTTAAAAGGTGAGGGCGGTTGTATCGTTTGCCCTACAAAAGTTGGTTACATCATCATGACTAGCGATAAGGCTGGTCTTGAACGTAAGTTTGAAGCCAAAGAACGTAACCGTAACAAACCAGGTGTTGTTCTCTGTGGTAGCATGGATGAACTTCGCACTTTAGCACAACTCAACCCAGAAATTGAATCCTTCTACCAAAAACATTGGGACGAAGATATTCTTCTTGGTTGTATCCTTCCTTGGAAACCAGAAGCTTTTGAAAAACTCAAAGCATACGGTGATGGTCGTGAAGAACTCATGACTGACGTGCGTGGTACTAGCTGTTTCGTTATCAAGTTCGGGAAAGCTGGTGAACAATTGGCTGCCAAACTTTGGGAAGAAGGCAAGATGGTCTACGCTTCATCTGCAAACCCATCTGGAAAAGGAAATCGTGGTAAGGTAGAAGGAATCGGAGAACGCATCGAAGGGGCAGTGGACCTTGTTATCGAGGCAGACGACTATGTGGCATCAATCCAGCCTGACAAAACGATTGAAACTCGCTACGAGCAAGGTGTGATGGTCTCTATGGTCGATAAAGATGGTAAACTCATCCCAGAACAAGGAGGAGCGCGATCAACTTCACCAGCTCCAGTTGTGATTCGCAAAGGGCTTGACATTGATAAAATCATGATGCACCTGTCAGACACCTTTAACTCATGGGACTACCGTCAGGGAGAGTATTATTAGGATAAAAAGAAGTCTAGTGTAACGAGGGAATAAAGCTTTCTACACTAGACTTTTTCTTTAGAAATTCTTTTCTTTTTCTATAGGATATGATATTCTATATATGAAATATATAGTTTTTTATTCGAACATTATTATAAAAGGAGTACGATTTATGCTGAAAAGAAAAGTTAGTTTAGAAGATTTTTATAAATGGTATAGTCAAAATAAAGAAGAGTTATTAAATAAGGCAACTGCTGGTGAAAAGTTTAATGATAAATTAAAAGAAGAGTTTCTCCAGGAATGGCCTTTGGATAGGATTTTAACAATGTCAATCGATGAATATATAATAGGAAAGGGACAGCAAAATAAGTCTTTGTGCTACGCTCTTGAGAAAGGAAAATACAAAAATCTATTTCTTGGAATTTCTGGTGGCTCAGCTTCAAAATTTGGTATTTATTGGAATAAAAAAACAAACAAATATAAAGATCAAGCTAATAATGAGATTTCAGAGTTGGATCAGCGATTTTCAAAATTAAAATCAGATTTGTATGAAATTATCAAAGAAGGTATTCGTTTTAACTTTGAAAATCCTATTTTTGATATGAAAAGATCAACAAATGAATTTATTGGTCGTTCTGCTATGGTGACAAAACTACTTTGTATCTATTCTGAGGGAGATCCTTTCTTTGGTGTAAATATTAATAGTCAGAAAGAATTTTGGAACCACTTTGTTTCTCAGACAAATCAAGGTGGACCTTATCTGCAAAATCATAAAATAATTGAACTGGTGTCCAAAACTTATCCTGAGTTGGAGCCATCGAAATTAGGAACTATGCTTTTTGAGTATTCTAAGCTTTTTATGGAAAATAAGGAAGACAATAGTACAATGGATTCATCAAACAATTTTCGTCATCAATTAACTCAATCTCTATTAAAGTCTCCAAACCTTATCCTCCGTGGGGCACCAGGTACGGGAAAAACACGCTTAGCCAAAGATATAGCCAAAGAGTTAACAAATGGTAATAAAGATCAAATAGGCTTTGTACAGTTTCACCCATCTTATGACTATACGGATTTTGTAGAGGGTTTAAGACCAGTATCTAATGGAGATGGTACCATTGAGTTTAAACTAGAGGATGGTATTTTTAAGAAGTTCTGTCAGAAAGCGAAAGAAGCTCAGAAAACTGGTGGACAAGATAATTTTGAGGAAACGTGGGCTAAACTAACGGATGCTATCAACGAGAAACAGGGACAATATTTGTTTCCTCGTAGTTCAGTCCCAGCTAGTTTAAATAGCCAAGGGAATGTGAAGTTTGATTCTCCTGTTGCCACTAAAGAAAATGTATATCTTTTATACAAGGGCGAGGAGACTCATCTAAAGCACCAAACTTACCACAAAATTGTTTTGGATCACATGAAAGAAAGTTATGGTTTATGTGATTATGTATCTCCAACAAATGACACAGACAAGAAATTCGTCTTCATCATTGATGAAATCAATCGTGGGGAGATTTCTAAGATTTTTGGAGAACTCTTTTTCTCTATCGACCCTGGTTATCGTGGTGAAAAGGGGAGTGTTTCTACCCAGTATGCTAATTTACATGAGACTGATAAGAAATTTTATATCCCTGAGAATGTCTACATCATCGGAACCATGAATGATATAGACAGATCTGTTGATACCTTCGATTTTGCTATGCGCCGTCGTTTCCGCTTTGTTGAAGTTACGGCTGAAAGTCGACTTCACATTCTAGATGAAGAACTAGGTGAGGATGCAAAAGAAGCTAAAATTCGATTAAGAAACTTGAACGCTGCTATTGAAAATATTCAGGAATTAAACAGTCATTACCATATCGGGCCAAGTTATTTCCTTAACTTGAAGGATGTAGATTTTGACTATGAATTACTCTGGTCTGATTACCTCAAACCGCTTTTGGAAGATTATGTACGTGGTTCTTATGATGAAGCTGAAACTCTTGAAACATTGAAGAAGGCATTTGATCTGACAAAGAATGAGCAAAAAGATCAGGCAGTAGCTGATGACAATGAAGGCGATGAAAACGATGATGCGGATAACCGATAATCAACACAAGATTGTTAAAGAAGAATTTGTTGAAGGCTATCCTAAACTAAGCAATCTTCTTTTAGATAGAACCTTGGAAAGTCTATCCCAAGATGAACGTATTTTTATTTTTCCAAATGATTTGAAAAATTCTCCTGACTTAGAAAAGGAACAAAAAATCTTTGAAACAGTTAATCAGAAAATCAAGACAGGAAATGTAATTGGTTTTCTGGGGTGTGGTCAGGAAAGATTAACAATTTCCTCTCGCTTTTCTGATGAGAGTAATGACTATTTTTTGTATTATCTTTTACAAAAGGTTTTTCATATCAATCTCACTAGTTTAGATGTAGCTTTGTCGAGTGAAGATAAGCTCTATCAACTTTTGATGTATCTCTTCCCTAAGTATCTACAAGCTGCTATTAGAAAAGGTCTTTATAAGGAATACCATCGATTTTCTTATAACGACAGTCATGTTAAGGGAGTGATTGATGTAAGAAACCATCTCAAGAAAAATCTTCCTTTCACGGGAAATATTGCCTATACAACGAGAGAGTTCACCTATGATAATCCCCTCATGCAGTTGATCCGTCACACTATTGAATACATTAAAAAACAGAAAGGCATTGGTCAAGGGGTATTTGATAATCTCTTAACTAGTCGTGAAAACGTAGCTGAAATCGTGCGTGTAACGCCCTCTTATAAACTAGCTGATCGTGCTAAGATTATTCGACGAAATCAATCTAAACTTTTGCGTCATGCATACTTTCACGAGTACAGAAAGTTACAAGAACTTTGTCTGATGATATTAAACCAAGAAAAGCACGGTTTAGGGTATCAAGATCAAAAAATCCATGGTATTCTTTTTGATGTTGCCTGGCTTTGGGAAGAGTATGTTCATACTTTATTGCCAAAAGATTTCATCCATCCACGGAATAAAGAAAAACTAGGTGGTATTTCGGTATTTTCTGTTGGGAAACGGAAAGTATATCCAGATTTTTATCAAGAAGAGCTTAAAATAGTATTAGATGCTAAGTATAAAAAACTGGAATTGACTGAAAAAGGAATCAACCGTGAGGACTTATTCCAGCTGATTTCCTATTCTTATATTTTAGAAGCTGAGAAGGCTGGTCTTGTTTTTCCGAGCAAGGACAAGATTGTTGATAATGAGATAGGAAAGCTAGCAGGTTATGGAGCTTTGTTGAAGAAATGGTCTATCCAAATCCCTCAGAAGTCTTCATCTTATCGTGAATTTTGTGAAATGCTGGAAAACTCCGAAGAAAGTTTTAAAAGGAATATTACTAAAGAAGTGGGGATAAAATAATCTCTCCACTTTTTTGTCTTTGATATAAGTAAAAACCGAACAATATATTTTAATTTATAACATTATTTGACAAAAACTGTACTTTGATTTATAATAAATTAAGGAAACGTCGGAAAAGACGTAGAGATGCGCAAGCATAGGTAGGTCATTATAAAAGAAACGAGACATCGATATGTTAAATGAATTCCCAATTTTTGATTACGAAGATATTCAACTGATTCCAAATAAATGTGTGATTAAAAGTCGTGCAGAAGCGGATACAAGTGTCACTCTAGGAAATCACACCTTTAAACTACCTGTTGTGCCAGCTAATATGCAGACGATTTTGGATGAAAATGTAGCAGAGCAACTGGCTAAAGGAGGTTACTTCTACATTATGCATCGTTTTGATGAGGCAGGACGCATTCCTTTTATTAAGCGTATGCATGAGCAAGGGCTCATTGCTTCTATCTCTGTTGGTGTTAAGGACTATGAGTATGATTTTGTTAGCCATCTCAAGGCTGACGCTCCAGAATACATCACGATTGACATTGCTCATGGTCATGCGGATAGCGTGATTTCTATGATTCAACACATCAAGAAAGAATTGCCAGATACCTTTGTCATTGCTGGAAATGTGGGAACACCAGAAGCTGTGCGTGAATTGGAAAATGCTGGTGCGGATGCTACTAAGGTCGGAATCGGTCCTGGTAAGGTTTGTATCACCAAGGTCAAGACTGGTTTTGGTACAGGTGGTTGGCAGTTGGCTGCTCTACGCTGGTGTGCCAAGGCTGCACGTAAACCGATTATCGCTGATGGAGGAATTCGTACTCACGGAGATATTGCCAAGTCTATCCGTTTCGGTGCCAGCATGGTTATGATTGGTTCCCTCTTTGCAGGACACATCGAAAGTCCAGGGAAAACGATTGAAGTAGACGGTGAACAGTTCAAAGAGTACTACGGTTCAGCCTCACAATATCAAAAAGGTGCTTACAAAAATGTGGAAGGCAAACGTATCTTGCTTCCTGCTAAAGGTCATTTGCAAGACACTTTGACTGAGATGGAACAGGACCTTCAAAGTGCTATTTCATACGCAGGTGGACGTCAGGTTGCCGACCTGAAACACGTTGATTATGTTATCGTGAAAAACTCTATCTGGAATGGGGATGCTTCCCACTAAGACGGGCTATCTCACTAGAAAAAAACTTGTTATTAGAGCAAATTTCTGTTATAATAAAACAAGTTTCCACCCTTAGTGTAATGGATATCACGTAAGATTCCGGTTCTTGAGATGGGGGTTCGATTCCCTCAGGGTGGATGTAAACATCCTAAAAAAGCCTTTAATAGGGCTTTTTCTTATTTGTCCCTAATACTCCATGAAAATCAAAGAGCAAACTAGGAAGCTAGCCGTAGGCTGCTCAAAGCACTGCTTTGAGGTTGTAGATAAGACTGACAAAGTCAGTCACATATATAATCCAAGGCGAAGCTGATGTGGTTTGAAGAAGTATAAAATTGAAAATCATATTCTATAGAATTCCCAAATCCCCTCCTGTCCCGTTTTAAAGTGACTCAGGGGGCTTTTTTTGATATAATAAAAAGGACTGTTGTCAGTTAGAAAGAGGTTGGTATGAAAGAATTACAAACTGTACTAAAGAACCATTTTGCAATCGAATTTGCAGACAAAAATTTACTGGAAACTGCCTTTACTCATACGAGTTATGCCAATGAGCACCGCCTCTTAAAAATTTCACACAATGAACGCTTGGAATTTTTAGGAGACGCTGTTCTACAGTTATTGATTTCAGAATATCTGTATAAAAAATATCCTAAAAAGCCTGAAGGTGACTTGTCCAAACTTCGTGCCATGATTGTCCGCGAGGAGAGTTTGGCTGGTTTTGCGCGTGATTGCCAGTTTGACCAGTTTATCAAGCTGGGAAAAGGGGAAGAAAAGTCTGGGGGTCGCAATCGTGATACCATTCTTGGTGATGCCTTTGAAGCCTTTCTTGGAGCCCTCCTTTTGGACAAGGATGTGACCAAGGTCAAGGAATTTATCTATCAAGTCATGATTCCTAAGGTTGAAGCAGGCGAGTTTGAGATGATTACAGACTACAAAACCCATCTCCAAGAGTTACTTCAGGTCAATGGGGATGTGGCTATTCGTTATCAGGTGATTTCTGAAACAGGACCTGCCCACGATAAGGTTTTTGATGTAGAAGTTCTGGTTGAAGGTAAGAGCATCGGTCAAGGTCAAGGTCGTTCTAAGAAATTAGCAGAGCAGGAAGCTGCCAAAAATGCCGTTGAGAAAGGGCTCGATTCATGTATTTAAAGGAAATCGAAATTCAGGGATTCAAGTCTTTTGCTGACAAGACCAAGGTCGTTTTTGACCAAGGTGTGACGGCAGTCGTTGGACCCAATGGCTCAGGAAAGTCGAATATTACAGAAAGTCTGCGTTGGGCCTTGGGAGAGTCTAGTGTCAAGAGTCTCCGTGGAGGCAAGATGCCGGATGTCATCTTTGCTGGAACAGAAAGTCGCAAACCGCTCAATTATGCTTCTGTAGTTGTGACTCTGGATAATAATGATGGATTTATCAAGGATGCAGGTCAAGAAATTAGGGTGGAACGCCATATCTATCGTAGTGGTGATAGCGAATACAAGATTGACGGTAAGAAAGTCCGTCTGCGTGATATTCATGATCTTTTCTTGGATACTGGCTTGGGACGCGATTCCTTCTCTATTATTTCTCAAGGGAAGGTTGAGGAGATTTTTAATTCCAAGCCTGAAGAACGCCGAGCTATTTTTGAAGAAGCTGCTGGAGTTTTAAAATACAAGACTCGTAGAAAAGAAACTGAGAGTAAACTGCAACAAACTCAGGATAATCTAGACCGTCTTGAAGACATTATCTACGAGTTGGATAATCAAATCAAACCTCTTGAGAAGCAAGCTGAGAATGCTCGTAAGTTTCTAGACTTGGAAGGTCAACGCAAGGCTATTTATTTAGATGTGCTGGTTGCCCAAATCAAGGAAAATAAAGCTGAACTAGACTCGACAGAAGAAGAGTTGGCACAGGTTCAAGAACTCTTGACTAGTTATTACCAAAAGCGTGAACAATTAGAAGAAGAAAATCAAGCTCTTAAAAAGCAACGCCAAGATTTACAGGCTGAAATGGCCAAAGACCAGGGCAGTTTGATGGACTTGACTAGTCTGATTAGTGATTTAGAGAGAAAATTAGCCCTATCAAAATTAGAATCTGAGCAAGTAGCCCTGAATCAACAGGAAGCACAAGCTCGTTTGGCTGCTTTGGAGGATAAGAGAAATTCACTCAGCAAAGAAAAATCTGATAAGGAAAGCTCTTTAGCACTTTTAGAGGAAAATCTAGTCCAAAATAATCAAAAACTCAATCGTTTAGAAGCTGAATTGCTAGCTTTTTCAGATGATCCTGATCAGATGATTGAGCTCTTACGTGAACGCTTTGTGGCCCTTTTACAGGAAGAAGCCGATGTTTCAAACCAGTTGACCCGTATCGAAAACGAGTTGGAAAATAGTCGTCAGCTTTCTCAAAAACAAGCAGATCAACTAGAAAAGCTGAAAGAACAGCTGGCTACAGCTAAAGAGAAGGCTAGTCAGCAAAAGGCGGAGCTTGAAACTGCCAAGGAGCAAGTTCAGAAATTATTGGCCGACTATCAAGCTATTGCCAAGGAGCAAGAGGAGCAGAAAGCTTCCTATCAAACCCAACAAAGTCAACTCTTTGACCGTCTGGATAATCTCAAAAATAAGCAGGCTAGAGCCCAAAGTTTGGAAAATATCCTGAGAAATCATAGTAACTTTTATGCAGGTGTTAAGAGTGTTCTTCAAGAAAAAGACCGCCTTGGTGGGATTATTGGTGCAGTCAGTGAGCATTTGACTTTTGATGTGCATTATCAAACAGCCCTAGAGATTGCGCTTGGAGCAAGCAGTCAGCACATCATTGTAGAAGATGAGAACGCGGCAACTAAGGCTATTGATTTCCTTAAACGAAACAGAGCCGGTCGTGCAACCTTCCTTCCGTTGACAACGATCAAGGCGCGTACGATTTCTAGCCAGAATCAAGATGCTATCGCTACAAGTCCAGGTTTCCTTGGCATGGCAGATGAGTTAGTGACATTCGATACTAGACTGGAATCTATTTTCAAGAATTTGCTAGCTACGACGGCTATCTTTGACACCGTAGAACACGCGCGTGCAGCCGCGCGCCAAGTTCGTTATCAGGTTCGTATGGTGACTTTGGACGGCACAGAGTTGCGCACAGGTGGTTCTTATGCGGGTGGTGCCAATCGCCAAAATAACAGCATTTTCATCAAGCCAGAGCTGGAGCAATTGCAAAAAGAAATTGCTGAAGAAGAAGCAAGCTTGCGTTCAGAAGAGTCGAGTTTGAAGACCTTGCAAGATGAGATGGCTAGATTGACAGAAAGATTAGAAGCCATCAAATCTCAAGGAGAGCAGGCTCGTATTCAGGAGCAAGGCTTGTCCCTCGCTTATCAGCAGACTAGTCAGCAAGTTGAAGAATTGGAAACTCTTTGGAAACTCCAAGAAGAAGAATTAAATCGTCTTTCCGAGGGAGATTGGCAAGCAGACAAGGAAAAATGCCAAGAGCGCCTTGCTACTATAGCCAGTGACAAGCAAAATCTGGAAGCTGAGATTGAAGAGATTAAGTCTAACAAAAACGCCATCCAAGAACGCTATCAAAACTTGCAGGAAGAGGTAGCGCAAGCTCGTCTGCTTAAGACAGAACTGCAAGGGCAAAAACGTTATGAAGTGGCTGACATTGACCGTCTAAGCAAGGAATTGGATAATCTGAATATTGAACAAGAAGAAATCCAGCGTCTTCTCCAAGAAAAGGTTGATAATCTGGAGAAGGTTGATACAGATCTGCTCAATCAACAGGCGGAAGAAGCCAAAATGCAGAAAACAAACCTCCAACAAGGTTTAATTCGCAAGCAGTTTGAGTTGGATGATATTGAAGGTCAACTAGATGATATTGCTAGTCATTTGAATCAGGCTCGCCAGCAGAATGAAGAGTGGATTCGAAAGCAAACACGTGCTGAAGCCAAGAAAGAAAAGGTCAGCGAGCGCTTACGCCATCTGCAAAGTCAATTAACAGACCAATACCAGATTAGCTATACTGAAGCCCTAGAAAAGGCGCATGAGTTGGAAAATCTCAATCTGGCAGAGCAGGAAGTTAAGGATTTAGAGAAGGCTATACGCTCACTGGGGCCTGTCAACTTGGAAGCTATTGACCAGTATGAAGAAGTGCACAACCGTCTGGACTTTCTAAATAGTCAGCGAGATGATATTTTGTCAGCGAAAAATCTGCTCCTTGAAACCATTACAGAGATGAATGATGAGGTCAAGGAACGCTTTAAATCAACCTTTGAAGCTATTCGTGAGTCCTTTAAAGTGACCTTCAAGCAGATGTTTGGTGGAGGTCAGGCAGATTTGATTTTGACTGAAGGAGACTTGCTGACAGCTGGGGTTGAGATTTCTGTTCAACCTCCAGGTAAGAAAATCCAGTCTCTTAATCTGATGAGTGGTGGTGAAAAAGCTCTATCGGCTCTTGCCTTGCTCTTCTCGATTATCCGTGTTAAGACTATCCCATTTGTTATTTTGGATGAGGTGGAAGCTGCGCTGGATGAAGCTAATGTTAAACGTTTTGGGGATTACCTCAATCGATTTGACAAGGATAGCCAGTTTATAGTTGTGACCCACCGTAAGGGAACCATGGCAGCGGCTGATTCTATCTATGGAGTGACCATGCAAGAATCAGGTGTCTCAAAAATTGTTTCGGTTAAGTTAAAAGATTTAGAAAGTATTGAAGGATGACAATTAAACTAGTAGCAACGGATATGGACGGAACCTTCCTAGATGGAAATGGTTGCTTTGATATGGATCGCCTCAAGTCTCTCTTGGCTTCCTATAAGGAAAAAGGGATTTACTTTGCAGTGGCTTCAGGACGTGGATTTCTATCTCTAGAAAAATTATTTGCTGCTGTTCGTGATGACATTATTTTCATTGCAGAAAATGGCAGTTTGGTAGAGTATCAAGGTCAAGACTTGTATGAAGCGACCATGTCTCGTGACTTTTATCTGGCGACTTTTGAAAAGCTGAAAACTTCACCCTATGTAGATGTCAATAAACTGCTTTTGACGGGTAAGAAGGGTTCATATGTTCTAGATACGGTTGATGAGACCTATTTAAAAGAGAGCCAGCATTATAATGAAAATATCCAAAAAGTAACGAGTTTGGAAGATATCACAGATGACATTTTCAAATTTACAACCAACTTCACAGAAGAAACTCTGGAAGCTGGGGAAGCTTGGGTCAATGAACATGTACCTGGTGTTAAGGCTATGACAACTGGTTTTGAATCCATTGATATTGTTCTGGACTATGTCGATAAGGGAGTGGCTATTGTTGAATTAGCTAAAAAACTTGGTATCACAATGGATCAGGTTATGGCTTTTGGAGACAATCTAAATGACTTGCATATGATGCAGGTTGTGGGACATCCTGTAGCTCCTGAAAATGCACGACCAGAAATTTTAGAATTAGCAGAGACTGTGATTGGTCACCATAAGGACCAGTCGGTTATAGCTTATATGGAGGACTTATAATGGCAGATATAAAATTGATTGCATTGGACTTGGATGGAACCTTGCTGACTACTGATAAAAGGCTGACGGATCGCACCAAGGCAACCTTGAAAGCTGCGCGTGATCGTGGTATCAAGGTCGTATTGACAACTGGTCGCCCTTTAAAAGCCATGGATTTCTTTCTCCATGAGCTAGGGACTGACGGTCAGGAAGATGAGTATACCATTACTTTTAATGGTGGTTTGGTTCAGAAAAATACAGGTGAAATCCTTGATAAGACAGTCTTTTCATATGATGATGTGGCACGCTTGTATGAGGAAACAGAGAAATTATCACTGCCTCTTGATGCCATTTCAGAAGGAACTGTTTATCAAATCCAATCTGACCAAGAAAGTCTTTATGCCAAATTCAATCCAGCTTTGACTTTTGTTCCAGTGGACTTTGAAGACTTGTCTAGTCAAATGACCTATAATAAATGCGTGACTGCCTTTGCTCAAGAAACCTTGGATGCAGCCATTCAGAAGATTTCTCCAGAATTATTTGACCAATATGAAATCTTTAAATCACGTGAAATGTTGCTAGAGTGGTCACCAAAGAATGTTCATAAAGCAACCGGTTTGGCCAAACTAATCAGTCATCTTGGAATCGACCAAAGTCAAGTCATGGCCTGTGGTGATGAAGCTAATGACCTTTCTATGATTGAATGGGCAGGGCTCGGTATTGCCATGCAAAATGCTGTTCCTGAAGTCAAGGCAGTCGCAAATGTAGTGACTCCAATGACCAATGATGAAGAGGCTGTCGCCTGGGCTATCGAAGAATATGTGCTAAAGGAGAACTAAGATATGGGATTATTTGACCGTCTATTCGGAAAAAAAGAAGAACCTAAAATCGAAGAAGTTGTAAAAGAAGCTCTGGAAAATCTTGATTTGTCTGAAGATACTGAGCCTGCATTTATAGAAGCTGAGAAAGTTTTTCAAGAAGAAGCAGAAGTTGAAAGTTCTGAAGAAGTTGCGCTCCAAGAAGAGGAAAATCAAGAGACAGTTGAAGAAAGTCAGGATTCAGAGCCAGTTGTAGAAGTTCAACAAGAAGAAGTCGCAGAGAAAGAGAATCCTGAACTTGAAGAATCTGTAGAAGAAAATAATTCTGAAGTTCTTGAGGCAGAAAGGCCTCAAGCAGAAGAAACTGTTCAGGAAAAATATGACCGCAGTCTTAAGAAAACTCGTACAGGTTTCGGTGCTCGCTTGAACGCCTTCTTTGCCAACTTCCGCTCCGTTGACGAAGAATTTTTCGAGGAACTGGAAGAACTGCTGATCATGAGTGATGTTGGTGTCCAGGTGGCTTCTAACTTAACAGAGGAGTTACGTTACGAAGCCAAGCTTGAAAACGCCAAGAAACCAGACGCACTTCGCCGTGTCATCATTGAGAAATTGGTTGAGCTTTATGAAAAGGATGGTAACTACGATGAAAGCATCCACTTCCAAGATGGCTTGACAGTCATGCTCTTTGTTGGTGTGAATGGTGTTGGGAAAACAACCTCTATCGGGAAACTAGCCCACCGCTATAAACAAGCTGGTAAGAAGGTCATGTTGGTTGCGGCAGATACCTTCCGTGCAGGGGCAGTAGCCCAGCTAGCTGAATGGGGACGTCGTGTGGACGTTCCAGTTGTGACTGGACCTGAAAAAGCTGATCCAGCTAGTGTTGTCTTTGATGGTATGGAACGTGCCGTGGCTGAGGGTATCGATATTCTCATGATTGATACTGCTGGTCGTTTGCAAAACAAGGACAACCTTATGGCTGAGTTGGAAAAGATTGGTCGTATCATCAAACGTGTTGTGCCAGAAGCCCCTCATGAAACCTTCTTGGCTCTTGATGCATCAACAGGTCAAAATGCTCTAGTACAGGCCAAAGAATTTTCGAAAATTACCCCTTTGACAGGAATTGTCTTGACTAAGATTGATGGAACTGCTCGAGGTGGTGTTGTTCTAGCCATCCGTGAAGAACTCAATATTCCTGTAAAATTGATTGGTTTTGGTGAAAAAATCGATGATATTGGAGAGTTTAACTCAGAAAACTTTATGAAGGGTCTCTTGGAAGGCTTAATCTAATCAGAAGCAAAAATCCTGCAAGGTAGAAACTTGCAGGATATTTTTTATTGTAAGAGCGATGAGTTGTAAATATTTTGAAATGAGTTTATTTTCCGTTAGAGTGGTGGTATCTTGTGATTCAATAGATTTCAATATTTCTTGTAATTTTTCAGATGGTTGATGGTTGAAAATCTTTAAAGCATCTTCATTTGTTAGCTTTATATCACATGTTAAACTGATTGTAGGCACTATCCTATCTCCTATCACTACTTAAATTTATTATAGCTTATTTCAAAAAGATTTTCAATTTTGAATTGAATAATCTTCCTAATTTTGTGCTGTGTAGCTGGATGATTTAACTTTTTTGGGAACTCTTATTAAGTGCTAGTAAACTGATTATATAAATCAGCAGTTGAATAATACCTATATATTGAAATATTTGCCAATTTTTAAAATCAATCCATGATGCAAACATAGTTCCGAAAGGAGCAAAGATACCACTGATAGTGAATATGATGCTAAAAATGCGTCCTAAGAAATTGGAATCTATAGAAACTTGGAGATGTGACATTAAATTCACATTGAACATTGAAACAGTTGTAGAGAACAGAGCAAATAGAATCAATAAGATAATTTGCGAGGATTGAAAAAGATTAATAAGTATTAAGGAGACTGCACCTGGCAATAAGAAATGAAGAAAGTATCTCGGTTCAATTTTTTTCTTGTTTAGACTGATGATAAGAGCTCCTAAGATACTTCCGATAGATTGAGAAACGAGAATATAAGCAAAAATTTGATGAAATTGAGAAAACGTTGATGTGAATGGAAGATAGAAGGAATAGATCGCATCTAAGAAATTTAGAAAGGCGGAAGAAATTAAAATGGTTAGGAGTGTTTTGTCTTCATAGAGGTAGGTAAAACCTTCTCTTAATCCAGTAAAAAATTTTGATTGGATAGTATTATGGTGATGTAAAATGTGAAAACGATATTCACACAAAGCTGAAATAATAAAAGAGAAAGAATTAATCAGCATACCATATCTAAATCCAAATTGATGGATAACAAAGACGGAAGCTAGCGGTGCTCCAACTCCAACAATCTCAGCCACTATTTTAGAAATAGAGTTATAGGTAAAGATTCCATCGCTGGAAAGAAGGTCTTTTATAATAGCCTTATAAGCTGGACCGTTAAAACTAAATAAAATAGCCAGTAATATATTGACAACAACCAATATCCAGATATTTTGCGGATTATAAAATAAAAATAGTAAGAAAGTTGCAATTGCAGCAATCACATCTGTTAGAATGAGCATACGTTTTCTATCGCTAAAATCAGCAACATATCCTGCAAATAGATTAAATAGTAAGCGAACAATGGATTCGCTAGACTGATAAAGCATCATAAAGAATGAGGATTGAACGGTAAGATTTGCGATTAATAGTTTATTGGCATAATCAAAAATAATATTACCCAAGTTTGTTGTTTGTCCCCTGATAATCAGTAGTAGGATATTTTTATTCTCTTTGTTCATACTTATATTCCTCAAGTAGCTCGTTTATGAGTGTAAATTCCTTCTCATTCTTTACACTAGTAGTGATGAGATAGCGTAAATCATCTAGTGAATGAGCAGGACAGTTTATCTTTTCAGGATATTCTCTAAAAAATTCGATAGGGATAGGGAGCTTTGGAGGAGCTTGATGATGGCCATTCTGAAAAATAGCTAAAGTCAGTGCAATTTTACTGGGCGATGTTGGAATCTCTGCTGGTATAGAAACACTATTTATAAGGTTCCAGTAAGTATCTAGGATATCAATTTGAAAGGCACATTTGATAAGCAAAGGAATATTTCCTCCACCAAACCGCTTTCCAATTTCACAAAAGCTTACCTCATCTGTAGTGGAGTTATAAAAGAACTCTGCATGGAAAGGATGTATTTTCTCAGTTCCTAAACTGTCCAATACTTTTTGGGTCTCAGTTTTTAATCGTTGAATGAAGAGGGGATTATTATAGTGAGAGTTTGTACGGACGATATTGATGAAGGTTGTTTTAATATCTAGGATATTTCCTATATATTCATGTGTAAAAAAGTATTGGATTTTTCCATTAATAGCTATACCATCACAAGTAAACATGGTATCAAATTGTTCCTGACTTTCTAAAAGAAAATTCTCAGCTGTATAATACTCTGGTATTTGAGAGATAATATGAATATCTTTGCCAGAAGCTTCACATCTAGGTTTAATCAGAAAGGTATTAGGAAGACTATCATTTGGGTTCAATAGTTGAGGTTGACTGATTTGTTCACTCAGCTGAGTGCGCATGATTTTCTTGTCTTTATAAGTATAAGCGATTTTCCAAGCCTCTTTATCGGAGGTAAAAAGCGATTTTAAGATACCGACAATATGCATGAGTCCTTCATCTAGTGTGAAAATATCCTCTATGTTCTGTATATCTTTGAAAAAAAAGAGTAGATTAATTTGGCTAAAATCATCTATACAAAAAATTTGGTTCTTTAAAAATCCAACTGAAAGATAATTTTTTTCTTGTCTGCTAGGACAGATAATACCTAAATTTTCTTTTGCTTTAATACCAATACTTGCAGGAGAAAAGCGATAAATAAAATATTTCATTTCTTATACCTCGTGTTTTCTAACACCCAAGTCTCAGCTCCTAAGAGATTGTTTTTTGTTTCTCGGAATGTTGAACCATGACAAGAAAAACCGACAACAGCATCTGCACTGTGAAAAGCAGAATGCAACTGTTTACCAATTTGCGTGTAAGTAATATAGTCAAAGATAGAATACTGTTCTTTTATCGTTTCCGTTAGTTCTGGGAGTTGTTGGATGACTCCTTCCTTTTTGGCAGTTAGGAGCCAGCCAGTAACTGGAAATACGGTTGGAAGTATGGGTAAGGTGTCATTACAGATGGCTGTCAAGAGAAGCTCAAGTGGATTGTAGGTCAGTTTATATTGTAGATTTTGACGAATCCGTGCACCACCAATGCGTGAAGCAATTTCCAAAAAAATGATTTCGTGTCCATCGTAAAACACCTCTAAGTGAAAAAGAAATGTTCCGTCTGGGTAGAGTTTTTTAGACAGTTCAGAGGCGTAATCAACAAGTTTTTTGAAATGTTTTGAAGTGTGATCCAAGGAAACTCCCGCAGCTGAAATTCCTTCTTTAATTAGCAAGGGATTGAAGATATATTGGGACGGTTCACAATAAATGATATTTCCATGCGATACAAATCCATCTATGTGATAAACATCTGAATAAATATATTCTTGAACCAATACAGTCTTATCTCCCCAAAAGTTATCGGAATCAAAAGGACTTAAGTCGTTATCACTTTTTAAGTGGAAAGTGTCAACAGAACCAGCTCCATCCAAAGGTTTTAGAATAATATCTCCATGTTGTTTGAAAAAGTTTTTCAATTCCGCATAAGATGATATTTTCCAAGAATGGGGGATTTTAAAACCTAGTTCACTGACTTTCTGTGTCATTTTGTCTTTATCACGGAAAGTTTTAGCTTGACTGACTGATTGACCCTTAATATGAAATTGTTCTCGTAATTCTGCAGCCAATACCATATCAAACTCATCTAAAGCAACAATCGCATCGAAATGAGATTGTTGTAGTATTCCTTGTGAGGTTTCTTTTCTCTTTTCAGGATAATGTTGGGTAGTAACTAGAGTGACATTGGTTGGTTTATTCGTTTCAAATGATTCTACTTTGCTATCATCAATCAGGAGTGTATAGTGATGATTTTTGGAAAGACAAGAGTAAATATCGGTGTAAGTTTCACGATAGGGGTGTAAGATAAGTAATTTTGCCATGATTATTTATAACTTTCTATTGGATTTTGATAGAGGTTTTTATGCGAATCTCTATAATAAGCAAAGTTGCTCGGCAACTCAGGTAGTTTGTAAGTGGGATCAATCTGATTTTTGTAGAGTTTATAAGGAATACCTAATGTCTGATAGGCATAATCTGCCCTCATTGTATCCCTACTCTTTTTGACTTTCTTTAATGCTTTATTGATATTCCGAGAATATTCCTTGTACTGTTTTAGCAATTCGATTTTAATCGTTGAAAACTCATTTAAGACGTCCTCTAGTGAGATATTATGAATATCACATTCCAAAAAGATTTCTCTAGCTAGTTTTTTTAGGGCATAGCTGTGTCTATGATTGCCAAATGTTCCAATTTCCGGGAATAAAATGGTTAAAGCTTCTAGTTGACTGATGAAAAAATGCGTCAGTTCATGACTACTAGAAAATTTATATAACTTATTGTAGGTGGCTAGAAAATTTTGCGACTCGTAAATAGATTTCGCTTGTTCACGAATCATATCTAATCTTAAAGGGAAAAGAACACTGTCTATTTGTGATTGAAGTCCTCCTTGATAATTTATCAGCACAAAATTTGCCAGAGTCACTAGACCGTTATGGTATTGGACGCAAATTTTAATGTAGTAGTGATTTCCAGACAAGGGAACATCACATCGTAGACGTTCTTTATCAATTTCGATAATATGGTTGGTAACTTTGTACAGTTGCTCAAGAGCATCAGTAATTTTGGGACAGATAATGTAAATATCATCAAAAGGAATCCATTTATTTAAAAACTTAGTAATAAAAGTTTCAATAATTTGTCCATATTTCTCTTCATAGAATGAAAATAAACTAATTAACGTTTGGCATGGGGTAGAGATAGGGTTTACTAAGTTAGCAGGGTAGACATTTCGGAAACAAACTTGTTCTTTTACATATAAACCATATTTCTTTTCTTTAAAATACTCTAGCTCATCTTGAATGGGTGAAAAAGTAAATAAGTTCTTTTCTTCTCTTATCAAAGGCGATGATGGGAGAGTCTGAGCTTTAAAGATATGTTGTAAATCGTCACTATAAGTATTCTTTACCATTGATTTTACCTCGGCTATCGACTTTGTTGATTGCAAATGGTTTGTGGGGTGTATCTAATAGATAATCCTTGTTAATTTCTTTAACAATGTGTTTAGATACATCTGCAATTAGCTTTACAGAAGGATGCCTTCCATCCTCTTGGAAAGGATGATTATTTTTTTCAACATAGTATTTGAATAGTTCATATTCAGGAAAGTAATAGTCGTACCCTAATTCCATAATAGCATCTTTGATAATCCGATAATTTTCAGTTGTAGCTAGATGAAGATTTTGAAATTTTTCAGAAGTTTTAAGAAGTACATAGGGGATTGAAAATTGAATCTTAATGTCAGGATTGATAAGATGCACGATTCGCATAATTTCCTTAGAAAAGTTAAGAATATCGTCGGAGGATAGATAAACATTTTTAATCTCTGGGTTGAAAAACTGATTTTTTGGAAGTCTGTTCATTACGTGTTTAGACTTAGACCACATTTCAACGGATCCGAGAGAGACGATTAGTAAATCTGATTCAGTTATTGCTCTCTTAACACAAGTATCAATCTGTAAATTTTCGTTTATGACCTTTTTAAAACTCTCTGAACGATTCCAAAAACGAACTTCATCATAAAATACTTTTTGTTTGGTATCTATCGAGATATGATGATTCAATTCAAATGCAATGATTTCTAAATCCTTTAGTAAGGATGGTGCATTAAAAACGGTATCATAAGGAGAAAAAGTTTTAATTTGACTGTTGGAAAAATAGTCAATTCCAAGGGCTAGATTTTGAGCAGTGCATGCACCTAAGAAACAAGTTGTCTTGGGAAGATATGTCAGAAATTTCGTAGATTTCTTTGATGAGTAAAAGTGTAGGTTATCCATAAATCTCTCCTTTATATCCTAATGAACTTAATACCTTTTGTATGTTTCCGAATCCGTGAAGAACAGTGTCAAAATTTGATAGCATCGCTTTATCAAGATGAACTTGAATGATTCCCATCAAGATAGCCATACCTGCACATGTATCATTTAAATGATACATTTTTAAATTTGTGTCAATATCTGATAGTTTGTCTTGTGTTTTTAATGCACCGTTACTCAAAACTTTTATTCTAATTCCCAATTTGTGTAATTCTGCAATATGATTGATTCTTTGAATAAATACTTCATCAAATAGGATGGATGATATATTGTGAAATGCTAAAAATTCTGATAGAATAGGACCTAAATCACTTGTAATAAATGGTGCAGCACCTAAACGTAAAAATTCAAAGTACTCGGACTCTATTTGAGATGCTTTTTTGAACTGAATTGTGTGTTTGTCTTCAATGATATCTAGTCCTAATTTTGTAAAAAGGTCAATGTAACTTTGAGGAATATCTCTGATAAATACATTGTCAAAAATGATATTTTCTAACTCATCCCAGAATAGCAAGACATAGGATACAAGCATAGACATATCGGGAGGTAATGTGATTTCTGTATCTTTAATTTCAATAGAATCCACTTTGGAAATGACAATTTTATCAGATGTTAGATATTGCACTGTACGATTAGTTGAAGACTCTAGTAATGTAATGAGATAGGACACAGTAGGGTCTGGTGATAGACCGTTGATTCGAATTTCGTTTGGATAAAAGTAAGCCAAGCTAATAGCATTGAAAAAAGCTCCCACACTCTTGCTACCATCTGCGTAACAATTTAAGGATATGTTTTTATTTAGCAAGTCATTCTTCTCAGAATAAAAGATTTTATTCTCTTCTTGATAGGTATAGCTCGCTACGGTAGAGAGAATATCAAGGTGTAAGTCAATAGGTCTGAAACAAAAATCGTCTCCTCCAGGAAATGCAAATAAAAGATGGTGATAGCGATAAGTCAAAGCTGTTATAGTACCAATGCTAGCTCTACTAATTTTATTGAGAGATGTAATATCTGTAGGCATCCTTTTAGAGCTAACCTCGATAGTATCTTCATAGGCGAAAGAATCAGACAACTCATTCTTTCCAAATTCATAGAGTATATTTAGAAAATCAAAGGCAGTAGGGCAGTTTCTAATTATTAACTTGTTTTTATTCAAAAATAAACAAGATAATAGAATATGAACGCCGATAACTTTATCTCCTTCGATTTTAACGTGAATCTTTTGAGTGCTGGTAGCTTCAGTCTGCTCTTGTCTTTGTAATTTTAAATTAAAATGCTTGGGTACAACGCCATCTGATATTTTAGATATGCTTTCTTTAGTTAAAGCACTTGGTTGATTTAAACTAACTTCTAAATCTTCGAAGGATATTTCTAGTAGCTTTGCATAAGCTATTAAGTCTCTAACATTGATATCACGAGAGTCATTTTCCCAATTTGAAATAGCCTGTCGGCTTAGTTTTAATTGATTTGCTACAAATTCTTGAGTAAACCCCATTGCTAATCTACGTTGCTTTAGAAAGTCACCAATCATAGGCGTATGCCTCCCTTATGTTAATTTAATTCTTATTATACTCGCATCAAAATAAATTTCAAGAATTTTCAGGCAACAATTTGTTGCGTAGCATGATGATCTAATATCTTCAGTAAACGGGCACACTTGTTTATGTCTAGGAGGGACTGATGCGTCAGCTCTCCCGTTTTTATTTATGTGACTATTAGTCCGTCTCGCTCCGCTAGGTGCGAGACAAAAAAACCACCCGCTATGCGGGTGCGCGTCGAAGGTTATACTCAAAAAACTCCAAACGCGATACAATAAAGGTGTTCAAGCCAATTGTAAAGCGAAAGGAGAAAAATATGGCGCAAAAGGCACATAGTTTATCACACACAAAGTGGATGTGTTCTATCACATTGTGTTCACCCCTAAGTATAGACGAAAAGTCATTTATAATCAATATCGAAGCAGTTTGGGAGAAATATTTTACCGATTATGTAGTTATAAAGAAAGGAGTTGAAATTATCGAGGGTCATTTAATGCCAGACCATGTACATATGTTAGTAAGTATTCCACCAAGGATAAGTATTTCGAGTTTCATGGGTTATTTAAAAGGTAAAAGTGCACTCATGATGTTTGACAAACACGCCAATCTCAAGTACAAGTTTGGTAATCGGCATTTTTGGGCGGAAGGTTATTATGTGAGTACAGTAGGTCTTAATGAAGCCATAATTAAGAAATATATTCAAGATTAAAGAAATTATCTATTGGATGATTTCTTCACGAGTATGAAAATTTGAGAACGAGTAAAGCATGATATAGCACTAGATAAATTAAGTGTAAAAGAATATGAGGATCCCTTTAGGGATAGTGGTAAGTAATACTAAAGCCTCTTTAAGAGGCAAGTGACGAGTCAAGAGCAATAAGGCTTGAACAACGTGAAAGCCAGCGTCTTTAGGCGCTGGCTGGTGATTTGGGCTTATAGCCCTAGTGCAAGACACCTATTTGACGGGTGGTCATGATTCTAAACGACCATCTTGACGGTAGGCGATATCTGGTTGCCAAGTCCATCTGGCATCGAATTTTTCAAGTAAGTCAAAGCTTGCTTGAGGTCCCATGCTTCCGGCCTTGTAGTCGTGAAGTGGGGCACCGTTTTCAGCCCAGAGTTCTTCGATACGGTCAATCAATTTCCATGACGCACCAACTTCATCCCAGTGGCTAAAGTTAGTTGAGTTGTTATTTAAGACATCATAAATCAATTTCTCGTATGGTTCTGGAGAAGCACCAGTTGCGGTCGCATCTGTACGGTAATCAAGCGAATTTGGAGCCAAGTTGAATTCTTCACCAACCTCTTTACCATTTAGGCTAAGAGAAAAGCCTTCTGTTGGTTGGATATAGATGGTCAAAATGTTTGGAGCAAGTGGTTCTCCAAAGATAGAGTCCATTTGTTTAAAGACGATGTTGACATGAGTTCCTTTCTCAGTCAGACGTTTACCAGTACGGAAGAAGAAAGGAACACCACGGAAGCGATCGCTGTCTACAAAGAAAGCACCAGATGCAAAGGTTTCAGTTGTTGATTCTGGATTTACATTTGGTTCACTACGGTAAGAGATATACTTCATACCATCAATTTTACCAGAACGGTACTGACCACGAATAAACTGTTCTTTAAGTTCTTCATCAGTTGGATGATAGAGGTTTTTAAAGACCTTAATCTTTTCAGCTCGAATCTCATCTTTTGTGAAACTTGCTGGTTTATCCATAGCAAGAAGGGATAGGAGTTGGAGCGTATGGTTTTGAACCATATCACGAAGGGCTCCTGATTCATCATAGTAGCCACCGCGTTCTTCAACACCCAAGCGTTCAGCAAAGGTAATTTGTACATTATCAATATGCTCACGGTTCCAAACATTCTCAAAAATCATGTTAGCAAAACGAACCGCAAAGATGCTTTGAATCATTTCTTTACCAAGATAATGATCAATACGGAAAATTTGTTCTTCGTCAAATGTTGCTAGGAGCTCATCATTCAACTTGCTGGCAGTTGCGTAATCTGTACCAAATGGTTTTTCAACGATTAAGCGTTCAAAACCTTTACCATCTACAATGTTTTCAGACTTGAGGTGTTTAGCAATGGTTCCAAAGAACTGAGGTGCCATAGACAAGAAGAAGAGCTTGTTGTGTTCAGCTTGGTACTTGTCATTTAGTTCAGCCTGCAATTGACGTAGAGCAATGTAGTGTTCTGTATCATTGACATCATGACTTTGATAGTAGAAGTGGCTAGCGAACTCCTGAGCCTGTTCGGTACTATCTGCCAAATCAAGGATAGATTCGACAACAACAGATTCAAAATATTCCTTGCTCCAAGGACGACGGGCAGTTCCAATAACTGCAAAGTGCTTGGAAAGATTGCCGGATTTATAAAGTCTAAAAAGGGAAGGGTAGAGCTTGCGTTTAGCCAGGTCTCCACTCGCACCGAAAATTGTAACAATAACCTTAGATGACATCTAGCTACCTAATTTCTATTTTTATTCCTAGTCTTGCTAGGTATGAGGAAATCTCATTTCATAAACTTAATTCTAACATAATTTTCCGAAAAATCAAAAAATCCAATACGAGATAGAAAAAAACTGCAAGGAAATCCTTACAGTTTGAGTTTAAACGTTTAAGACCTTGTCCAAGAACTCTTTCAGACGTGGGTGTTGAGGGTTATCAAAGATTTGATCAGGTGTTCCGTCTTCAAGGAACTCACCATCTGCAGTAAAGATAACGCGGTTGGCAACCTGACGGGCAAATCCCATCTCATGGGTTACGATAATCATGGTCATACCTTGCTCAGCCAATTCCTTCATAACGTTCAGTACGTCTCCGACCATCTCAGGGTCAAGGGCAGAAGTTGGTTCATCAAAGAGCATGATGTCTGGATTCATTGCTAGTCCACGAGCGATGGCCACACGTTGTTTTTGACCACCTGATAGGCTATCTGGGTTAGCATTAGCTTTATCTGCTAGCCCAACCTTTTCAAGCAATTCCATTCCCAATTTCTCAGCTTCTTCCTTAGTCATCAACTTGTGCTCAATTGGAGCAAAGGTAATGTTGTCCAATACGGACATGTGTGGGAAGAGGTTGAAGTGTTGGAACACCATACCGATATTTTCACGGACGTGGTCAACGTTGGTTGTTTTTTCAGTTAAGTCATAGCCGTTCACAGTGATGTGACCGCTCGTAACTTCTTCTAGAAGATTGAGGCTACGGAGGAAGGTCGACTTACCAGAACCTGAAGGCCCGATGATACAAACAACATCTCCTTCATAGAACTTAGTCGTAATTCCTTTTAGGACCTTATTTTTTCCATATTGCTTATGTAAATCATTTACATCAATTTTTAATTTTGCCATTAACGAATCCTCTTTTCTAAGCGTTTCGCTAGTCTAGTCAAAAGTGTGATAATTACAAGATAGAAGATAGCAAGGATTGCATACATCTTGAAACTTTGGTAGTTACGGGCAATGATAATCTTACCAGTTTGGAAGAGTTCCACCAAACCGATAGCAGATACGATGGTTGTATCTTTAAGAGCGATAACGAATTGGTTAACAAAGTTTGGCAACATCAATTTAGTTGCTTGTGGCAAGATAATCTTACGCATGGTTTTTCCATAAGAGATACCCAAGCTTCGGCTGGCTTCCATTTGGCCAACTGGAACGGCCTGAATACCACCACGAACGATTTCAGCGATATAAGCTGCTGCGTTGAGTGAGAGGGCAATAGTACCAGCTACGAAGTCATTAATTGGGCTTTGTTGCCCTGTCATAGATTCGATGAAGTTTGGAATTCCCCAGAAGATGAAGGCTGCAAGAATCATCAATGGAATACCACGGATAACGTCAACGAAAATCTCAGAGATCACGCGAAGAGATTTGTAGGGGCTAACGCTAAACATACCGAAGATAATCCCGATAACAATGGCAATAGCAAATGAGATAAGAGCTAGAGCAAGGGTGATACCAAGCCCGCTAAGGAGTTGTTTGTAGTTGTTTTGGAGCAAGCCCCAGATAGTTGTCTCATCAACAGTGCTTGTTGAAGCAGATGAAGATTCGCTAGCTAGGTACTTATCAAGAATCTTTTGAAATTCACCGTTTGCTTTGAGGTTTGCAAGTCCGTTGTTGAACATTTGAATCAGTTCTGGATTTGCTCCTTTTTTAACGGCAAAGGCTGTTTCACCGATTGGTGTTCCAGCGATTGGTGTTTTCAATTTTTGTCCTTGGCTGATAGAATATTTGAGAACAGGTTCATCATCCATAACGGCATCAATGGCACCAGTGTTTAAACTGTCATACATTGACGAACCATCAGCAAAGGTTTTAATTTTGTAGCCGTATTTACTTTGATTTTCTGTTAGGAAGGTTTGAGAAGCAGTTCCGTTTTTAACACCAACTGTCTTCCCTTTCAAATCTTCATAAGAAGCAATAGTGCTTGATTCCTTGACACCAAGGATAGTATTGGCAGTGTAGTATGATTCTGAGAAGTCAAAAGTTGCCTTACGAGCATCTGTGACAGACATACCAGCAATGATACCATCTGCTTGACCAGCTTGGACAGCGCTAATCGCTGCATCGAAACCTGGGTTAGTAATTTCAATTTCAAAACCTTGGTCCTTAGCGATTGCCTTAATCAATTCCATATCAATACCAGTGTATTGGTTGCTTGAATTTTGGAAAACAAAAGGTGCAAAAGAAGAATCGCTGGCAATGATGTATTTAGCTTTAACAGGAATGGCTTTTAATCCTGCTAGAGTAGTTGTAGTTGGCACTGCTGAAGATGATGAAGCAGTCCATTTCTTGATGATTTTATCAAGACTACCATCTTTTTTCATTTCAGCCAAGGCTTGGTTAAATTCAGTAACCAAGTGCTCGTATTTGCTTCCTTTTTTAACACCGAAAGCAAAACTTCCTACAGCTTCACCATCCATTTCAATATGGAGGTCTTGACCTTGGTTAATGGCATACTCGATAACAGGTTTATCATCCATCATGGCATCGATGGCACCAGCACTCAAGCTGTTGTTCATTAAGTCACCAGTATCAAATGTTTTAATAGTAAAGCTGTATTTATCTTTGATTGTTTCAAGGAAACGTTGAGCGGCTGTTCCGTTTTTAACACCAACGGTTTTGCCAGTTAATTGGTCATATTTACTAATCTTGTGTGCCTTTGTAGTTGCAATGACAACTTTTGTATCATAGTAAGTATCAGACATGGTGAAGACTTTTTCACGTTCTTTCGTTTTTGTCATTCCTGCCATGATAGCGTCAGCTTGGCCAGCTTGAACCGCATTTACCGCTGCGTCAAATCCAGGATAGGACATCTGAATGTTCCATCCTTTAATCTCAGCGACTTTATTGATAATGTCAACATCAATTCCTTTATAAGTTTGATCTGAATCTTTAAACTCAAAAGGTGCATAGGCGGTATCAGATACAATCTTAATTGTTTCAGCTTTCGCAATACCTAATGAGAAAATTGGGAATAAAATTAGCAAAAATGCTAGAAATTTTTTCTTCATTTTTAGTCTCCTTTTCCGAATATTTTCCCATTATATCAGAAAAAGTAAAAAAAGGCAAATTTTTATATTTTTGTGTCAGAAAATGTAACATTGTTTTTTCTTTTCTTTCTTGAATTGCTATTAAAAAGTGCTATAATAATAGTATATAATGGAAGAAAAGAGGACAGGGATATGAAGGATAAAAGAATATTTAAAGACTTCCAAGCTTCAAAAATGAGATTAAACATTTACACAAGTCCCTTATTAGCCTTTGTTTTTGTCTTTATAGGAGAGTTTGTGGCTTATACTTTGTATGGTATTATCTTGTTAGCTCTCATCGGACTTGCTAGGAATTTTGGAGAGACTGGTCAAAATCTTGCAAGCTACTTGCAGACATTGCAGCAGAGCTTGATGGATAAAACAAGTGACATCCATTTAATATTTGAATTATTGTCCTTTGGTTTTATCATCTTAACTGTGTTCAGATGGACTAGAAAAGTTGAGAAAAGACCTATTCGAACTTTGGGATTTTATAGAGAGAATTTCCTCAGCAATCTTGTTAAAGGATTTGGGCTAGGTCTGGCACTTTTTCTTCTTACTTTGTTAGGTTTAGTGGCCTTGGGGCAATATCGTTTGGAGTCCATTCGCTTGAATCCTTATTCGTTTTTCTTTGTTATTTTTACTATCCCATTTTGGATTTTACAGGGGACAGCAGAAGAAGTGGTGTCCCGTGCTTGGCTCCTTCCTCAGTTGGCTTCAAGAACCAATTTAAAACTTGCTGTTGTCATATCTAGCATACTTTTTACCCTGCTTCATATGGGCAATTCTGGTCTAACACCTCTATCTCTAGTGAATCTCTTCTTATTTGGAGTTGCCATGTCTCTTTACCTTCTCAAAACCGATACTGTCTGGGGTGTTGCAGGTATTCATGGAGCCTGGAATTTTGCTCAGGGCAATCTTTTTGGCATTTTAGTTAGTGGTCAACCGTCAGGAACGTCTCTGATGACCTTTTTACCACAAGGCAATCAAGGCTGGTTATCAGGTGGTTCTTTTGGTATAGAAGGTTCTATCATGACAAGTCTGGTCTTGTTACTTTTGATTGTCTATCTCGCTTACCAATTAAAGAAAGAAAATGAAAGGATGTGACTTCGGTCCGTCCTTTTCTTCGTGAAAATGCTGTAAGTATGCTAAAATAGAAACAGCACATCGAAAGAGGATTCTTATGATTAACCGCATTACTGACAATCAATTTAAACTAGTATCAAAATATCAACCCTCAGGAGATCAACCTCAAGCTATTGAGCAGTTGGTAGATAATATCGAGGGTGGAGAAAAAGCTCAGATTCTGATGGGGGCGACCGGAACAGGGAAGACCTATACCATGAGTCAGGTTATTTCCAAAGTCAATAAGCCAACTCTGGTCATTGCCCATAATAAGACTTTGGCTGGTCAGCTCTATGGGGAGTTTAAAGAATTTTTCCCTGAAAATGCTGTTGAGTATTTCGTATCCTACTATGATTATTACCAGCCAGAGGCCTATGTCCCTTCTAGCGATACCTATATTGAGAAGGATAGTTCTGTCAATGACGAGATTGACAAACTCCGACACTCAGCGACTTCAGCCCTTTTGGAGCGTAATGATGTTATTGTCGTGGCCTCAGTCTCTTGTATCTATGGTTTGGGTTCGCCCAAGGAATACGCTGATAGTGTCGTTAGTCTCCGTCCAGGTCTTGAAATTTCTCGTGATAAACTCTTGAATGACTTAGTTGACATCCAGTTTGAACGTAATGATATTGATTTCCAAAGGGGAAGATTTCGCGTTCGTGGGGATGTGGTGGAGATTTTCCCAGCCTCTCGTGATGAGCATGCCTTTCGAGTAGAGTTCTTTGGCGATGAAATCGACCGTATTCGTGAAGTGGAGGCTTTGACAGGTCAAGTCCTTGGCGAAGTGGATCATTTGGCGATTTTCCCAGCTACTCACTTTGTGACCAATGACGACCATATGGAAGTTGCCATTGCTAAGATTCAGACCGAGTTGGAAGAGCAACTAGCTGTCTTTGAGAAGGAAGGCAAACTGCTTGAAGCCCAGCGTTTGAAACAGCGGACAGAATATGATATCGAAATGCTGCGTGAGATGGGCTATACCAACGGGGTTGAGAATTATTCACGCCACATGGATGGACGGAGTGAAGGAGAGCCTCCTTATACGCTTCTCGATTTCTTCCCAGATGATTTCTTGATTATGATTGACGAGAGCCACATGACTATGGGACAAATCAAGGGCATGTACAATGGAGACCGTTCGCGTAAAGAAATGTTAGTAAATTATGGTTTCCGCTTGCCGTCTGCTCTGGACAATCGTCCTCTCCGCCGAGAGGAGTTTGAAAGCCATGTCCATCAGATTGTTTACGTTTCAGCGACACCAGGTGACTATGAAAATGAACAGACCGAGACAGTGATTGAGCAAATCATTCGTCCAACGGGACTCTTGGATCCTGAGGTGGAAGTCCGTCCGACTATGGGACAGATTGATGATCTTTTGGGTGAAATCAATGCCCGTGTTGAGAAAAATGAGCGTACCTTTATCACAACCTTGACCAAGAAAATGGCAGAGGACTTGACCGACTACTTCAAGGAAATGGGCATCAAGGTTAAGTACATGCACTCAGATATCAAGACTTTGGAACGGACGGAGATTATCCGTGACCTGCGCTTGGGTGTCTTTGATGTCTTGGTCGGAATCAATCTGCTCCGTGAAGGGATTGACGTTCCTGAAGTGAGTCTCGTAGCCATTCTTGATGCTGACAAGGAAGGTTTCCTTCGCAACGAACGTGGACTCATCCAGACCATTGGTCGTGCTGCTCGTAATAGTGAGGGACATGTCATTATGTATGCGGACACTGTTACCCAGTCTATGCAACATGCTATTGATGAAACAGCCCGCCGTCGCAAAATCCAGATGGCCTATAATGAAGAACATGGTATTGTACCTCAGACAATCAAGAAAGAAATCCGCGACCTGATCGCTGTGACTAAGGCAGTTGCCAAGGAAGATGACAAGGAAGTTGACATCAATAGCCTTAACAAACAAGAACGCAAAGAACTGGTCAAGAAACTAGAAAAACAAATGCAAGAAGCCGTCGAAGTGCTTGACTTTGAACTAGCAGCTCAGATTCGTGATATGATGTTGGAAGTCAAGGCGTTGGATTAGGATGTTAGGAGGAGATGAAATGGCAAAGTTAAATTATTTTACAGATGAATTTAGTGAATTTGAATTAGAAGATCATTTTGATTCCCTGAATAAAGAAAAACTGAAATCCGAACTTGAAAATTTTATAAATCAATATTTAGATTTATCTGAAGAAGAACAATTGAAATATACTGAAACTGTTCTTTATGTCTGTAGAAATCTTTTAGAGAAAAATGATAAAACTATCCAAAAAAAGATTTTAGAAACTATAAACATAATACAATCAAAAAAATCACAAGGATATAGTTGGGATGAAATCTTTGAATATTTATCAAATCTTTTTTCATATTTACTTGAAACAAACGATTATGAAGAATATTCTAAATTGTTTGAAAGTGAGAGTTATTTCTTCAAAATTCTTTCTTTATTATTAAAAGATAATCTAGAGGATAGAGAATTCTTTTCTTCAGACTTACTTTCAGTTTTTGTTGTATTATTTGAAAAAGATAGTTTGCCTGAAGAAAGAAGAAACTATTTTAAGAAGGAATTAGAATCATTCATTAGCTTTATATTTAAAGATAATGATTTTGAAGATAATGATTTTAAACACATTGTATATTGGTATTTTGAGTTAGACAAACTTGTTTCAATTTTTAAATTTGAGCACTTAAAGAAAATTAATAACTATTATATTAATAACACTCAATCTGATGATGTTGAGGAATACTTGGATTTTGTTTCAAGACACTTTGATGACGTAATTAAAAGTTCGATTGATGTTGTTCGAAAGATAGAAGAAGAAAATGATTCGGATATCATCCTAAACAAAGCTATTAAGTTAATTGAGAAGTATGATAATGATTATTTAAATGAGAAAAGTGACCCAGAAGCTATCTCGTCATTAGGAGCTGATCAACTTTTAGAACAAGCGGACAAGATTATATACTATATACGTTCTAAATTGACTGTTGATGCAAATGAGTTGAAAGAAATAGGTTCCTTTGGACATTATACTAAGATTGACACATTAACAAATTATCTTATAAAAGCTGACTGGAAAGATGACAATAAAAATGAAAATGATTCTAAAGAAAAATCTCCCTTTTTACGACTGACTAATCTAAAACAGTTAAATGACCCAATGGAAGGAAGAGTAATATATGATTATTTGGGTATAAATAATACGTTTTTCAAACAATATCAAACTTCCAATGTTTTTATATCCTCTCTAACCACGGTATCTGATAGTTTACCTATGTGGAAGGAATATGCAGATTCATCTCAAGGCGCTTTCCTTGAATATGATCTATCTTATCTTGAGGATATAGTTGCTCATAAATCGATAGAGTTTGTTAAAGTTCATTATTTAGATTTAATGTCAGAGAATAAAGATGAAACAGATGTTGGTAAATCTCTTGATAAATTAAAACAGCTATTTGAAAAATTGCAAGAGCTGGAAGCTGAAAAAGAATTGATAAGTTTTGCTGAGAAATTAAAGAAGATTTCTTACCTTTTTAAAGTTAAAGACTATGAGTATGAGATGGAGTATCGTATTCTAATCAATCTAGATGATACTTCTGTAAAAACACTTATTGAAAATCATAATAAAAGTTTAGATAAAGATAAGGATTTATTAAAAGATAAGGGTTTATTAAATGAAAAGTACTTGAAGAAAGAAGAAATTGGGTTAGAAATTTTTGATAAAGTTAACTATAATGATTTTAGGAAGTATATCGTATTAAGCCCAAAAGATAATGGCAGATATGATTTATTTGTATATATCAATCTGGCTCCTTTGAAATACTCAAAAGTTATTCTGGGGCCAAAGGTCACGGATGCAGACTATATTGCTCCTTATCTCAAACTTGCCAATCCTGATATAGAGATAGAAAGTTCAAAGATTCCTTATCGTTAAGTTGAGAACGATTTAGAGCAGAAGATGGAATGGCAGAATTTATTTCAAACGGATAGATAATTCAGAGATACCAGATTCCTTATATGAGTTTTCTTACCACTATTGTGCTAAAGGATGGCGTTCAGTTAGTAGTGTCTCTTAACAGTTTCATAGTTATAAGGTAATTAAGTTTAAAGTGAAATATAATCCAAAATTAGAAAGCGAGTAAATTTATGTCCCGTTCCCAATTAACGATTTTAACAAATATTTGTCTGATTGAAGACCTCGAAACGCAGCGCGTGGTGATGCAGTATCGCTCTCCTGAAAACAATCGCTGGTCTGGTTATGCCTTTCCAGGAGGCCATGTAGAAAATGGCGAATCTTTCGCAGAGTCTGTCATTCGTGAAATCTATGAAGAAACAGGGTTGTCTATCCAAAATCCTCAACTTGTCGGCATTAAAAATTGGCCACTAGATACAGGTGGGCGCTATATTGTCATTTGTTATAAAACGACCGAGTTTACTGGAACTCTTCGCTCTTCAGATGAAGGAGAAGTTTCTTGGGTGCAAAAAGACCAGATTCCAAACTTGGATCTGGCCTATGATATGTTACCCTTGATGGAGATGATGGAAGCTCCTGACAAATCAGAGTTTTTCTACCCTCGCCGTACAGAAGATGATTGGGAAAAGAAAATCTTCTAGTCTTTTACTAAATAACCGAGCTAATCCAAGGCCTCCTCGATATAGTGGAGGTCTTGTTGTGTTTCCTGTCTAATAGTAATAGAAGATTTGGAAAAAAAGTATATATACTTGCTAAAATTAAATGCTAAAGGTAAATTCCCAAACTAAGTTCCACCGCTAGTAGAAGTGGAAGTTAGTCTGATAAAAATCGTAAAAACCAGTGGAAATCCGTTTCAGGGTAAGTTCCACTGGTTTTACTAATGCTTGATTTCATC
>NZ_WIJP01000020.1 GCF_009496155.1 Streptococcus mitis
GCAGCATCTACACCACCTCTCAAGACTTTAAAGAGACCAAATTGAGAGGTCGAGGCACGCAACCAATGCTTACCCGACTTGATCAACTTGAAACGGGTCACACGATCCGTCTCTCTATATTCACCTTTTTGTCTTCTAAAAAACATATTTAACTCCTTCTTCCAAAAAGATATTTTTCCCTAATTATATTCTACTTCTTTGTATATATTAAGTCAACTTAATATATGCTCATAATAAAAAAGTTTTATTATTTAATTCTATGTATAAGACTACATAGAATTGATATTGCTGCAAATCGAACTATTCCAAAAAATACTGATAAAATCGGCAAATCGCTTCATTTAATATATATATATATATATATATATATATATATATATCGTAGAGGATGTATATTTTCGGTATAAAACTAGTGAAATAGGCAAAAAACTTCAAAATTGTATACAACTCGCTATGCTCTTTATGTTCGTAGAGCCACGATTTCGCTATCCCTTCCTCGCTCTACTAGCTCATGATAATCAAACTTTGGAATCACTATTTGATTCACGGGTAGCGGGTGCCCACGGAGGATCTACACCTCAGATGAACATCATGCCCGTCGTACCTAAAAAAATCACTCCCTGACTAGGCGAGTGATTTTTGGGCTACTGTAAAAAAGAGTTCTGAATCATTTCCTTGAAACAGGTCTTCAGCGCTATAGAGGATCTGACTATGCACAGATGAAAAACCATGATCAATTAGCTGTTTTTCCAGTTCAGCTAAAGCAAATCCATGATGGTTATCCTCTGTCTTGGTAAAATCAGCAAGTAAAAGTTGTCCGTTTTCTCTCAAATGCTTATGAAACAGTGAGAGAGACTCATACAAATCTGGCATATGGTGAAGAACCCGACAAACAACAATGAGATCAAACTCTTGCTCCAAGGGTTTTTCCAGTAAATCTTGCTCCAGAAACTGGATATTCTTGATTTCTTGCTGCTCCGCTTTCAAACGAGCTTGCTCCAGCATTTTCTCCGAAATATCCACCAATGTTACAGATTTGGCTTGTTTGGCTAGAGGCAAGGTTAACAGACCCGTGCCACCACCGAAATCTAAAATTTCTTTGTCTGATAAAACATCAATCTGTTTCTCGACTGCTTGACATACCAAGTTTGCAAGAAATATATTTTTAGGGGAATCGAAAGTTTCTGCTTTGTGGTTAAAATCATGTTTCATGCTTTTAGTTTAACACAAAGTAGCTTGATTAGCTAGGAATTCTCTTTCTTTTCAGAATTCTCTTTCTTTTCAGACTTCTCTTCTGATTTTTTCTTCTCCGCTTCTTCACTTGAACTAGTCGCTACCTCTTCCTTTTTATCCGTTTTCTCTTCTTTTATTTTGACGGAAGGAAACAGGAACTCATATTGACTCTTAGGCGTGCGAACCCTTGTCACCAAGTTTGTTTTCTTATTTTGATAACTCACCTGACCCAGATTAAAGGCCTGTTCTCCACTTTCCTTATCAACCTTATCTTTGGTTCGCTTGGCCATAGCAAAAGCAAGCAGCTTTTCTTTATTTAAAGCATAGTCTTGATAGTGGGCAACTTGTCTGTTCAAGTAAAATTGTAACAAAAGACTAAAGATGGCTGCCATGGTGACTGCATAGAGGAGAACACCTGCCTTAACTTTTTTCTTTTTCCACACGATAGATGAACTCCCTTTCTAAGCCTTTTTGAAACTGGAAACGAAAACGCACCAGTTGATTCACCTCTGTAATCTGCGCAGATTTGAGTCCATAAACCATAGGCTGATAACCTCGTCCACTGGCATCGGTTTTTCGAAAATCATCCGATTTTGACTTGCCGATAGAGATATCCTTACCATCCTGCTTCATATAGAGGCGATTACCCTCCACTTTTTCGAATTGCGAACGATCTAATTCTGCCTCCAGCTGGTCCACAAACAAGAGCCACTCTTTTTGCTCGCTTTGTTGCTGGTAGTGAACTTCTGAAATGAGGAGCTGACTCATGGCTTGAAAGAGGAGTAAACTTCCACTGATAACAATAAGAGCAACCAGAGATTCCAACAAGGTGAAAGCCTTGACTTTATGGCTCTTTGATAGCCAACAACTGTTCTGAACCATGGTAGACCTCCAATCCCTTTTCACTAGAAAACACCTGAATCTCAACTCCATTGACGTTTACCTGATTTTGACCTGTCTGCAAGGCCATCTTAGCTACACGCAAGACTTCTTCCTTTTGCAAGATTTTTGCTTCTTCTTGTCTATTTTTTTGAATTTGCCCTAAAAGAAGGGTCGCGATGCTAGCAAAGATAGCTAGAGCGACTACTGCTTCCAGCAAAATCACTGCCCTAATTTTTTGTTTCCTTAATGCGTTTAATTTTTCCATTTCCTAGATATAATTGATAGCGAATCGCTCCTTTACTGGTCTGAAATTCAACCTTAGCCAGAGATCTATTCCCACCAGCTCGGTCAAAGTGAATCGTCTGTCCTGATGGTGCTCGAATTCCTTTAGGAACTGTCAACTTTTGACTGCCATTGCTAATCGTCTGCCCATCTAAGTTCAGACTAGTCTTTTGCTGGCTGGCTACACTGCGTTTTTGAGTTTCCCGATAGAGTTCTTCAAACTCCATAAAGAAAATCTGCTCCTCTACTGCTGCAAAAGTGGACTGAACAGAACCAGACAATCCCAAGGCAAGTATACTCACAAGTCCCAAAACCAAGAGACTTTCCAGCATGGTAAAGGCCTTAATCATTGACTGTACGATTTTTTCCTCCATTTTTTGTATAGTATTCTTTATAGACTTTAGCCTGTTCTTTTGTGATTCGCCCATCTGCTTGTAACTTGCTTAGGCTAGCATCTTCATTTTTATCTAAGCTATAAAGCTCTGCCTGGCTTTCTACCACCTTAACAACAGCAGCTTTTCCTTTGTCATTGACTGCTTCTTTTTGCTTGGTAAGATTAGGTACAAAAAGTAATAGAAGCACGCTGATGATGAGCAAGACGACTAACATTTCTACCAGAGTGAAGGCTTGTGCCTTGGCTTTTTTCAAGAATGTCATCATTTTTTTCATTTTAAAAATTTACCTCCATATTTTGATACATGGGCATGAGCATTGCCGCATAAAGTAAAACGATAATCAGAGCCACAAAGATAAAGACCAGTGGCTGCACCAAATTCATGGTGCGGTTAACTCGGGTAAAAAAGGCTTCCCAAGTTTTTTCTGCATAAATTTCCAACTCGCTCCCCAGCTTGGACTTGACTTCCCCATACTCGATGATGAGACTCAACTCCTTCTTAAAGAAAGTATAGGTTCCTATAGTCTGAGAAAATTCCTGACCATTTTGGAGTGCTTGAGCTAAGTCTTGACCGATTTCTTTAAAGAGCTGGGAACCTTGTTCCTGCATGATCTGAAAAATCTGCGTCAGCTCCATTCCCTGCGAAATCATATTCCCCCATTCACGCGCGTAATAGGCCGTCAAATAGGTCTGCACAAAGATTCCAAGAAAGGGAAGGCGTGCTAAGATGGAAAAGACGCGCATCTTAGAACTTCTTTTATAGAAAGTGAGTGCTAAAAGGGCAAGTACGGAAACAAACCCTACCATGCCTAGAAAGATTTGTGGCAGATTGCCGATAATTTGGGTGGCAATATTGCTACTATCCAGTTGAGGTAGTAGGTAGTTACGTAGCCCCAGCATAATTAAGAGAAGAAATCCCAGCAAAATCAGGGGATAGGTCGCCACTTCGATTAGTTTTTTCTTGACCTTGGCAAGATTGTCTAGATACTCTTCTATCTTCCCCAAACTCAGATGGAGATTTCCATGAACTTCAGCTAGGGATAACTGAGTGACAATAGCACTTGAAAAGCCCAAACTGTCCATCATTTCTGAGAATGATTTCCCCTGAGACAAGCCCGTGCGCATCTGGGTCACACACTGCTTGTCCAACAAAGCACTCCTATCTAAAAAGGAGATGGTCTCCACCAGATGAAAACCGCTGGAAAAGAGATTGTTAAACAAGGTGATGATATTTTTTTGCTTAGCTGTAGCTAATTTTTTCCGTTTCAGCCTGAAGACTTGTGATATATCCATCTTTAAGAAGCTGGTCAATCTGTTCATTCCAGCTAGTTGGCTGGTGTTCTTGATAGTCTTTGTTTGCAAAGTCAACGATTCCTCCTCCCCCGATTAATCTCTGGTAGCATACTCCTTGCAGAACGACTGCTAATTCCTCTTCACTCACACCCAACTCCAGCAGGCGCTCATAAACACCTCGAATGCTCTTGGCATGTATGGTTGAAAAGACTGTCGCCCCTGTCAAACTAGCTCTGACTACTGCACGCGCCGTCTCGCTATCCCGAATTTCTCCGATAATCAAGAGGTCAGGCCGATGACGCAAGGAAAGTTTAATCAGATTTTCATAGGTAAGCCCAATCGCCTCATTCAACTGCAACTGGAGCATGTCGTCCTGCTTGATTTCTACAGGATCTTCGATAGACATGACTTGCTGTCCTTTAAAGATGGACTTGGCCAATTCGTGCATTAAGGTTGTCTTACCACTGCCGACTGGACCAGCAAAAAGATAGAGACCCCGTTGCCTGTACTGCTTGCCCAATTCATCAATATCCTGAAACCAAAAATGCAAGTCCTGCTCCTCATCATGCAACAAGCGAATAACTAAACTCTCATGCCCTCGATAGTCGCCTACAGTAGATAAACGTAAGGACGCCATCTTCTGGTCATATTCATAATCACAGGAACCAAGTTGACTACGTCGCTTTTCTCCAACATTCATACCCGCCACAAACTTGAAGTGACTGATGACGGCCACAAACTTTTCAAAATCATAACAACCGATTTTACAGCGCTCATCTCCCACCCTCATATGAAGCTCATAGGCATCTAACTTAGGAACAAAATAAATGTCTTGCGCTCCTTTTTTCCGAGCTGAACGAATGATTTCTTGTGCAATTTCTTGAACCATACTTACCTCCTCACCTATACTATTCGCAAAGATTTGGAAAAAATAAAAAAGCAACTCCAAAAAAGTTACTTTTTCTCTATTTTAATTTCATACGGCAAGAACGGTGCCTTTCCTTACCTGTTTGTTTTTCATAGCCTGGGCGTAGCTTTTCGTCTGGAATAACCTGCTCATCCTGCAAAAGAGCCAGAGAATGGTATTGTTGTAAATACTCATCACATTCATCACACCAGCGTTGGTCTTCTGGATCCCAAAAAATGGTCATCAAGTCACTTCTACTTTTATAAAGAGGAGATTCTTGTTCCAATCTAAACCAGCAAGTTTTGTAGTATTTGAGAGCATCATAATACTGGTCAAATTTTCTACTTGCTACAATATCTTCTTCCCAACCTTCTAAGAACCACCAAGGTTCAAAATCTCCATACATTTCTATAACACGATACATATTCATTCATTCCTTTGTACCGTATATTATAACTAATTCCATTAAACAAGAAAAGAAATATGCTCATTTCTTAATTTTTTGATAAATAAAAAAGCAGAAGCTAGTCTCTAACTTCTGCTTTCTATCTTATGCTTGATAACGTTTCACACCGTCTAGGTAGGTTGCTACCAATTCCAAATCTTTATCTAAAACAATAAAATCTGCATCATAACCTTCACGAATTTGTCCACAGACATCGTCAATATTAACAGATTTTGCTGGGTTAAGGCTAGCCATCATGACCGCTTCGTGTGGATTTGCAATACCCCACTCGACTACATTTCTCATACCATCTTTAAGTTTGAGGATAGAACCTGCCAAATTACCAGTAGATTTGAGACGTGCAGTTCCATTTGCTACTACAACAGGGAATTCTCCCAACATATAGTCACCGTCTTCAAGCCCACCAGCTGTCATACAGTCCGTAATAAGAGCGATGTTGTCTGTCCCCTTTTGCTTAAGTAAAATCTCACAAGCTTTTGGATCTACGTGATAACCATCACAAATCAATTCTGCGTAAGTATGTGGGAGCTCATACATAGCTCCTACCATACCTAGTTCGCGGTGTGTTAAACCACGCATCCCATTATAGGCATGTACCCATACACTAGCTCCAGCATCAACTGCCTTCTTAGCTTGTTCAAATGTCGCATCTGAGTGTCCAAGTGCAACTGTCACACCTTCACCTGTAATAGTACGTACAAAATCTTCCACCCCATCACGTTCTGGTGCAATAGCGATTTTATTTAGCATCCCTTTTGCAGCATTCTGCCAAGAATGAAACTCCTCAACACCTGGGTCTCTCATATAAGTTGGATTTTGTGCACCCTTAAAAGTTTCTGTGAAATATGGACCTTCATAATAAATCCCACGAATCTTAGCACCTGTTGCTTCTTTATAATGGTTTCCAAGATTTTCAGTGACTGCAAGCAATTGCTCATAAGTGGCTGTTAAAGTTGTGGGCAAGAAACTGGTAACACCAGTACTAAGAAGTCCTTCACTCATAGTATGCAATGTACCTTCAATGTTGTTGTCCATCACATCTACACCTGCATATCCATGAATATGAGTATCCACAAGACCTGGTGCAATGCTATAACCAGTATAGTCAAGAACCTCTGCTCCTTCAGGAATTTGATCCACATGTTTCCCAAATTTGCCATCAACAAGTTCTAAGTACCCGCCGCGACGAATGCCAAATGGATAGAAAAACTGATCTGCTTTAACGTAATTAGGCATAATAATGACCTCCTTAAAAGATTACTTTTGATATTTATTATGTCAATTACATTATAAACTTTTCTGATTCATTTGTAAATGGTATAGACCTATTTTCTAGAGATATTTTAAAAGAGCTGGATGTCTCCAACTCTTCTCTTTTTAAATACAAGTTATTTAGATTTGACTGGTTTGTCTTGAGCTGTTTGCAAGGCTGTGGCAATGGTATCTGCATACAATTTAGCTCCTGCTTCAATCTTACTATTGTCACTTCCAAAATGGACTTGGTCTGTTCCAGTCCAGATCTCTGGATGTTCCTTAGCAACTTGATTCCAATCTGCTATCGTGATGTAAGGAGTCTTCTCTGCCAATTCTCTCATATAGGCAGCAGCCTTCTCAACGATGGCATAGCTCTCTTTTGTCTTATCCCCTTCATAAGGAGTCACCAAAATCATATGATGGCCCTTAGGAAGATTTTTCACGATACTGTCCCAATCTTCCTTGTAATTTTCAGGATTATTTACCCCAGTTGCAATGATAACCATCTTTGGTAGAAATTTATTCTGGCTATTATTTAGCATAATTTCATTGGCAGTCTTAGTTGTTCTGCTGACTTGTGCATTAATCTGTGCTCCTGGAAGGGCTGTCTGCAGTGCTGTATTTGCCCTTAAAGCCACCGAGTCACCAATTAGCATAGTACCATCAGCGATCCCCAAACTGTTTGCATCTGCCCGTTCTGCCATCACCTTGGTCTGGCCAATATTTGTTGCAGCTTGCTTCAAACCATTGACAGTCAAATCTGTCTCAAACGCTCCCACTTGTGGTGCCAAGAAAGTCACTAAGAAGACAATGAAGGCTAAGATTCCTGTACTTGTTGCAAGAATTGCGTGAATATAAGGCAGGGGACGAAGAGTTTGTATAATAGGTGTATTCTTTCCTGCAATCCAAGGTTCCAATACATAGAATGACAGGCTAGCAAAGCCATAAGAAAAAATCAAAGTCAGTAACACAGCAAGAAGATTTGATGTCAACTGTGAGAAAATGAGATAGAAAGGCCAATGGAAGAGATAAACTGCATAGCTAGTATCCGCTAAAAAGCTGATAATCTTTGGTTCCTTTATATTAGGAGTCTTTTCATGTAAGACACGCGCCGCCAGAATCATAGCAAGAGCTGCAAGGCTGGCAAGCAAGAAGCCCATAAGATAGGCAAAGAGGTAGGTAAATTTGACAAAGAAGGTCAAAATGAGTAAGAAGCCAAAACCTCCTCCAAAAACTAAAAGGGTCTTGCGTAAATCCCAGATTTTATCCAACTGCTTGACGAGGGAAGTCGTCTGACGAACGCCTACAATCGTTGCTAGGATACTTCCCAAAAAGAATGGATAGACATGAGTTAAACTGGAGAAGTAAACAGAGGAATAAGAGGTCACTAGAAAACTACCAATAAACATGGAGAAGAAGCTGATCAAGAAGGCAGTAGCAGATAAGAGAAAGACCATCCCTCTCAACTGACCATTTGATCTAGACTGCTTAGATAAGAACCAAACTGCCAATCCCCAAAGAATATAGTAGTGAACCTCAACAGCCAAGCTCCAATTATGAACAAACAAATGAGGAATGAACTGAGATTCATAACTCCCACCTGTTAGGAGTTCATAGAAGTTGGTCATGAAGCCTAAGACTCCAGCAATCTGACCACCAATTCCAGCCACATAATCTTGCCGAACTAGGAAGGTAAAGGGCATGGTTACCAAGACCATCAAAACCACAGGTGGCACAATCCGATAAAAGCGTCTCCTAAAAAATCCAACCAAATCAATCTCATGATTTTGAGAAAATTCTTCGATAAGTAGAGCCGTAATCAGGAAGCCTGAAAATGTGAAAAAGACATCTACCCCAAAGAATCCTCCAGGAAAGATTGTCTGAAAGAAATGATACAAGAGTACCAGTAGTAAACCTGTAATCCTAATCAAGGAAAACCATTTAATGCGCATACGAGTTTATTCTTCCTTTCATTGTACACTTTATTCTATCAAAAAAAGAAGAAAAATCCCAAGAGAAAACTTAGGATTTTTAGCTTATATCAATTCCATTTTAGAAATTACGGCCTGACTTATTATAGCCATATTTTTCCACAAAATACTCGCGGAATTCCAAAAGATTATCATCCATAATAGCTTGTCGCACTTGCTTCATCAGGTTAAGCAAGAAGTAAAGATTGTGATAGCTAGTCAGGCGGATACCAAAGGTTTCATCAGCCTTGAGAAGGTGACGAAGGTAGGCGCGTGTATAGTTCTTACATGTGTAGCAATCACATTCAGGATCCAGTGGCGTAAAGTCCTCAGCAAACTGAGCATTTTTCACAACCAAACGTCCCTGACTGGTCATACAAGTCCCGTTACGAGCGATACGAGTCGGCAAGACACAGTCAAACATATCCACCCCACGAATCACCCCATCGATTAAGCTATCTGGCGCTCCCACACCCATCAAATAACGAGGTTTGTTTTCAGGTAGGAGTTGAGTTGTAAAGTCCAAGACCGCATTCATCTCTTCGTGGGTTTCTCCCACTGCCAAGCCACCGATAGAGTAGCCTGGGAAATCCATGCTGACAAGGTCATGAGCCGATTGGCGACGAAGATCTTCAAATCCTGCCCCCTGCACAATCCCAAATAACCCTTGGTCATGCGGACGACGGTGAGCCTTCAAACCACGCTCAGCCCAACGACTGGTACGCTCGATTGATTTCTTAACGTAGTCATAAGGTTGATAAAACTGAGGACATTCATCAAAAGACATCATGATGTCTGAGCCCAGATTATTCTGAATAGAGATGGCTTTTTCTGGTGATAGGAACATCTTAGAACCATTGAGATGGTTTTTAAAGGTTACCCCTTCTTCTGTGATATTACGGCTATCAGCTAGAGAATAAACCTGGAAACCACCACTATCCGTTAAGATTGGCTGATCCCAGTTCATGAACTTGTGGAGACCACCTGCGCGTGCGATGAGTTCATCTCCAGGGCGAAGCCAGAGATGATAAGTGTTTGACAGGATAATTCCCGAACCCATCTCCTTCAATTCTTCAGGCGACTGAGTTTTGACAGTGGCTTGAGTCCCAACTGGCATAAACATAGGTGTAGGGAAGGTGCCGTGGGGAGTGATGATTTCTCCTAGACGAGCTCCTGTGTGTTTTTCTTTCTTAATCAAACGGTATTTGATTGGTGAATCTGACATTTTCTACCTCCGAAGCTGGGAAAAACAGTCCCAGTTCATACTTTGTGCCCAAGGGCATACTGTATGATTTTATCAAAAAAAGCTGGAACTGTCACGAACTATGGTATAATGAGAGAATGAAATACCCAAAAATTGATTTAAAAACCATTCGTCTGCAAGCTAGACAATTTCAGGCTGAAAATCCCCGCCTCTTTCTCGTCTATCTTTTACCTAGTATACTGGTCATCTTGTCTGGCTTCCTCAATCCCTTAGAGCGCATCAACGAGTCTATTTTAGAGCATTCCTTTTTAAGCGTTCTTGGTCATGTATTCCAAGCCTACCTTTTTCCACTATTGGTCTCCTTTATTGGGACGATTCTCCTGACCAGTTCAGTCTATACAACCCTGAAACTCATCAAGAATCCCGATACAGAACTATCCGTCAAAAATAGTCTCACTCTCTTTAACGAAGAGCACTTTTCACAAACCTTCTTGACTCTCCTTCTCAAACGCTTCTATCTCTTCTTATGGAGTATTCCTAGTTTACTCGGGATTTACTTCCTCTTTTACAGTAGCTTTTTAGCCAAGAAATTCGTTGTCCTTCACCCTGAGTTTCCCAATCTAGATCTCACGTCAGTTGAAACTGAACGTTTCCTCATGATCTTTGGCCTTTACTTTCTAGCAAGTATCCTCTTGATGATTGTAGGAAATAGTCTCTATATTCCACAATACTATGCTTATTCACAGGTAGAATTTCTCCTCTGTGACACCCTAGACTTGGGACAAGCCAAACCAGGACAAGTCCTAAAAACCAGCCGTTTCCTGATGAAAGGCTACAAATTTCAGCGCTTTGTTCTAGACCTACAACTCCTTCCTTGGTACTTCCTCAATTGGATTACCTTTGGAATTGCTAGTTTCTCACTCCTACCCTACATTCAAATCAATAAAATAGTTTTCTACCGAGCAGTACTGGCTCAAAAACGTCCAAAAGCTTGAAGGTAACCCCTCAAGCTTTTTTCTATCAATGAGTTTCTCCGCCTACCAACTTGAGGTCTTGATCTCCATATTCGATAATGGCGCCGATTGCTGCTTCTATCCCTCGCATAATGTCCACTAAACTCATAGCTGGGGTAGTCGGTCGATTCACCACCTGTTCCATCATATAAGGAATGTGCATAAACCCCGCCTTAACCTGTGGAAATTTCTTTTCTACCAAATAGAGGGACTGATACATCAAATGATTGCAGACAAAAGTCCCTGCAGTATTGGAAACAGAGGCCGGCAATCCCTCTTTTTTTATAGCCTGAACCATCGCTTTAATCGGCAAACTGCTAAAGTAGGCAGAGGCACCGTCTGGGCGAATGGGAAGGTCAATCGGTTGATTACCTTCGTTATCAGGAATGCGTGCATCGTCTTGATTAATGGCCACTCGTTCAGGTGTTAAGCTAGTTCTTCCACCAGCTTGACCGATACAAAGGACAAAGTCAGGTTGATAGCGACTCAGCTCTTCTTCCAATACATGGGCAGATTTATGAAAAACTGTCGGCACTTCTAGCCAACGGACCTCAGCACCATGGATTTCAGATGGCAAACCTTTAATGGCCTCCAAAGCTGGATTAACCTTTTCCCCTCCAAAGGGCTCAAAACCTGTCACTAATACTTTCATTTCTAACTCCTTACAAATGATTTCATGAAACACTTTTCTTAAAGACAAGTATAACATATTTCCCTTATTCTGGAGTTGAAAAGGATTAGCGAGACTATTACCGTCCTTCAAATTTATTTAAAGAGTAAAATACTAATCAAGGTCAAAATAGCTGATCCACCTTGCTTCAAAATAATTTTCTTATCTGCTGTGAGAGAGCCATAAGCCGCAGCTCCAATCACAAATAAAACAAAAATAGTCACAATTTCTAAATTCTGTGAGAAATAAATTCCATACAAGAGAAAGACTCCTAGCAAAGCATTATAAATCCCTTGATTTTTAAACAATGAACTTACTGACGGACGAGCTAGTTCTTCCCTGTCCATGTTAAAGACACGACTAGTCGCATCTGATTGCGTTGCAATACTTTCCAAATAAAAAATGTAAAAATGCTCCAAAGCAACGATCGTTGCTAAAATAATTGTAATAATTGACATCTATTTCTCCTTAAATTTCTATATTTTCAATCCCCAAAACCAATTTATTTAATAAACGGCTAAGTTCTGTTCTTTCAGACTCTGTTAAGATACTTTCCATCTCTTCCTTAACTTTGGTATGCTGCAGAGAGGGATTCACCACTAACTGCTCTTTGGCATACTTCGTAGCCTCTACCAACACTTCTCGCTGATTTTCAGGATTGCGATGACGCTCCACTAAACCTTCCTTTTCCAAAATCTTGAAATGCCGTGTCAAAGCAGCCTGATCAATCTTCAAACGCTCCTGAACCGCTATTTGATTACAAGGGGAATGCTTCAGCAAAAATAATAAAATCTGATACCGTGTCAAACTAATCCCAAGTCTTTTTTCAAACAATTGCGTACTCGCTTGCTCAGACAAGCGAAGTTGATAAAGTAAATCTTGAATCTCTAGCATTTCTTTCTTCTTTTGATTGATTTGTCAATAATTGACTAATCAAGTATAATATAAAGTAAAATAGATTGCAAGAATGTTGCTTGAGTCATTACAAGATGATAACTTTCTATTTTCCATTCATATTGATACTAAATGAAAATCAAAGAACAAGCTAGGAAGCTAGCCACAGGTTGATCAAAGCACAACTTTGAGGTTGTGGATAAGAGTGACGAAGTCAGCTCAAAACACTGTTTTGAGGTTGCAGATAGAACTGACGAAGTCAGCTCAAAACACTGTTTTGAGGTTGCAGATAGAACTGACGAAGTCAGTAACCATACCTACGGCAAGGCGAAACGACGTAGTTTGAAGAGATTTTCGAAGAGTATGACAAAGAAAAAAACGAACGAGACTCGCTTCCTATCACAAAAGCTAAATCTCATTCGTCAAAATGATATTACCAAGTCTTGCTTATCCGTTCATTGAAACGTGAACATGGTCATAGTGGTTTTCTGTCACGCTACCACGGTCTGGCATTGGGTTCCAAGTATTAGCTGGTCCATATTTGCTATCGAATGGAGCATAGAAACGTTGTTTCCAGATAATATAACTAATTCCACGGATGGCCATGTTTTGAATAGCGTATTCCGCAATCTTATCCCCTAGTTCTGAGCTTTCTGGTACCATAAAGTCGATAGCCAACCCTTTTCCGTGATCTCCACTATCTCCTTGACGGTAACCACTAAAGGATGTGATGCCAAACAAGTTGGCAATCTCTTCTTTAAAGGCAGCCGTTTGTGGTTGAAGGCCTGCATTTTCAGATTTTGCTACTGCCAGTCCAGCATAATCGGGCGCAGCTGGTGCAGCGTAAGTCGTTGAAACTGTTTTCGTCTCTTCTGGTTGATAAGTAGAAACTGCTGTTGTAGCTTCACTTGATGATGCTACTTCTTTTACTTCTTCTACACTTGTTGCAGTTGTTTCAGGTACTTTTTCTTCTACTGGTGTTGTAGTTGCTTCCACTGCTGACTCGGTTTGAGGTGTTACCTGAGGAGCTGTTTCTGCAACTGCACTGCTTGTTTCAGCTGTTTGCTCTTCTGTAACTTCTGAACTTGATACTACTTCTTTTGTACTTGTAGTTTCTACCGCTTTTGGAGCTTCTGCAATGGGTTGAGAAAGATCTGCAACTTGAACAGTTTGATTGTCTACGGTCACTTGATTGGTTGTCAAATCTGCTGTCGCAGTTGTCACTTCTTCACTAGAAGCTACTTGAGGTGTTTTGATTTCAACTTCTGTGACTTCTTCTGCTTCATTGACAGTCGTTGTCAAAACGGTTTCTGGGAAAATCAGGTCCATATTAGTGATTTTATTCAAATTCGCAAGAACTGTGACATCTATACCCAAGGCTTCTGCAATGGTGCTCAAGGTATCACCATACTGAACGGTATAACTTGTTTTGTTGTCCGTTTTAGTCAAATCATTTTGGATTTGCTCAACACTACGTGCAGTCCAAAGAACTTCTTCTGCTTGAGTTGCCAATACTGGGGCAAATGACAAGGCTACTGTTGAGGCTAATAATATTCTTTTCTTCATTCTTTCAAATTCCTTTCAAATGAGTACCTGTCTATGATAACACAAAAAATGCAGAAAAAAAGCCCTCTCGGGCCTATTTAACAGAACTGTCCATTCCTTGTAACAAACTCGGTTACTTGAAATAGTTTGTTAGGTCTCTGTCACAAAATTGACATAATCTTTTTATCGCTCAGCCTTAAAAATACGGGAAATATCTGCTAACTCTTGAACCCTGTGATTGCCTTCATAAGATGACTCTAAAAAGTTGATGCTTTGAATCCCACTATTCTGAGCAAATTCCACATCCAGAGTTCGATCTCCTATATAATAAGTCTTTTCAGGATTCAACTGATACTTATCTATCAGATAGGTAGCCGCTTCTGGACTTGGCTTCCGCGCAAAACCACTCTGACTGGTTAAAATCTCTGTAAAATAGGATTTCAAACCCAAGTCTCTGAGAATGGTAAAAGCGTTGTCCCCCTTATGAGTATAGACAAACTGCTGAATTCCTACTTGGTCTGCCCAAGCTAGCATATCACGTGCACCTGGCATCAAAACTACCTGAGCATTCTTTTCAGCCAGACTCTGGGAACGCACCTGATTAAGCACTTCCACATCTAGCTTTCGCTCTTCTGCCACCCACACAAGCAAATCCTGTACAGAATACTTGAGGATAAACTCTCTCACTTTCTCCTTATCATAAGGAATAGAAAACTGAGCAAAAGTCTCCTCAAGTCCTGACAAAATCGCTTCGTAAGAGTCCAATAAAGTCCCATCTAAATCCCAAATAAAAGCTATTTTTTGCATTTCCTATCCTTTAAAGCTCATATAATGCTGGTAACGGTAACGTAGAAATAACCAACGAAAACCATTATCCAAAAGGGTTCCCGCCCAAATACCAGGCAAGCCCCAACCAAGCACAATCCCCATCAGATAGCCTGTTCCAATGCGGATACACCACATTCCTATACTTGTCGCATAAAAGGGAAGCCGAGCATTGCCCAAACCCTGCCAGACTGCTGTATAGATGACTGTTCCTATCGTCATAGGGGTTCCAAGTAGTGAAAACAGTGTCACTAGCACACTAGCCTCCACCGCTAGAGGATCTGTCGTATAGAGATGAGTTAATGGTACACCCAAGGCATAGATACTAAAGGTCAAAGGTAACATGAGAAGTAGAGAAAGCCAAAAGGTTTGCTTGCTCAAACTAGCTACTCTTTTCCAATTATCCTCTCCAACTGCTCGGGCCACCAGCATGACCGTTGCCGTAGCGATACCAAAGGCAGGCATGTAGTTAAACTGGGTCAAGACTTCTCCGACTGCACTCCCAGCAACTGCCTCCGTTCCAAAAGAAACGACCAAGGCAATGATAACGACATCACCAGCACGCATCATAAGACGCTCTCCAGCTGCTGGCAAAGCCAAGTTCAATAGTTCCTTATCTAAACCAAAAGTCGGTTTCCCAAAAGGCAACTTTAATTGCGGCCATAAAATCACACAACCTACCAAACGAGACAGAATTGTCCCCCAAGCAACACCAGCTATCCCCATATCCAGAACAAAAATAGCTAGACTTGAAAAAAGAATATTCAAGGCATTGGATAAGAGACTCACATAGAGGGGCAAACGTGGATTATGCGTTGCACGAATCAAAGCACCCAAACTAGTCATTAAGCCCAAGAGAACAATCGATCCGCCTACCAAAGATAGGTAGAGTCCACCACTCTCAGCCACATCTCTCTCCGTCCCCAAAAGTCCTATCATCTCTTGCCCAGCGAAGATGGATAAAGCTCCTAAAAGGAAACTTAATAATAATGTAATCTTCAAGGTCTCAGTCACATGATAGGCTAGCTTAGACTGATCCTTCTGACCCATGTTTTTTGAAATAACACTGGAAATAGCAGCTCCCAGAGCAATGAAAATCGCCTGATAAATGGTGATAATATTACCTGCTACTGATACGCCTGAAATGGCTATCAATCCTAAATGAGCAACCAAATAACTGTCCACCATCCCCATGAGCATCTGCAAAAAGTTTTCGCCCATGGCTGGCAAGGCAATATTAAGAATATCTTTATTTTTCTTAAACAATCCTTCCTCCTGATGAAAAGAAACTCAGTTGGTTTCCCAACCGAGTTTACTCCCTCTGTCTTAAAGTCCTAGATAAGCCTCAACCGCTGCTTGCATGTCAGCAGCTGCTACTGTTGTCTTGTGACGAACAGGAGCTGTCTCAAGTCCATCAACTGCAGGTGGCACTGCAACGCCTGAAATGTCATGTAATTGAGCCAAAGCTTCAAAGTCTGTCAAGCCTGATTCCCCTGTTACCGCTTCTACTGCAACCACTGGAAACTTGTATGGACTAGCTGTTGAAGCAATCACTGTCTTAGTTACATCTCCAGTAGCAGCTTGGTATTTCTTATAAACTGCTGAGGCAACCGCCGTATGTGGATCCTCGATATAAGAATCTGACTCATAAACACGCTTGATTTCTGCCGCTGTTTCTTCTTCAGTCGCATATTCAGCTGCAAAGAGGTCCAAAATCTCTGCATCAAAGTCTGTCAATTCATATTGTCCTTGCTTGTTCAAGGCATCCATGAGTTCAGCTGTCTTAACCGCATCATTACCCAAAAGATGGAAAATCAAACGCTCCAAGTTTGAAGATACCAAAATATCCATAGATGGACTAGTTGTTACCTTAAACTCACGTTTCTTGTCGTAAACACGTGTCTTGAAGAAGTCTGTCAAAACATTGTTGTCATTTGAAGCACAGATTAATTTGCCAACTGGCAGACCAATTTGCTTAGCATAAAAGGCAGCCAAGATATTTCCAAAGTTTCCTGTTGGTACTGTGAAGTTGATCTGTTCACCAGCCACAATCTCACCAGTTTTAACAAGCTGAGCGTAGGCATAAACATAGTAGACAATTTGTGGCACCAAACGGCCAATGTTCATAGAGTTAGCTGATGAAAATTGCAACTTGTTGGCCGCTAATTTTTCACGAAGGGCCACATCGTTAAACATATGCTTCACATTTGTTTGCGCATCGTCAAAGTTACCATCAATGGCTATAACATGAGTATTGTCGCCAGTCTGAGTGGTCATTTGCAACTCTTGAACCTTGCTGACACCATCCTTTGGATAAAAAACGATAATCTCAGTACCAGGAACATCCGCAAACCCAGCCATAGCAGCTTTCCCAGTATCACCAGATGTCGCTGTCAAGATGACAATCTTATTCTCCAAACCATGTTTCTTAGCAGCTGTTGTCATAAAGTATGGCAAGATAGACAAGGCCATATCCTTAAAAGCAATCGTTGAACCATGGAACAGTTCCAAGTTATATTGCCCGTCTAATTTCACCAAAGGCGCAATAGTTGGAGTATCAAATTTGCTATCGTAAGCATTGTTGATACAGTAGTCCAACTCCTCAGCTGTAAAGTCATCTAAAAATGCTGACAAAACAAGCTTAGCAACTTCCTGGTAAGAAGCAGCTTTCAATTTGTCAAAGTCCAAATCTACCTTTGGATAAGTAAGCGGTGTAAACAAACCACCGTCCGTCGCCAAACCTTGCAAAATAGCTTGGCTGGCAGTTACTGTATTGTTAGCATCACGCGTTGATTGATAAACTAATGTCATTACTCTCTATCCTTTATCTATAGTCTCTTCCATTATATCATGATTTTTCAGAAAATTCTCCCTCTATAAGAGAAATTATAGGCCCAATTCTTCTTTCAAAGCCTGTAAATAGATCATTTCTTGCTTATTTCTCATCTCCAGTCCTCCCTCAGCTAGAAGGAGTAAGTCTTTGGAAAATTCAATAATCGCAGTTTTTTCCTCAGCTAGAAGATTTTTTTTAGAAAATTGCCGTCTTAAAAACTTATAATTTCGCCCAAATTCTTTAAAGAAAGGTGCTGTTTCTAAGTAAGCTTCTAACTTATCTAAATTAACCAACAATCCTAAGTGAAAAGTTGCTGAAGCGAAGGTTCTATCTAAAGGTTGAGTACACACACTACGAAACTCAACTGTTCCGCGAGTCGTTAAGTCTTGGTACTGATAACTACGATGAGTTTCAAAATCTTTCTCTTGAGGGTAAATAAGAATCTCATCCCCATTAAGAGCGTATGCTTGGATTTCAGATGTAGCCAAATAGTCCCTAGCCTGAATCGGATAAAAATAATAGGTCTGCCCATCACGTTCCGCAGTAAAAATTGCAGAATGATCTAGATAGTCAAAAAAATCATCCTCATCTTTAAAGAGTCTAGCATTAACCCCAACGTTCTCTGGATAGATTCCATGCATGGATTCTTCCCAAAAAATATCCCTTGAAATTTTTGTATCCCAATCCGCACCCGAAAACTCAGAGTTCGCAAATAAATAAGCCTTAGCCGCTTCAATTTGAGTAAAAGCATTAATCACCCGTAAGTAGTTAGATTTTGAAACATCCAGTTGAACCTGACTCCCACAGATAAAAGCACCATATTCAGGGAAATGATGTAAGTCTGACTCAGTCACATTGCTACTCAAATTCAAATAGTCCATCAACATCTGATAGCGTGGGTAAGACACTGGACAATTCTTATTTTTATCCCAGTTAGGATGAATGCCGCAGCCAACAATAGCATGATTGGATTCAGCTAACTTCTTCTGGATTGCTTCCATATAAATACTAAAACGTTCTTCAACTTCTTGTATCGTTTCAGCCTTACCAAATGCAAACTCAATCGTAGTATAGGAAACTTCAAATAAAATAGCATCCCGACTTACTGGATTCACTAACTGAATAGGAGTCCCAAAGTCATCTACCTTTTCGACAGTAAAATCCAAAGCAGAAACTAAATATCGGAATAAGTGTTTGATAACTTCAACATCTGTAGCATCCCCTTCCAAATTTGCAACAGGATATTCCAACTCAATCCCAACAAACAATTCAGGGTTTTCTTTAATATTTTTCAAATACCGATGTTTTAATAAATCGATAGAACGAGACATACTTCCCTACACTTTCATAATCTAAATAAAATTTGAATAACTATTATTATAGCAAAAATAATATAAAAAAGGAACGAAGATTTACAACGTTCCTTAACTCAATACTATACCGGCGGCCGGGGTCGAACCGGCACGTCCTTGCGGACACTGGATTTTGAGTTCCATAACTATATTATTTAAATCTTACAAGCTTGATTTAATAGGGTTTTAAGACTTTTGAATCTTGTAAAATAGACTCATTTTTCAAATTTTAGTAACTTTTTGGTAACACTCCATATCTTATCGTTCTAAGAGCATCATCAGAGAATAGACGATATGTCCCAACAGATTATATTCATCCAGAGGTATTCAAGACACTCGTACGATTATTTGAGTTATATGAAATATTAACAGACTAGACATAAATTAGGTCTAGTTTTTGTATAAATGACTCTAATATTTTTCTTTTAGATAATTCCTAAAGCATTTTTTACTACTCTAATACCATCATCAATACTTCCGGCATACTGAATATTTTGTTTAGCTTGGTCAATTTGAAAATCAGAAACATATGTTCCTGGTGTTAAGCTTTGACTATCAAATCCATTTGAAACGATAAACGTATATTTTCCAGTCCAATCTTTTTCAACAGTTAATGTAATCATTTTATTTTCTCCTTTAATTAAGGTAAGTGTTTTTTCTTATTATAACAAAAATAACTCTTTAGCCCAAGAATTTGATAATTCATTTTCTAACAAAACTTTTTCTTGCCATATACCAGAATATTTTAAACCACAATCTTTGGCAGAATTTTTATGATTCCCATTTATATTTTCAGGCATAAGCGCTGGTATCTCTTTCCATACACTTCTTGATTTACCATTCATTGTTAATACTCTGTCATCATGAAAATTAAAAGTTCCATATCCTTTTTCTTGAGGTAAAAATGATAAGTTTTCACTTGGGATATAAAGCATATTTGATTGCAAATTACTCATATGGTCGCAAGAATGAGGATGAAATGGGTACATATTCTGCAAACATTCTTTATCATTCGTCATGTCACCAATTTGCAAATAACCATAAATGATATTTAAATCAGGTGCATCTTTCTTAAAACACAATGTTCCATTGTAAATATCCCCTTCAGTTTGTCTAAACCATCCAAAAAATAGAAAAAGGTCACCGATAGAAACATTATGATTTCGTAGTATTCCCTGAGAACTTTTAATTTGGCCAAATGCTGGCTTCCAATTAGAGACAGAATTATTCCTAATATTTTCTCTTATGTCCGGGTCAAGATGACAATTAAAATGATTTGTTTTATCTTCCTTCCCTTTTAATTGTTTTAATATATCTGAAAATAGTACTCCATTATAGTTTAAATCGTCAAAAGATATAGTATCAAATTTAGCAGGTATTGGTAACGAAAGTAGGGTTCCATCAGGTAGTATAGGACTCGGGATACCACCGTTAGATGAATCAAATCCTTTTCTTGATAAAATTATTTTCAAAATTCTTTTCCTCGTATAAAGAATGGGTGATAAGGCAAATCCATTACTTTGTTTTGTGAACCAAGAATAGTCTCAGCAAATTCCATTAATTCTAATACATCAGTAAATCTCTCTTCCGAGTTATAAAATCCATTTTTTGCATTCCATCTTGGGAATGGTTTCCCATTCATTCTTGCTCGCTCTCCCATCGGAAAAAAATCTAAAATTTCTTTAGGAATTTTAAGTGGAGACTTACCAAAATAATTAAAACGGTCTGCAAGAATCACTACTTCATTCATAAAACTAGATTGGTTTAATCCATTCTTTTCAATCAGCCATTGATAAGTATAAGCATCTCTTCTATTATTAGATTTTGGAGATAATAAATATTCTTTCATTGTTAAAATTTCACTAATTTTAGCAACAAAAATTAGATGATTATATTTTGGAGTGATAAACATTCCTTGCTCATCTCTCCATTTTTTCCCATCATTTGAATGCCCTGCTACAGCCATTATATAAGCATCTACAGACTTAGAGTTTATTTTATCCGCCCAGTTCTTTTTAATATTCCTTCTTAACTGAAGCATACACCCTCCTTCGGTAAGAAGATGGGGAGTTGTATCATAATTTTCTGTAAAAACACAAGGATTGATACCATAATCATGAGTCATTCTATAGCAGTAAAAAATGGTTTGTTTATCCACTTTTTTATCTCCTTATCTCCAAAATTTTTTGTATTCTAATTAAATATAGTATATCAAAAATACTTTTTTGAAGAAAGGGATTTTGGGTTCAATTCCCACTTTTTTGAAACTTAAAACCTTGATTTAATAAGGTTTTAAAGTCTTTAGTTTTCACAAAATAGAGCATTTTTTCAAATTTTAGTAACTTTTTGGTAACTGAAGAGAAGCCTCAATTTGATGTTCTCTGACACTAAAAATATCTTATAAATAAATAATTTAATGGTATACTAACATTAAGTAACTATATCCTACAAGCTCATCATCATAATACTAAAGCGGTTTTGGGAAATTATGATTTAACAAAAATCGTCTATGGTATAAAGACCTAATTAATAGAAAGGAATGCCACGTATATGTCAAAAAAAAGATTTCGTACTCCTAACGTTGTAATAGAACCATATCAATACGATATGGCTTTAGAATACATTGAAGCTTATAGACCTTCAACTGAAATTAATAATTTGATTGAAATCTATTTAATCCTAAAATTATTAAAAACAGAAAATGAATTTTCTAGATTCAAACATCTAATTAGAAAATTTCATAACGATTTATCCGCGAATTTCCCAATTACCATTTTTGAAATAGACTATGATAGTATTTATATTTTTTATAAAGATGTTTTCTGGGAGTTAGTACTATCCTTAGAAAAAATTAATAAAGATGATGTTAGTCAGTTTGAATCATATATAAAAAAATACAATATCCAGACAATGAATCTTAAAAATGTTACAAAACTGATTGACCTGTTTCCGCAAGTTATCAAAGAAAATTTTCTCTCTCTGTCCAGAAATATAGAATTCTTCCTGAATCATCAATCAGGAAAATTTACAGATTCTAATGGTTTATACATTAAATTAGGTATCACAAACGAAGAGATAAATAATCTAGCAATAGAATATTGTCAGACAGATAGTATTAACCCCAATTATTTACAATCAATTGTTGAGTATAAAAAATTAAGCAAATATGAGTTTGATGATGAGGTTAAGCTTTTAGCTAAAAGAAAAAGTGAGGAATTTTGGGAAAAACATTTTAAAACTAATGAAGGGATACATTACTCTATATCAGTTGGCATCAAGCCTTTAGATTCTGATAAATTATTTGAGCCTATTGAGAATGGTATTCTTTTAAATAAAATTATACTAGATGAACATCATGATTTTCCGACATTACTAAATAATTATATTTATTTACTTAACTTCTTTAATCTTGAATCGGGATTACCTTGGCTAGTTGCAAATGAAGAAGTATTCAGTCTCACTAGTATTTTTTATCCCAAGTCAAATGCTCATTTCGGAACTTTCAACAATATATTAAAACGTTACCATAGCTTGCTGTTTCAAGCATATTTTGATTACTTAAAACAAAATGAAATTGATGTCGAAGAGATAATAGAATGGTATTTCAATATTTACCTTGAAACAGAGTTAGATATAAAAGGTTTTCATTTCCATGCTTCCAATAAAGAATCTTCTTATTACGAAAGAGGAAAATCGATAATTTGTGAAATGGATAGTATCTTAGACCAATACGAACTATTTGTTAGACATGGGGAAATCAACCAAGATTTATTAGAGATTAAATCTAAGGCATCCTCTTATGCTTCATTAAAATCATTTAATAAGAAAAAATTTTTAAAATTGAGCAATAATCCTGATAATTCCGCCTTGTTCTCAGTACTTTTCTCCGATCAAAGCTCCCTCAGCTTCAACTCGTCAAAGAAAGAACACGGAACATTCTTTAAACATATAATAGATGGTGTAAAGATTACTGATTTTGCTGATTATCAGGTAGAACAAATAAAAATTCTAATAGAAAAGAACATTTTAAAACTATCAGATGATGTAATAAAATTTACAAATTTCCAAGAAATTAACATTTTGAATAAATTATGGAAGTCAGGTACGTATTGCCTATACTATAAAGATAAATTGATACTAGATATTGCAGAAGACCTTTGTAAGAAAGGGTATTGTGAATATTCAGATAATCTTTTTTCTGAATATGAAAGTAATTATTTATCTTATATTTTAGATGATAAAAAATATGGTAACGGATTAAAGATAAGAAATAAATTTTCTCATGGTAAATTTGGATATAAAAAAGAAGAAGAACATTTACAAAATTATTTAGAGTTACTTCAGATTGTCATTTTTTATATGATGAGAATCAATGATGAAT
>NZ_WIJP01000021.1 GCF_009496155.1 Streptococcus mitis
ACCAGCAGTATATCCCATCATGAGAATAAAGCTAGTTGCAGCCACTGCTCCAACACTAATTAAGGCTTTAGTTTTGACTTTATTTAACATCTTAGACCTTCTTTCTATAAAAACTAGGTCAAGAATAACAAAAAGAACTTGTAAGTTTTATCACAAGAAAAAAGTATGGTATAAAACTCAATTTCAAAAGAAAATTAAGTAAATCTTCCCACAATAAAACGCATAGTATCTAGTTTTTCCAATGCCTGACACTATGCGCTTTTTTCTTTTAAAGACTTTTTGCCCAGTTTAACTTCTTAAGAAAGCCAAATGATATTCTCCATTCAATTTAACTGCTACTTTCTCGTGGATAGACTGATTTTCTAAAGAACATATTTCTCCATATTTCCAACTTTCATGCTCCCCTGATAATCTAGTGACTGACTTCACTTGATTATCTAAGTTAGCAACTGTAGCACTAAGCTCTTCTTTTGGAATAATTTTTTCAGTAATTGTAAATAATTGTTCCCCTATCTTCAACTCTCTGGCTTCTTGCTCATTGATAGCAAATCCTCCTACTAAGCGAACATTAAATAAGTCAGAAACTTTTAGAAGTTCTTCTTTAGAAATATTATCAAGTAGTTTACATTTATAGAAAGTACTATCAATTTTTATGGCAAATTCTCTATTCTTGTTTTGATATAAATCACCAATCTCCAACAAATCATTCTTTATTTCATTATTGGAATCATCGTAAGATATTTCATAAGTATCATCATGATTGCTTACTTTACTTTCAATATCTTCATATGAAATTAATTGATTAGTTACACCATAATGCTCTCCTTTATAATCGAATCGATTATAACTTGAGTCGAGAAATTTAACATCATACTTCTCATATGTACATCCAGCCAATCCAAGTAAACTTAAGAAAAAAATTACGGAAAGATAGATCTTTTTGAATTTCATAGTTCTCCTCCTAATTTTCTATAGTTAAATTATCAAAAATCAATAACGCCTCTCTCCAATATGTCTTTACAGACTTATTTTGGATATGAAGTAAAGTCAAAACAATTCCCAAACTTCCATCCCAAATTTAACACTCCCTTCATTTCCATCAGAATATATAATTAAACACCTTTTCTGCTCACAATTACTAAATTAGCGACAAACAATAATACAACATAAAAAATTAAAGCCAATAAATAGGTTGTGCTTCTAAAATTATTTTCTAAAATTATATTAACTGGTAAAATTACTGGAATCCAAAAAATATTAAGAAAAACTTTATTTGTTGCAAATAATATAAATAAACTTTCTACAACAGCAATAAGTAAATTGCCGCCTTTCGCAATAAACAATGTCAATAGCATGTGGAAATGATTTAACAATATTAGTAATAACCAACTAACTATTCCTATGTAAAAATAATATAAAAAGTGTTCTAACTCTATACCTACAACTACCCATAAAGGAATAGTGAGTAAAGATAATAGTAAATCTAACACAAAAAGTTTCGCTCCCCATATACTGGATATATTTCTCCCGCTCCTAATATTCTGATAATTATTAGCATTGATTTCTTGTTCAGATACTAATAAAGTGATTATCGTAGTTATCATACTATAGCCTAACATCGGTAAAAAGATAATATTTTCCAATACAATTGTATTATTTACAGATAATATGTAAATTGGAATTGTCAATAGTTGTATAGTAGACAAAATCAAAATAATGTATAGTTGATACGAACCTTTAAATTTAATCATTTCACTTTTTAGCAATTGGATCATTATTTAACCTCCAATTTAACATTAACAAAGAAACAATAAATAGAATCAATGATAGAAATACGGCAAATACTACCATTTTAACGTCTGTTACATGATTTGTTAAATCTAGATCTCCTGACGGTTTTATATACATAAGACTATAAGCAATTTTATAATGATATGTAAAAGGAAAGAAGAACCAAAAACTACTTTGAGCGATAAAAGGTGCAACCAAAAAACAAATCAAGGAGTTAATAGATACTAGGATATAGGGATTGATCCATTTCGAAAATAGATACAAGAGTGGCAATACCCATATGGATGTTATCGAAATAAGTACTAAACAAATTAAGTCACCAATTATATTCAATGATATTAAGTCGGCATACAAAAAATTACTTGTAAATAATAATATAGCTAAAAACCATACGTTAGAAATGAGTAAATCTTTTAATTTTAAAAGTATCTTTACGATATATATTTTTATGCTATCATTTCGAAAGTATATATTCTGGAAGTTTCCTGCAGCTTCTTCTGCTTTATAATCATATAAAAATAACAATCCAATAAGTGTATACAAAAAGATGGCTTCCCACCAATATATCGAAAAACTTTCTATAATACTCGGTCCAACAAGTAATATAGCTATTAAAATCGACAAGCCAGGAGCTATTATCAAGAATTTTTTGGATGTATTTTTTCGCTGTTTTAACCATTCTGATTTAAATATTTTTATCATATTGCGTCACCTCCATGAACAATTCTAAAAAATAAAGATTCTAAATCATCACTTTGAACATTCGAACCGTCGTAAAAAATTTGACCATCATGTAAAATAACAATTTTATCTGCCACTTTACTAACTTCATACAGTTGATGGCTAGATAAAAGAATTGTCATTCCTGATTTCTTTAAAGAAATCATTAAATTCAATAATTCCTTTATACCATCTGGATCCAATCCATTGGTAGGTTCATCTAAAATGAGCAAATCTGGACTAGTAATTATTGCCATACCTAATCCCAAACGTTGTTTCATACCTAAATAAAAGCTTCCTGCTTTTTTCTTTCCCGTATTAGATAGCCCAATCAAGTTTAATACTTCATTAATTCGTTCGTCAGAAATGTCATATAACAATGCTCTAGTTTTTAAATTATCAAATGCAGATAAGTTCATATAGATAGCAGGAGTTTCAATAAGCGCTCCAATCTCATATATGCTCGCATTTTTTCCCCCATTAAAAATAACCGTACCACTATCAGCGTTTTCAAGACCAAAAATAATCTTCATAATTGTTGATTTTCCTGCACCATTGATACCTAATAATCCACAAATACTTCCCTCTTTTATTTCAAAAGAAATATTTTTCAGCACTTCTCTATCCTTATATGATTTTCTAAGTTTTTGAACTTGTATATTCATAACTATAATTCCTCCTTATTTTATACTTGTATGTTACACTTTATTTTTCAAAATTTGTTCAGATTTTTCAATTTTAAAAAATAAAAAAATAGATATTCCTCAATTTAGAAGATTATCTATTTTTATATACATAACTATTATATGGAAGCTATCTAATATATCCCTATAGAATTATTTTTTAATAAGCAACGTCACTTGAGCACCACCTCTATCTGGATTTGATAAAAACAATTCTCCAAAATGTCTAGTTGCAACTTGTTTAGCAAATGCTAACCCTAAACCATAGTGCTTATTATTCCTACCTTTATTCTCAGTATAAAATAACTTATCTGCATTTAATAAGGACTGTTCAGTAAAAGGCATACCATTATTCCACACTCCAAAATTAATATACTCTGTTTCCTCAATGATAGTAAGAGTAACTTTTTTTTCTCCAGAACTATATCTTGCTGCATTTGCTAAAATATTAATTAATGCCCTATTTAAATTAAAACGATTTCCCTTAAAAAACATTAATTTTGTAGTATTAATAATTTTGAAATCAACCTTTGCATTATTCATTACAGATTTCGCCTCTACTGACAGATCACTTAAAAAATCAGGTAAATATATCTGTTCCCCATAATCTTTATCTTCAATTAGTAATCTTGAATAATCAATCATTGAACTAAAGTATCTTTCAAAAATCACTATACTGTTATTCATTGACTGAGTATATTCCTTCTGTTGATCAGTCAGGTTAGTTAATTCAAGCAACTCTAAATTTCCCTTTAGTACTGTTAAAGGAGTTTTTACATCATGAGCTAATGCACCAACTTGAAAAGATAAATCTTCCTTCTCCCTTCTCTCTGATTTGAGTAAATTAGTTAACTCGTCGTCCTTTTGATATAATACAGAGAGAATTTCATCAAACTCTTGTATTTGAGCGGGAATGTTTTTTTCTTTAAATGTTAACTGCCCCATGTTTAAAGCTTTTTTTGTATAAGTAGAAAATTTTTTGAAAATTCTTTTATTAATCTTGTAAGTGACCAAATGAGTAAAATCGTTTCGAAAACGAAGAAAAATAAATAAGAAAATAGATTAAATGAAATGTGACGCAAATTCGGATTAACAAACTCAGGTATCATGGGTTGCCTGACAGTAAGTACAATCTCTGAATTAGCATAATACCCATAATACACCGCACTATTACTTACAGATTCATTTTTATCAAACACTTCTCGATAGGCAGGCAAATCCTTTTTTTGATAATTACCCTCTTCAATTGTACCTGTCTTGCGATTAAATACAACATAGTCAAATATAGAGTTATTCATTGCTTGAACTACATCACTTAAATTGCTGGTATCACTCACTGAAATTTCAATTTTAGAGCCGTATACATTTAATTGTCCTGTAAAAACAAGTAAATAAGTAAATATAAAAAATAAAAGTATACTCAGTAACGTACCTGTTACTAGTTCTAAAACAGTCCTTATTATACGTCCTCTAATTGTACTATTCTTCTTAATCATGCCACTTGTATCCCATACCTCTAACTGTTTTTATAGGATTAATTCCATAGGATGAGAATTTTAATCTTATTTGATAGATATACTCAGATATTGAACGAAAGAGGGTTTCAGCATCATCATCATAAACGTTTTCATATATATCTTGTACAGTAAAAATTTTTCTTGGATTGCTAGATAATAGCTCTATGATATCATATTCCCTACTTGTAAAGGCAAGACTATCTCCATTAATACAAACAATTTTTTCTTGTAAATAAATTGTTATTGGGGATAATTCTCGAACAATTTGGTTACTTAATTCACCTTGTTTGTATCGTTCTTCTCGTTTGAGATTTGCAGCAACTTTGGCAATTAATTGATTGATGCTGAAAGGTTTTGTAATATAGTCATCTCCTCCTAAATTCAATCCTGATACTATATCATCTTCGGTGTCTTTTGCACTAACAAAAATAATAGGGGAGCTTACTTTATTTCTAATCTGCTTACAAATTTGCATACCATCTATATTAGGCATCATTACATCTAATAAAATCAAATCAAATCCTTTGAAATTATTAATATTGATTGGTACGGTGACTTCTTGATACGTCGTTACCTGATAGTTTTTCATCTCCAAAATAGTTCGCATCAGTTTCAAAATTTCAAAATCGTCATCTACAACTAATATCTTATACATTCTATCACCTCAAAATATTTTAGAGAACTATCTGCAAAGCTCCGTATTCTTGACAAAGAATAGTCTCAATACATCAATTTGTAATTGTTCTTTATTCTTTAAATTAAATTTTTAGAAACTAGTACAAATCTATTTTACACTATCTTGAACAAAATTCGTAATATTTAATAGTATAATTTGAGTGCCGTCAATGTCATTTCTTATCCAGCAATTATCATACAATAATTTAATTACCTTATCTGGTTGATCTTTCAAATGATATTTCTCAATGATTAACCCAAGTGCTGCTGAAACCTTTGGTGTTGAAATGGATGTCCCATAAGCATAAGTATATTTCCCTTCAAGTGTCGGTACAATGACCCATTCTTTTTCAAATGCTTTATCATTAGCCCACTGTTCATATCCAATTGTTGCTAGTTTATGACTTCCTCCTCCTGTTGCATATATATCTATTACATTATTTCCTTTATTTGAAAAACTAGATACAAAATCGTTATCATTTACTGACCCTACTGTCACAACATTGTCTAATCCCGCAGGGATATCCATAACTTTCCCATCTATATGTGAATAATCCTTCCCCTTAAGTTCTCCAAGGTAATGTTTCAATGATTCTTGATTATTTAAATCTAGACCCTCATCACCTACTGAAGTAACAATTATTGAACCTTGACATTTGAGATTGTATCAGAGAAAATTCAGATTTTATTCAGAGAAAAAATCATCTTTACACTACTAGTGAAATTCAAATTTAAGAAAGAATCAATTTCTAAAATTTTTCATGTCCTAAAAAATAGAATAAGTTTTGAACTTGTTCAGATTATTTTCTATCCCCTCTTCCACTTGTATCCTGTCCAACATGCTAAGACAAGTAAAGCAAGGTTAAAAATGATAAAGAAATGTAACCTTTTCTACTTTTCTTCTCAAAATAGGTTGAGAATTTCTTTCTTCCTCATCCTCAAAAAGAATTTTAGGTAATTTATAATACCGTTCTGAAGTTTGGTATTGATTTGCGGTAATTCGTTTCATAGAGCTCCTCCTAGTTCTTTGAGTATTAAATCTCCACTTGATTCCAATCGAACCAAGCCACTTTTTTCTAATTCAGTCATCAGAGATATGGCTTCAACAATGTCAATTCCCATTTCACGTACTAAAAATGAAATGACAATATTGCGTGATGATTGTAATTCTTTTGTCATTTTCCCTCCTGAAAATAAAAAAACGGAAAGATTGTGAAATTCCTTTCCGTAACATAACAAATATTTGAACACCAAACTCAACACCAAAAAATGTTTTTATTGATGATTATTGCTTAATTAAGCACTTATAACAATGTGAAAAATTAAAATCTAAAACAACAAAAACCCTTGGAATTCAAGGGTTTTAAGCATTTATTCTACTTCACAATGTTTTATTATTTTAAATCTTCTAGACCAACCATTGAATAGTAGCCATTGAGTTTTTTTCCTTTCGTAGCAAGGGTTTAGAGTCCCTATTTTATTTTACTATTGTTTGAACATAAAATGAATGATGTTCAAACAGTTCTTGTTTTATGACATAGAAATCTAATTTATATTATATCATGACTTCTTTATTTTGTCTGCTCTTGTTTCCAGATTAAGAAACTTTTGAATTCGATTAAAATTCCAATCTTTTGCTATTCACTCATTTATCTTTCTACAAAACTGCAACGTAATGAAAAACTGCCAATGCTTATTTTCCCCATACTTGACTTTTTCTATGTTTTTTTGTAAGATATGTGTAATACAACAGCATTACAAGGAGAAATACTATGTCAACACTTACACGAGACCGAGTTTATAACTTCCGAGTCAATAACCAACTATTCGAAGAAGCAAAAAATATTCTAGAAAGCAAAAACATCAGCCTTTCAGATGCTCTCAACCTTTTTGTAGAACAAATCGTCCTTGAAAAAGGTCTCCCAATTAAGACAGCCGACCAACTCAAAGCAGAAGTCTTCCTAGGCGAACTCAAAGCAGAACTAGATAAAGGCTACCAAGACATCATCGAAGGACGTCTCTACGACGCAGACGAGGTCTTTTCAAAGTATGGACTATAAAGTACGCTTTACAGAACAAGCTAGACAAGACTTAGACGGTATTTTCATCTATTACTCCACAGAGTTCAGTGAAAACATAGCCAAGAAAGTCATCACTCGCCTCCAACAAACCAGCAACCTACTCATGTTCTCACCAGAGGGGGGTATTAACTTTGATCATAAAATCGGATACTCCCTCTATCCAGGAAACACGCTCAGAATGATTGTCTCTAAACAATACCTACTCTTTTACCTCATTCATGAAAAAGAAGTCCATATCCTGAGAATTATCAATTCACGCACCGACTACCTAAACCAACTCGACCACCTCTTTCAACATATCCAAGACTGAGAAGTAAGCTCTCAGTCTTTTTATCTACTGCAAATCGCTTGCAGATGAAAAATCATAAACAAGAATTTTTTATAATAAAATGAAATAAAATATGAACAAATCAATTTCTAATAATATTTTAGAAGGCACACTGTATTATTCTAACTTCAATCTTTTGTATTACTAAGGTGCAATACTTTTTACGAGGTTCTTATGTCCTCTTCTTGTTTCAATTGACTATAAAACAAAACCACACAATGTTTCTTTCAGCTTAATTGAGTATAAAACTGAAATTATCACTGTGTGGTTTTATTTTGAAGCTAGTTTTTGCCCAACATCATATTAAGTAGCAATTTGTTATATTCATTTAAACAAAGGATTAAAGAAACCATCTGTATTTTTTAGTAGGGCTTTGAATACTTTGGATTTCAAGTCCACTGTATTTTTGAAATGATCTTTAATTTTCGGATCTGACATTCCCTCCAGATCTTTGCGAACTGCTTTATCAAATAAAGTGCGTAACTCATCATAGTTGCTAATATGGGTTCCATCAATATCGATAGCCTCAAAACCTTTCTTAGCTTTAACAAGAATTTCCCCGTACCAATGTCTCTTCCACTCTTCAAGGGTTTTAAAGTTTCCTTGCGATACTTTATTAATTATTAGCTTATCGCTTAGTAAACCATGGTTGTTTTTATCTGCTTCTGTTTTGTATTTATTGGATACATAACTGATAAAGCCATTTTCATAACCATAATAGCCCCACATACGGAAAGCATTATGCTTAAATGATAATGAACCAGGTGCACCATCACTCGTATTTCCACCGTAAATACCAGCCATCATATTGACATTCACGTAAGCTGAGTTTGGAGTGAAATCCTCTGGACGATAAATTCCATCCCCTGGATTTCCATGTTTTGTCATAAAATTATTATCGATTAAATCATTGATGCTTGATAACTTTTTAGCTTTTTCTTCTTCATTCAAATCACGAACTTTATCCCATTGATTCGGCGCTTTGAGCTTATTCAAATTGTCAATAGTCCGTATTGCCTTGTCAACTTTCTTGAACCACTTCGTATTAATATCTGGTACCCCTGATTCTAGAACTGCATCTGCTTCTAGATGATCTAGCATCATTAGTGCTTCATTATAGTTTTTCATGTAGCGGTCAATGTCTTCACGAGTTTGAAGCTTATCAGGATTATAATTGTACCATTGGTCACCATCATTTTCACGATGATAGGCCATGTTAAGACCTAGAGCACCATATTCACCGTTACCTGTAGATTTATCAGGTGTTTGCAACATACCTTGAGCATATGCTTCAACGTCGGTGCCTTCACGATGACTATTTCCTCCAAAATATAACATACGGTCATTGACGTGTGTTGTTTCATGTGTAAAGGCTGAAATACCAAACGGACTAATCATATCTGTCACCATAAACAAGACCTTGTCATCATTATTTGGATTAGGGAATATTGAAGCCATAGCGCCCATACGCCCATCTCTATCATGGTGTCGCCATGTTGGACCATATAATTCACGAATTGGGGCTACAGGGTTACCTTTACTGTCAAATCCTCGACGACCTACAGGAGAACCATTGTAGGTTTGATTATCCCAAACAGGTGTTGGAACCATATTTTGACTCTTGAGCAATCTATCTCGTACACTTGGTAATGCTAAACGTGACCAGAAGTCAAGGTAAGTTTGTTGTGCATGTGCAACCTTATCAATTTCTTTTTTGAATTCATTTCTAGCTTCTTCTGTATGTTTACCATATTTCTCAAATGAACTATAAGCCATTGTATTATATGTTGAAATTAAGAACATATGAGCTTTCTTCAAGTTGAGCAACGGTAAAATCATACGTCCATGAACACTGTTATCTAAACCATCGAACACACGATGACGTTTATCTTTCAACTCTGTATTTGTTGTCTTAGGTTCTGAAACATAAACATTCTTAGCTGAGTGGATAAACCAATCATTAATATCTTTATCCTCAGTGAACAAACGCATGTTGTATTCTAAGAAGTTACGTAAATTACCTTTACCAGTGTTACCTGAGATGATTTCACGGTAAGCATCTTGAGTCCGATCACCCTTCAAGTTCTTTTCACTCGAACCGATGTTGATGAGTCTGTCAATAACACTTGGTGTCTTACCATAAAAGTCAGGTTTAAACATCATGATGTTTTTTATACTCATGTCACCGTATTTGATATCATAGTAACGATTGAGATAAGTCAGAGCCATTATGATTTTAGCTTTATTGGTTTCTACTTTCTTGAGAAGTGCTTTTATCGCAGCTTCATCACCATTCAATTGATGGTCTTCGTTTTCAACAATAGCTTTAACTAGTTTGTCAAGATTTTCTTTCACGTCCGCAAAGCTTTCTTCAAAGAATAAATCTTTAATATAACCATTCTTACGTTCATCCGAATTAGCATTAGGATCTCTAGATGTATCTCGTTTATCCATCAAGGCACGGACTTCTTGTGAAATCAATTCTACACTTGATAATTGAGCTTTAACATCAGCAATCAATTTATCACGATTTTTAACAACCATATTCGGTGTATAGACAACATCACCAAGACCAGATACGCTATATTCACGCACTTGTTGGACTTTAGAATCCTTGAGTGTGACCCCCATTTCTTCTTTTGTACCATCTGCATAGTGAATCATTATTTTATCGATATCCGATAAATCGGTCACGAATTGACCATCCTTCATCCCCGTAACAGAAAGGACTTCTTTCTTAGCTAAGTTTGAATCTTCTGCAAGTTTGTTACCTTGGTTGACAATCCATTCTTTGTTATAAAATGGTTGAAGTTTCTCAATATTACGATAAGCCAAATCACGTTCGGATTTGTAGTCTTGAGTTGATTTGTATTCCTCTGATTTTGGTGCTGTACGGTTAAGCGTATCTTCAGGAAGAGCACTAATTTCAAATCCACTAGCTGTTATATTGTACCCTGTAATTTTCTTATTAGCTTCTTCTAAACTAATTTCTTTAACACGTTTAGAACGTTGATATGAAGAGGCTCCTGTACTCATATCACGAACAACGAAATCATTTTCAAGTCTATTACCTGAGAAGTAACCACCTTCGTCATCTATATTTCTTGAACCATAGAAGATCTCACCTTTAGAAACTTTCACCATTGATACGTTATCTTCAATTTGCCCTAATACCCAGTTAGAACTGATAAACCCACCAACATCAACTGGATTATCAATGTCAATTGTACCTTTAGCAACTGAATGACGAACAGAACCCTCTTTTCCTACAGTGAAATTATCCATACCATTATCAGATTTCGCGACAAGTCCAGCAGCTCTAGCTCGTTTACCTGTGATTGTTACATCAGCATATGCTCTATCTAAGTTACCTTTCCAAATTTCACCAGCAATACCAGCTAAATTCCAATCACGATCACCAACAGCCTGCAATTTACCGATAAATGCTACATTTCTTAACAGGCCACCACGATCAATCTTATTAACAATACCAGCAATACTATTGTTTCCAAGAATGCTACCAGTAACCTTGATATTCTCAACTGTCGCATTTTTAACAGTCTTAGCAAGTGCTGAAATATCATTAATCCAAGGCATATTGATATTAACGTTTGCTAAGTTAATATTTTTAACTGAACCACCTTCGATACCACCGAATAATTGACGTTTCATGTTATGAATTGAATACTGGTTACCTTCTACACTGGTCAATGTACCTCTAAATGTCCCAGGTACATATTCTTTATTAGGCGTTGGTACATTTTCTGCATTCAAATCTGCACCAATTTTAAATGTACCGTTTTTATTAACATTCATAGCGTCTACTAAATCTTTAAAGTTATAGTAGACATTATCTTCTTTAGGATGGGGTTTTTCAATATAATGAACATACTTGTTACGAACCTTCGTTGGGTCTGTATGTTGAATCAAATCTTGAGCAGTTGCTGTAATTTTATAAAGTTCTTTTTCTTTTTCAGTTACCAACTCAATATTATCAACTGCTAAACGTGTTACTTTATTATCACGACTAGTGATTTTTAAGTACATTTTCTTCACATCTTCATCTGAAGGTTTTTCAGTCATGAAATCACTAGGTGTTTCAGTACCATCATCATTCACCTTCACTAAATTAGTAGATGAAATATTTTTAATTTCGATCTTTTTCAACTCTAAACGTAAAGGTTTTTCATCCAATTTAGAAGTTTCATCACCTTCACCACGGTTGTAAGTCATTGTTGTTGCAATTTTATAATCTTTGAATAAATCCAAACCTTGAATAGCGTCTGTCAATTTTTCTTTAGATAAATCAACTCGCTTAACAACAGTGTCCCCATCTTTAATCTCAGCTATAATGCTCTTGATTTCAGCATTACCTGTATTTTCAAGAGTGTAATCCAATTTAGCTGAACGATCCATCGCATCTTCTGTAACCTTATCTAAAGTCAAAGTTGGAGCAACTTTTGACGTATATTCTGGCAACTCAGCTTGAACTGCGGGTTCGCCTTTTTCAGTTACAACTGCTTCGGGTAAGGCTGGTTGAATCTCAGGTTCGCCTTTTTCAGTTACAACTGCTTCTGATAAGGCTGCTTGCACCTCAGGTTCTCCCTTTTCAGTGACTACAGCTTCGGGTAGGGCTTGTTGCACCTCAGGTTCGCCTTTTTCAGTTACAACTGCTTCTGATAAGGCTGCTTGCACCTCAGGTTCGCCTTTTTCAGTTACAACTGCTTCTGATAAGGCTGTTTGTACTTCAGGCTCGCCTTTGTCGGTCACGACAGCTTCGGGTAAGGCTGCTTGCACCTCAGGTTCGCCTTTTTCAGTTACAACTGCTTCTGGTAAGGCTGGTTGAACTTCAGGTTCGCCTTTTTCAGTTACTACAGCTTCGGGTAGGACTTGTTGCACCTCAGGTTCGCCTTTTTCAGTTACTACAGCTTCTGGTAAGGCTGGTTGAATCTCAGGCTCGCCTTTTTCAGTGACTACGGCTTCTGGTAAGGCTGGTTGAACTTCGGGTTCCCCTTTTTCAGTTACAACTGATTCTGATAACGATGGTTGAACTTCAGGTTCGCCTTTTTCAGTGACTACGGCTTCTGGTAAGGCTGCTTGAACCTCAGGTTCGCCTTTTTCAGTTACAACTGCTTCTGATAAGGCTGCTTGAACCTCAGGTTCTCCCTTTTCAGTGACTACAGCTGCTGGTAATTCTGGCTGAACTGCAGGTTCAACCTTTTCTGTGACTACAGCTTCGGGTAAGGCTGGTTGAACTTCAGGTTCGCCTTTTTCAGTTACAACTGCTTCTGATAAGGCTGCTTGAACCTCAGGTTCACCCTTTTCTGTGACTACAGCTTCGGGTAAGGCTGGTTGAACTTCAGGTTCGCCTTTTTCAGTTACAACTGCTTCTGATAAGGCTGCTTGAATCTCAGGTTCACCCTTTTCAGTGACTACAGCTGCTGGTAATTCTGGCTGAACTGCAGGTTCACCCTTTTCTGTGACTACTGCTTCGGGTAAGGCTGGTTGAACTTCAGGTTCGCCTTTGTCTGTCATAACTTTGGATTGTTCAACTAGCGAAACCGATGAAACCGTTCTCTCATCAAATTCCAAGTAACCAACATATCTGTAACCAGAAATTTGCAACACACCATCACGTCCAGACTCATGGATGTTAGCATTCAAATTAAGTGCTGAAGTAGTTGATAGTGTAACTAAACCTGTCGCCCCTACAATCAAAAATGTAGCTATTTTTTTATTTCTCTTATCTTTTGTAATAACTACAACAAGACTACCGATGGTCAATAAACCCAATACAGTCATAATAGATTGTGATTGACCAGTATTTGGTAGTGCGTCTTTCTCATAAACCAAAGCATATGATTCTTTTGATTCGTCAGGTCTACCTTGTTTGAGTTGATCACGTTCAGTTTGTGTCAAATTACTATAATCCAAGTAATGATAAGTCGATGCACCAACAACTGACGGTGCAAATAAAAGACTCCCCAAGAATACCGAACCAACAATACCCTTTATTTTCCGAATGGAAAATCTATCTTTTTTTAATAATGACAATTGTAATCCTCTACCTTTACTTTTTATTTCCTAATAGCAAATACTATTTTTTATTCTCAAAAATTGAATTTCTAAAATCATCGGTTTGATCAAGATAGGCTTTAAAGATTGCCTGTTTAAGTTTATGAACTCTACTTCTTTCTGGATATATATTCACAAGATAATCCTCAGCATCTTCATTGACAGCAGTAGTTATCATTCTTTGAAGATCTTCTATATTTTTTATTGTCACTCTATCTTTTCTGAACCAACTTCCATTTGGGTTATCGAAGCTAATGCTCATTAATTTATTAAATTTAGCTTTTCGTTCTTCATACATTGCTTTTTTGAAATCAACCCATGATTTATATTCATTATTAAACACTTTTTGAAGTACTAACTCATCAGTTACATTACCGATTACTTTACCATATGATGTAATAACATCACCATTGGCTTTTGCTTCTTCCGCATATTGATTAGAAATATATGGCACCATTCCATCTTTAAAACCTTTTGCGGCTAACAATTCAAACGCCATACGACGACCCATTAAATCACCCGGAGTTCCTTTATCATTACTTAGAGCAGAATATATTGGTGAGAATAGTTTAATTGTATAATATCCATTTCGTTTAAAAGTATTGTCATTTCCATTTTCGTATCCTCTTCTTGTAATAACATCATTTTCAATTAAACTATTAAATGAGGTTAATTTGTTAAGTTCACTAGTATTTAAATAACGAATAACATTGGTTGCATAAACTCTACTTCCGTCTGGATCTGTTTCAAATTTATTTTCTATTCTTCTCAACAACTCATTTTTCTTAGAAATATCTAATTTAACAACTGCATTACCTTCTAGATATTCTAGCATATAAATTACATCAAACATATTATGCATATATTTTTGTAAATCTTCTGCATTATTAAATCGTTTTGTAGGATCTTTTACCTGAAGTCTAGTTGGATCTTCTGATTTTTCATATTTCAATATAGAGTTAATCGTAATAGTAGGATCATTTGGATGATCAGGAGCTTGTAACAATCCTTTAGCATAAAACTCTGGTCCAAGTCCATTTCGTCTTCCGTATCCTCCAAGATAAATTTCTCTATCTGAGTTATGCGTCATTTCGTGTGTATAAGTTACCGCACCATCTTTATCAAGCATACGATATGCCATATAGTAGAATGCATCCCCTGTAGCGTATGCTCCATTAGCATTATGAACAACATTATTTCCTGCTGGACCAAAGAAATGTTTTATTGCTGGATGATCAGTTTCAAAAGTAGCTTGGTATGTATCTTTATCTACTTTTTCATCTGTACCAAATCTAAATGCATCATAGACTAGAACACTTCTATACAATTTTGATTTATTTTTATCATCTAATATTTTATACCAATAATCATAGTGATCTCTAAATCTAACAGCCGCTTCTTTAGCTTTTGTTTCAACATACTCATTTAAATTAGTTCCTGCTGGATGTTCTTTACTTCTATATCTATCATAAGCTCCAAATCCTATAGTCGAAATGTTGGCTATAATAAACACCGATTTTTCAGGTAATGTTAATAGCGGTAAGACCATACTTGGGTATTTCCAAGATGGGCTAGTTAATCTATCATATACTCCAATTGAATATGGACTACCAGCTATTGATTGCTTATCACTTACCTCTTTAATTGTAGATTTTTCTTCTACTATATAAGCTTTAGTTTGTTCTTTAAACCACTCATTATTGGTTTTATCTGGCACGAATGCTTTTCTATATTTTTCTAATGCATCAAATAAATTATTAGTTTTATAATTTTTCGCTAATAAAACGTTATAAGTTATAACATTATTTTTTGCTAGTAGATTATTATATCCAGATTTACCTAGTTCGATAACATTATCTAACGCTGAACTATTTGATTTACCGAAGAAATCCAAGTGGTACATAACTAAATCTTTCGCTTTTGTATTACCATATTTGAAATTGTACCAACGTTCTAAATATGTTAATCCTAGAAGTAAAGCTTCCTTATTATTTTTAATTTTTTCGATTACATAATTATCTATTACCCTACTGTTATTTTCAGCTATTGCAGCATCTGCAGTAAGTAGTTTCGTTAAACTATCTCTCAAGTTATTTTTTGTAGTATTGAATTGTTCTTCTAAATATAGTTCTGTTAAACTAACATCATTTGAAACATCTAATACTTTTCTAATTTCCTTTGATTTATATTCTACACTATTTAATGCTGGTAATACTTCATCTAAAATATTATTATAATTGCGAAGTAATGTATTCGGTGTGTAAATTAATTTTGTATCGCCTATTCTATACTCTGCTACATTTGAAAAATCACTTTGATAATTTACATTAAGTGTTTCTGCTGTATTGTCCGCGTAATATAGTAATAGTTTATTTATACTTGATTTGTTTTTGTTAATATCACTTATTACTTCATTATCTTTCATAGGAACTACTGACAATAATTCCTTATTGTAAAGATTACTACTTGCTTCTACTAAATTCCCGTACTTAACTATTGTCTCTCTATTATAGAACGGTAATAGTTTTTCTATATTTTTATAAACTTTTTCTTTAGATGAAACGGCATTTTCAAGATTTCTATAGTCAGTTACATATCTAGAAGAGAAATTAAAATCTTCTGTTTTAATAGTATTTTTAGATACAAAAGAAGCTTTTTTCTCTCTAATCTGTGCGTCTTCTAATACTTCTCCTCTTTGAACAGTAGAATCCTTAGTTAAGATTTCATCATCTTCTGCTACTACGTTCACAACTTTATTATTTTTGTTGCTATATGTGCCATTTACTTTTATACCATTAAAATTATCACCCGCAATAGCATTACCATTCGTTACATTAACGTCGCTTAATACGTTTGTAAGGTTACCCGAGTTACTTACTTCTGAAGAATCTCTATCCCAAAGATTACCTACAACTCCACCAACTTTACCAAAACGCTGCACATTATTTAGATTCCCTTCAGCATAACTATTTCTAATTAGTGCACTCTTATCTACTGCTCCAGCTATCCCACCAACAACTTGGTCTCCAGTATTGGCATTTGTCGCCATATCAATAGACGCAATCGACTTGTCTATTAATGCTCCCGAACCAGAAAGTTTACCTACTAAACCTCCGATTTGATAACTAGCAACTGTTTTATATGTATTAGTTATTCTGCCTGTATAGCTACTGTTAGAAATAGTAGAATTATTAACTTGTGATACTAATCCTCCTATTCCATGTTCACCAGCTATCGCTCCATCAGCATGAACATTACTAATTGCAGTTCTATTTTTCGCTTCTTTTGCAAGTGTTGCAGCATCTTCTTTTGCTGAAATATTGGCATCTTTTATTGAAAGATCTTTTACTGTAGCGCTATTTAGCACATTAAACAGTGGTTTTTTCAGGTTATATATAGCGTAATACTTATTATTATTTTGCCCTATTAATGTTCCATGAAATTCATTTTTCACATAACTTTCTTGACCATCTGGAAGTTCAAGTTCACGAGCATCCATAGTTGCACCTAAACGGAATGTGCCATTAGGAGTGTTATTCATTGCATCTACTAAATTTTTAAATGATGTATAGACACCAGTTTCACTTTGCTGAGTTTTTGGTAAATAGTAAGTATAATTTTCTAATACATTATTATTTTCATGATGTATCAGATTATTTGCACTTGCTACTATTTTATAAACAGCTCTATTATCTTTATTATCATTAGTAATGCTTGTAACTGGTAGCATCACATCTTTAAAATTCTCTGATTTAACTTTCATGAAGTAATTTTGTGGGTCATTTGGTGCAGAATCTAATGAAGTTACATGACGATACTTATCACCTTCTTTTGAATATAGTTCTACAGAAGATATATTTCTAAGCTCTAATTTCTTATTAACGTCTTCTTCTTTAACATCGTCTTTTTTCTCATCTTTATGACGTTCTAGTGCATCATATGTCGGAGTAATTTCTTTACCATTTATAATACTTCTAATCCAGTCTAATTGTGTTGGAGATAATATTAATCCTCCTGAACGGTTCTTAGCACCATTTTGGTGTACACCAATGACTTCACCGTTAGTATTAAATATTCCTCCACCACTCATACCAGGTTTTCCACCTTGATATTGAACACCGTAGGTATTATTCGCATATTTTTGTTCCATTTCAACTGTAGCATCTTTTAAGTGCGTATATTCCCCACCTGGATATCCATAGATATTTAGTTTGTCATGAATATTTACTTTCGAGTAATTTTCTACTAGATTTACATGTTTTCTTTCTAAAGATTGTGGTAATTTAATCACTGCTAAATCATAGATAAATCCTTTTGGATAATCTTTTTGATTATAAAAATGAATATCCTCTGAAGTAAATGAACCTTTTTGTCCATCAGGTGTTACCCATTCATATGTATTTTTAGACTTTTCTCCTCTAAATTCACCCGTGCTGTTATCTGAAGAATTATTAATGAAATTGTGTGCTACTGTCAATAATACATTAGGTGCTATAAATGTAGCTGAACCAGTTCCAGATAACGCTTGATTACCTTTAACAAAATTCATTCTAAGTAGTGCACTGGCATTTTTTTGAACATTATTCGTTTCTGTTGTATTGTTAGTTTCTTCAGAAGGTTTTGTACTTTCTGATTTCAGCGGCTCGATTTTCCCAGTATATTCTTGAAGTGGGGCTACCTGTTCAGGTTCACCTTTATCACTTACTACTGCTTCTGGTAACTCTGGCTGAATTGCAGGCTCGCCTTTGTCGGTTACTACTGCTTCCGGTAAAGCTGGTTGAACTTCAGGCTCACCTTTTTCAGTAACAACAGCTTCTGGTAATGCAGGATGAACTTCGGCTTCACCTTTTTCAGTAACAACAGCTTCTGGTAATGCAGGATGAACTTCGGCTTCACCTTTTTCCGTGACTACCGCTTCTGGTAACTCTGGCTGAATTGCAGGCTTGCCTTTGTCGGTTACTACTGCTTCTGGTACAGCTGGTTGAACTTCAGGCTCACCTTTTTCAGTAACAACAGCTTCTGGTAAAGCTGGTTGAACTTCGGCTTCACCTTTTTCCGTGACTACCTCTTCTGGTAACGCTGGTTGAACTTCGGGTTCGCCTTTGTCAGTAACGACTGCTTCAGGTAATGCAGGATGAACTTCGGCTTCACCTTTGTCAGTAACGACTGCTTCTGGTAAATCTGACTGGACTGCAGGCTCGCCTTTTTCAGTAACAACAGCTGCGGGTAATTCAGGTTGGACTTCTGGTGTGCCTTTGTTGGTTACTACAGCTTCTGGTAAAGCTGGTTGAACTTCAGGCTCACCTTTTTCAGTAACAACAGCTTCAGGTAATGCTGGTTGAACTTCGGCTTCACCTTTTTCCGTGACTAAAGCTTCTGGTAAC
>NZ_WIJP01000022.1 GCF_009496155.1 Streptococcus mitis
GTGGTCAATATGAAACGAATTATGACCTTAATAAATACAAAATAACCGAGGAATTCGCTCAAATTGATGAGTGATTTCTCGGTTTTCATTTCTTTAAAAGTAAGAGGCTTACTTTTTCAGTGGGCTCCCTGATTGGCGATTTTTTTATGCCTTAGATGACTTTCGTCTGTGATTATAGATTACAAATAGTAAAAGAGAAGTAAAGGAACAGATTGATCCAACAACAAACCCATTAGGAATAAAGGAAAGTGTAATAGTTCCTTTTCCCTTAGGAACGTCAACTTTCATAAAACCAGTTTGAGCTTGTTTAATTTCTATTTTCTTACCATCTTGGTAGGCAGACCAACCTTTGTCATAAGGAATGGTGAAGAAAATAGACGTATCTTGTTTAACATCATATGTAGCAAAGACCTTGTTTTTAGAAGTTGATACTGTGACAGGTTGTTCTTTAATTTTTTGAATTGCCTCGGTGAAAGTTTTGGTATCTAAACGATAGAAGGTAGGAGATTCAAATGATACTTGTGAATTTCCAGGGAAACTAACATTGATATTGAAAGTCTTTTTTTCTTTTGTATAGCCTAGATTAAAGAAGGAGAAGACATTATCAGTTGTAAAAGTCTTTTTTTCACCATTTACAAGGATGTCAACCTTCTTTTGTTTGTCATTAGAAAAGTGAAGGTTTGTGAAAGAAAGATAAACTTGGCTGTTTTCTGGCACTTCAATTTGATACTGGATTGTTGCATTCTCATTTGAAGAACTTGTAACACTAATCAAATCATCAGTATTTTCTGTTTTGTCATAAGGAACCGGAGAAAAATAATCAAAATCGACGTTAGCAAGTTGATTTAAAAACGAGGCTTGATTATCCAAAGTGTGTTCATTAAACTTGACATCATTGTAAACAGATTGACTAGCAAAGGCAATCGGAAGAGAGAATTGATTTTCATATAGGGTAAGATTATCTTTTTGATATACATCTTGGAAACCATACTTATCACTAGGACTATCTGAGATATTGTACTGGATTCCAAATAAACTATCAGCCAAAATACTATTATTGCCATAACGGAGATTGAGATTAGTCCCAGAGGATTTAAACCCAAGTTTATCCAAAGTAGAGCTTGCTGAACGATTTCGAACAGATGAAAATTGAGAGATTCCATTGTAGTTGAATTTCATACTGTCATTTCCTGTCTGAGTTTGTAGTTTTTCAGTACGAGTAAATGAATTTCCAATATATGTTGAGAAAGACTCCATAGATGGGATATCTCGACTATATGTACTTCGAGAAGCAAATCCCCATTCCTTAGCAATTCCGTCTATTTGAGATGAAGCATTTAAACTCATTTCAACCATTATAAATAAAGAGATTAGAATGGCAAATAGATTTACAGAGATAAAATTTTTGATAACTGCAAGGAGTAAAAGAAAATAGACAACTAAAAATTCAAGAGTCAGTAGAATATTCAAATCTGTTAAAAAAGAATAATGTGATTTTAGATAGATGGTGGCTAAAAATCCTATTATTATAAGAAAAAGCGAAACTAAAAAATTCCAGATTTTAATTTCTTTCAGACGATTTAAGACTTCTGCTGCTGTGTAAATTAACAAGGTAGAGAAAATCCAAGCATAGCGATGTAAAAACATATTTGGAGTGTGCATACCTTGCCAAAATAAATCAAGCACTTCTATATAAAAACTTGCAATTAGAAATGCAAAGAAAATCGCATAGATAAGTTTCACGTGAAACTTAATAGATTTCAGTGTAAAAAATAAAATGGTCAAAATAAAGGGAAGTAGTCCGACAAAAATCATTGGGATAGCCCCATACTTTGTTGTATCAAAGGAACCAATGAATTGCTTGGCAAAGAGATCAAGATACCAGCTACTTTCAGTTTGAAACTTTGTAACTTCTGTCAATTTTTCCCCATGTGTCTGTAAATCAAATAGAGTAGGAAGAGTCAGAATTAAACTAGCCATACCAGCTAAAAAGGACATAACTATGAAATCAAGAACAGATGATTTTCGAGTCTTAAAGTCTAAAGAAATTTGACAGAGATACCAGAAAATAAGAAACAAGGCTGTCATATAGCCAAAATAATAATTTTGAATAAACAAAGTTGACAAACTTGTAAAGTACAATAGTAATTTCTTTTCAGTTATCAGTAGATGTAAACCAGTGATAATTAAAGGAATCAAGATAAAAACATCTAGCCAGGTTTTTATCTCTAATTGACTGACAGAGAAACTCATCAGAGCATAGGAAGTAGATAAAGCTAGTTTTAAAGGCTTAGGAATCGATTGAAATAATTTACTTAAACTAAAATAAGTTGACAGTCCAATCAATCCAAATTTTAAGAGAGTTGTCAGATAGACAGCATCTGGCATATGCGACAGGTTAAAAAAGTAAACTAGAGGTGAAAGGAAACTTCCCAAGTAATAACTAGATAGGGCATAGAAATTTAATCCAAGGCCACTTGTAAAGGTGTAAAACAGACTATCATTTCCATGTAGGATATTTCGTAAGGCTACATCAAAAATAACGTATTGATGAAAGCCATCTCCTAATAGTGGAGATGTATCGCTATTCCAGTAGATACCTTGAGATAGATATACTCCTATCATAATGATTATGGGAATGATGAAAGAAACAAAATAGGTCCAATATGTTTTAAAAAATAATTTCATGTTACCTCATAAAATGTTAGAAAACTCAGCTGGTTAACCCAACTGAGTTTTGAAGTTTTATTTAGTCTTTCCAAAGTTCTTTAACTTTTGCTTGTACTTCTGCATTTTCTAGGAATTCATCATAGGTTTCATCGATACGATCGATGACGCCGTTTTTAGACAAGACAATGATATGGTTAGCTAGAGTTTGAATAAACTCGTGGTCATGGCTGGCAAAGATGATTGATTCTTTAAAGTTTTTCAATCCATCATTCAAGCTTGAGATAGATTCCAAGTCCAAGTGATTGGTTGGATCATCAAGTACAAGGACATTTGATTTCAAGAGCATAAGTTTTGAAAGCATGACACGAACTTTTTCTCCCCCTGACAAGACGTTGACAGGTTTGTTAACCTCATCTCCAGAGAAGAGCATACGGCCGAGGAAGCCACGTAGGAAAGTATTGTCATCTTCTTCTTTACTTGCGAATTGACGCAACCAATCAAGGATTGACTCTCCCCCTGCAAAATCGGCCGAGTTATCTTTTGGCAAGTAAGAACGGCTAGTAGTAACTCCCCACTTGACAGTTCCTTCATAGTCAATGTCTCCCATGATTGCACGAATTAATGCAGTCGTTTGGATGTCATTCTGTCCAATAAGCGCTGTCTTATCACCTGGACGCAAGATAAAGCTGATATTATCTAAAATAGTCTCACCATCAATCTTTACAGTTAGATTTTCTACTGTCAAGAGATCATTACCAATCTCACGTTCCGCTTTAAAGTTGATAAATGGATATTTACGACTAGATGGTACAATTTCTTCAAGTTCAATCTTATCAAGCATTTTCTTACGTGATGTTGCTTGTCTTGATTTAGAAGCATTAGCAGAGAAACGAGCAACGAACTCTTGCAATTGTTTAATTTTTTCTTCTGCTTTGGCATTACGGTCTGCTAGCAATTTAGCAGCGAGCTCAGAAGATTCCTTCCAGAAGTCGTAGTTTCCGACATAGAGCTTGATTTTTCCAAAGTCAAGGTCGGCCATGTGAGTACATACTTTGTTTAAGAAGTGACGGTCGTGGGATACTACGATAACTGTGTTATCAAAGTCAATCAAGAAGTCTTCTAACCAAGTAATAGATTGGATGTCTAAACCGTTGGTAGGCTCGTCCAAGAGAAGAACATCTGGTTTACCAAAAAGTGCTTTGGCGAGGAGAACTTTTACTTTTTCACCGTTGGCCAATTCGCTCATATTTTGATAGTGCAATTCTTCTGAAATGTTTAGGTTTTGAAGTAGTTGAGAGGCTTCACTTTCTGCTTCCCAACCTCCAAGCTCGGCAAACTCTCCTTCGAGTTCGGCAGCACGCACTCCATCCTCATCTGAGAAATCTTCCTTCATGTAGATGGCATCTTTCTCCTTCATGATGCTATAAAGTTTTTCATTTCCCATGATAACGACATCAATGGCACGTTCGTCTTCATAGTCAAAGTGATTTTGACGAAGAACAGAGAGACGTTCATCTGGACCAAGAGAGATGTGGCCAGTAGTAGGTTCGATATCTCCGGCTAAAATTTTTAAAAAGGTTGATTTTCCAGCACCATTAGCACCGATTAATCCATAAGTATTTCCTTCTGTAAATTTGATATTGACATCATCAAAAAGTTTGCGATCACTAAAACGTAGTGAAACATCAGATACTGTAAGCAATGTTTTTCTCCTATATGTGTAATATATTTATTCTACTAGAAAATACGGAAATATTCAAATTTTTATCTGTCAATTTTGTGTAAATTATATTTACAGCATACTTTACACAAATCCTTAAATAGCAAGGTTGATTTATTTTGATAAATTACGGTTATTTCATTAAAAAAATGCTATAATTGAAGGGACCATATCGAAGGAGAACAAAATGACTAAACCCATTATTTTAACAGGAGACCGTCCAACAGGGAAATTGCATATTGGACATTATGTTGGAAGTCTCAAAAATCGAGTATTATTACAGGAAGAGGATAAGTATGATATGTTTGTGTTCTTGGCTGACCAACAAGCTTTGACAGATCATGCTAAAGACCCTCAAACCATTGTAGAGTCTATCGGAAATGTTGCTTTGGATTATCTTGCAGTTGGATTGGATCCAAGTAAATCAACTATCTTTATTCAAAGCCAGATTCCAGAGTTGGCTGAGTTGTCTATGTATTATATGAATCTGGTTTCATTAGCTCGTTTGGAACGAAATCCGACAGTAAAAACAGAGATTGCTCAGAAAGGCTTTGGAGAAAGTATTCCGACAGGATTCTTGGTCTATCCAATTGCTCAAGCAGCTGACATCACAGCTTTTAAGGCTAATTATGTTCCTGTTGGAACAGATCAGAAACCAATGATTGAGCAAACTCGTGAAATTGTTCGTTCGTTTAACAATGCATATAACTGTGATGTCTTGGTAGAGCCAGAAGGTATTTATCCAGAAAATGAGAGAGCAGGGCGTTTGCCTGGTTTAGATGGAAATGCTAAAATGTCTAAATCACTCAATAATGGTATTTATTTAGCTGATGATGCGGATACTTTGCGTAAAAAAGTAATGAGTATGTATACAGATCCAGATCATATCCGCGTTGAGGATCCAGGTAAAATTGAAGGAAATATGGTTTTCCATTATCTAGATGTTTTTGGTCGTCCAGAAGATGCTCAAGAAATTGCTGCTATGAAAGAACATTATCAACGAGGTGGTCTTGGTGATGTGAAGACCAAGCGTTATCTACTTGAAATATTAGAACGTGAACTGGGTCCTATTCGTGAGCGCCGTATCGAATTTGCTAAGGATATGGGAGAAGTTTATAGTATGCTTCAAAAAGGTAGTGAAAGAGCGCGTGAAGTTGCAGGTCAAACGCTATCTGAGGTAAAAGGAGCAATGGGACTTCATTATTTTAAATAGGTTTATTTTACAAGAAACTATCATTTCTATCTCGAAGAAAAGATAGTTTTTTATTTACCCCTGTAACATTTGACAAAATTTTATAGAATGGTATGATAGATACAATATAAAAAGAGTCAAGCTCAAAAAGAAAGAAAAGAGGAAACTTCGAATGTCTAATTGGGACACTAAATTTTTGAAAAAAGGTTTTACCTTTGATGATGTATTGCTTATTCCAGCTGAAAGTCATGTGTTGCCTAACGATGCAGATTTAACAACTAAATTGGCAGATAATCTGACTTTAAATATCCCAATTATTACCGCTGCTATGGACACAGTGACAGAGAGCCAAATGGCCATTGCTATTGCTCGTGCAGGTGGTCTCGGAGTTATCCATAAAAACATGTCAATTGCTCAACAAGCAGACGAGGTACGTAAGGTAAAGCGTTCTGAAAATGGAGTTATTATTGATCCATTCTTCTTGACGCCTGAACATACAATTGCTGAAGCTGACGAGCTTATGGGACGTTACCGTATCAGTGGTGTTCCAGTTGTTGAAACACTTGAAAATCGTAAATTAGTTGGTATTTTGACAAACCGAGATCTTCGTTTTATTTCAGATTACAATCAACCAATTTCAAACCATATGACCAGTGAAAATCTTGTGACTGCTCCTGTGGGTACAGATCTTGCAACGGCTGAAAGCATTCTTCAAGAACACCGCATTGAAAAACTTCCATTGGTAGATGAAGAAGGTCGTCTTTCTGGTTTGATTACTATTAAAGATATTGAAAAAGTTATTGAGTTTCCAAATGCGGCTAAAGATGAGTTTGGTCGTCTACTAGTTGCAGGTGCAGTAGGCGTCACTTCAGATACATTTGAACGTGCAGAGGCCCTTTTTGAGGCAGGAGCTGACGCAATTGTTATCGATACGGCGCATGGTCATTCTGCAGGTGTCTTGCGTAAAATTGCTGAGATTCGTGCTCACTTCCCAGATCGTACTTTGATTGCTGGAAATATTGCTACTGCTGAAGGTGCACGTGCCCTTTATGAAGCAGGTGTAGATGTTGTCAAGGTTGGTATTGGCCCAGGTTCTATCTGTACTACTCGTGTGATTGCTGGTGTTGGTGTTCCACAAGTAACAGCTATCTATGATGCTGCAACTGTTGCGCGTGAATATGGAAAAACGATCATTGCTGACGGTGGAATCAAGTATTCTGGAGATATTGTAAAAGCCCTTGCTGCAGGTGGAAATGCAGTTATGCTTGGATCAATGTTTGCTGGAACTGATGAAGCTCCAGGCGAAACTGAAATTTTCCAAGGACGTAAGTTTAAGACTTACCGTGGTATGGGATCAATCGCTGCTATGAAGAAAGGTTCAAGCGATCGTTACTTCCAAGGTTCTGTCAATGAAGCAAACAAACTTGTTCCAGAAGGAATTGAAGGTCGTGTTGCTTATAAAGGTGCGGCAGCTGATATTGTCTTCCAAATGATTGGAGGTATTCGCTCTGGTATGGGTTACTGTGGTGCAGCTAACCTTAAAGAACTACACGATAATGCTCAATTTATTGAAATGTCTGGTGCTGGTTTGAAAGAAAGCCATCCTCATGATGTACAAATTACTAATGAAGCACCAAATTATTCTATGTAAAAAACAATGAAAAGAACTCCCGTGAGAACAGGAGTTCTTTTACAACATTGTCAAGTTTTGTTTACAATAACTTTACCACCCTGAATAGTGAAGATACTTAGATTTTCTGGCAGATTTTGAAGATGGTCTAAGCTTGTTGTTGTGATAAATGTTTGGATTGAATGAGAAATCGTTTCTAATAATTTTAGTTGTCTAGTGTTGTCAAGCTCGCTCATAACATCGTCAAGTAGTAATATTGGAGATTCCATAGTAATACTTTCCATTAATTCAATTTCTGCTAATTTTATCGAGAGGACGAGACTACGATGTTGACCTTGACTTCCAAAATTAGCATCCATCCCATTTATATAAAAAGAAATGTCATCTCGATGAGGACCAACACCAGTATTCTTTTTAAATAAATCTCTGGACCTACTCTTTTCTAAAGCAATTTTGAAAGATTCTGATAAGTCTTCTTTGTCAGTTATCTTGACAGAAGATTGATAGGATATTGACAGTTCTTCAATCTGATTAGAAAGTTCAAAATGTTTCTTACGACCAAATGCTTCTAGTTTTTTTATGAAATCTAAGCGGTGATTCATTACACGACATCCATAATCGGCTAGCTGATCATCTAGTACTGAAAGGAAGGTTCCATCTATTGTTTGAGCTGATTTTAGATAGGTATTTCTTTGTTTTAGGATATGGTTATAATTTGTTAAGTCTGATAAATAGATTGGCTTAATTTGCCCAAGCTCCATATCAATGAATTTTCGTCGAACTGAAGGTGCTCCTTTAATTAGTTGTAAATCTTCAGGAGCAAATAAGACAACATTCATGTGTCCGACATAATCTGAAAGTCGTGCCTGTTTTAAGTGATTAACTTTTGTTACACGGCCTTTTTGTGTTAGTTCGATTTCTAGAGGAATGGATCCAGTTTTTTTCTGAACGAGACCTGAAAGATGAAGTTGTTCCTCATCAAAATGAATGAGATTTTTATCTGTTCGAGTTCGATGACTACGTGTTAAGGCTAAAAAATAGATAGCCTCTAACATATTTGTTTTTCCTTGCGCATTACGTCCTAAAAAGACATTTAATTTAGGATTAAAGTCTATTTTGGTCTCTTTATAGTTACGAAAAGTTTTGAGAGATATGTGTTGTAGCCACATGATTATCTACCAGGGAATCGTGGAGCTTGTTTGCTTTTGGGTGAAGAAGTAGGTTTTGATTTATCTTTTTTTACTCCCTTATTCATCTCCTTAACAAGCTTAGTGATTCGTTCTTTTTCAACTTTATTAGCTTGGTATTCCTCTTGTTCCTCAAAAGTAGGTTGTGTCAATAAGATGTCAATCTTCATGTCAGGGATGTCAACCTTATCGCCAATACGAAGTTTTTTACCACGACGACTCTCTAATTCCCCATTAAAGTAAACAGAATGTTCAGAGAGAAATGATTTGATAGCTCCTCCGCTATGTGTAATTCCAAGTTCTTTGAGTAGTGCTTGGAGGGTAATAAATTCTTCAAATAATTTGTATTCCATAATTCACCTCAATCTTTGGTATTATACCATATTTTCCTAAAAATAGTGAGAGAAATAAGGAGAAATGTAAGCGATTTTTATTTCAAAAGTGTTACAGAGAACAAGAAAATTTCAGGTTTTCGTGATATAATAGAAGTCTGTATATAAGGAGGTAAATCATGGAGTTAGTGCATGGAATTTCAACACATTTTATCCAATCAAAAAAGTTTAAAACGAACAAAATCACCGTGCGTTTTACCGCTCCATTATTCCTTGATACGATTGCAGGTCGCATGTTGAGTGCGAGTATGCTAGAGACTGCTAATCAGGTGTATCCCACTTCTCAAAATTTGAGAAGACATTTGGCCAGTCTATACGGTACAGATATGTCAACCAATTGTTTCAGAAGAGGGCAAAGTCACATTGTAGAATTGACATTTACCTATGTTCGTGATGAGTTTTTAAGTAGGAAAAATGTGCTAACTTCTCAGGTTTTGGAACTTGTAAAAGAAACTCTTTTTTCACCCGTAGTAGTTGACAATGGGTTTGATTCGGCCTTATTTGAAATTGAGAAAAAACAATTGCTAGCAAGTTTAGCAGCTGATATGGATGATTCTTTTTATTTTTCACATAAAGAATTAGATAAATTATTTTTTCATGATGAATGTCTCAAATTGGAATATAGTGATTTACGAAATCGTATTTTAGCTGAAACTCCACAAAGTTCTTATTCTTGTTTCCAAGAATTTTTGGCCAATGATCGAATAGATTTCTTTTTCCTGGGTGATTTTAATGAGGTTGAAATTCTGAATGTATTAGAATCATTTGGTTTTAAAGGTCGAGAAGGGGATGTGAAGGTTCAGTATTGTCAATCTTATTCCAATATCCTACAAGAAGGTATGGTTCGGAAAAATGTGGGACAATCCATTTTAGAGTTGGGCTATCATTGCTCTGTTGAATATGGTGATGAGCAACATTTACCCATGATTGTAATGAATGGTTTACTTGGTGGATTTGCTCATTCTAAACTATTTACAAATGTCCGTGAAAATGCTGGATTAGCTTATACTATTTCAAGTCAGATCGATTTGTTTAGTGGATTCTTGAGAATGTATGCTGGTATCAATCGAGAAAATAGGAACCAGGCTCGTAAAATGATGAATAATCAACTGCTTGATTTAAAAAAAGGATATTTTACAGAGATTGAGTTAGAGCAGACCAAAGAAATGATTCGTCGGTCTTTATTACTTTCTCAAGATAATCAAGGTTCATTGATTGAACGTGCTTATCAAAATGCCTTACTTGGAAAATCTTCAGCAGACATTAAAAATTGGATTGAAAAACTCGAGCAAGTTGACAAAGACGCTATTTGTAGAGTAGCTAATAATGTGAAACTACAGGCGATTTACTTTATGGAAGGAATAGAATGACAAAGGTTGTTTTTGAAGAAAAATACTATCCAGCTGTAAAAGAAATGGTTTATCGAACTCGTTTGTCAAATGGCTTGACAGTTGCTCTTTTGCCTAAAAAGGAATTCAAAGAGGTTTACGGGAGTGTAACTGTACAGTTTGGTTCGGTAGATACGCTTGTCACAGAAGTTGACGGAGATGTAAAACAACATCCTGCAGGAATTGCTCATTTTCTTGAACATAAATTATTTGAGAGAGAAGATTCTAGTGACTTGATGTCGGCTTTTACGAGTCTAGGTGCAGATAGTAATGCCTTTACAAGCTTTACAAAAACAAACTATCTTTTTTCAGCAACGGATCATTTTTTGGACAATTTAGACTTACTTGATGAATTGGTAACATCAGCACACTTTACTGAAGATTCCATTTTAAGAGAGCAGGATATTATACAGCAAGAACGAGAAATGTATCAGGATGATCCAGATTCGTGTTTATTCTTTTCAACTTTAGCGAATTTGTATCCTGGTACACCTTTAGCAACTGACATAGTTGGAAGTGAGGAGTCCATTTCCCAAATCAATCTAACTAATTTGCAAGAAAATTTTACAAGATTTTACAAACCTGTAAACATGTCTCTGTTTTTAGTTGGTAATTTTGATGTAGATCAAGTACAGGACTACTTTGAAAGAAAAGAACTGGAAGATTTAGATGTTCAGGAAGTAACAAGAGAAAAATTTGTTTTACAGGCTGTAAAGCAAACAGACAGTATGAGAATGGAAGTATCTTCTCCTAAACTAGCGATTGGGATTAGAGGTAATCGAGAAGTTGCTGAGGCGGATTGCTATCGACACCATATTTTATTAAAATTATTGTTTGCAATGATGTTTGGTTGGACTTCGGATCGTTTTCAAAAACTATATGAATCAGGTAAAATTGACGCATCCTTATCTCTTGAAATTGAAGTAACAAGTCGCTTTCATTTTGTCATGTTGACAATGGATACAAAAGAGCCATTTGCTTTATCTCATCAATTTAGGAAGGCTATTCGTAATTTTGCAAAGGATTTAGATATTACAGAGGATCATCTAGATATTATCAAAAGAGAGATGTTTGGAGAATTTTTCAGTAGCATGAACTTTCTTGAATTTATTGCAACGCAGTATGATGCTTTTGGACAAGGTGAGACAATCTTTGATTTACCAAAAATTTTACAGGAAATCACTTTAGAGGATGTCCTTGATACTGGACATCATTTAATAGATGATGGTGATATAGTTGATTTTACAATATTTCCATCGTAGCAACCTATCATAATCGACACTAGAAAGAAGGAATGACAAGTATGAGGAAAAAAACAATTGGTGAGGTTTTACGTTTAGCTAGAACCAACCAAGGGTTGACTTTAGAAGAATTACATAAAAAAACAGAAATTCAGTTGGATATGTTGGAGGCAATGGAAGCTGATGATTTTGATCAACTTCCTAGTCCATTTTATACTCGTTCTTTTTTGAGAAAGTATGCGTGGGCAGTTGAGCTAGATGAGAGAATTGTCTTGGATGCTTATGATTCTGGGACCATGATTACTTATGAGGAAGTATATGTTGATGAAGACGAGTTGACAGGCAGGAGACGTTCCAGTAAGAAAAATAAGGCATCATTTTTACCTTTATTTTATTTTATACTCTTTGCACTATCGATTGTTATTTTTGTGACCTATTATGTTTGGAATTATCTCCAGACTCAACCTGAGGGTTCATCTGCCTCTAGTTATAGTGTAGTTCAAGCAACAAGCTCAACTAGTTCTGTAACTTCATCTTCAAGTAGTAGTTCATCAAGTAGCTCTTCGAAGATTGAACCAACTATAAGTGTATCAGGTGAGGGAAATCGAGTAGAAATCGCTTATAAAACAAGTAAGGAAACTGCAAAATTGCAATTATCGGTTTCAGATGCTAGAAGTTGGGTTAGTGTTTCAGAAAGTGAGCTTGAGGGTGGTGTGACCTTATCACCGGATAATAAAAGTGCGGAAACAACAGTTTCAACAAAAAATCCTGTGACCATTACTTTAGGTGTTGTCAAAGGTGTTGCCTTAACAGTAGATAATCAGACTGTTGATTTATCGAACTTAACAGCTCAAACTGGACAAATCACTGTAACCTTTACTAGAAATTAAGGAAAAACGAATGAAAAAAGAACAAATTCCCAATCTCTTAACAATAGGTCGAATTCTCTTTATACCTATTTTTATCTTTATTTTAACGATAGGAAATTCGCTAGAAAGTCATATAGTAGCAGCTATTATATTTGCTATTGCCAGTATTACCGACTATTTAGATGGATATTTAGCTCGTAAATGGAGTGTGGTTAGCAACTTTGGGAAGTTTGCGGATCCAATGGCGGATAAGTTGCTAGTGATGTCGGCTTTTATTATGCTGATTGAGTTAGGTATGGCTCCAGCTTGGATTGTTGCAGTGATTATCTGTCGTGAGTTGGCTGTGACAGGTTTAAGGCTTTTATTGGTTGAAACTGGTGGAAGAGTTTTAGCAGCAGCAATGCCTGGAAAAATTAAAACTTTCAGCCAGATGTTTGCGATTATTTTCTTGCTATTACATTGGACTTTGCTTGGTCAAGTTCTACTTTATGTAGCCTTGTTTTTCACTATCTACTCTGGCTATGATTATTTCAAGGGTAGTGCTTATGTATTTAAAGGGACATTTGGTTCGAAATGAAATCAATAATTGATGTAAAAAATCTTTCTTTTCGTTATAAGGAAAGTCAGGAATACTATGATGTGAAGGATATTACGTTTCACGTGAAACGTGGAGAATGGCTTTCGATTGTAGGGCATAATGGTAGTGGTAAATCAACGACGGTTCGCTTAATTGATGGCTTACTGGAAGCAGAATCTGGAGAGATTGTAATTGATGGTCAACGGTTGATTGAGGAAAATGTTTGGAATATACGTCGTCAAATCGGTATGGTTTTTCAAAATCCAGACAATCAATTTGTTGGAGCGACTGTTGAGGATGATGTTGCCTTTGGTTTGGAAAATCAGGGACTTTCTCGTCAGGAAATGCAAAAGAGAGTGGAAGAAGCTCTGGATTTGGTTGGCATGTTGGACTTTAAAAAGAGAGAGCCAGCGCGTCTATCAGGTGGCCAAAAGCAACGCGTTGCCATTGCAGGTGTTGTAGCCCTAAGACCAGCTATTTTAATCCTAGATGAGGCAACAAGTATGTTGGATCCTGAGGGGCGTAGAGAACTGATTGAGACAGTAAAAGGAATTCGAAAAGACTATGATATGACGATCATTTCCATCACACATGATTTGGAAGAAGTTGCCATGAGTGATCGTGTATTGGTCATGAAAAAAGGGGAAATTGAATCAACCAGTAGCCCAAGAGAACTTTTCTCTCGAAATGATTTAGATCAAATTGGATTAGACGATCCTTTTGCTAATCAATTAAAATATTCTTTGAGCCAGAATGGCTATGATTTACCTGAAAATTATTTGACAGAAAGTGAGCTAGAGGATAAGCTATGGGAATTGCTCTAGAAAATGTGAGTTTTACATATCAAGAAGGGACTCCCTTAGCTTCAACAGCTTTGTCAGATGTTTCTTTTACGATTGAAGATGGTTCTTATACGGCTTTAATTGGGCACACAGGTAGTGGTAAATCAACTATTTTACAACTCTTAAATGGTTTATTGGTGCCAAGCCAAGGGAGTGTGCGAGTTTTTGATACCTTAATCACCTCGACTTCTAAAAATAAAGATATTCGTCAAATTAGAAAACAGGTTGGCTTGGTATTTCAGTTTGCTGAAAATCAGATTTTTGAAGAAACGGTTTTGAAAGACGTTGCTTTTGGACCGCAAAATTTTGGAGTTTCTGAAGAAGATGCGGAGCAGATTGCGCGTGAGAAACTGGCTCTGGTTGGAATTGATGAATCACTTTTTAATCGTAGCCCGTTTGAGCTGTCAGGTGGACAAATGAGACGTGTCGCCATTGCAGGCATACTTGCCATGGAGCCATCTACATTAGTCTTAGATGAACCCACAGCAGGCCTGGATCCTCTGGGAAGAAAAGAGTTGATGAACTTGTTCAGAAAACTCCACCAGTCAGGGATGACCATCGTTTTGGTAACGCATTTGATGGATGATGTTGCTGAATATGCGAACCAAGTCTATGTGATGGAAAAGGGACGTTTGGTTAAGGGTGGTAAACCGAGTGATGTCTTTCAAGATGTTGTCTTTATGGAAGAAGTGCAGTTGGGAGTGCCTAAAATTACAGCCTTTTGTAAACGATTGGCTGATAGAGGTGTGTCATTTAAACGATTACCGATTAAGATAGAGGAGTTCAAGGAGTCGCTAAATGGATAGTATGATTTTGGGACGTTATATCCCAGGGGATTCGATTGTTCACCGATTGGATCCACGTAGCAAATTGCTTGCTATGATGCTACTGATTTTGATTGTGTTTTGGGCTAATAATCCCTTGACGAATCTAATTCTTTTTGTAGCGACAGGGATATTTATTGCCTTGTCAGGAGTATCTCTTTCATTTTTTATTCAGGGCTTGAAGTCTATGTTTTTCTTGATTGCCTTCACAACTATTTTTCAATTGTTCTTCATTTCTAATGGGAATGTTTTATTTGAGTTTTCGTTTGTGAGAATCACGGATTATGCTTTGCAACAAGCTGGAATTATTTTTTGTCGCTTTGTATTGATTATTTTCTTTTCAACTTTGTTAACCTTAACGACTATGCCATTAAGTTTGGCATCAGCTGTCGAAGCTTTGTTAGCACCTTTAAAGCGTGTGAAAGTTCCAGTTCATGAAATTGGATTGATGCTGTCCATGAGTTTGCGTTTTGTCCCAACTTTGATGGATGATACGACTCGGATTATGAATGCACAGAAAGCGCGTGGAGTGGATTTTGGTGAAGGAAGCATTGTTCAAAAGGTGAAGGCTATGATTCCCATTTTGATTCCTCTTTTTGCGACAAGTTTAAAACGTGCGGATTCCTTGGCTATCGCCATGGAAGCGCGTGGTTATCAGGGTGGAAAAGGCAGAAGTCAGTACCGACAATTGGAATGGACTCGAAAGGATACGCTGACTATTCTTGTCATTATCGTACTTGGTTGTTGCTTATTTTTCTTAAAATCTTAGTAGCTTTTAAAAAATTGATAAAAAGTTACAGTAACAGTTTTTGATATAAAGGTAGGGATATGAACCGTTTTAAAAAATCAAAATATGTCATTATTGTTTTTGTCACTGTTTTGCTTGTGTCAGCTCTCTTAGCGACGACTTATTCAAGTACAATTGTGACAAAATTAGGAGATGGAATCTCATTGGTTGATAGGGTTGTTCAAAAACCTTTTCAGTGGTTTGATTCTGTAAAATCAGATTTGGCTCACTTGACACGAACATATAATGAAAATGAAAGTTTGAAGAAACAGATTTACCAATTAGAAGTTAAATCGAATGAGGCGGAAAGTTTAAAGACGGAAAATGAACAACTGCGCCAATTGCTTGATATGAAGTCTAAATTACAAGCCACAAAGACTTTAGTAGCAGATGTTATTATGCGTTCTCCGGTATCTTGGAAACAGGAATTGACCTTGGATGCAGGTAAATCAAAAGGAGCTTCTGAGAACATGTTAGCTATTGCAAACGGTGGCTTGATTGGGAGTGTTTCAAAAGTAGAGGATAACTCTACTATGGTCAACCTTCTGACAAATACGGAAAATGCTGATAAGATTTCTGTTAAAATTCAACATGGTTCTGCTACAATTTATGGGATTATTGTTGGCTATGACAAGGAAAATGACGTTCTCAAAATTAGTCAATTAAATAGTAATAGCGATATTAGTGCAGGCGATAAGGTGACAACGGGTGGATTAGGAAACTTTAATGTTGCTGATATTCCTGTTGGTGAAGTGGTTGCCACAACGCATAGTACGGACTATTTGACACGAGAAGTAACTGTTAAATTGAGTGCAGATACTCATAATGTGTATGTGATAGAATTAGTGGGGAATTCATAATGAGACAGCTGAAGCGGGTTGGAGTGTTTTTATTGCTTCCTTTCTTTGTTCTAATTGATGCCCATATTAACCAGCTTTTGGGATTATTCTTTCCCCATGTGCAGTTAGCTAGTCATTTTCTATTTTTGTTTCTCTTATTTGAGACGATTGAAGTATCAGAGTATTTCTATTTAGCCTATTGTTTTGTAGTGGGTTTGGTTTATGACATCTACTTTTTCCACTTGATAGGAATTGCGACTCTGTTGTTCGTCTTGTTGGGGGTATTTCTCCATAAATTTAATAGTGTTATTTTATTGAATCGTTGGACGAGAATGTTGGCAATTATTGTCATGACTTTTCTATTTGAGATGGGGGCATATATACTTGCAATAGTGGTAGGTTTAACTGTGGATAGTATGTCTTTGTTCATAGTCTACAGTTTAGTACCATCAATGATTTTAAATCTTATATGGATGATTGTTTTTCAGTTTATTTTTGAAAAATTTTATCTATGAGAAAGAAATACAAATGTAATAAAGGCGTAATATTTATTATGTCTTTTTTTGGTATACTAGTATTGTCTTAAATAGAAGGAGTATCTACGTAATATGAAGAAAAAAATCTTAGCGTCACTTTTACTAAGTACAGTAATGGTTTCTCAAGTTGCTGTTTTAACAACTGCGCATGCAGAAACTACTGATGACAAAATTGCTGCTCAAGATAATAAAATTAGTAATTTAACAGCACAACAACAAGAAGCTCAAAAACAAGTTGATCAAATTCAGGAGCAAGTATCTTCTATTCAAACAGAGCAATCAAACTTGCAATCTGAAAATGATAGACTACAAGCAGAATCTAAAAAGCTTGAGGGTGAAATTACAGAACTTTCTAAGAATATTGTATCTCGTAATGATTCGTTGCAAAAACAAGCTCGTAGTGCTCAAACAAATGGAGCTGCAACAAGTTACATAAATACAATTGTAAACTCGAAATCGATTACAGAAGCTATTTCACGTGTTGCTGCAATGAGCGAAATCGTATCTGCAAACAATAAGATGTTGGAACAACAAAAAGCAGATAAAAAAGCTATTTCTGAAAAACAAGTAGCAAATAATGATGCAATTAATACAGTTATTGCAAATCAACAAAAATTAGCTGATGATGCTCAAACATTAACTACAAAACAAGCAGAATTGAAAGTTGCAGAATTGAATCTTGCTGCTGAAAAGGCTACAGCAGAGGATGAAAAAGCAAGTTTACTTGAGAAAAAAGCTGCAGCGGAAGCAGAAGCTAAAGCTGCAGCGGAAGCAGAAGCTGCTTATAAAGCTAAACAAGCAAGTCAAGAACAAACAGTTGTTGCTTCTGGGAATACAACTTTTACAGCAGAAGTTCAAGCAGTTTCTGAATCATCTTCAAGCTATACTCCTGTACTAGTGAAACATCATCCAACATATAGCACAAATGCGTCAAGTTATCCAACTGGTGAGTGTACATGGGGAGCTAAGACATTGGCACCTTGGGCTGGAGACTACTGGGGTAATGGAGCACAGTGGGCCACAAGTGCAGCTGCAGCAGGATTCCGTACAGGATCTACACCTCAAGTTGGTGCGATTGCATGTTGGAATGATGGTGGCTATGGACACGTAGCCGTGGTTACAGCGGTTTCATCATCAACAAGTATCCAAGTTTCTGAATCAAACTATGGTGGAAACCGTACAATCGGAAATAAACGTGGATGGTTCAATCCTACTACAACTTCAGAAGGTTTTGTAACATATATCTATCCAAACTAATGAATGAAACGAAGAGACTCGATGCGAGTCTCTTTTGTGTTGTGTATAGTGAAACTAGGTAAATTTCCAAACTAAGTTCCACCGCTAGTAGAAGTGGAAGTTAGTCTGATAAAAATCATAAAAACCAGTGGAAATCCGTGTCAGGGTAAGTTCCACTGGTTTTACTAATGCTTGATTTCATCG
>NZ_WIJP01000023.1 GCF_009496155.1 Streptococcus mitis
TAAATAAAGCTAAAATCACAGAGTTCAGTTAGCTGACGTAAAAAGTGGGGTTTAGGAACAACGATATTATACAAACTAGAATAAGGACTGACATCCATAGTTAACTGATTATCAAGCATGATTTCACCTCATCTCTAGTATAACAAAAAAAGCCATCAAGTTGATGACTTTTTCAGTGGGCTCCAATTAAGCGGTCGATTTTTTTAATCTTCTTCCATTTTCTTAGGTTGATAGGCTAACATACCTAAACCAATAAATAGTGCTAGTATCACGGCAAGGAAAATGACTTGATGATGAATATTTCCTGTCATAGAGATTGTTTGTCGTAATCCCGAAACTGAATAACTCATTGGTAGCCAAGGATTAATGGCTCTAAATAAATCATTTGTCAAGGAAAGTGGATAAGTACCAGCACTTGATGCTAACTGTAATAAAAGCAAAATAAGTGAGAAGAAAGCTCCTATACGGCTATTCCATGTTGTTAAAGCTGTTACCATAGACATGAATACTAAACTTGTTAAGATGATGAGAATAAATGTTCTCATTTCATGATTAGCAGTTAGACCAATAAGATGAACTCCTCCATATACCAAAATTCCTGCCAAAACAGCTATAATACCATTTATTTCTGCTCGAGATTTCAACCAAGCCCAACGACTCTCTGGATGACGTCCTGAAGGCAACTTCGCAAAGATCATATTCGTTGATATTGCTGCAACAAAGAGAGCAACTGATATCATATAAGGAGCCATTGCAATTCCATTTACAGGAACTTGGTCATTGTCAGTTTTGGAGAGACTGAGAGGATTTGACAAAATCTCTGCATTTTTAGATTCCGTTGATGCTGATTTAAGTTGATCACTAGCATTACCTAGTCCTTGTCTTAAAGAAGCAACTCCTGACTGTAAATCTTCCAATCCAGAAGTTAACTTTGTTCCACCTTCTGCTAGTTTCCCAGCTCCATCTGCCAATTTATTAGCTCCATTCTCTAATTGAGAAGCACCTGAAATTAACTGACTGGATTTATCAGCTAGTTGGCTAGATCCTGAATGCAATTTATCAACTCCTGCTATCAATTCTTGACTCTTTTGATTCAATTCATTAGAGCCATTTGATAATTTTTCAATACCAGACACTAATTCTGGAGTTTTTTCAACTAATTGACCAACTCCTACTGTCAAGTTAGAAGATTTTTGTGTCAAGGTAGTTGAGCTTGAAACTAGTTGGTTCAAACTACCTGTCAAGGTGGAATTCTTTTCACTTAGTTGACTTGAGCCTTGAGAAACTTTATCAACACCTGCAGTATATGCATTTACACCCGATGTAATCGACTGACTAGCAGGAACTAATTTACTCGTCACTGCTCCCTGTATTTCTGTTAATCCACTTGACAATCCTGTCAAAGAAGCAGAAGCAAATGGTAATACTTGATTAGCTTGATTTTTTAAAATCGAAAGATTAGAAGATTGATTTTGTAAGTTTTCCAAACTTCCCTGTAAACCTTGAGCTAAAGCTACAATTGACTGAGCCGATTGAATACTATCAGTCGAATGTTGAGATACAGAAGCACTTATTTCAGCTTGTTGCTCACTTGTCAAAGATTGATAAGCTGCTGTCGATTGAATATTGGCTAGTGTAATCGCTTTATCAGACTGAGCACTTGCTAGCATTTGATTAGAGAGAGACGCTATACTTGATAAAACAGAATCTAATTGTTTTGTATCTCCAACATCAATATTTTGAATAGCTTGATTTAACTGATTCAGACCAGAAGATAATTGATTAATTTGATTTTTTTGCTCAGACGAAGCATCTAACTTGCTAGAAAGTTGTTGAATCCCTTCACTTAATTGCTCCACACCCATTCGAAGTGTAGCTGATTGATTAGATAACTGATTAGCACCTGTTGCAAGATTTCTCACTCCATTTGTATAGACACTAACACCAGATGAAAATTGATTAAGATCAGCATTAAGCTGAGAAACACCGCCAGTATAGGACTCTACACCAGTATATAATCGATTGATTCCTCCTACTAATTCAGTACTTTTAGAAGATAATTGACCTAATCCGCTATCTAATTGACTCACTGCACCATTATATGTAACTAAACCACTATTAAAATTCCCTAAGCCAAGATGAAGTTGTTCGACACCAGAGACATAAGAGGATAATCCTCTAGTAAACTGCTCCGTTCCATTTGAAAATGTTAAACTTGAATCTGCTAAAGAGTGTAAGTTAGTAGTTAATGTTTGACTTCCTGCCACTAACTGATTCGCTCCATCAGTTAATTTTTCACTGCCTGAAGCTGCTTGATTCATGCCATCCTTTAAATCAATCATTTTGTTAAATAAGGCTTTAGTATAGGTCTCAGTTACATTGGTAGAAACATTCTGCTTTAATTGTGTCATAGCAGAATCGCTCATCTTGCTAGCAATAAAACTATGACCACTTGAAGTCTGATAATCGATTTGCATTTGCTCTGGATGAGCCGTTAAAATAGAAGTTGCTTTTTCAGATAAATCACTTGGTAAAGTCACTACCATATAGTAATCGCCATTTTCTAAACTCTTCTTACCTTCTTCTTCATCTACAAAATGAAAATCCAAGGTTTTATTTTCTTTTAAGTTGGACACCATGTCTTTTCCTATAGACATGCTATTACCATTATAGGAAGCCTCTTTATCATGATTGACAACTGCCACAGGTAAATCAGACAATTGCCCATATGGATCCCACATTGAGGACAAAAATATGACATTGTACAGAGCTGGAATAAGAGAAATCCCTATCATGACAATAATAAAGGTTGGTTTTTTAAAAATTGCTTTCCATTCTTTAAACATAGTTTCTCCTTTTTTAAACATATTGTCTAAAATTTTGATATAATAGATTATACATTAAAAAATCTAAATTACAAGATAAAAAATCCATTTTTAGACATATAGTCTAATTTGTTTATAAGGAGGAAATATGAAGGAAAGTAATAAACGCTTAAAAACAAAGAGAACTATTGAAAATGCTATGGTACGATTACTGATGGAACAGCCATTTGATCAAATTTCTACTGTCAAGTTAGCAGAAAAAGCCGGAATTAGTCGTTCCAGCTTCTATACTCACTATAAGGATAAGTATGATATGATTGAGCACTATCAAAGCAAGCTATTTCATACATTTGAATATATTTTTCAAAAACATGCTCATCATAAAAGAGATGCTATTTTAGAAGTCTTTGAATATCTAGAGTCAGAACCACTTCTGGCTGCCCTTCTTTCTGAAAATGGGACCAAAGAAATTCAAAATTTCTTACGAAATAAACTTCATATCATGCTCAGTACAGATTTACAAAAGCGATTTATGCAACTGAATCTCAATACCACTGAATTAGAATACAGTAGCATCTATCTAACTCACGCACTTTTTGGTGTCTGCCAAACTTGGATTGCACATGGAAAAAAAGAAAGTCCTCAAGAAATAACAGACTTCCTTATGAAGATGCTTGGTGATACGAATTGATACAAAAAGCGGAACACAGTTGTGTTCCCTTTTATCTATACTCCGCCAGTAGGACTCGAACCTACGACATCATGATTAACAGTCATGCGCTACTACCAACTGAGCTATGGCGGATAAAATAGTCCGTACGGGATTCGAACCCGTGTTACCGCCGTGAAAAGGCGGTGTCTTAACCCCTTGACCAACGGACCTTCTATCTGTAGCAGATATAACCATTATATCAATTTCTTACTAATTGTCAATCACTTTTTAGATTTTTTCTCTAGAATATCTTTTAATTTTCTAATTTTTAATCTTGAAATAGGACAACGATGATCTTCATAGAAAACAATTTCTAGGTTTTTTCGATCAATTTCTCTGATATTGCCTATATTTACCAAAAATGACTTATGAGGAGAATAAAATCGCTGAGTATGTTTGTCCTTTTCCTGAATATCTGTCATTGTTCCATAGAACTCTTTTGCAAAATTCTTACCAATAATGCGTAATTTATGAGAGACACCTGTCGTTTCAATATACAGAATGTCATGGTAAGGAATTTTTAAATCATTTCCCTTGTAATTGTAGTCAAAATAATCTACCACATCTTCATTTTCAAGTAACATACTCTTCGTGTAGAAAATATTTTGCTCAATTCTCTTCTTAAACATCTCATCATTGATATCCTTATCAACAAAATCTAAGGCTGATACCTGGTATTTATAGGTTAGAGTCGCAAACTCTGATCGACTGGTGATAAAGACGATAATAGCGTAAGGATTGTAATGACGAATGAGCTGAGCAACCTCAAATCCCTTTTTCTCAATCCCATGAATATCGATATCTAGGAAATAAAGCTGATTTACTTCATCATTTTCAATGTATTCTTCAAATTCACGGACTTTTCCCGTTGTCTTGTATGATATTGGAATATTCGATTCTTTCGAAATTTCATCCAATATTCTCTCTAGTCTCACTTGATGTTCAATAACATCTTCTAAAATTAAAACTTTCATTCAAATTCCCTCTTAAATCTAATAATTTGTCTAAATGTACTGCCTTCCATCTCTGTTTCTAAAATAATATTATTGTACTTATCTAATAATTCTTTCACATTATTTAAGCCTACTCCACGATTTCTTCCCTTAGTAGAGAATCCTAATGCAAATAAATCTCCTGAAGGAGTCATCGTCATTTTACATGAATTCTGAATCACAATAACTGTTTCAGTTTCCATCTTAATAACTGCTACTTCCATCTGCTTTTTATAACTATCAGCTGATCCTTCGACAGCATTGTTCAATAAAACGCTCATGATACGAACTAAATCCAACAGGTCTATTGGTAATCTAGTAATTATATCTTTTACTTCCAGTGTAAACTCCACACCGTTATTTCGAGCATAGACAATTGACTGAGCAACCAAACTTCGTAAAGCTGAGTCTTCTATGTTGTTCAAATCAAAGTAAGTGTACTTATCTGAACGCAGTTTATGATTTGCTTTGACCAAAACTTCGTTGTAAACTCTGTCAATTTCCTGTAAATTACCACTGTCAATTGCCATCTGCATACTAACAAGCATACCAGCATAATCATGTCTAAATCCACGGATTTCATTATACAGTCCGACAATTTCATCTGTGTAGTTTTGTAAATGTTTCTGTTCAAATTTCTTCTGCTTCAAAGCAATCTCTTTCTCCATTTGTTCTTTATGAGAATTCATTGCAAAGAAGGTCAAAAGTAACGATATAAAGACAATAGATGATAAAATACTTCCAAAACTATTCAAATGTTTAATCGTACTTACCATATCGGAAACGAAAGATGCAGTATGGAGCAATAGTAAAGCAAAAAATACTTTTTTCAAGAAAGGATAAAGGTAGTCCTTGTCAAAATAGGTTAGTTCCAAATGGAAATAATGAATGATTTTTAAGATGATAAAATAGGTCAACACCGTTATAACGAAAAAGAATAACCCATAATATTGTAAAACAAAATTGTCTCCTGTTATAGAGGAAAAAGTTACGGACAGAAAGGTGTGAGGACTTTCATATAAAAGAGATAGTAGTAAACTTAGGAATAGTCCTCTATCCCTCTCATACTGTTTAATCCATCGAAAATAGGAATATAAGCCCAAAGGAAATAAAAATGTTGCAATCCCTAACCCATCTAAAGATAGAAAATAAAAAGGAAGACCAAGGACTATTTGTAATAGTAGTGTATAAGCACCAAAAATGTATAATTCCTTTGATTTTATTTGACCTTTACAAATTAAATGGTAACTGTGACTAATAATTAAAAAATATAATATAAAATCTACTACTAAGAAAAAATCCATTCTGCTACTCCTTTATCTTCTTCTAAAGAAATTAAACAAATTAAACAAAGCATCATCTAGTTTCCTCATCTCCCCACCTTGAATCTTTTGCAAGTCTTTTTCCTTCAAGGTTACAAACTGTTCCAATTTAACTGTGTTTTTCATAATAAAATCTCCTAAAATGTTTTTTTCTTGTAAGCTAACTTACAAAAACCATTATACAAAATGGAATTTCATTTTAGATAAAATTCTCTCAACTGTCATTTTTTTCTCCCAAAGTGTACTTTTTTAAGAAAAAAGCCGGGAAAATTCCCAGCTTTGCTACTATATTGATCCCAGCAGGATTCGAACCTGCGACCGTTCGCTTAGAAGGCGAATGCTCTATCCAGCTGAGCTATGAGACCTAACACCATTATTCTACCAAAAATTCAATTAAAAGTCAATTTTCTATTTATGATAGGGTGATCCCTGCTGAATCGTAAAAGCGCGATAGATTTGTTCAACAAGAACTAGTCTCATTAACTGATGGGGCAAGGTTAAGCGACCAAAACTAACAGAAAGATTGGCTCTCTTTTTTACAGCTGATGATAATCCTAAACTCCCTCCAATAATAAAGGTAAGAGTAGAAAATCCTTTTATAGAAGCTTCTTCTAACTGCTTACTAAATTCTTCCGAGGAGAAAGCTTTCCCTTCAATAGCTAACGCAATAACAAAATCACGGTCAGCAACTTTTGATAAAATTCTCTGACCTTCTATTTCTAAAATCTTTTGATTTTCTGACTCACTAGCCTTATCTGGTGTTTTTTCATCTGCCAGCTCAATCATTTCAAGCTTAGCAAATCGAGAAATTCGTTTTGAATATTCTGCGATACCATCTTTTAAATACTTTTCTTTCAGTTTCCCAACTGTTACAACTTTAATTTTCATGACTCTATTCTAACATATTCTCTATTTTTTCACACCTTATTCACAAAATAAAAGGTTAATTTTAACCGAGAAAACCACAGATTTTTGGAAGTTATCCACAATCTGTGAAAAACTTTTGTGTTTAAGTTATAATTAAGCTAGTCAGTTTATACTTTCAGTAATTCAAAAATATGGAGGCAAATATGAAACATTTACAAAGATTTTACAAAAAATGGTTTCAATTATTAGTCGTTATCGTCATTAGCTTTATTAGTGGAGCCTTGGGTAGCTTTTCAATAAACCAACTAACTCAAAAAAGTACTGTAAGTACCTCTAACAACAATAGCACTATCACACAGACTGCCTATAAAAACGAGAATTCAACAACTCAGGCTGTTAACAAAGTAAAAGATGCTGTTGTTTCTGTTATTACTTATTCAGCAAACAGACAAAATAGCGTATTTGGTAATGATGATACTGATACAGATTCTCAGCAAATCTCTAGTGAAGGATCTGGGGTTATTTATAAAAAGAATGACAAAGAAGCTTATATTGTCACCAATAATCACGTTATAAACGGTGCCAGCAAAGTAGATATTCGTTTGTCAGATGGAACTAAAGTACCTGGAGAAATCGTCGGAGCTGACACTTTCTCTGATATTGCTGTCGTCAAAATCTCTTCAGAAAAAGTGACAACAGTAGCGGAATTTGGTGATTCTAGCAAGTTAACCGTAGGAGAAACTGCTATTGCCATTGGTAGCCCGTTAGGTTCTGAATATGCAAATACTGTCACTCAGGGTATTGTATCTAGTCTTAATCGAAATGTGTCTTTAAAATCTGAAGATGGACAAGCCATTTCTACAAAAGCCATCCAAACTGATACTGCTATTAACCCAGGTAACTCTGGTGGCCCACTAATCAATATTCAAGGACAGGTTATCGGAATTACCTCAAGTAAAATTGCCACAAATGGGGGAACATCTGTAGAAGGACTTGGTTTCGCAATTCCTGCAAATGATGCTATCAAGATTATTGAACAGTTAGAAAAGAACGGAAAAGTGACTCGTCCAGCTTTGGGCATCCAAATGGTCAATCTCTCAAATATTAATACAAGTGATATTAGAAGACTGAATATTCCAAGCAGTGTAACATCTGGTGTAGTTGTTCGTTCTGTGCAAAGTAATATGCCTGCCAATGGTCACCTTGAAAAATACGATGTTATTACAAAAGTAGATGACAAAGAGATTGCTTCATCAACAGACTTACAAAGTGCTCTTTACAGTCATTCTATCGGAGACACCATTAAAATAACTTACTATCGTAACGGTAAAGAAGAAACTACATCTATCAAACTTGACAAGAGTTCAGGTGATTTAGAATCTTAATTGACATCTATGTAAAGAAAGCTTTACATAAGAGAAAAGATGTGTTAGTGTAGAATCATGGAAAAATTTGAAATGATTTCTATCACAGATATACAAAAAAATCCCTATCAACCCCGAAAAGAATTTGATAGAGAAAAATTACATGAACTAGCACAGTCTATTAAAGAAAATGGGATCATCCAACCGATTATTGTTCGTCAATCTCCTGTAATTGGTTATGAAATCCTTGCAGGAGAGAGACGCTATCGGGCTTCACTTTTAGCAGGTCTAAGGTCTATCCCAGCTGTTGTTAAGCAGCTTTCAGACCAAGAGATGATGGTTCAGTCCATCATTGAAAATTTACAGAGAGAAAATTTAAATCCAATAGAAGAAGCACGCGCCTATGAATCTCTCGTAGAGAAAGGATTTACCCATGCTGAAATTGCAGATAAAATGGGCAAGTCTCGTCCTTACATCAGCAACTCCATTCGTTTGCTTTCCTTGCCAGAACAGATCCTCTCAGAAGTAGAAAATGGCAAACTATCACAAGCCCATGCACGTTCTCTAGTTGGGTTGAATAAGGAACAACAAGACTATTTCTTTCAACGAATCATCGAGGAAGATATTTCTGTAAGGAAGTTAGAAGCTCTTCTGACAGAGAAAAAACAAAAGAAACTTCAAAAAACGAATCATTTCATACAAAATGAAGAAGAACAATTAAAAAAACTACTCGGATTAGATGTAGAAATCAAACTGTCTAAAAAAGACAGTGGAAAAATCATGATTTCTTTTTCAAATCAAGAAGAATATAATAGAATTATCAACAGCCTGAAATAAGGCTGTTCTTTTATTTTTTTATCTCACAAGGTTATCCACTATTTTTTTCAATAAAAAGCTTAATAAGTCAATAGTTTTTGGTTTTATCCCCAACCTGTGGATAAAACTTGGTAACATTGTGGATTATTTTTCACAGCTTGTGGAAAATTCTTGCTCTCTATGGTAAAATAGGTCTAGTATTAAACTTTTAAATAGTAAAGGAGGAGAAAGGATTGAAAGAAAAACAATTTTGGAATCGTATCTTAGAATTTGCTCAAGAAAGACTGACTCGATCCATGTATGATTTCTATGCTATTCAAGCTGAACTCATCAAGGTAGAGGAAAATGTTGCTACTATATTTTTACCACGATCTGAAATGGAAATGGTCTGGGAAAAACAACTAAAAGATATTATTGTCGTTGCTGGATTTGAAATTTATGATGCTGAGATTACTCCCCACTATATTTTCACTAAACCTCAAGGTACGACTATCTCACAAGTTGAAGAAGCTATAAATTCAACTCTTTATGACTATAGTCCAAAGTTGGCATCTATTCCTTATTCGGATACTGGATTAAAAGAAAAGTATACCTTTGATAATTTTATTCAAGGGGATGGAAATGTTTGGGCAGTATCAGCCGCTTTGGCTGTCTCTGAAGATTTGGCTCTGACCTATAACCCTCTTTTTATCTATGGAGGACCTGGGCTTGGTAAGACTCACCTGTTAAACGCTATTGGAAATGAAATTCTAAAAAATATTCCAAATGCGCGTGTCAAATATATACCTGCTGAAAGCTTTATTAATGACTTTCTTGATCACCTAAGACTTGGAGAAATGGAAAAATTTAAAAAGACCTATCGCAGTCTTGATCTTTTGTTAATCGATGATATCCAGTCTCTCAGCGGAAAAAAAGTCGCAACTCAGGAAGAATTTTTCAATACCTTTAATGCCCTTCATGACAAGCAAAAACAGATTGTCCTAACGAGTGATCGTAGTCCAAAACATTTAGAAGGGCTTGAAGAAAGGCTTGTCACGCGCTTTAGTTGGGGGTTAACCCAAACTATCACACCTCCTGACTTTGAAACACGTATTGCCATTTTACAAAGTAAAACGGAACATTTAGGCTACAATTTCCAAAGTGATACTCTAGAATACCTAGCTGGGCAATTTGATTCAAATGTTCGAGATCTTGAGGGAGCCATCAACGACATCACTTTAATTGCCAGAGTAAAAAAAATCAAGGATATCACTATTGATATTGCTGCAGAAGCTATTAGAGCTCGCAAACAAGATGTTAGCCAAATGCTCGTCATCCCAATTGACAAAATCCAAAATGAAGTTGGTAACTTTTATGGTGTCAGTATCAAAGAAATGAAGGGAAGCAGACGCCTTCAAAATATTGTTTTAGCCCGTCAAGTAGCCATGTATTTATCTAGAGAACTAACAGATAATAGTCTTCCAAAAATTGGGAAGGAATTTGGAGGAAAAGATCATACAACAGTCATTCATGCCCATGCAAAAATTAAATCTTTGATTGATGAAGACGATAATTTACGTTTAGAAATCGAATCAATCAAAAAGAAAATTAAATAACTTGTGGATAACTTTCGTATTTTTATCTTTTTTATCCACATTTTTTAAACAATCCAAAAATCTTGATATGACTTGCTTTAAGTCTGTTTTCCACAGATTTCACAGACTCTATTATTACTATTATCCTTCTAATACTAAAAATAAATAAAGGAGAATCCATGATTCATTTTTCAATTAATAAAAATTTATTTCTACAAGCATTAAATACTACTAAGAGAGCTATTAGTTCTAAAAATGCTATTCCTATTTTATCAACCGTAAAAATTGACGTAACCAATGAAGGTGTTACTTTAATTGGTTCAAATGGTCAAATTTCAATTGAAAATTTTATTTCTCAAAAAAATGAAGATGCTGGTTTATTAATTACTTCTTTAGGTTCGATCCTTCTTGAAGCTTCTTTCTTCATCAATGTGATATCTAGTCTTCCAGATGTGACTCTTGATTTTAAAGAAATTGAACAAAATCAAATTGTTTTAACTAGCGGCAAATCAGAAATTACCCTAAAAGGAAAAGATAGCGAACAATATCCACGAATCCAAGAAATTTCAGCAAGTACTCCTTTAATACTTGAAACAAAATTACTCAAGAAAATTATTAATGAAACAGCCTTTGCTGCAAGTACACAAGAGAGTCGTCCAATTTTAACAGGTGTTCATTTTGTATTGAGTCAGCACAAGGAGCTAAAAACAGTGGCAACAGACTCTCATCGCCTAAGCCAGAAAAAATTAACGCTTGAGAAAAATAGTGATGATTTTGATGTTGTCATTCCTAGCCGTTCTCTACGCGAATTTTCAGCGGTATTTACAGATGATATCGAAACTGTAGAGATTTTCTTTGCCAATAACCAAATCCTCTTTAGAAGCGAAAATATTAGCTTCTATACACGTTTGTTAGAAGGAAACTATCCTGATACAGATCGTTTGATTCCAACAGACTTTAACACTACTATTACTTTTGATGTGGTAAACTTACGCCAGTCAATGGAACGTGCTCGTCTTTTATCAAGTGCGACTCAAAATGGTACTGTGAAACTTGAAATTAAAGGTGGTATTGTTAGCGCCCATGTTCACTCTCCAGAAGTTGGTAAAGTAAACGAAGAAATCGATACAGATCAGGTTACTGGTGAAGATTTGACCATTAGTTTCAACCCAACTTATTTGATTGATTCCCTTAAAGCTTTAAATAGCGAAAAGGTTACAATCAGCTTTATTTCTGCAGTTCGTCCCTTCACACTTGTGCCAGCAGATACTGACGAGGACTTCATGCAACTTATCACCCCAGTTCGTACAAATTAAGTGAAAGAGGTTGAGCCTGGCTCGCCTCTTTTATGATATAATCGAAAAAGAAAAGGAGAGTAGTATGTATCAAGTTGGAAATTTTGTTGAAATGAAAAAACCACATGCTTGCACAATCAAATCAACAGGAAAAAAAGCTAATCGTTGGGAAATTACACGTGTAGGAGCAGATATCAAAATAAAATGCAGTAATTGTGACCATGTTGTCATGATGGGACGCTATGATTTTGATCGAAAAATGAATAAAATTATTGACTAAGAAGCCTTAGATTAGAGGGTTAGCAAGTTTTTCCTTTTTGTGTTATAATATTAGGGATTGAAATGAAAACGGAGAATGAGAAAATATGGCTTTAACAGCAGGTATCGTTGGTTTGCCAAACGTTGGTAAATCAACACTATTTAATGCAATTACAAAAGCAGGAGCAGAGGCAGCAAATTACCCATTTGCGACGATTGATCCAAACGTTGGAATGGTAGAAGTTCCAGATGAACGCCTCCAAAAATTGACGGAAATGATTACTCCTAAAAAGACAGTTCCAACAACATTTGAATTTACAGATATCGCAGGGATTGTAAAAGGAGCTTCAAAAGGAGAAGGGTTAGGGAATAAATTCTTGGCCAATATCCGTGAAGTAGATGCGATTGTTCATGTAGTTCGTGCTTTTGATGATGAAAATGTCATGCGTGAGCAAGGGCGTGAAGATGCCTTTGTAGACCCACTTGCAGATATTGATACCATTAACCTGGAGTTGATTCTTGCTGACTTAGAATCAGTTAATAAACGCTATGCGCGTGTAGAAAAGATGGCACGTACGCAAAAAGATAAAGAATCAGTAGCAGAATTTAATGTTCTTCAAAAGATTAAACCAGTCCTTGAAGATGGGAAATCAGCTCGCACCATCGAATTTACAGATGAGGAGCAAAAGGTTGTGAAAGGTCTCTTCCTTTTGACGACTAAACCAGTGCTCTATGTTGCCAATGTGGACGAGGATGTGGTTTCAGAACCTGACTCTATCAACTATGTTAAACAAATTCGTGAATTCGCAGCGACAGAAAATGCTGAAGTAGTCGTTATTTCTGCGCGTGCTGAGGAAGAAATTTCTGAGTTAGACGAAGAAGACAAGCAAGAGTTTCTTGAAGCACTTGGGTTGACAGAATCAGGCGTTGACAAGTTGACTCGTGCAGCTTACCACTTACTTGGACTTGGAACTTACTTCACAGCTGGTGAAAAAGAAGTTCGCGCTTGGACCTTTAAGCGTGGTATGAAGGCTCCTCAAGCAGCTGGGATTATTCACTCAGACTTTGAAAAAGGATTTATTCGTGCAGTAACCATGTCATATGAGGATCTAGTGAAATACGGATCTGAAAAGGCCGTAAAAGAAGCTGGGCGTTTGCGTGAAGAAGGAAAAGAATATATCGTTCAAGATGGCGATATCATGGAATTCCGCTTTAATGTCTAAAAAATTAATAAATAGTGTCAATTAGGTTGGAAAAAAATTCCAACCCTTTTGGCTTTTGAAAGGAAAAATAAATGACAAAAATACTTGTGGGATTGGGAAATCCAGGAGATAAATATTTTGAAACCAAACACAACGTTGGCTTTATGCTGATTGATCAACTAGCGAAAAAACAAAATGTCACTTTTACACACGATAAGATATTTCAAGCTGACCTAGCATCATTTTTCCTAAATGGAGAAAAAATTTATCTGGTCAAACCAACGACCTTTATGAATGAAAGTGGAAAAGCAGTTCATGCTTTATTGACTTACTATGGTTTGGATATTGAAGATTTACTTATCATTTACGATGATCTTGACATGGAAGTTGGAAAGATTCGTTTAAGAGCAAAGGGCTCTGCAGGTGGTCACAATGGTATTAAGTCTATTATTCAACATATTGGAACTCAGGTCTTTAACCGTGTTAAGATTGGAATCGGAAGACCTAAAAATGGTATGTCAGTTGTTCACCATGTTTTGAGTAAGTTTGACAAGGATGATTATATTGGTATTTTACAGTCTATTAACAAAGTTGACGATTCTGTAAACTACTATTTACAAGAGAAAAATTTTGAGAAAACAATGCAGAGGTATAACGGATAAATGGTGACCTTATTAGATTTATTCTCAGAAAATGATCAGATTAAAAAATGGCATCAAAGTTTAACAGATAAGAAAAGACAACTAATACTTGGTTTATCAACGTCTACTAAGGCTCTTGCAATTGCAAGCAGTTTAGAAAAAGAAGATAAGATTGTGTTATTGACGTCAACTTATGGAGAAGCAGAAGGACTTGTTAGTGATTTTCTATCAATCTTGGGTGAGGAACTTGTCTATCCATTTTTGGTAGATGACTCCCCTATGGTAGAGTTTTTGATGTCTTCACAAGAAAAAATCATTTCACGGGTTGAAGCCTTGCGTTTTTTGACTGATTCGTCTAAGAAAGGGATTTTAGTTTGTAATATCGCAGCAAGTCGATTGATTTTACCGTCTCCCAATATATTTAAAGATAGTATTGTAAAAATAACAGTTGGTGAAGAATATGACCAACACGAACTTATCCATCAGTTAAAAGAGATAGGCTATCGAAAAGTTACACAAGTACAAACTCAAGGCGAATTTAGTCTGCGAGGAGATATTTTAGATATTTTTGAAATATCCCAGTTAGAACCTTACCGAATTGAGTTTTTTGGTGATGAAATTGATGGAATTCGTACTTTTGAAGTCGAAACACAATTATCGAAAGAAAATCAGACAGAACTCACCATCTTTCCAGCTAGCGACATACTTTTTAGAGAAAAGGATTATCAACGAGGACAGTCAACTTTAGAAAAACAAATTTCAAAAACTTTATCACCTATTTTAAAATCATACTTAGAAGAAATTCTTTCAAGTTTTCACCAAAAACAAATGCATTTAGATTCTAGGAAGTTTTTATCTTTGTGTTATGACAAGACATGGACTGTGTTTGACTATATTGAAAAAGATACCCCAATATTCTTTGATGATTATCAAAAATTGATGAATCAGTATGAAATATTTGAAAGAGAATTAGCGCAATACTTTACAGAAGAATTACAGAATGGTAAAGCAGTTTCTGAAATGCAGTATTTTGCAGATACAGAGCAGATCTATAAAAAACAGAGTCCAGTTACCTTTTTCTCTAATCTGCAAAAGGGGTTAGGAAATCTCAAGTTTGATCAAATTTATCAATTTAATCAATATCCTATGCAGGAGTTTTTCAATCAATTTTCTTTTCTAAAAGAAGAAATTGAACGATATAAAAAAATGGATTACACCATTATTCTGCAGTCTAGCAATTCAATGGGAAGTAAAACATTGGAGGATGTGTTAGAGGAATACCAGATTAAATTGGATTCTAGAGATAAGTCAAATATCTGTAAAGAATCTGTAAACTTAATTGAGGGTAATCTCAGACATGGTTTTCATTTTGTAGATGAAAAGATTTTATTGATTACTGAACATGAGATTTTTCAAAAGAAATTGAAACGTCGTTTTCGAAGACAACATGTTTCAAACGCAGAGAGATTAAAAGATTACAATGAACTTGAAAAAGGAGATTACGTTGTTCACCATATTCATGGAATTGGTCAATATCTAGGAATTGAAACAATTGAAATAAAAGGAATCCACCGCGATTATGTCAGTGTCCAGTATCAAAATGGTGATCAAATCTCCATCCCAGTGGAACAGATTCATCTACTATCTAAATATGTTTCAAGTGATGGTAAAGCGCCCAAACTCAATAAATTAAATGACGGTCATTTTAAAAAGGCCAAGCAAAAAGTTAAGAACCAGGTAGAGGATATAGCTGACGATTTAATCAAACTTTATTCTGAACGCAGCCAGTTGAAGGGTTTTGCTTTCTCAGCTGATGATGATGCTCAACATGCTTTTGATGATGCCTTCCCTTATATTGAAACGGATGATCAACTTCGTAGTGTTGAGGAAATCAAGAGAGATATGCAGGCTTCTCAACCAATGGATCGGCTTTTAGTTGGGGATGTTGGTTTTGGAAAGACTGAAGTTGCTATGCGTGCAGCCTTTAAGGCAGTCAATGATCACAAACAGGTTGTTGTCTTAGTTCCGACGACGGTTTTAGCGCAACAGCACTATACGAATTTTAAGGAACGATTCCAAAATTTTGCAGTTAATATTGATGTGTTAAGTCGTTTTAGAAGTAAAAAAGAGCAGACTGAAACACTTGAAAAATTGAAAAACGGTCAAGTTGATATTTTGATTGGAACCCATCGTGTTTTGTCTAAAGATGTTGTGTTTGCTGATTTGGGCTTGATGATTATAGATGAGGAACAGCGATTTGGTGTCAAGCATAAGGAAACCTTGAAAGAACTGAAAACACAAGTAGATGTCCTGACCTTGACAGCAACTCCAATTCCTCGTACCCTTCACATGTCTATGCTGGGAATCAGAGATTTGTCTGTTATTGAAACTCCGCCGACTAATCGCTATCCTGTTCAGACCTATGTTTTGGAAAAGAATGATAGTGTCATTCGTGATGCGGTCTTACGTGAAATGGAGCGTGGAGGTCAAGTTTATTATCTTTACAACAAAGTTGACACAATTGATCAGAAGGTTTCAGAATTACAGGAGTTGATTCCAGAGGCTTCGATTGGTTATGTTCATGGGCAAATGAGTGAAATTAAGTTAGAAAATACTCTACTGGATTTCATTGAAGGTCAGTATGATATTTTGGTGACAACTACCATTATTGAGACAGGGGTGGACATTCCAAATGCCAATACTTTATTTATTGAAAATGCGGACCATATGGGCTTGTCAACCTTGTATCAATTAAGAGGAAGAGTTGGTCGTAGCAACCGCATTGCTTATGCTTATCTCATGTATCGTCCAGAAAAATCAATCAGTGAAGTATCTGAAAAGAGATTAGAAGCGATCAAAGGATTTACAGAATTGGGCTCTGGATTTAAGATTGCAATGCGAGATCTTTCGATTCGTGGAGCAGGAAATCTTTTAGGCAAGTCTCAGTCTGGTTTCATTGATTCTGTTGGTTTTGAATTGTATTCGCAGTTACTAGAGGAAGCTATTGCTAAACGAAATGGTAATGCTAACACTAACACAAGAACCAAAGGGAATGCTGAGTTGATTTTGCAAATTGATGCCTATCTTCCTGATACTTATATTTCTAATCAACGACATAAGATTGAAATTTACAAGAAAATTCGTCAAATTGACAACCGTGTCAATTATGAAGAGTTACAAGAGGAGTTGATGGACCGTTTTGGAGAGTACCCAGATGTAGTTGCTTATCTTTTAGAGATTGGTTTGGTCAAATCATACTTGGACAAGGTCTTTGTTCAACGTGTGGAAAGAAAAGATAATAAGATTACAGTTCAATTTGAAAACATTACTCAGCGACTGTTCTTGGCTCAAGATTATTTTAAAGCTTTATCCGCAACGAATTTAAAAGCAGCCATAGCTGAGAATAAGGGACTAATGGAAGTTGTATTTGATGTCCGAAACAAGAAGGACTATGAAATTTTAGAAGGTCTGCTCATTTTTGGAGAAAGTTTATTAGATATAAAAGAGTCAAAAGAAGGTAAATTCCCAAACTAAGTTCCACCGCTAGTAGAAGTGGAAGTTAGTCTGATAAAAATCGTAAAAACCAGTGGAAATCCGTTTCAGGGTAAGTTCCACTGGTTTTACTAATGCTTGATTTCATCGC
>NZ_WIJP01000024.1 GCF_009496155.1 Streptococcus mitis
GTGGTCAATATGAAACGAATTATGACCTTAATAAATACAAAATAACCGAGGAATTCGCTCAAATTGATGAGTGATTTCTCGGTTTTCATTTCTTTAAAAGTAAGAGGCTTACTTTTTCAGTGGGCTCTATTTAACATCCTTTTTTGTTTGGATAGAGGTTTCTGTATCCATGGGATTTCGAGGAATACAGATATCACTCCCATCAGCAGCGAATATTGGAAAATCAGTATTAAGTGGAATAGGGGCTGTAAATTCTTTAAATAGGGCATAGAAAGCCTCAGGTTTTATCTGATAGCGTCTTTGAACAAAGGCTGAATTTGAAACTGTCAGTCTGGCATCTAGTAATTCTTTTGACAAGGATTTCCCTCCCATTCCCAGAATTGTACGAATCATAGTTTCTAGTGATAAACTTCTTTTACGAGTAAAGGCCTGTTCATCTTGTTTGACGAACACAACTTTTTGACCAATGATACTCTGAATACTCTTATCCAAGTGGGCTTTTATCTGTTTTATCATGGGAAATACCTCCTTAATTATAGTTTATCACATAAAAAAGAAACCCAAATACAGAATTGTATTTGAATTTCTTAACTTAATGACATTGACCTCAGGGCTGGTTTTTTATATATTAATCTTCTTTCAACTTCGCCAATTCTTGTGCAAGCAGTTTAAGGGCAACTTGTGGGTTGGCTTGGCCTTTGGTTGCTTTCATAAGAAATCCTGTAAAGGCCTTATCAGCGTTACGTTTACCTGACTTGAAGTCGGCGACAGCGGCTTCGTTATCGGCAAAGACTTGGTGGATGATTGGAATCAAGACAGCTGGATCTGAGATTTGGATCATACCTGCTTTTTCCACATATTCACGCGCGCCACCGCCATTTTTAGCCAGGTGGACAAAGACTTTCTTGGCAATCTTAGATGAAATAGTACCGTCTTCGATGATGGCAATCATTTCAACCAAGTTTTCTGGTGTCAATTCGATTTGTTCCAGTGTCTTACCTTCGGCATTTAAGAACTGAGCAACCTCACCTTGGAGCCAGTTAGAAACTTGTTTGGCATCACCACCGAGGGCAACAGCTTTTTCAAAGAAGTCAGAAGTGACTTTATTAGCAGTCAACTGGCTAGCATCGTAGTCTGACAAGCCAAGGTCAGATACATAACGTGCACGGCGTTCTTTTGGAAACTCTGGTAATTCAGTACGCATTTCCTCAATCCACTCGTCTGAGATTTCAAAGAGAGGTAGGTCTGGTTCTGGGAAGTAGCGGTAGTCTGCAGCCCCTTCCTTGACACGCATGAGGATGGTTGCTTTGTTAGCTTCATCGTAACGGCGTGTTTCTTGACGGATTTGACCCCCTGAGCGAAGGATTTCAGCTTGACGTTGGACTTCGTATTCAAGCCCCTTGCGAACATTTGAGAAGGAGTTGAGGTTCTTCAATTCAGTCTTGGTACCGAATTTCTCTTGACCATAAGGGCGAAGGGAGATATTGGCATCCACACGCATCGAACCTTCTTCCATCTTAACGTCAGAAATACCTGCGTACTGGATAACTTCCTTGAGGGCTGTCAGATAAGCGTAGGCTTCTTCTGGCGAACGCATGTCGGCTTCAGATACAATCTCAATCAAAGGCACACCTTGACGGTTGAGGTCAACGTAAGAGTAACCATCTGTACCATGGGTATTTTTACCTGCATCTTCTTCCAAGTGGGCGCGTTCGATACCGATTTTCTTGATCGTACCGTCTTCTAGCTCGACTTCAATCCAGCCGTTATAACCGATTGGCTCATCAAACTGAGAAATTTGGTAGGCTTTGGGATTATCAGGATAGAAGTAGTTCTTGCGGTCAAAGTGCATCTTTTTGTGGATGTCCATATTGAGGGCAAGAGCAGCCTTGATACCAGCATCAACTACCCCTTTATTTAGAACTGGCAGTACGCCTGGGAAAGACCAGTCAATGACGTTAGTGTTGGCATTTTGGTCATTTCCAAAGTGGGCAGAAGTAGGTGAGAAGATTTTTGAATTGGTGTTGAGCTCTACGTGGACTTCAAGTCCAATGACTGTTTCAAAGTTCATTAGTTGTCACCTCCAAAAATCACGGGTTGTTGTTTGTGGTAGTCTGTTGTTGCTTCAAAAACAGCAGCAGCTTGGTAAATGGTTTCCTCAGAGTACTTAGGACCAATCAATTGGAGACCAACAGGTAGACCTTGAGAGAAGCCAGCAGGAATCGAAATTCCTGGGAGACCAGCCAAGTTGACTGGAATGGTTAAAAGGTCAGCCAAGTACATGGCAACTGGATCATGGTTGAGAGAATCCAAGTCATAGGCAACACTTGGTGCAGTTGGCCCCAAAATCAGGTCATAATCCGCAAAGACTTTTTCGAAATCTTGGATGATGAGGGTACGGACCTGACCAGCCTTCTTGTAGTAGGCATCGTAGTAACCGGATGAAAGGCTGAAAGTACCTAGCATGATACGGCGTTTCACTTCTTCACCGAAACCTTGGCTACGGCTGTTTACATAGATTTCATCAAGATTAGTCGCATCCTCTGCGCGGTAGCCGTAACGGATACCGTCAAAACGTTGCAAGTTTGATGATGCTTCTGATGACGCGATAATGTAGTAGACGGCAACACCGTATTTAGAGTGAGGCAGGCTGACTTCTTCAACAATAGCACCAAGTTTTTCAAAGTGTTTGGCCGCGTTCAAGATTGTTTCCTTAACCTCTGGGTCAATCCCTTCGCCAAGATATTCTTTAGGTAAAGCAATTTTCATGCCCTTGATGTCTTGACCAATTTTTGAAGTAAAGTCGGCAATGCGGACAGGGGCCGAAGTAGAGTCTTTGGCATCTTCGCTGGCAATAGCGTTGAGCAAGAGGGCATTTTCCTTAACAGTCGGAGCAAAAGGTCCGATCTGGTCTAGCGAGCTACCAAAGGCAATGAGACCGAAACGAGAAACTGTTCCGTAGGTTGGTTTGAGACCAACGATCCCGTTAAAGGCAGCTGGTTGGCGGATAGAACCACCAGTATCAGAACCAAGTGATAAGCGGACTTGTCCTGAGGCTACAGCTGCGGCCGAACCACTTGATGATCCACCAGGAACCTTGCTGTGGTCCCAAGCATTTTTAGTGGCACCGTAGTGTGAAGTTTCACCTGAACCACCCATGGCAAATTCGTCCATGTTGGTTTTCCCAACGACAATCATACCTTTAGACTTTGCGTTGGAAACGGTTGTCGCGTCAAAGATTGGCTCATAGTTGTAGAGCATTTTTGAAGCAGCAGTTGTGAGAATACCGTCTGTAGAGATATTATCTTTGACAGCAAGTGGAATTCCTGAAAGGACGTTATCAGCGTCAATTCCAGCTTCATCAATGGCTTTAGCTTGAGCAAGAGCCTGCTCCTCGGCGATGGTAACAAAAGCGTTAATAGCTGTCTCGCGAGACTTGATATCTTCAAGCGTTGCTTGGGTCAATTCAGTTGCAGAAATTTCCTTAGAAACAAGGAGAGTGTGCAAGTCTTCAATGGTTTTATTGTTAAAAGTCATTAGGCATCTCCTCCATCGTCTAGGATAGCTGGTACCTTGATATAGTAGTTGTCTTTTTCAGGTACGTTTTTAAACAAGCGATCACGGTCTGTTCCTTCTTCGGCCACATCAGGGCGGAGTACAGTCTTGCGGTCAGCCATAGTTGTAGTAGGTGCGACACCAGTTGTGTCAACTTCGCCCAGCAACTCAACCATGTCAACAATCTTAGACAAGGTGGTCGCAAAGGCAGCAGTTTCTTCTTCAGAGAATCTTAATTTTGAAAGATTGGCAACGTGTGTTACCTCTTCTTGCGTAATTTTCATCTTGCATCCTTTCGTGAAATGATGATTTTTAGTCTGTTCTATTTTACCATATTTTCCTATAAATAAGGGAGGGAAAGCTGAAAAAAGACATCTGGCGAGTCGAGAAAGAGGTTTTTAAAAGAAACAAAAAATACCCGTCCTAACTTTGACGAGTTAACGAACTATTTTTTAGTTATGTAACTACAGTCACCGTCTTAAACGGCTTTGTAGGGTGTTGTTGACGCAACACCTTTTTCTATATTCATTGTAGTATTTATTTTAAAAATTGCAAGGGGAATTGTTCTACTTTAGCAGTGTCTAACAGAAAATAGAAATTGAAAAAAATGCTAAAATCCGATATAATGGAGTGTTGAAAGGAATGGTAAAATCCAATGTAAAAATCATTCTTAGTTATTGAAACAAGAAAAATAGAGAATCAAAGAAAGAGAACTTATGAATATTCAAGAAGAAATTAAGAAACGTCGTACCTTTGCCATCATCTCCCACCCTGACGCGGGGAAAACAACCATTACTGAGCAGTTGCTCTACTTTGGGGGTGAGATTCGTGAGGCTGGTACGGTAAAAGGAAAGAAAACAGGAACTTTTGCCAAGTCTGACTGGATGGATATCGAGAAGCAACGTGGGATTTCGGTGACATCATCTGTTATGCAGTTTGACTACGATGGCAAGCGCGTCAATATCCTCGATACGCCAGGGCACGAGGACTTCTCAGAAGATACCTATCGTACCTTGATGGCGGTGGATGCTGCGGTCATGGTCGTGGACTCTGCCAAGGGTATCGAGGCTCAGACTAAGAAATTATTTGAGGTTGTGAAACATCGTGGCATTCCAGTCTTTACCTTTATGAACAAGCTAGACCGTGACGGTCGTGAGCCACTAGACCTCTTGCAAGAGTTAGAAGAAGTCTTGGGCATTGCTAGCTACCCGATGAATTGGCCAATCGGGATGGGGAAAGCTTTTGAAGGGCTCTATGACCTCTATAACCAACGCTTGGAGCTCTATAAAGGGGATGAGCGCTTTGCTAGTCTAGAAGATGGGGACAAGCTTTTTGGTAGCAATCCTTTCTACGAACAAGTCAAGGATGATATTGAACTTTTAAATGAAGCTGGAAATGAGTTTTCAGAGGAAGCTATTCTTGCTGGAGAATTGACACCTGTCTTCTTTGGTTCGGCCCTCACAAACTTTGGTGTGCAGACCTTCCTTGAAACCTTCCTCAAGTTTGCTCCAGAACCACATGGACACAAGAAAACAGACGGTGAAATTGTGGATCCTTACGACAAGGATTTTTCAGGATTTGTCTTTAAAATCCAAGCTAACATGGACCCTCGTCACCGTGACCGTATCGCCTTTGTCCGTATCGTATCGGGTGAATTTGAGCGTGGCATGAGTGTCAACTTGCCTCGCACTGGTAAGGGTGCTAAACTATCTAATGTTACTCAGTTTATGGCGGAGAGTCGTGAGAATGTGACCAATGCCGTGGCAGGTGATATTATCGGTGTTTACGATACAGGCACTTATCAGGTTGGTGACACTTTGACGGTTGGGAAAAACAAGTTTGAATTTGAACCACTGCCAACCTTTACCCCTGAAATTTTCATGAAAGTTTCCGCTAAGAATGTCATGAAGCAAAAATCCTTCCACAAGGGGATTGAGCAATTGGTGCAAGAGGGTGCTATTCAGCTTTATAAGAATTACCAAACAGGCGAGTACATGCTGGGAGCTGTGGGACAACTCCAGTTTGAAGTCTTCAAGCACCGTATGGAGGGCGAGTACAACGCAGAAGTTGTTATGAGCCCGATGGGTAAAAAGACTGTTCGTTGGATCAAGCCTGAGGACTTGGATGAACGGATGTCGTCAAGCCGCAATATCTTAGCAAAAGACCGTTTTGACCAGCCAGTCTTCCTCTTTGAAAATGACTTTGCCCTCCGTTGGTTTGCAGATAAGTATCCAGACGTAGAGTTGGAAGAGAAAATGTAACTCAGTACCAACAATTGGAACTAAAGTTCCTAATTGTTGGACGCTAGTCGCTATTTGGCGAACTAGCTAACTGCCTTACTAACTACGTTTGGCAAATAGAATCGATTTGCCAAACTCCGTGTCGTAGTGTAACAATCGGCTTACCTAAACGCTTCACTAGGAAAAATCCACGAATATTATCGATTCGTGGATTTTTCCATCGTAACAGAAAGGAAGTAGTCTAGCGACCTAACTGCCTCACTAACTGAGTTTTACAAATGGAATTGATTTGCCAAACTTCGTGTCGTAGTTCAGTAAATTTATTTGATTGTGTAATAACATAAGTAACTAACGCCAAGTTTCTATGGAACTTGGCTAGGCGCTCCACTAGTAAAGTTTCACGAATAATATCGATTCGTAAAACTTTCCGTCGTAATTGGTAGTGAGTGGTCTAGCTAACTGCCTTACTAACTACGTTTGGCAAATAGAATCGATTTGCCAAACTCCGTGTCGTAGTGTAAAAAATAGCCTTACCTAAACGCTTCACTAGGAAAAATCCACGAATATTATCGATTCGTGGATTTTTACGTCGTAACAGAAAGGAAGTGGCCTAGCGACCTAACTGCCTCACTAACTGAGTTTTACAAATGGAATTGATTTGCTAAACTCCGTGTCGTAGTTCAGTAAATTTATTTGATTGTGTAACAATCTAAGTAACTAACGAGCTTGAGAAAAAAGTTTTTGAAATCAAAAAAGCGTATAGTATCAGGTATCAAATCCTTTGGTGCTCTAAGCTTTTCTAATGATATGAGACAGGCCGCAAAAAAGTCTGAAAAGCTCTCAGAATCGTTGTCTCAGCACCAAAAATACGTGAAATTTGCATAATTAAAATAAATTTCAGGGGGAGTTATACAAAAAAACGACGATTTAAATCGTCGTTTTACTTAGATAAATATGCAATCTTTTTTTGAAAATACGTCTATTTATTTTTTATTGTTTTTTATTGTAGAGCAGACCCAAGCGAATGAACATAGGTTGTAAAAAGCAAATGAAAAAACTGCGAGGATGATAGCTCCTGTATCTAAATAACCTCTTTCAAGACCGTTTTTCAACAACAACAAGCCTGTAGTTTCGATAACGATCAAATATAAAAATATATAAAAAATTTTCGCCTTAAGCATATTGTTACCGCTTTCTTTTTATTTGGTTTTATTGTATAACAAAAGTTGAAAAAAATCAAAAATACAAAGGAGTTTCCGTTATGTCTAAGATGTTTAAATGCATGTGTTTGCTAGTTATGTCTGTTTTCTGTATGTCTAGCATTTCCCCGTCGCTTGTTGTTTTTGCTGATGATAGCTTATCGGCAAACTCTAAAGTTGTATCTGGTGAGGCTCAGTTTGAGAATGGCTCATCAGTGCGGTTCGGAGATACGCAAGTAAATATTTTAAGCGATGAAGTTCTTGAGGTGGTCAATCCAGATGGAAGTGTAGACACTATTGAACGACGTGCTGACGGCGTCTATATCAATGGGGCATTTTATATGGCTTATCAAAAGAATGAAATCGACCTAAATATATCTTTTAGATCATACGATCCTAATGTTTGGAATTACGTCAACACAGTACATGGGAATAAACAAGCTAACACATTCGCTAACTTCATGATTGGTTCTGGAATAAGTTATGCGATTGGTAAAATAGCTTCTGTATTAGGGGGGGCCATGGGGTAAAATAATTGGTGGAGCATATTTTGGTATACAAGCTTATCAGTCTTATTTGGATTCACAAAGCCCATATCCATACTACATAACAAGTACTTATATCCATCTTTCTCAAAGAAAATGGAAGTTTATCACTGAATACTATAGAAATTCAGACTATACTGGGTATGTAAAAACCGAAACAAGCTACGTTAATTTCTAAAATATAAACCCTGCCTAGATATAAATGCAGGGTCTATATTTTAGTTAATTGCTCAAGTAATTTGTAAGCATAATACTTGCGAAACTCTATTTGTTCAAGCGGTTCAAAAGCTCTTGTTTTTTATCCTCAAGCTCAGTTCTCCTTTGCTCGATTTCTTCACGTTTTTGGGCGATTTCTGCTTGCGCCTTGGGAGTTTCCAAAGTGCCTTGTGACTTGTGAAATTCTACTAGCATATCGACGATTTTTGGGTCTAATTCGTTGACATAATCAGGATTTGACCATTTCGGCACGTTGTTTGCAGGTGCTTGCTTTTTGCCGCCTTTTTTTGGCGTTTTGGCTTGTTGTTCAGCTTTCTGACTATAGTTGACCTCGTGGAATTTTCAAAACAACCTTGATATTATGCGTTTTATTTTACTTCGTTATTCTGTAATTAAGTTTTGTTCAGCCTATAGCTGCACCACTAGTAAAGTTTTACGAATGCTATTGTCTGTGGGCTTTTTCATTGTAAGTCTCAGAAAGTTAAGGTGACTAATAGTCTGATTTTGCTTGGGAAAATCAAAGAGTAAACTAGAAATTTAGTCATAGATAGCTCAAGATATTGATTTGATATTGAAGTTAATGACAAGTTCGCAGATAGATTTAGCATAAAGCGAGGATAACTACTGTTGCGTTTTGAGTTTTTGAAGACTATTATTGTTGGTTTCTATACAAGTAGAATTATTAAACTCTATCTTCTACTTAGAAAAAAATGTGTTGTTTGATTGGATATGTCGTAGGAGACTTCTTATTAATTAGATAATTAAAAATTTTAAAATTTCAGTTGAATTGAATATATTTGTAAAAAAATTAAAAATAAGTAAGGAGTTTTATTTCTGGAAATAGAATTAGGAGTATAAGTTAGCAGATCAACTTAATATATATGTATTAAAATAGATGTTTGTTTATTCATTTCGGACTGGTAATTGATGTACATATCATATTGACCTTAGTTCAGAATTAAAGTATACTAAACAAGTATGATTAAACTTGGCAAGAGTTTACACTTTTATCTGGAAAAGGAGTAGAAAATGTTTTTTAGACGTCAGAATGGTCGGTTCAGAGAAACAGACCGTGTGACACGCTATAAGTTAATTAAATCAGGTAAGCATTGGTTGAGAGCTTCAACCTCTCTTTTTGGCTTGTTTAAAGTTATGAGGGGTGGTGTTGATACGACTCAAGTTATGACTGAGGTGGTAGAAGATAAAGTTAACCATTCAATTACAGGGTTAGATATTATCCGAGGGGTCGTGACCACAGGAGCCGTTTTAGGTGGTGCTGTTGCTACGCAAACCAAAGTGTTTGCAAATGAAGCAGTAGCTTTGGAAAAAATACTAGATAAATCGGATGTTTTAGTAGCAAACGATACGGTAGTTTTAGGTACGACAAATGCAAGCAATTCAGAGAGTTCTAGTTCTTTGAGTGAAAGCGCTTCAAAGTCGGTGTCGGTGTCTAATAGCACCTCAGCAAGTGTTTCAGCTAGTACATCAGCTAGTCTTTCTGCAAGTATTTCAACTAGTGAGTCGGTCAGTGCTTCTACTAGTACTAGTCAATCAAAAAGTGAGTCAGAAAGTTTTTCTGTAGCGTCAAGTTTATCAGTTGAACAGAGCACATCTGTAGCAACAACTGAACAGTCTTCCTCACCTTCAAAAGAATCAACTAATCTTAAAATTGATTCTGCTGTACTGAAGGCTACTGAGATTGATGGAAAGGCTGGTGTGAATGTTGCTAAAGCAACTTCTGACACAACGAGTTTAGTAGGAGTGACTGCTGGTGCCATAGCAACAACGGAAGTTTCAGCTAAACAACAAGATGAAAATCGTAAGAAGTTAACCAAACTTTCAGCTGAAATGGGTGAGTACCTAGCAAAAGCTGTAGGATTGCCGAATGTGGACTCTGCTATTACCAAAGTGAATGTTGCTGTTACGGAGATTGAAAAAGCCTTGGCAGATCCAACTAGTGATTTGACATCAGTAGTACAAAAAGCGACTCTAGCTCGTAATTCTATTGTCAATGCTGTTTTAGGTGCACATTCAGGTCAACGTGATAGTCGTAACGGACAAGCGTTAGAGAGAGGAGCGTCTCCTAGGGCATCATTTTCTAGTCATGGAACGACAGCTTCAATTGAGTCTGGTAGATATGATAGAAATAGTAATGAAGTTGTTTGGCGTATCAATATGCACGCGAACAATGCCTTGCATCATGTAGGGCTGATTGCGGATGTGGATCCTAATACGACGATTACTCGTGTGACCTTTAATGGACAAGAAATGGAGAAACGTGGTGGTTCAGGAAATGAGTATGTTTATGATATACGCCATGATAAACAAAGAAACCTAGAAGCAACGCTTGAAGTTTATGCCACTGTAAATAATCAGTCGCGAACTGCAACATTGGATGCAAGAGTTGGTACAAGTAGCCAGCCATTTACAAGTGCGGATACTTCTGGGAACTATACTTCTTCTATGCATCATGAAGTAGCTACTAGAGTGTCGCATCCACCACGTATGAGTAGAAGTATAGCAGTTCCTAATCGTGCAGCAGGTCAGAGCCGTGCAGCCTCTAATCCGCCTACGATTACGATGCCATCTGATGTCACTTTTTATAATGATGATGCAGTCACTAATTTTCAGATACGATTACGTGATGATAGAGGGATGGATACAATCACTGCTTCTGGATCTAATAAGGAGATTACAGGTGTAACTTCCCCAAACTATCCTGCTACTATTAGAAGAGGACTAGGGGATTTGTGGACCTATGATTATCAAGGAAGGCGAACAGGATATCAAACCTCCCGCAATATTGATATAACAGGGACAGTTGGTCGTAAAGGTACTGCTTGGGAACCGTATAAACCAGGTACTTATGTTCTTGAATATACAGTTAGAGATATTGATGGTCAGACTGCTACAGCCCGTACCAATTTCCATGTCAAAGGATTTAATGAGCGACAAGATCCTGCGAAAGGTACTAAAGTCGTAGTTAATGACAAAGCAAATCTAAGTCAAAAGGAAAGAGAACAAGTCTTGGCTAACTTTAAGGCGGCCAATGCTAGTCTTCTTTCAGGTACAGGATCAGGTGTAGGCTCAACTGACTATAAAAAAGGAGCTGAAGAGGGTTCAATCAGTGTAGCTAGTAATGGAGATGTCACTATTACCTATCGTGATAGAACATCGGATACAGTGACAAACAATGTTCAGTATGGTGTGGAGAAAGCGACTGACACATTTTATGCAGTAAGTAATGAGTCGCTGTCTAATATAAATCCAAGAAGTCTTGTGCGTCCAGTTGGCGGAGCTTCTGACTTCCCTAGTGGGACAAGATTTGCATGGAAACAAGGGCAAGCTCCTACAATGACAGCGATGGGGGACAGAGAGAACCCTAGAACTGCAATCTTAACGGTAACTCACCCAGATAACACTACTACGGATTTAACATACAATTACAGAGTTTACCAAAAGATTGAGACTAAAACCAATAATAGAGTTACTGGTCAATTTTATGCCTTTAAAGCAGCTTCAGGTGATAGAACTGTTGGCGGTAGCTATGCTAATAATATAGGTGGAGATTCATATCTTTATATCAATAATCCATCTCTTCCTTCAGGAACAACATTTGCTTATGAGTATCGTCTGAATAACAATGCAAGTGCACCACTAAATAATCGAACTGGGTCACCTAAATTTAGTACTGTCTGGCATACAACTGATTCTGAAGCTACGACACACCGTACAACCTATACTGTAAAAGCAACTTATCCAACAGGGCGCTTTGGAACTCCGTCTGCACAAGATCGTGCTTTGACAAGTGAGACAAGCTTTACTTATACAGTAGTGGATCCAGTGGCTAAACAAGAGTATGTTACAACAGTTGGAAATACAACTCCACTAAATGATATTATTGCCAATCCTGGTAATGCACTTAAAAATTCTGATTCTAGAGTTGTGATTCCAAATGGGACAACTTATGAGTGGGTATCCAGACCTGATGCTTCAGCTCCAGGTATCTATAAGAAAGAAGTTAAAGTTACTTTACCACAAGGTTCTGCAGATAAAGCAGGCAACAGTACAAATGTTCCTGTAACTATCAAAGTTAGACCGAACCCACCACGAATCGCAGATAGTCAAGTGAAGCTACAAGGAGGTCTGCCAAATCGTAGTATTACAGTGACAGATGTAATACCAGGAGCAACAGTTACTTTAACGATTGGGACTCAAACCTTCCCTAAAAAATCTACTGGAACAAGTGTGACGTTTGAACCGTCTGAGTTGAAACGGGTTACTGATACCAATAATGGTTTGTTGCCTACAGGAAATGTAACGGTTAAACAAGAAATGGTTGTTAGGGATCCAAATGGTAGCAATGTAACTCTTCAATCTGACACATCTTCTAATACAATTACTAAAGAAAATGTATCTCCAAACCCTGAATTTGAAATCTATGTCAAGAATAATGGTAAGTGGGAAAAGCTTTCTCCGAAAAATAATGTCCGTCCTGGTACGAATGGATACGAGATTTTTGCAGGAGATGAAGTTAAGGTTGTCTTAAAAGGTTCAGATAATAGTGGTAAACTTAGAGATTTGAAACTTTACGATGGTACATCAGATAAAGATAGAATATTCTCAGGTGACTATTCTTCGAATGATAGTGCACCAGGATTCAAGAATAAACCAACGAATGCTCCTGCTACTTTAGAGTATACAGCGACTTATAATCCTAATCAGTCATATGCAGATGGGAATAGATGGACACTTGGGGTAAAAGCTGTAGACTTGTCTAATAATGAAGCACGTACTCCAGCAGCAGTTGTCGCCCAAGGGAAGTTGAATGAGAAATTCCCTGGTAAGAAGCCGTCAGTAGTCTTCCAAGTTAAACATCCAAACGCTCTGAGTCAGCGTGAGAAAGATGAAATCTTAGATGCTGTGAAAACAGCGAATCCAGAGACTGCAAACCGTATCAGAAGTTATTCTATTGCAGAGAATGGAACGGTAACCATTACTTATAAAGATGGAACGGTAAATACGGTAACGCCAAATATATCTGACTCAGATTACCGTGCATCAGTGTCAGCAAGCACAAGTGCGTCAGTATCAGCGTCAACCAGTGCCAGCCAAAGTGCTTCAACGAGCGCGTCTAAGTCCGCATCGACCAGCGCAAGTCAATCAGCCAGCACGAGCGCGTCTAAGTCCGCATCGACCAGCGCAAGCCAATCAGCCAGCACGAGCGCGTCTAAGTCAGCATCAACAAGTGCAAGCCAATCAGCCAGCACGAGCGCGTCTAAGTCCGCATCGACCAGTGCCAGCCAATCAGCCAGCACAAGTGCATCTGAGTCAGCATCAACAAGTGCCTCAGCGTCAGCCAGCACAAGCGCATCTGAATCAGCCTCAACAAGTGCAAGTCAATCAGCCAGCACGAGCGCAAGTCAGTCGGCAT
>NZ_WIJP01000025.1 GCF_009496155.1 Streptococcus mitis
TTATTTAAGAGAAATGCTCTCCTAGTCGCATGCGAAGAATTAGAAATGAAATTCAATGCTGACATAGAGCTAACAACTGTAAAAAAAGGACGAAAAGTTATCGGGTATGAGATGGTAATTAGGGATAGACGGAAGCCAACCACTGCAGATATAATCGTAGAGGCAGAGAAAAGGTCACATCAGACAGATATCTACGATTTTTTGTAAAAGTAGCTAATTTTTGAACCTATATTAAGAGTTGGGGCTTGCGTATGCAGCCCTTTTTCTTTGAGAAAGATAGAGATTAAAAAAGAGTTTATTAACTCATTGGTGCTACTAGCTTTATAGCAATATTTCACTGAGGTGGTTAATTATTTTCTAGGTTGAGAAACATCTTAGGCAAAAAATGTTGTTGTAACTCCTTGATATTGCTTGATTTATAACGAAATAGGAATGAGGTGGTTAATGGTTTTTTAGGTCGAGAAACATAGTGGTTCAAAAGAAGAACCGAAAACCCACGTCCCTGTAAGTGTAAAGTCGATTTTAAAACAAGGTGACTTTATAAGGGTGTCACCTCTACTTTTAATATGTTTTAGAATATGACTAAAATTTGAACTATAAATTGAACGTGCTGTAGCTGCTAAAAATGAGTTGATTTTTGAGAAGAAATCGTTTTCGGCTATCATAGTCCGATTTGGGCTATGATAGCTTTTAATGTGAAATGAGGCGTGATAAAATATATATAAGAAACAAAAAGGATCGTACAATCAATGTCAAAATTAAAAAAAGATCAAAAAGAGTATATAGCAGTTATACATCATAATAGCGGTTTTCCAGAACATTTCTGGTTAGGGTCTTTATCTAAGAATGAAGTAGAGATTATTTTTGGAATATTAGAGATAATACATAATAGATACTCACAAGAGGGCGTAACCATCTCATATTTAGATATTGCAATTATATCAGAATATGCAACTGAACTTTACGATAATAATACTAATAATCAATTTGAACGTTTTATAGAAAGTATTCAAACTAAACTTAGATTAGTCTCATATAGACAACTTCTAGGACCTTATGAAAAAAGTGATAGTGTCTTTCATGATTATCCCATTTTCCTGCAATTCACAGTGGATAACATCGATCAAGAATTAACACTTTATGTATCAGAAACAGTCTATCAACTTGAAATAAAAAAGGACAAAAATGGGAATATTATCGAGGAGGAAAGAAGAATTGCTGATTTATTTCGTAAAGAAGATTGGCCTGAAATACAAGTATATGAAAAAGTGAAAGAAGGATACTTTATAAAAATAGAGAAGAGAAAATGATTTATGAACGCTAAAAGAAAACAAAGAAAAAGCAAAGAAAAAATAGAGCAGATCCCAAAAGATGCGGTAGCTTATTATTTACCAACCCCCAATAGCGAAAGGATATATTTTACAAGAGATACAATCTTACTCATGTATCATTTAATTCGCTTAAAGTATTTTTCAAGAGAAATGGTCCTGGATCAGTACTTCATTCTCACAGGTAAAGAATTAAATAACAGAACACTCTATTCGTTCATAGGGAATAGAAATATGCCAATGAGTCATTTTGAAGATAACTACAGAATCGGCAAGACTAAATTTATGTATGTTACTAAAGGATTTGCTGAATGGTTGTTAGATATCATGCATGAGATTCCAGGCCTTATTGAATTGACAAAGGTAACAGAATTTAAAGGTTCGCATTATAGCCTCAAGATAAACAAAATGTCTGGCGGAAAAGATGGCATCAGAAAAATACATCTACATGATTATCATACAAGAAGATTAGCGCTGAAAATCGGAAGACGAATCGTTGAACAGTGCACAGATTTATCACCTAGAGAATTGAACATTACTTACTTTTTCCCGTTTAATAGAAAACTTATATCACTTGTACCAGATGCAGTGATCTTCGTTCGAGGTCAGAGGTATTTTATTGAGTATGACAGGAATACAGAGCCTCACTTCAAGCTGCTCGGAAAGATATTGGGATATTTTGAAGAGAAGTATTATCGAGGAGATACAATCTTCTTTGTCTTTGATAATATTTCAGAGCCAAAAGACAACCGCCTGCATATGCGTATTATGAATTTTATTGACAATTTATATACCGTACCTTTTGGAGATAGTGGCTTTTCTTACTACGAGAAAACACAAGAGAGTAACTTGATCTTGTTTGCATTACCAGAGGTCAATGCGTTATCTCAGATATCAGAGGCTATCATGCACGATATAGTGATAGATGATATCCAAGAAAACAAAAGATTGATGGAGAAGTTGATTAAGAATGAACGTATCATGCCTTATGAAGTTGTAAATGTTTACCGATTAGAAGATAAAGATAATCCTTTTCATTTATTCGTGGATTACATAGATGATTATTTTGATGAAGAAAAAATGCCCCTTGTAAAATTGAACTATGGCGACGTTAGCAACCATGATTATTTTGAAAAACTCTACGAGAGACACAAGGATAAATACGGAAGAATTGGCTTAGTATTCTCTTCAGAGATTACTAAACAATACTACAAGATACCTCACAATGATTTTTTCATGAGTCTTTATATCCGATAATCAAAGTAAAAAAAGAGAGTACTATTTAAGTCTCTCTTTTTTATTTATTGAAAAATTGAATTAAAAATAACAAAAGGGGGATAGAGGATCTTGTAATACATGAGAAAAAGGTACGAAAATCTACAAAAACTCTCATATATGAGAAAAAAGTACGTGGTTACATATTATTTTTGTCTTTGGACTAGTTCCAAAAGATCCTTGTGTGTCTGCTTTAGAATGAGAGCTGATAAAGGTTTATTAGCAACCGTGGAAATTCTATGGATCACGGATGCAATACCTTGTGAAGATAGTGGTTGTTTCTTGTAGTTCAAGAAGAGTGAGCCGATAGTAGCATCAGCACTATACCATTTTTTTCGTTCCTTAACGTAAGGAGCGATATAAGGGATAAATTCCTTAATGATTGATTTTTGGACAAGCTCTCCTCTATGATTAACAACCGTCAAAGTTTTCTTTCGTAGGTCTATATCTCTATACGTAGCTTGTGCGAGTTGTTCAATATCAACTCCAGCTCCAGCAAGCAAGGCAACAATCGCTAAATCACGTTCCTTGTTTCGCTCCCAATTTCGTGCTTTTGTTTTGGTAAGGTATGTTACAAGATAATTGTCTATCATATCCAGATAGTCAAGGATTTCTTGAAGATTGTAACTTTCGATATAGTCTGTATTTTCCTTTGGTTTGCCTTGTGAGGAAAGAGTAGCAGCACCATAAACAACCTCCCACTCGTTCATCACGTTACGATAGAAGTGAGGCGCTTGTTTCTCGATTGTGAAAGATGCTACGGTGTAGTAGTTCCAGAAGGCACTCAAAATCTTAATGACTAGTTTCTTGCCATTTGGTTTGAGCCTTAGTGAGCCTACATAATCAACGACTGCATCAAGAGGTGTCTGCTCTAGGTCGTCCATAGTGATCTCGATGATAGATTTCTTTAGATATTCAGTCGCATAGAAGTCCAGAAACTTTCTCAACTCAACTAGCTTATAGTAGCTAGAGGTGTTCCTTTTATTCGTAGTGAAAAAGTAATCTAGGTATAAATGAATATCTGGAGAAAGAATGCTCTCCAATTCTTGATAATTCTGTTCTAATTTATTCATAAAATATTTTTATTTCCTCTTTTTAATAGTAATAGTAGGACGGTTTTTTAGTCCATAAATCGTATAGGTATAGGCTTTTATTTTTAAAAGTAGCAGAAAAGGGGGGAAAGGTAGCAGAAATGTAGGGTTTTGGGTCTAAAAATAGTAGAAAATTAGTAGCAGGACTACCAAAACATAAAAAGTTCGGAATACATGAGAAAAAAGTGCATGAATTTGGCTGCATCTTACTTTTCTCTTTAGATTAGATCCAAAAAATCCTTGTTTTTCTCAAGTAGAATGCACGAATGAGTCTGTTTTAAAATGGTTGCGGATAAAGCTTTTCCAAAAATGCGCTCTATCCTACTTATTACTCCTGATATTTTTGGAGCAGTTAGTGGTCTTCTTTTGAAGTCGAGAAATAGAGAATCACTAGCATTAGTAGATACTATTTTCTCTCTTTCTTTGATGTACGGTGAGATATAGTGGATAAATTCACTTAAAATCGGTTTCTTAATTCGTTCACCTTTAGGAGATGTAACTATTAGCGTCTGTTTGTGTAAGTCAATATCTCTATAAGTAGTTTGCGCTAATTGTTCAAGATCAACTCCAGTTCCAGCAAGTAAAGCGATGATTGCTAAATCTCTGTCTTTATTTTTCAGCAATTTAGATGAGCCTGCTTCTTCATCAAGGAAGAAGTCATAGGGACTCGTAGGTTTCTCATTCTTATCAATTTCATCAAAAAAGTATAGCATATGTGGCAAATCATAATGAACTACTCGTACTGTGTTCCCTGCTCCTCTTTTTGATGTAAAAAGAGAAAGTATGCCATACTCATTGATCCATTCGTTCATAACATTGCGGTAGAAGTGTGGGGCTTTTCTATCACCTGAGAATGATACAACAGTGTAGTAGTTCCAGAATGAGTTTAAGACACTAATAAATCGTTTTTTACCGTCTGGTTTTAGCTCTAAAGAGTTGACATAATCTGCAACAACTTCTACAGGTGTTTGCTCTAAATCGTCCATGGTTAATTCATTAGTAGCCTTTTTAAGATGGTTACCTGCGTAGAAATCGAGGAATTTTTTCAAACTATTTAATTTGCGATAGCTGTACAAGTCCCTTTTATTTGTAGTAAAAAAATAGTCTATATATAACTGAACATCAGGGCCAAAAGAACTCTCTAATTCTTTATATTTTTTGTCTAATTTTTTCATAATTTCATCCTGTAATTTTATCTATTACTAGAGTAACAGAAAATCATGGGCAAATCAAAGTATGATAGGGAAAACTTGATTCGAGCCATCGAGAAGCCGAGTTTCTAGTTTAATAGGCTAGAAATTTTACAGATAAAAGAGCATCTCGTATAAACGAAATGCTCTTTTCTAGTTGTTGGTTGCAATTAGCTTATTTTTTTTGCATAGAACACTTGCAAGCGCCCTGTATTTTCGACATAGTTCCCAACACCATTGTATTTTTCTTGGGCTTCCTTGTTTATCATTTGAAAAGTATTCAATTCATCCAAGCTAATTTCCCTGATATTTTTAAGTTTCAGCCAGTGATAATCTTGATCGTCTGCAAACAGGCTTGGAGCATAAACAGCAGCATCCAAAGGAGCTGATTTTTTATTAAAATATTGGTAAAGTACCAAATCAGCAATATAAGTAAATTCTTTACTCACAAGCAATACTGTACTTACTTTCGTGAGTTTTTTAGGGTCCATTCTGTTACTTGTGCTGAAGTATACAGAACCTACTTCGTTAGCTTTCTCTAAGTGAGCATCCAGCACCTCTTTTGCCGAGCAAATATCAATCCCTACGACAGGGAGAGCAACGCTATACGTAACCGCCATAAATTTGACCTCCTGGTAAATTAATATTTTTTTCAGATATACTAGCAATATAAATTGAGCTAGTTACAGTCTAGTGAGTAACTAGATATATATATTCTAGCATAAAATTAGATAAAAGTCAAGTGATTATGGCTTCAAGCCATAATAAAAAATAACCCCTACCGCCGTAGGGGTTATTTTTTATTAAAAGATTAAAAGAAAATAATAGTGGGGTGACCTTCCCACATCTCTTTAAGACCACGAGGGCGTGACGGCTGCCTGTTCCGTCCTTATTATTTTCCTTTTTCTCACTTACTTAAAGTATATCACAGAGATATAAAAAATACAAAAAAAAGTTAACTTTTTCGTCCTTTTTATCAAAAAAATCTACATTTTCCGCATTCTTTTGGCGTCCAGATAATTCTTGAGTTTATTGTCCGTTAATGGGTACATGGTGCGAACATTTCCATTTTTAGGGTCAAGACGAATAGCAACTAGAGTATTCTCTTCGAGCAATTTTACAAATTGTAAGGATTTTCCGTCAGGGTGTAACCCTACATAATCTGGGGTTGTTAAAATATCTGGAATTTGACTGTACGTTTTTTCAAAATCGGCGAACTCGTCCCCGTGTCGTTTCAGCATATGCTTTTTACGATTTTTCGCCAAAATAATTGGGTCATTTTCATTATATGAGAGACCAAACTCAGTAATGATTTCTTGGGAGAATTTCCCTACTTCCGTGACTTTCTGCATGTTTATATTATATCATGAAACATGCAGAAAATTGGTGAAGTAGACTATTTTATTTCATTATTTGCCCATCTTTCCACGTCTCTTAAGAACCATTCAATAATTTGATTTTTGTCTGTATTGTACACGTCATCACGGGAATCAAACTTATAAACTAACGGATATTTTTGTCTAAATCGATAAGATATAATATCTAACATTTGTTTTGTTTCAGCTGGAGCTTCTATATATCTATAATCAACTTGTTGAATATGCCAGAGGTCTAAAAACATTGAGTAGTATTGTTTTAGAACTTGGTCAAATCCTTCTACAAGAGACAATGCGCTCGCATAGTATATAGTATCTTTCTTTTTTTGTTCTTGATACAAGTTCGATTCCTTGAACTTATTCACTTGTAAGTACATAAGTTCCTCGTACATTAAGCGTTTATTATTTGATTTTGATTCATCTTGTTTTCTTAGTACAAACCTATTAAAATCATCTGATAAGATTAAATCACGAAATTGATAGTAATTTAATATAGTTCGGTGGCCTCTTTTTGTTGGAGCATATTTTTTAATTATAGCATTCAGCTGATTACGATTATTAGTGGAATCTACTGACATGCTTATTCCAAAAACATCATCAAGGAATTCTCTTAAATCTCTAGATGTGATTTTTAAAGTGCTTGTAAATACTTTTTCTAGTTCAGAGGGTCTAAAAAACATCTCCCAATTTTCTCTGTTTACATCATTATGTAGTTTTTCGAGACTTTTCCAATCTAATGGTCATATGAAGTCTATCCCCCGTAGCTTGTCTAAATTAAAAGTAATTTCCATATAAAACTCCTAAAAAAGTTAGTTTGCTAATTATTTGTAAAAAAATGATATAACAAAAACTCGCTAATATCAACGTTTTAAGACGTTTTGGGTTAAATGGATAAATTAAAAAATAGTTAGTTTTTTAATTCGTGGTTTCGTATAATATAAGCATAAAAGAAGAAAGGCAGGCTGAACAGCCTGATAGGTCGTATTTATGACAACAAAAGAACAACTACTTAAAGAGGTAGAGGAATTAAAAGTCTCCATATTTGCAGATTGCAGTCAGACAAGTTGGCGTTATCATGTTCAGAAAACTTGGACAAAAAAAGAAACAGAAAAAGCACTTGAAGAGATCGGACAAGGTGCGACTGCAATTGATTTAGCTCCAGATGGTCTAAAAGAAATTTGGAGAAATGACTTTACTGACAAAAAGTATTCACGTGATTATTGGGTTATTAAAAACTACACATCTGACCAGCTTGAAGAGTATGTACTCCTTTTAAAAGAGTTACAATCACGAGTTCTGCCATATTTTGACAAATAGACTACTTTCCGAAAAAGACCAATTTTTCGGAAAGATGCTTTTCTAAAAGAAAGCATCTTAAAAACGATCAAAACCCTTGGCGCTCTAGGTTTTTTTGATGATAGATGATACACAAAAAAGTCTGAAAAGCCCCCAGAATCATCGTCTCAGCACCAAATAAACTCATTTTTTGCATGATTAAAACAAAAATCGGGGCATCTATACAAAACTTAAGGGTACAAAAAGTGGAGGTGTTAGCCTCCACTTCATCCTATTTATTTTTTATTCAAAAACTGGTCTACGTAATACTGGAAGTATGTTTTCTTGCCTGTAATCATAACAGCTCGTCCCTCCAATCCATAGCGAAGGTTTTGAGATTGTTTATCTGATAGCTTGGTCTCTGCTTCTAGTTTAAAGAAGTTCCCCTGCTCGGTCTTGGTGGCAGTAGTGTCGATACTAGAGATTGTAGAAGTCAGCTTTTGTTGTTTATTTAGATCATCCAATGTGGTAAAACGAATAGCATCGCCTACTTTTAGACTGGCAATGTCTTTAGAAGAAATGTAAGCTGTTATCTTGACCATCTTTTCGTTTATCAGGAGTGGATAGAGTTGAGCAAGGAGGGTTCCTTCAGGGACAAGTTTAGAACTTGTTGTCTCGGGATTGAGATGGAGAACGCCGTCCTCACTGGCTATAATGGAGCCTTTTTGTGCGACACTACCTTGGACTTCCTTACCAGCCTTGGCATCAAGAATTTTCTGCTCAAGGATGGTAAGTTCCTGTCCGACACGAGTCAGCTGCTGAGCTTTGAGGGATTCCAGCTGGCTACCCAGACTCCCCGAATAAGCCTGCTGCGCCCCAGCCCTCCACATTCTTCAAACCGTGCAATGATAAAATAAAAAGCATCACAAACTAACGCAATGCTTTTTATTCCACTCTATAGAATTAATAATAGTTTAATCACTGCAGAAACTAAGTTGTAAACTACTGTAATAGAAACTAATGTTTTTCTATATTCATAAATCTTATTAAGTTTATTAATAATTTTCATAAAGTTACCTCCATTTTTATTTTACCCATTTTTTAGTCAAAATGACCTATTCTCGGAAAAATATTTGAAAAATAAAAAACCTAGCTTCACTAGGCTAATTAATCTAAAAGAAGATAGCTTTGAACCTCCCAAGGATATCCCCTAGTTCTGCTTTTGATAAAAATTCTTCATCATCAAATTGATAAAATCGATCTCGTAAATCAAAAGCTCTAGGCTGATCAATAACTACCCAACCTCTGTATTTAGAAAATTCAACGGGATATCTAAAAGGTAACTTTCGTTCAGTTTTAGTAAGTGGTAACAATGTGACCACGTTGGAACGGTTAGTTTCCTCTCGAGATATAACTACGTATGGTCGATAATTCCCCTGCTCGTGTCCTTGTACAGGATTAGGATCTAACCAAACCAAATCTCCTTGTGATAGTTTTCCTAGTTTACCTTTTTCAAATGAAATTTTCATGCTTTATATCCTTTCTTATCGGTTATCTAATAGCTAGTATTCTAGCTCACTTAATAGTATAAACGAAGTTTAAACATTTGTCAATAGATACAAAAAGAGATACAAATTTTTGTATCTCTTTTACAATTCTTCCCCAACTAAAGGGATTTCTTCCCATTCAAAATGATTTTGATATTCCTCAAAACCAGCCAACAAATCTTCCAGTTTATATTCTGGAATAAATAAATTTTCTTTATTATTCTTTATTGTGACTTGCTGTCCTTCCACAGCAAAATTAAGGATGTCTCCTTTGGCAAGTCCAAATGAATCTATCATTGATTTAGGCAGTAGGATCCCTAGACCGTTACCCCATTTTTGGACCGTCCGTGTTTCCACTATTTTAGGTACTTCTACGCTAATCATATCTATTTCTCCTTGCGAAATTACTCCAATTTTTTATTTATTTGACACGTGTTCCTTCATGTCTAATTAATAGTATAAACTAAGTTTAAACATTTTTCAAGACATAAATTGATATTTCTTACTTTAGTTACTAGATTCATGAGTTATAAAATAGCCAAAGAACTTTATCTCAATATATTTCTAAAAACTTCATCACTATCAATTCCTGGGAGTGGCTACTATCCCTGTGTTACAGTGTGTTATTTAATAATACTATGTGTTATACTTGTATTACATAGAGGGAGTAAAAGAATTGACTGAAAAAATGACTGTACTCAATATTAGAATGAGTACAAAGGAGAAAGAAAAACTAAAGGAAATAGCAACACAAAATGGAGAATCTATCAGCTCTTATGCTAGAAAAATGCTCTTTCACCCTGATAATACAGGCGACTACAATGATAATACGGTTGTAATACAGGAGAAAGATGAGCGGATCTCAGACCTGAAAAGTCAAATAGATGATTACAAAAAACAAATTGAGCAGCTACACACAATTATTCTAGCAACTCAGAAAGATAATCAGTTGCTGATTGAGCAGAAGACAAAGAGATGGTGGAAGTTCTGGAAGTAAGGTTTTCGTTTTGCAAAATTTAAAAGAACAAAAGAAAAATGCCCAGGCGTTTATTAAAGGAATATTTGATTTTGAAGGAGGTAATCATAGTGAATGAATTTAATGAATTTGTTCGTGAGATTTTTTCTGCAGCAGGTGATATTGTCATAAGATCCATGATGGGCGGCTACCTCATATATTTTAACGGTAAGCTGATAGGTGACATTTGCGATAATGAACTATTTTTAAAGAGAACGCCGACATCGGACAAACTTCTTGCAGACTCAGAATTGCGTTATCCGTATGAGGATTCAAAGACATTGATGTATGCATTCGACAGATTTGAGGATATGGATTTGATTACTGAACTACTGAAAGGTATGTATGCGGAACTGCCAGAAAAGAAAACCAAGAAAGCTAAATTCAACAAACAAGCTTCAGTTTGTTGAATTTAGCAAGGTATAAATTTCTATGAAACCTATAAAACTTGTACGGATATTGTAGGGTCGGAAAAGAAAACTTTCTGTTAACCAAGTTTTCTTCTCGTCTACGATTTTTGTCATGTCATAAGCTTCCATAACTGCTTTATCGTTAGCCTGGTGAGCTCGTCTAAGTTCGACTGGCATGGTTAACTCATCATAGAGATCGGTCAATGAGCTATCGGGATATAGCGCACGTGCATTGAGAATAGCTTGGGCATTTTTCTTTTGTTCTTTTAAATTTATCAAAACGAAATCCTCACTTCCAGAACTTCCACCATCTCTTAGTCTTCTGTTCAATCAACAACTGATTATCTTTCTGAGTTGCCAAAATAATCGTGTGCAGCTGATCAATTTGCTTCTTGTAATCATCTATTTGACTTTTTAGGTCCGATATACGCTCATCTTTTTCTTGTATTACATTTGTATTATCAACGTAGTAGCTTGTGCTATCTTCTTGGAAGAGTATTTTTCTAGCATAAGAACTGATAGAGTCTCCGTTTTCTTCAGCCCTAGCCTTCAAATCTTCTTTTTCATCCGTGCTCATCCTAATATTCAGGACAGTCATTTTTTCACTCAAAACTTCCACCTCTTTTTCTATATAACACAATTATAGCACATAGTATTATTAAATAATACGCTGTAATACAGAAAAATCGCCCTCTGTTGCACTTATTTTTAAGTATGTATTCACCCAAAAAACTCAAAATTCTCCCAGTAGTACTAATTTATTATTCCCTCAAAAAATCATAGCTGTTTTGCTAGTAATTAAAAGACAAAAAATAAATGTTTTAAAAGGCATATTTTAGCCCCGTATTGCGTTTTACATAAGTTGACTGGGTAAAACTATGAAAAATGTTCAAGAGAACCCTTAGCGACCAAAATAGAGGCTCTGAGGGGTTCTTAAATTTAAAGCTGTAGTGAAAAGCGTAAAAAGTCCCATTTTTCTCATGATACGATCATAGATGCAGAAGGCCCCTCTGCAAATCTATCAAAAAGGAGGATATAAAAATGGAGAATATCTTTAATATTCTAATTGCTATTGAAGTTGAGATTTTGGTTCATTATATTTGCAAGTGGTTAGACAATAAATGGTGAAATGAAAAATAGATTTTTTTATTTTTAAAAAATAAAATATAGATTTTTTTCTTAAGAAGATACTTTCTAATTTACTTTCTGACTTACTTTATATTACTTTATATTACTTTGTCTACCTTAGAAACTCAGTAATACCAAGGGATTGCAGATAAATAATTGACTATTTTGTACCCTATTATTGACTATTTTGTACCCTATTATTGACTATTTTGTACCCTATTATTGACTATTTTGTACCCTATTATTGACTATTTTGTACCCTATTATTGACTATAAAAATAAAAATTGATAGAATATAGCATAATAAGAAACGCAGTAAAAGGTAAACAAGATGGTATCAAATAGAAAATCTAGTAAAATCTACGAAGAACTAGCCTCTCGTCAAAATTATTTAGTCGTCCAGGCGAATGACTTAGCTAAAGCGTTTGGTAATTTAAAAGCTTTTGAACACAAGGTTTTAGACTTTTGTTTTTCATCTGTAACGAAGGATAGTAAAGTTAGTGATGTCTTTACAGTTCATAGCCTTGACATTATGAAGCACTTCGGATTAACCAAAAATGGTCAGAATTATAGACGAATTGCAGAAGCTTTTTCGAGACTTAATGAGAATACAGCTCTATATATCCCTGAAACATTGCCTGACGGTAGACGATCAATAATCATGACTCAACTTTTCAGCAGAATAAGATTTATTGAAGATGGGCTTGTAGAGTTTAAATTCTCCGAAGATGCAGGACCTTTAGTTTTTGAGTTGAAAAGAAACTACTATTCTTTCCATTTGGATGAGTTAGGGAATGTAAAATCTAAGTATTCTTTGATCTTGATGAAACTTTGGGAAGCTTATCGTTTAGGGAATCGAGAGTATACGACCATTAAAGGGAGTTTAGAGGAATGGCAGGATTGGTTCTTAGGTGAAGAGAAGTCATGGCCGGCAGGTTTATTTAAGAGAAATGCTCTCCTAGTCGCATGCGAAGAATTAGAAATGAAATTCAATGCTGACATAGAGCTAACAACTGTAAAAAAAGGACGAAAAGTTATCGGGTATGAGATGGTAATTAGGGATA
>NZ_WIJP01000026.1 GCF_009496155.1 Streptococcus mitis
TTTATGTTTTGTCATAGTGGACCTCATTTCTAACTCAAACGTCTCATACTTAATTCCACCATAAAAATCCGTTTTAGACTAATTTCCACTTCGGTTGGGCAAGTGGAAGTTACTTTGAGAAGTTACCAACCAAAAGAGTTTGTAGAAATAACTAGAAGTTTTCTTGAATTGCAGAAATAAGTTTGATAAAATACTATTGAAATCGATAACATCGTTATGGGAGAAAGTAATGAACAAACGCCTATTTTTAAAAATGAGTTTGGCGACGTTGTCAGTTTTAGCCTTGTTTTCATAACCAGTTTTAGCAGAATAAAACATTCATTTTTCTAGCTGTAAGGAAGCTTGGGCTAATGGCTACTCGGATATTCACGAGGGAGAACCGAGATATTCTGCCAAGTTAGATCGAGACCATGATGGTATAGCTTGTGAATTGAAGAATGCTCCTAAGGGTGCTTTCAAAGCAAAACAATCAACGGTGGCTCAAACTAACACAAGTTCAGCAACAACAAGTGGTTGGGTTAAGCAGGACGGTTCTTGGTACTATTTTGATGGAAATGGAAATCCAGTGAAAAATGCATGGTAAGGAGCTTATTACCTTAAATCAAACGGTAAAATGGCACAGGGTGAGTGGGTCTATGACTCTTCTTACCAAGCCTGGTATTACTTGAAATCAGATGGTTCTTATGCTCGCAATGCTTGGCAAGGCAATTACTATTTGAAACCAGATGGTAAAATGGCTAAAAATGAGAGAGTTGATGGTGGCCGTTACTATGTAGATGCTTCGGGTCTCTGGAAACCATAAGTCAGAATAAAATCCAGAAAGTTAATGCAAACCTTTGCATAAACGATTAGTTTTTGTTATACTATTACTGTAAGCATTTTCAATTACTACATAATGAAAAAGGAGAATATGATGAGTCAAAAGATTATTGGGATTGACCTTGGTGGAACTTCTATCAAATTTGCAATCTTGACAACAGCAGGAGAAATCCAAGAAAAATGGTCTATCAAGACCAACATTTTGGATGAGGGAAGTCATATCGTTGATGATATGATTGAGTCTATTCAACATCGTTTGGACTTGCTTGGGTTGGCAGCAGCGGACTTCCAAGGTATTGGAATGGGATCACCTGGTGTGGTTGACCGTGAAAAAGGGACTGTTATCGGTGCCTACAACCTCAACTGGAAAACCCTTCAACCAATTAAAGAAAAGATTGAAAAAGCCTTGGGCATTCCATTCTTCATCGATAATGATGCCAACGTAGCTGCTCTTGGTGAACGTTGGATGGGTGCTGGTGATAATCAACCAGATGTTGTCTTTATGACACTCGGCACAGGTGTTGGTGGCGGTATCGTCGCTGAAGGCAAATTGCTTCACGGTGTTGCTGGTGCAGCAGGTGAGCTTGGCCACATCACTGTTGACTTTGACCAACCAATCGCATGTACTTGTGGTAAGAAAGGCTGCCTTGAGACAGTCGCTTCTGCAACAGGTATTGTCAATTTGACTCGTCGCTATGCGGATGAATACGAAGGCGATGCAGCCTTGAAACGCTTGATTGATAATGGAGAAGAAGTAACCGCTAAGACTGTTTTTGATTTGGCAAAAGAAGGAGACGATCTTGCTTTGATCGTTTACCGCAACTTTTCACGTTATTTGGGAATCGCTTGTGCCAACATCGGCTCAATCCTAAACCCATCAACAATCGTTATCGGTGGTGGTGTATCAGCTGCAGGAGAATTCCTTCTACAAGGTGTTCAAAAAGTCTACGATGAAAATACTTTCCCACAAGTACGCACAACTACTAAACTAGCTCTTGCAACCCTAGGAAATGACGCTGGAGTTATCGGAGCAGCATCACTTGTATTGCAATAAAATAATAAAAGAGGAAAAATGCTAACCTAGAGCTAGTAATGTTCCTCTTTTCTTTTTTATGCTATACTAGTTAGGACAATAAATGAGGTGAGAGTAAATGACAAAAGCAGATACGATTTTTAAAGAGAATATTGAACGAATCCTCAAAGACGGTGTCTTTTCTGAGCAGGCACGTCCCAAGTACAAGGATGGAACTGTTGCTAACTCCAAGTATGTAACTGGTGCCTTTGCCGAGTATGACTTGGCTAAGGGGGAATTCCCCATCACAACCTTGCGTCCTATTGCCATCAAATCCGCCATCAAGGAAGTGCTCTGGATTTACCAAGACCAGTCTAATAGCCTAGACGTTCTTAATGACAAGTACAATGTTCACTACTGGAATGACTGGGAAGTGGGAGATACGGGAACCATCGGTGAGCGCTATGGTGCCGTTGTTAAGAAACACGACATTATCAATAAGCTTCTCAAGCAGTTGGAAGCCAACCCTTGGAACCGCCGCAACATTATCTCTCTTTGGGATTACCAAGCTTTTGATGAGACGGATGGCCTCCTCCCATGTGCCTTTCAGACCATGTTTGATGTCCGCCGTGTAGATGGGGAAATCTATCTGGATGCGACCTTGACTCAGCGTTCGAATGACATGCTGGTAGCCCACCACATCAATGCTATGCAGTATGTGGCTCTTCAAATGATGATTGCCAAGCATTTTGGCTGGAAAGTTGGGAAGTTCTTCTACTTTATCAACAATCTCCATATCTATGACAATCAATTTGAACAAGCTCAGGAATTGCTTCGTCGCGAGCCGTCAAACTGCCAACCACGTTTGGTTTTGAATGTGCCAGATGGGATCAATTTCTTTGATATTAAAGCAGAAGATTTTGAGTTGGTGGATTATGACCCTGTCAAGCCGCAGTTGAAGTTTGATCTAGCTATTTAATACTCTTCAAAAATCTCTTCAAACCACGTCAGCGTCGCTTCATCTACAACCTCAAAACCATGTTTTGAGCTGACTTCATCAGTTCTACCCACAACCTCAAAACAGTGTTTTGAGCTGACTTCATCAGTTCTACCCACAACCTCAAAACAGTGTTTTGAGCTGACTTCGTCAGTTTTATCTACAACCTCAAAGCAGTGCTTTGAGCAACCTGCGGCTAGCTTCCTAGTTTGTTCTTTGATTTTCATTGAGTATAAAAGAATAGAAAAAAGAAGTTGAGATAATGAATCCCAACTTCTTTTGTTTCTTAACGTGATACGCGGCGGCGAGCTGCTTTTTTACGATTTTCTTCGATGAAAGCTGCTTTTTGCTCTTCTGGTTCAATCACTTTCTTTTTAAATGCGTATACTGCACCTGCAACCGCAGCGACAGTTCCTGCGACACCTGTTACAAGACCTTTAGCGAATCCTTTAGCCATGAGTCTTCCTCCTTTATATTCTCAATCAGCCAGCCTCCTCAAGAGGTCACATTTTTCTGACTGACCTTTTTGTGTTATAATAATAGTAACGAAAAAATGGGAATTTTTCAAGGAAAAAAGATGAAAACAAAAATAATTGTGATTGTTGGACCGACTGCAGTTGGAAAGACAGCTCTTGCTATTGAAGTGGCCAAGCGTTTTAATGGCGAAGTTGTTAGTGGTGATAGTCAGCAGGTTTACCGAGGTTTAGATATTGGGACGGCTAAGGCTAGTCCAGAAGAGCAGGCAGCTGTTCCTCATCATTTAATCGATGTTAGAGAGGTAACCGAGTCTTACTCGGCTTTTGATTTTGTTTCAGAAGCTAAGATGGCTATTGAGGATATTCACAGTCGTGGCAAGCTAGCTATTATTGCTGGTGGGACTGGACTGTATATCCAGAGCTTGCTAGAAGGTTACCATTTAGGTGGGGAGACACCTCATGAGGAGATTTTGGCCTATCGGGCTAGTTTGGAGCCTTATACAGATGAGGAATTAGCCCATCTGGTGGAGCAAGCGGGTCTTGAGATTCCCCAGTTTAATCGTCGTCGTGCTATGCGTGCCTTGGAAATTGCCCATTTTGGTCAGGATTTGGAAAATCAAGAGACCTTGTATGAACCGCTGATTATCTGCTTGGATGATGAACGTAGTCAACTTTACGAGCGCATTAACCGCCGTGTGGATTTGATGTTTGAGGCTGGGCTTTTGGATGAGGCCAAGTGGCTCTTTGAACATTACCCTGATGTGCAGGCTGCTAAAGGTATTGGCTATAAGGAACTTTTTCCTTATTTCCGTGGAGAGCAGACCTTGGAGGAAGCTAGCGAGAGTCTCAAACAGGCGACCCGCCGTTTTGCCAAGCGTCAGTTGACCTGGTTCCGTAATCGCATGCAGGTCATCTTTTATCAGATTGGAGAATCTGGTGTGCAAGACCGCATTTTAAGCCAGATAGAGGAGTTTTTAGATGATTGATACGGAGAAAAAAGAGGAGCGTGTCCTGCTCATTGGTGTGGAATTGCAGGGCATGGACAATTTTGACCTCTCCATGGAAGAATTGGCCAGTCTAGCCAAGACAGCTGGAGCAGTCGTTGTAGATAGCTACAAACAAAAACGTGAAAAATATGATTCCAAGACCTTCATCGGCTCTGGTAAGTTGGAAGAAATAGCCCTCATGGTGGATGCAGAAGAGATTACAACTGTCATCGTCAACAACCGTCTGACGCCAAGGCAAAATGTCAATTTAGAAGAAGTTCTCGGTGTCAAGGTCATTGACCGTATGCAGTTGATTCTGGATATCTTTGCCATGCGAGCTCGAAGCCATGAAGGGAAGCTCCAAGTCCACCTAGCCCAGCTCAAATATCTCTTGCCTCGCTTGGTTGGTCAGGGAATTATGCTCAGCCGTCAGGCAGGGGGAATTGGTTCCCGTGGACCTGGGGAAAGCCAGCTGGAGCTGAACCGTCGTAGTGTTCGCAACCAAATCACAGACATTGAACGCCAGCTCAAGGTGGTTGAGAAAAATCGGGCGACAGTCAGAGAAAAACGTCTGGAGTCGAGCACTTTTAAGATTGGTTTGATTGGTTACACCAATGCTGGGAAGTCAACTATCATGAACACCTTGACCAGCAAGACCCAGTATGAGGCTGATGAGCTCTTTGCGACTCTGGATGCGACGACTAAGAGTATTCATCTGGGGGGCAATCTCCAAGTAACTTTGACAGATACCGTGGGCTTTATCCAAGATTTGCCGACAGAGTTGGTATCTAGTTTTAAGTCAACCTTGGAGGAAAGCAAGCATGTGGACCTTCTGGTTCATGTTATCGATGCCAGTAATCCTTACCACGAGGAGCATGAAAAAACAGTCCTGTCCATCATGAAAGACTTGGACATGGAGGATATTCCTCGCCTGACCCTTTACAATAAAGCCGATTTGGTGGAGGATTTTACACCTACTCAGACGCCTTATGCCCTCATTTCTGCCAAGTCTGAGGATAGTCGTGAGAACTTGCAGGCTTTGTTTTTAGAGAAAATCAAGGATATTTTCGAACCCTTTACCCTGCGTGTGCCTTTTTCAAAGTCCTATAAGATTCATGATTTAGAAAGTGTCGCGATTTTGGAAGAACGTGATTATCAGGAGGATGGCGAAGTGATTACAGGCTACATTTCTGAGAAAAACAAATGGAGGTTAGAAGAATTTTATGACTGATATCAAAACCTTGGCTCTAAAGTATGGAGGTTATACAAGTCTGGATAAGGTCTATCTGGATAAGCTTCTAGCTGGAAAGACAGAGCAGGAGCAGTTGGCACTTATCACACCTCCGCCAAGCGTTGTCAATGCTTATTTTGCAGAACTCTACCAGAAAAAGAGTCCTGAGGCAGCGACAGCTTACTTTGCGGAAGTCAGTCAGGAACTGAATCTCTACAATATTGAACCTAGTTTTACCATAGAAAACAAGCCCTTTGTTCGGCTTAATCTGTCTGGCAAATCCTTTGGTTTCTGCTATGAGAGTGAGGGTCTTGGTCGGATTTTTTCTGAAAATAAGGAAGTAATCTCGGATGACTTGCTCTTTGAAATTGCGCAAATTTTCCCCCATCAGCTAGTCTTTGAGGAGTCTGGCAAGATTTACATGAAGGCTGTCGGGGACGAGGAAGTTGTTAGCGTGGAAAGTCTCACAGCTTTGACTGATTTAGAAAGCTTGGCTGATGGTCGCAAGCGTCTCAAAGGCTACAGCCAAGAGGATTTATTACAAGAAGCTACTGCTTTTTCTGGCAAGCGCTATTTCCGATCGGAAAATCGCACAGCCATGTTATATTTTGATTAATTAGAAAGTATCGAATGGATATTCAATTTTTAGGAACGGGGGCAGGTCAGCCCTCTAAAGCCCGCAACGTTTCCAGTCTCGCCCTGAAACTCTTGGACGAGATTAACGAAGTTTGGCTCTTTGACTGTGGAGAAGGTACGCAAAATCGTATTCTTGAAACCACAATTCGACCACGTAAGGTCAGCAAAATCTTTATCACCCATCTGCATGGAGACCACATTTTTGGCTTGCCTGGTTTCCTTTCTAGCCGTGCCTTTCAGGCCAATGAAGAGCAGACAGAGCTGGAGATCTATGGACCGCAAGGGATCAAGTCATTTGTCTTAACCAGTCTTCGTGTGTCAGGTTCTCGCCTGCCTTACCGCATTCATTTTTATGAGTTTGACCAAGATTCTCTAGGAAAAATCCTTGAGACCGATAAATTCGTTGTGTATGCAGAGGAGTTGGATCACACTATTTTCTGCGTTGGCTATCGTGTTATCCAAAAGGATCTAGAAGGAACGCTAGATGCTGAAAAACTCAAGGCGGCAGGTGTCCCATTTGGCCCACTTTTTGGAAAAATTAAAAACGGTCAGGACGTTGTTTTAGAAGATGGGACTGAAATCAAGGCAGCAGACTATATCTCAGCCCCACGTCCAGGTAAGATTATCACTATTTTAGGAGACACTCGAAAAACGGATGCCAGTGTGCGTCTGGCTGTCAATGCTGATGTCCTGGTCCATGAGTCGACTTATGGCAAGGGCGATGAAATAATTGCTCGTAACCATGGTCACTCTACTAACATGCAAGCCGCACAAGTAGCGGTAGAAGCAGGAGCCAAACGCCTCTTACTCAACCATATCAGTGCCCGTTTCCTCTCAAAAGATATCAGCAAGCTCAAGAAAGATGCGGCCACAATTTTTGAAAACGTCCATGTGGTCAAAGACTTGGAAGAAGTGGAAATCTAAAAGCTTGAGAAAGGAACAGTATGTCTACTATTCTCATTACCGGAGCTAGCGGTGGCCTAGCCCAAGAAATGGTCAAACTCTTGCAAAATGACCAACTCATCTTGCTTGGTAGAAATAAGGAAAAATTAGCTCAACTCTACGGAAATCATCCCCATGCAGAATTGATTGAAATCGATATTACCGTGGACTCAGCCATAGAGACTCTGGTGGCAGACCTCTATCTCCGCTATGGTAAGATTGATGTTTTGATTAACAACGCTGGTTACGGGATTTTTGAGGAATTTGACCAGATTTCTGACCAAGATATTCACCAGATGTTTGAGGTCAATACCTTTGCCTTGATGAATCTATCTCGACGCCTTGCGGCTCGAATGAAGGAAAGCCGAAAAGGTCATATCATTAATATTGTCAGCATGGCAGGTTTGATTGCTACTGGCAAGTCTAGTCTCTACTCAGCGACCAAGTTTGCAGCCATTGGTTTTTCAAATGCTCTACGACTAGAACTCATGTCCTACGGTGTCTATGTAACGACGGTTAATCCAGGACCAATCCGCACAGGATTTTTTGACCAAGCCGACCCAGATGGAACCTATCTCAAATCGGTTGACCGCTTCCTGCTAGAACCAGATGCAGTGGCTAAAAAGATTGTCAAGATTATGGGAAAAAACAAACGAGAACTTAATCTTCCTGTTTTGTTGAACCTAGCCTATAAGTTTTATACCCTCTTTCCCAAGCTAGCTGATAAGTTGGCAGGGGAGACTTTTAATTATAAATAAAAAAGTTGTTCCTAAAATAAATGTCATTAAGTTAAGAAATTCAAATATAGCGGATTGAAACCAAAATAGTACACTACATCTGTTAAAACATTTTTAGAAATTAATTTAACTTTCCTAATTGATTTGTTCACATCTTATTTCAATCTACTATACAATTCTGTATTTGGGTTTCTTTTTTATGTGATAAACTTATAGTCAATTGAAACAAGAACAAGACAAAAGAGCCTCAAAAAAAGTATTACAACTTGGTAATACCTTTTTGAGGTGCTTTTTGATATGAGCCCATGTTTTCTCAATAGGATTGTACTCAGGTAAGTAGGGAGGAAGTGGTAAAAGTTTATGCCCAAACTCTTCACATAAGAGCTCTAGCTTACCCATTCTATGAAATCTTGCATATCCATAATAATAACTGATGGTGTATTTAATATTGGTAATAGAAACTTCTGAAACCAAACTTCAAAAAAGTCGCTCGTCATCGTCTCTTCGTAAGTCATTGGAGCGATTAACTCACCATTTGTTAGCCCTGCAACCAAAGAAATCCTCTGATAGCTTCTTCCAGATACTTTACTTCTTATTAACTGACCTTTTAAAGAGCGACCATATTCTCGATAAAAATAAGTATCGAATCCTGTTTCATCAATATAAACAGGTGCTAAGTGCTTTAAACTATTAAAATTTTTCAGAAATAAGGCTACTTTTTCTGGGTCTTGTTCATAGTAGGTGTGGTTCTTTTTTTTCGAGTGTACCCCATAGCTTTGAGAGCATAGTGAATGGTATAGTAAAATGAACCCAAAATAGTACATAATGTGGTATAACCTTCTTATGGCATATTCAATAGATTTTCGTAGAAAAGTTCCCTCCTATTGTGAGCGAACAGGTAGTATAACAGAAGCATCACACGTTTTCCAAATCTCATGTAATACCATTTATGGCTGGTTTAAGCTAAAAGAGAAAACAGGAGAGCTAAACCATCAAGTAAAAGGAACAAAACCAAGAAAGGTTGATAGAGATAGACTTAAAAACTATCTTACTGACAATCCAGACGCTTATTTGACTGAGATAGCTGCTGAATTCGGATGTCACTCAACTATAGTAGATTGAAATAAGATGTGAATAAATTGATTGGGGAAATCAATTTAATTTCTAGAACTATTTTAGCAATCGTGGTGCACTATTCCAACTTCAATTTACTATATCACAGTACTCTTTACTTACCAGCGTAATATTTTTGGATTCCTTTCACGATACCTGCCACAAGCTTATCTTGATAGTGGCTATCTTGAATCTGTTGATTTTCAGCGAAATTATCCATATAACCAAGCTCTAGGAGGACGGCTGGTTTAGCAGTTTCTCGAAGAACGGCAAAGCTACTTTCCAATAAACCAGCATCTTTGGCACCAGTTTCAGCTAACAATGAAGAGTGGATAGATGTTGCAAGGCGCTTGCTCTCACTCATACGGTCAGGGTGGTTATGCCAGTATTGGTTAATTTTACTTGGATAATCAGGTTCATCACTGTAGGAATAGGTTTGAATTCCACTAGATTTTGAGTATGCACTACCAGTCGCATTGAAGTGAATACTGATAAAGATGTCAGAGTTAGTCTTGTTAACCATACGAGAACGTTCTGTAATGAAGTCTACATCAATATCGCTATCACGTGAAGTGAGAACTTTGTAGCCAAGTTCTTCTAACTTTTTACGTAATTTACGATACACTTGCATGTTGAGGTCTTTTTCAGCGACATTGTAATAGTATGCACCTGAGTCTCTTCCCCCATGTCCAGGGTCTAAAAAGATGGTTTTACTGTATTGGCCTTTTACAAACCCCTCAGGAACTTCACTAACCCATCTACCATCATTTTTAAAGATATGATCTTTTCCAGATATTTTATAAATATTAGTGACGTATTGCCCGTCTTCTTTTAGATAATACCAAGAATTATAGTAATTATCAAAAATCCACTCATTCTTAGCCATATAACCACCAGATTTAAGATAGTAAGCTCCAATCCATTCTAGGTTTGCAAATGTTCCATTCTCTTTTAGGTAGAACCAGCTATTGTAGGTCTTATCAAAAACCCATTCTTTTTCAGCCATGGCACCACTTGATTTTAAATAATAATTACCTTGCCATTGGTTACTGAACATAATACCTGTTTTGTCAAAATAGTACCAAATACCATTAATTTTTTCCCATTTGTTTTGAGAAATTTTTCCAGAAGAATTAGCGAAGTACCAATGTTTATCAATGAGAACCCATTTGTTTTCGGCCATTGCTCCACTATTTGTAAGCAAGTAGCTGTTAATGGTTGTATTACTAAGCATAATCCCATCTTTGTCGAAGTAATACCAAGAATCGTTGATTTTTTCCCATTT
>NZ_WIJP01000027.1 GCF_009496155.1 Streptococcus mitis
TTGTTGATGCTGATTCAGATGCGCTTGTGCTTGCTGATGCAGATGCACTTGTTGATGCTGATTCAGATGCGCTTGTGCTTGCTGATTGGCTCGCACTTGTTGATGCTGATTCAGATGCGCTTGTGCTGGCTGATTGGCTTGCACTTGTCGATGCTGACTGGCTAGCTGAGGTGCTGGCTGATTGGCTTGCACTTGTCGATGCTGACTGACTAGCTGACGTGCTTGCTGATTGACTTGCACTTGTTGAGGCAGACTGGCTAGCTGACGTGCTGGCTGATTGACTTGCACTTGTTGAAGCTGATTGACTTGCTGAGGTGCTGGCTGATTGGCTTGCACTTGTCGATGCAGACTGACTAGCTGATGTGCTGGCTGATTGGCTGGCACTTGTTGAAGCTGATTGGCTAGCTGATGTGCTGGCTGATTGGCTTGCACTTGTTGAGGCAGACTGACTAGCTGACGTGCTGGCTGATTGGCTTGCACTTGTCGATGCGGACTGACTAGCACTTGTGCTTGCTGATTGACTCGCACTTGTTGAAGCCGACTGGCTAGCTGATGTGCTGGCTGATTGGCTTGCACTTGTCGATGCAGACTGACTAGCACTTGTGCTGGCTGATTGGCTTGCACTTGTTGAAGCTGATTGGCTAGCTGATGTACTTGCTGATTGACTCGCACTTGTTGAAGCCGATTGACTAGCTGATGTGCTGGCTGATTGGCTTGCACTTGTCGATGCGGACTGACTAGCACTTGTGCTGGCTGATTGGCTTGCACTTGTTGAGGCAGACTGACTAGCTGAGGTGCTGGCTGATTGGCTTGCACTTGTTGAAGCTGATTGGCTAGCTGATGTGCTGGCTGATTGGCTTGCACTTGTCGATGCAGACTGACTAGCTGATGTGCTGGCTGATTGGCTTGCACTTGTTGAGGCCGATTGACTAGCTGACGTGCTGGCTGATTGGCTCGCACTTGTTGAAGCCGACTGGCTAGCTGAGGTGCTTGCTGATTGACTCGCACTTGTTGAAGCCGATTGACTAGCTGATGTGCTGGCTGATTGGCTTGCACTTGTCGATGCGGACTGACTAGCACTTGTGCTTGCTGATTGGCTTGCACTTGTTGAGGCAGACTGACTAGCTGAGGTGCTGGCTGATTGGCTTGCACTTGTCGATGCGGACTGACTAGCACTTGTGCTTGCTGATTGACTCGCACTTGTTGAAGCCGACTGGCTAGCTGATGTGCTTGCTGATTGGCTTGCACTTGTCGATGCGGACTGACTAGCACTTGTGCTGGCTGATTGGCTGGCACTTGTTGAAGCTGATTGACTCGCACTTGTGCTGGCTGATTGGCTTGCACTTGTCGATGCGGACTGGCTAGCTGACGTGCTGGCTGACTGGCTTGCACTTGTCGATGCGGACTGACTTGCGCTGGTGCTGGCTGATTGGCTTGCACTTGTTGAGGCCGATTGACTAGCTGACGTGCTGGCTGATTGACTTGCACTTGTTGAAGCCGATTGACTAGCTGACGTGCTGGCTGATTGGCTTGCACTTGTTGAAGCCGATTGGCTAGCTGACGTACTTGCTGATTGGCTCGCACTTGTCGATGCGGACTGGCTAGCTGACGTGCTGGCTGACTGGCTTGCACTTGTCGATGCTGACTGACTTGCGCTGGTGCTGGCTGATTGACTTGCACTTGTTGAGGCCGATTGACTAGCTGACGTGCTGGCTGACTGGCTCGCACTTGTTGATGCAGACTGACTAGCTGACGTGCTGGCTGATTGGCTTGCACTTGTCGATGCTGACTGACTAGCTGAGGTGCTGGCTGATTGGCTTGCACTTGTCGATGCAGACTGACTTGCGCTGGTGCTGGCTGATTGACTTGCACTTGTTGAGGCCGATTGACTAGCTGACGTGCTGGCTGATTGGCTCGCACTTGTCGATGCTGACTGACTAGCTGACGTACTTGCTGATTGACTCGCACTTGTTGAAGCCGACTGGCTAGCTGAGGTGCTGGCTGATTGGCTTGCACTTGTCGATGCTGACTGACTTGCACTTGTCGATGCTGATTGGCTTGCACTTGTTGAGGCCGATTGACTAGCTGAGGTGCTGGCTGATTGGCTTGCGCTTGTTGATGCTGATTCTGATGCAGATCGAGAGGCTTGTTCAGACTTATGATCAGAATCCGATACTGGTACCTCTACTTCATTCGATGTACCATCTTTATAGGTAATAACGACTGTTACTTTACCATTTGATACAGCTCCACCGTTTTTAAATTCGTATCTACTAATACGGTTTGCCTCTTGTGGATTAGATCCCTTCACCGCTTCAAGAATTTTTTTCTTATCATCTGCTGATGGAGTTGTCGCATTAGTTACTTGAACTGTCGCTGGCACTTTACCTGGGAATTTTTTACTTAATTTTCCTTGTGCTACTACTGTCAGAGTACGAGCTTCATTATCAGATAAATCTACAGCTTTAACACCACGATTCCATCTGTTACCATCTGCATATTGCTTGTTTTCATCATAAGTTGCTGTATACTCTCGAATAGCAGGATTTGTTGTTGAAGCTTCCGTTGGAGTGTCTTTAAATCCAGGTGCAGAATCGTCTGATGAATAGTTTTTTTGGAAGATTCTATCTATATCTGAAGTTCCATCATGCAATTTCAGAGTTTTAATCTTACCACTGTTATCCTTGCCGCTTATGACGATTTTAATTTTATCACCTGCGAAGATTTCATATCCTCTTGCACCTGGGCGAACATTATCCTGGATGGATTGTTTTTCCCACTGTTTTGTCTTATCATTCTGGATATAGAGATCAAAGGTTGGTTCTGGCGCTTCTGTTTCCTTAGTGATTCCTTGTTCTTTAACCGTAGTGTCTGACTCTAATGGATTAGTTTGGCTCGCCGTCGGATTTGGAAGCGCTTGTTTAACTGTTACACTACCCGTTGGAAGCAAGCCGTTATTAGCATTGTAAGCTTTTTCGAGATCTTTTGGCGTGAAGGTCAGTCTTGTTTCGTTAGGTCCAGCTACCTTAGTAAATGTTTTATCACCGATTGTCAAGGTTACTGTCGCACCTGGTGTAACATTGGTTACCGTGATACTTTGATTTGGTAAACCACCTTTTTCAGTCAATTGATCATCTGAAATTTGCGGTGCCTGTGGTTTCACTGTAACATTTACAGGAACTTCTTTGGAAATTCGAGTACCATTTGCATCTGGCGGAAGTGTAACTTTAACTTTCTTTTCAACGATTCCTGATGTAGTCGTGGATGGCGCACCACCTACCCATTCAAATTTTGTTCCTTCTGGAAATGCTTCATTTGGTGTCCCGTTTGCCAAAGTTTGTTTGGTATTATTTTTTAGAACATTCTCAGCCGAAGCAACATTTGTTTCTCCCTGAACATAGGTCAAATCAGCTTTTTTAACAGGGTCTACAACGATTTGTCTGACCGTTACGTCCTTGCTAAGCATAGTCGTGCTATCATCAAATCGTCCCTTTGGATAGGTAACTTTCAGGCGATACTCGTGCGTTCCTGCAACGTTTTTCTCAGGGATTGGCGAAGTATTTCCAACCACATTTCCGTTCGCATCATACCAAGCCCCATCAGTTCCAGATAGTATCTTATCATTACCACGTTGTTTTAAATATGGTGCGCGGTCTCGTCCATAGCTCGGTGCTTCTCCAGCCCAATCATAAATTGGTTCCTTAGCCTCATAGGTAGACATTGTGCTATAGGTTACTGGGACTCGCTTAACTGTTCCATCCCTATAAGTCACTTTTACTACGGCTTGTTTGTTGTTTCCTGAGTTTGTCACATCTGGTGCTTGTTCCCATGTTACATCAGCATCACTTGGAATAGTTCCGCCATTAACAGCTTTAATGACATCTTTGGGACGAATGGTGTCACCTTCCCCAACATAGGTATAGAATACATTACTCGCAGCTTCAACACCATAGTCCAACTTAGGAATGACTGTTCTTGTAGTTCCATCTTTATAGGTAATCAGCATACTTCCATTGCTTTGTTGAGTATAGCTACTGATACGATGTTTATCCTGTGGATAAGCCTTTTCAACAGCTGCTTTGATAGCATTTTTATCTGAAGGAGTTAAATTACTAATATCTCCAACCGTTATCGAAGGAACTGTTACTTCTCCCAATCTATCCTTCAACTCACCCTGCTTCAAACCAAAGGTGGTTCCGTCTGAACGATTACCTGAAAAATCCTCTGCATTAATAGAGCGTGTAACTTTATTACCAGAGGCATAGCTCAAGGTAGAATTAATCTCCGCTGTAGCAGTTGTCGTAGCTGGTTGATTAGCAGTAGCTGTCGTCTTAGTGGTTACCTTGTTAACAGTTTCTGTTCCCCATGTATTATTATATAGAAGACTAACCGCAGGTTTACCTGGTCCTCCATTACGAATCTCTGTATTTTGGATAACTCCACTATTATCTTTGAACTTAGCTGTAAATTCTAATGAATCTCCAGAATAGAAAGTATATACAGGAATGCCATCGACCATCGTTTTAGGCGCATCCGACCATGTATTATCAGCATTTTTTACTTTGACTACTGCATCAGTAGCTTGTGGCTTTTCAGTTTCTTTGGTAATTTCAGCAGGTGTACTGTCATCTGATGTCAATATTTCACTGCGACCTGTTACTGGATTATCAAATGCCTTGCTTTGTTTAACTGTTACATTTCCTGTTGGAAGTAAGCCGTTACTGTCTGCTAATTCATTTGCAGCAAACGTAACTCTTCCACTGCTATCTGCTGTTTTCGGTGAAAATTGTTTGCCATTGATTGTCAAGGTAACCTGCGCATTTGGTAGAGCATTCGTTACAGTAATTCCTTTATTTGATAAGCCACCTGTATTCGTTACCTGATCTGCTGAAATTTGTGGTGGGTTCGGTCTAACTTTGATAGTTACAGGGATAGTAACAGCTCTTTCTCTACCACTAGAATCTCTCAAAGTCATCTTGACATTTCTTGTCACATAACCTGGATTCGCAACTGTTGCTGCATCTGGAGTTTGATTAGTATCCCATTCAAATCCAGTAGGAGCAAGAGCTTCTGGACTTCCATCAACTGGCTTAACAGCTTCCTTAGCATTGGCAATAATGCTTGCAAGAGGGGTTGTGTCACCAACTGTTGTTTCAAATACCTGCTTAGCAGTATATTCTAATACAGTGTAGTTAAAGGAAACCTCACTAGAAAGCGCTACGTTTTCTGGTGTAATAGTTCCAAAACGGCTAACACCGTAAGTTGCTTTGACAGTATAAGTTTTTTTACCTAAAGTGTCATTCTTCCAAATCGCACTAAAGGTTGGTTTGTTAGTCGTTGTTTCTGTAACACCCTGTTCTGTGTTGTAACGATAAGACCAGTTTGTTCCTGAAGGGAAGGCAGGATCATCCAAGTTTGTATACAGCTGAGTATGACCACCTATATGGTTATACCCTTTAAGAATTTCAAACTCACCTGTCAAACCATTGCTTGTTTTCGTTTCAACCTTTGGATAAACCGTATATTTATACTCAACTTCCTTAGTCTCACTTCCTTTAGTAACGAGCAAGGTTGCTGTTTTCTGACCAGGAGTTGATAAATCTAGGGTGCTATCTTTCCACTTAACACTTATACCCTCAGGTAATGCTCTACCATCTCCATCTACAACAAAATCACGAGGGTTAAGTTGGCTAGAATTTTCTCCTTTAACTGCATAAAAGCGTTCTGATTTGGCTTGATACGGTGCCTTTGCAGCAGCAGAAGTTGTCGCTCCATCTGAGTTGAAGTTATAAGATGTAGCTGTGACATTCGTTTTATCTTTGACTGCCTCTTCGGAAATAGTCACATTACCATTCGATTTATCTAAAGTCACCCCAGCTGGAAGGGGAACAGTACTTTCCCATGTAGTTCCAGATTTCTTAATCGTAATTTGAGTAGGAGTGCTAGCATTTGTCGGTGTATAAGATATATTTACCTTATCATTATCGGCCGATGGACTAACAACCACACTACCATCACTCTTAGGATCAACACGAGGAGCTGTAGCTCTAGCCTTAGCAACATTTTCAAAGAATACTTCCGAAACATCGACTGAATCGCCACCCTCATCATCTTTATAAATGGTTTTAAGTTGCTTAGTCAATCCTACTTTAGTACCAGTAATCGTAGCATTCCCTTGTAAGTCATTATGGGCAAGAATTGCTTGCTTATCTTGATCAGACAAAGGTGAACCCAATCTTGATATATCCATATCTTCAGGGACAGGTAAGTAAACTTCTTTACCGTTAACAATAGCTTTTACAGCCATCTTTTCCCCTATTCCTGAACCAATTTCGCTACCGCCAACCCATTCAACATTCTTAACGTTTAAACGACTTAGATTATTATCTGTTCCTGCAGTGGTGTTTGGAAGAACGTTAGCAGTACTTGGTCCTCCGTTAATCTGCTGATTGTAATCATCCATATCATCAGGTTTTACAAACCCTGAGATACTATTAGATTTATCATCAATTTTCTGAATAGTAGATACTGGATTAATAACCTGACCTTTTGAAACAGCAGCTGCCGTCACTGTCTTATTAATCACAGGTTCATATACATCAGACTGAGTAACAATTCTAAACGGAAGCGTACGAGTCCCCATATTAGGAATAGAAACCTTGAGTTCACCTATCCCTCTACTGAATGGAAGATGTTTAGTATTCGCAAGATATTGAATAGTCGTAGAACCTTCATTTTTCCCTTCAATAGAATAAGTTATGCTTTTACCAGGTGCCAAAGGTGGTACAGGCTCAGTTCTTCCAGTTAATCTATCATAAGAGTCTGCAATCTTATTCAATTTCGTAGGATCTGTTAAAGCATTCAATCTACCATGTTTCAAAAAAGTAGTTTGAACACCCTGTTTTAAGTTCAATACATAACGCTCATTCGAACCATTCATTTGCAGGTAGTTTTTATGGCGAGAATTTTCCAAGGAACGGAAACCAGCCATATAAAAATCCTTAGTATTTGCTGGGCTCGTAGTTGTGTATCTGATTTTGTAACCCCCTCTTTGGAGGCTTCCCTTAGGATGCAGAGCATATATGTTCGCGGTAGCATTTTCAACAGTATTAAAGGCAAAATCTCCCGCTTGTTTAACCGTTTCTGATATTTTATCTGTCTGATAAAATACCTCTTCATTATTAAAAGCAAAATCTCTTAGACTCGTAAGTGAACCACGACCAACTCCACTCGGTCCTACACCAGCTACGTTGTCGTAGTAAGAGCCACCTTGATTGTTCCAAGCATTTCCGATTGCAGGGCGATAGTTCCCATTACCCTTATCTATTTCTAAGAAAGCATTGTTACTATTGCTACTCGCCAAACTTTGCCAGTTAGCATTAGCACTATCTTTTTTAAAAACCTCCATATGTGTAATGGTATGCCCTTTTGGAACTGTAAAGTAGAAAAATGGATTATCGTGTTGCTCACCAGCTTCATTAAATGTGACTTCCCATTCAGTCGTAGTTCCATGTCTTTGGGAACTCATATACACTTGGCTACGAATTGTTCTGACTTCAACACGTGTAGGAACATTGGCTTTTTCGGGTGGTCTAGTATTAGCTTGTCTCCCTTGCGTTGCATAAAGATAGGTACCCTCTTTGTAACCGTTTGCTACCGTTTTGGAATCTGTTTCACTTACAACGTATGCAACCGTATTTTTTGTGAAATTTTTATTAGCATTCTCAGGCGCTACCTCCCTAAAGCTAACTCCTCTCTCCATCCGTCTGCCATTTAGCACACTACGTTTGCCGTTATGGGCGCGGAGCACAGCATTGGCGATTGAAGCTTCTGCAGCTTTTGCTTGCTTGATAACGGCTGTAAGGTCAGCGTTTGGATTTTTCAAAGCTTCTTCGATAGCTGTTACAGCAGCATTAACTTTAGTAACTGCTGAATCCATGTTAGGTAAACCGATAGACTTGGCTAGGTATTCACCCATAGAAGCTGAGATTTTAGAAAGACGTTTGCGGTCTTCTTCAGCTTTCTTGTTCGCTTCAGCCG
>NZ_WIJP01000028.1 GCF_009496155.1 Streptococcus mitis
TAAATAAAGCTAAAATCACAGAGTTCAGTTAGCTGACGTAAAAAGTGGGGTTTAGGAACAACGATATTATACAAACTAGAATAAGGACTGACATCCATAGTTAACTGATTATCAAGCATGATTTCACTTCATCTCTAGTATAACAAAAAAAGCCATCAAGTTGATGACTTTTTCAGTGGGCTCCCACATAGTGGGTGTTTTTTTCGTCTCGCACTAGCGGAGAGAGACAAACTGAGAGTCATATATAGCAAACTGAATCAAAAATAGTACACAATGTAGTATAATATTCTTACGGCATATTCAATAGATTTTCGTAAAAAAGTTCTCGCCTATTGTGAGCGAACAGGTAGTATAACAGAAGCATCACACGTTTTCCAAATCTCACGTAATACCATTTATGGCTGGTTAAAGCTAAGAGAGAAAACAGGAGAGCTAAACCATCAAGTAAAAGGAACAAAACCAAGAAAGGTTGATAGAGCTAGACTTAAAAACTATCTTACTGACAATCCAGACGCCTATTTGACTGAGATAGCCTCTGAATTCGGATATCACTCAACTACCATTCACTATGCTCTCAAAGCTATGGGGTACACTCGAAAAAAAGAACCACACCTACTATGAACAAGACCCAGAAAAAGTAGCCTTATTTCTGAAAAATTTTAATAGTTTAAAGCACTTAGCACCTGTTTATATTGATGAAACAGGATTCGATACTTATTTTTTATAGAGAATATGGTCGCTCTTTAAAAGGTCAGTTAATAAGAAGTAAAGTATCTGGAAGAAGATATCAGAGGATTTCTTTGGTTGCAGGGCTAACAAGTGGTGAGTTAATCGCTCCAATGACTTACGAAGAAACAATGACGAGCGACTTTTTTGAAGCATGGTTTCAGAAGTTTCTCTTACCAACATTAAATACACCATCAGTTATTATTATGGATAATGCAAGATTCCATAGAATGGGTAAGCTAGAACTCTTGTGTGAAGAGTTTGGGCATAAACTTTTACTTCTTCCTCCCTACTCACCTGAGTACCATCCTATTAAGAAAACATAGGCTCATATCAAAAAACACCTCGAAAAAAGTATTACCAAGTTGCAATACTTTTTTCGAGGCTCTTTTGTCTTTTTCTTGTTTCAATTGACTATAATAAAAAAGCTCGATTCAAAATCATTAGAGAATACAATTCTAAAATTGAAATTTTTCGTGCTAATTCTATGAAATCTTGATCTTCTAATAAATTTGTACTTATTTCCTTCAACCTATACAAATACCCCATTGTTTCAAGTTTGTAATTAAATCAAAAGTATTAGATATGATTTAAAAATCGTGTTTTAAGCTCTCGTTGATCAATATCATAGTTTGCTATTTAATTTTAACTAAAAAAATCATTATACAAATCAATCTACTAAAGATGAATTTATGGTATACTAATGATAATAAATTGTTATCGGTAGGAGATGTTTTATGTTTTACGGTCGCGATACTGAAATAGAAGAATTAAAACAGCATTTTAAATTTGCCAGTAATGATAAAAATAGTTTATATATTATTAATGGTTTAAGTGGTAGTGGTAAAACCGAGTTAATCAAAGAGGTTTGTCAACAAGTTTACAGTCATGATAAAGAAACCTTTATTCTCTACATTGATGTTATAAATGATGGGTTTGAAAGTAATAAATTTTTTGAAAATCTACTAAAAGGAGCGTATGTCCCAACGCAATTCAGAAGAAATCTATGCTTATCAATACCTCAAAAATATTCGTTTTCAAATTATTTAAGAAAACAAAAACTAACAAATCTAACTCTGAAACATAGTTTTAGGTTAATCAGATCGTTTATTGCGTTCGATACAACTTACAAAAAAGTAATTGATTATCCTTGGGAAGAAGTTATTGATGAAATAAAGGAGGGAATATTTGATAATGATTTATATTTAAGATATTTCAGTCATGTTTCAAAAAAAATCCGTCTTAATATTATTATTGATAATTATCAATTTTTATCTGAAGATATAAAAATAAAATTTGAAGATGACTTTAATACACTTCAAAGCGGAATCTCTTTAACTATTATAAACCGAACAAATGATAAGTTAAAATCGATTGATAAACTAGATACATTGGACAATTATACTCCTGCTGTATTAAATTTATCGTATCTTACTGAGGATGAGTGTAAATTACTAATAAGAAATAAGATTGCTTTACTTGATGATATCAAATTGAATCAAATCTGGCAGATAACACAAGGTAATTATAAAGATATTGAATTAATTATTAACAGACTTATTGATAATCCAAATTCAGAATTATTTAATATTTCTGATATATATGACAAACTTCCAGATATTCAAAAAAATATACTTATCATATCATCGATTTTTCCTGCTGGTATGAGAAAAGATATAGTTTTTAACTACATTAAATCTATATTAGACGAAAATACTGAAGTAGCTGATTCTCTAAAATCCCTTATTGATGCAGGTTTTGTATATATTAATGGAGATACAAATGATAAAATCAAAATTTCACACGAATCAATTGTAAATGGTATTTTAAATCACACAAATGCTTCTGATCTTCAATTAGTAACTAACAATCTAAAAATATATTTAGAGCAAACTATCCTATCTATAGGAGTTGGTGGCGAGTTGGCTTATTTAATTCACTGCTTAATAAATATATGTAATATTGAAGAGTTACGGCAAAATGTAGAATATATCAAACAGTTACTTGAAATCGAATACAGGAAAAATTCATATTTTTACATTGTATCTTTGAGTAAGAAGATACTTCATTTAATAGAATTATTACCCGAAAAATACTTACATTATATATTGAACTCATACCAGTGGATTTCTGATTTTAATGGAGGTTTGGCTATTTTAAACAGTCTTCAAAAAGATAATTATTCAAAAGATTTACAGCTATACTATCCTAGATTTCAAATTCAAAAATATGAATTTGAGGAGGCGCTAAAATCACTGGAAAAGTTAGAAAATTGCTCTGGAACATTACTCTACAAGCTAAATGCTTATGGTCATTTAGGTAAAGATCGAGCGGCAATTAAACTCCTTAATGAAAGCATGAACTCTGTAGAAAAAGACGACTTCTATTATATTATTTTACGAAATTCTGCTCATTATTTCCCAACTAAAGAAGCTACCGAAAATCTCAAACTAGCATTGGACTATTTTCAACGTAATGAATATCAAATACCTGTTGCAACAGTATATAATAATTTAGGTGTTGTTAATATATGGGACGGAGAATATGATATAGCTTTAGAGAATCTAAATAAGGCCACAAAAATACTAAAAAAATTTAATTCAAATGAAATTTTTGAGCCATATTGTAATAAATCAATTATTTTTTTGATGAATAAAAATTATCAACAATCTCTGAAATTTATAAATAAATCACTTCAAGAATGCCCTAAAGCTTTGACCTTAGATATTAGGATGCTCAAGTTAAACAAATTAATTATTGAATTGATTTCTGAAAGAATCTCTTTTACAGAATTTCAAAATTCACTAAGAAACTTTGAAGAAGAAATTCCACTCATAGACGATCCTTGGTATAAATTTCAAATAGTATACAATTTACAACAATTTGATGATATTCCTTTTGTTTGTGAAAAAACTTATATTGATGATTATCAAGACGGACTCACTAAATACTATCTGTTGATTCCTTACAAAGAATATAATTTCTGTATCGGTCTTTCTCCTAATTGGAGATATTAATTTGTTCATGGTACTTGCGAATGAGATCTAAATATATGGAATAATCATATTGTTTATATTTTAATAAATTAGCTACTAGTTTAGCTAATTTTTTAATATCATCATCTGTATAGGACAAATTTGTTATTCCGATTGTTCCTAATCTTATTCCTGAAGTCGTCATTGGTCCGTATGTATCATTTGGAATTTGATTTCGGTTAACTAATATTTTATGTTGAAAAAGTAAATTCTCTGCATCCTTACCACTCAAGTTTAGATTCAGTAGATTAACTAAAATTATATGAGTCTTTGAGCTTTTATAAACAACATCAACCCCCTCTTTACTTAATTGTTTTATAAACAATAAAGTATTTTTTATAACCTGTTGTGCATAATCTTGAATATCTATTGATAATAATTTGATTAAGCAGATACATTTCGCAAATAATGCATTTTGTGTAGGACCTCCCTGTGTTCTAGGAAAAATTGAATTAGTTATTTTTTCTTCAAATATAGAACGATACAGTAGTACCCCTCCTTGAGGCCCACGTAAACATTTATCCATGGTAAAAGTAACGAAATCCACATATGGGAAAATCGACTGATGTAACTTTGCCATAATATATAAAACACTATGGCAAATATCCGCTAAAATGAGGGTATTGGGGCTAACCTCTTTTATAATTTCATAAATTTGTTGATAATTAAATTCATTTCCATACGATGAAGCTCCAATAATAATCAATTTAGGTTTATATTTATCTAATAATTCCTTTAATTCGATATAATCAATATTTAAGTTATGATCTAAGTGATAATATTTTACAGTACCTTTGCCTGTATAAGTGTGTGAAATATGTCCTCCGTCTTTTGGAGATAACGATAAAATATAATCGTCACTTTCTAAAACACAATTATAGACTATTTGGTTAGCCTGAGTTCCTGAATGTGGTTGTACATTAACTCTATAATCGCCAGGATTTAAATCAAAAAGTTGAAGACATAATTTTTCTGAATATATTTCAATATTATCCAATGAAGTACAATGAGGAAAAAAGCGTTTTTCAACAGCTCCCTCTGTTGGCAGAGTAGCGAGAGGAAAACTTTGAATCTCTAATACTTCGGTGAATGGATAGCTAATACATGCAGCAAGATTTATTAGGCTATTCTGTTCTTGGTTATATGAATCAAGAATTTTATTTAACTTCTGATAGATTTCACCTTCAAATTTATTAATTTTATACACTGACATCTCCTACCGATAACAATTTATTATCACTATACAAAGCACTCAAATAGGTTTATAATAGCATGATTATTGATAAAGGAGATTTTTATGGATTATAAACTTATTTCTACTTACTTAGATTATTGCAAAACTCATAAGCGTTTGAGTTCACACACGATTCGCGCTTATAAGAATGATCTTATGCAATTCTATAAATCAGACTATGATAATGTCGAAGCCTATATAGAACAGTTGACACAATCTAACATAAAAACGAATACATTAAGAAGAAAAATCGCTTGTATGAAGGTGTTTTATAACTATCTAAAATACCAGAACATAATTGAAGAGAATCCCTTCAATCAATTGCGCTTTCAATTTAGAAATGAAAAAGTATTGCCTAAAACGATTCCGTATGACATTTTGAAAAGTATTTTTTCATATTTAGAGCAGAGAATAGTTCTATCTAAAACTGATTATCAAAAACAACACGCTGAAAGAAATCTACTGATTATTTCACTGTTACTTTCAACAGGCATCAGAATTTCTGAACTTTGCCACATTCATCTCAAAGATATTAATCTTTCCAATAAGACACTCCATATTATAGGAAAGGGTAAGAAAGAACGTATCCTATTTTTAGGAGATCAAAAAACATTCAATTTATTAGAAACATATATAAATAAAACAAGAAATGAATCCAATGATTTCTTGTTTCCAGGGAAACATTCACTTAAACCATTGTCAGAGCAAAGTGTACGTTTAATTTTAAAGAGAATAGTTGAACAAAACAGCTTATCTAGAACTATTACACCACATATGTTTAGACATAGCTTTGCAACAATGCTTCTAGATAATGATGTAGATATTCGATACATTCAACAAATTCTTGGACATAGTTCTATATCAATCACACAAATCTATACTCATGTATCTCATTCAAAACAAAAAGAAATACTTAGTTCTTTTAATCCCGTATCAGTAATTCATTCTGAAATCGAGTAAGAGACATTTCCAAAGTCTACAGTTCACTTCATCTTAAATTAATTTTTGTAGTTCAACCTTAATTAATAGATTTTATACTTAACAAAAGCATACAACACTTCACTTTGAACCAACATTTATACTATATTTCGTATTAGGCACTTCTGTAATTGTTTTTCTAAAATACAATCTTAAAATATCCTAAAATATAACAAAAAAAGTTTTGTCAAAAACAATTCCTGAAGAAACTGGAGTAATCTTCCCACAAGAAAACGCATAATATCAAGCTTTCAACACCTGATACTATGCGTTTTTCTGATTTTAAAGACTTTTTAAATCCTAAATAGACTATATTTTAAAACTCAAGATCTAACAACCATTTCAATTAGTTAAATCTTTCAATCTTTCTTCTCCAGATTTAAGCATATCCTTCTCTACTTGACTCCACTCCCCAAACAGTAACTCTTGAAGAACATCTGCCGCTGAAGTTGTATTTTCTTTTGCATCATATACACAACCTCTATCTCGTTGGTAAATTTGAATTCTTTCAAAGATAGCTAGTTCTTCCAATTGTCGTGTATTATCAACTAGATGATTTACAATGAAATCATGATGTTCTTTTGGAGTTGCGCGTGCTTGATTTGGGTTAATAGCGTACAGTTCTTCGTATCGGATAAGGGTGCTCAGATAGGACAGCTTAGGCTTTGTCGCAATCAAGGCTAATTGTATTTCATATCCCCTACTTTTCAAGAGTTGTGCTGTTTTCTTTGGAACATCAATAGTTCGTAAAGTTCCCTCTATCAAAAGATTGTATCCCAAATGACTCAATTCTGTTACTAAAGACTCTACCATTTTACCTGCAAAATCTTTGGTGTATTCAACACTATCTTTGCCATATTCTTGCTGAAGCTCTAAATAGTGTGGATGCTGAGATCGAAAACTATCTCCATCAATGATAACAATATTTCCTTGAAATTCTTTCTGTTTAATACGATGAATTGTAGTCTTACCAGCACCACTTTGCCCTCCAAGTAAAATCGCTATAGGTTGCTTACTGGACTTTTTTCCTCTTGTCAATGAGCGAACGTTCCGAGCTAAAGCATGTTTGAATTCGCTATCACTATAATCTTGGATTTTCATTAAGCTACCATCCGTTTTTCAGATATCTCTAACATACGTTCAATTCCATCCAAATAACCGCTATATCTCTCTATTTCATCAAAAGTTTCTGCTAAATAGATATTCGTATGAATCAAGTTAGATAGATCATCACTCATTAAAATCCAAGGATTAGATTCATCATCAATACCAATTCCCTGACTATCTTGATAACGATAAAGTCGAGATAATAGATTAGCACCTCTTTCTTTCACAATTTCAATTTTTAAAGTCAATTCATAATCTTCAACAGGATTGAGCATTTTATCCTCTCCTACAATATCGACATAAGATACATTAAACTTCTGGCATATGATATCTATTAGTTCCGTAGAGACTGAACTAGTTCCATTTTCATACCGACTCAAGCTATTTCGAGAAATTCCTATAATTCGGGCAAATTCGGGTTGGGTCAAGTCATGTGTTTTACGTAAGGATTTTATGTTTTTTCCAATCATGGGAAACTCCTTTCATTTGATAATACCATTATAACATTTAAAAAAATAAACGCACCATTTTTGGTGCATTATTTATTATTTTTCCTAAATCTCTCTAAATTCTTCTCCAATTGTTCCTTATGAAGTTGATTTTTAGCTTCCTTTAATGTGTCGTCCAAAGTTTCTTCTCTATAAGTTGCTTCTGTTTTTAGTTGTTCTGATTCTTGATCTGGAGTGAAAATGATATCTAGCA
>NZ_WIJP01000029.1 GCF_009496155.1 Streptococcus mitis
TTGTTGATGCTGATTCAGATGCGCTTGTGCTTGCTGATGCAGATGCACTTGTTGATGCTGATTCAGATGCGCTTGTGCTTGCTGATTGGCTCGCACTTGTTGATGCTGATTCAGATGCGCTTGTGCTTGCTGATTGGCTTGCACTTGTCGATGCTGACTGACTAGCACTTGTGCTTGCTGATTGGCTTGCACTTGTTGATGCTGACTGACTAGCACTTGTGCTTGCTGATTGGCTTGCACTTGTCGATGCTGACTGACTAGCACTTGTGCTTGCTGATTGGCTTGCACTTGTTGATGCTGACTGACTAGCACTTGTGCTTGCTGATTGACTTGCACTTGTTGAAGCCGATTGACTAGCACTTGTGCTTGCTGACGCTGATGCACTTGTCGATGCTGACTGACTCGCACTTGTGCTTGCTGATTGACTTGCACTTGTTGATGCCGATTGACTAGCTGACGTGCTTGCTGATTGGCTTGCGCTTGTTGAAGCCGATTGACTAGCTGAGGTGCTGGCTGATTGGCTCGCACTTGTCGATGCTGACTGACTAGCTGATGTGCTTGCTGACTGGCTTGCACTTGTTGAAGCCGACTGGCTAGCTGATGTGCTGGCTGATTGGCTCGCACTTGTCGATGCTGACTGACTAGCTGATGTGCTGGCTGATTGGCTCGCACTTGTTGATGCTGACTTAGACGCGCTCGTGCTTGCTGATTGGCTTGCACTTGTCGATGCTGACTGACTAGCTGACGTGCTGGCTGATTGGCTTGCACTTGTCGATGCTGACTTAGACGCGCTCGTGCTGGCTGATTGGCTCGCACTTGTCGATGCTGACTGGCTAGCTGATGTGCTGGCTGATTGGCTTGCACTTGTTGATGCTGACTTAGACGCGCTCGTGCTGGCTGATTGACTTGCACTTGTCGATGCTGACTTAGACGCGCTCGTGCTGGCTGATTGGCTCGCACTTGTCGATGCTGACTGACTAGCTGACGTGCTGGCTGATTGGCTCGCACTTGTTGATGCTGACTGGCTAGCACTTGTTGATGCTGATTGACTTGCACTTGTGCTTGCTGATGCTGAGGCAGATTGAGATGCATCTGAATCTGACACTGGCACTTTCACTTCATTTGTTGTGCCATCTTTATAGGTAATAATTACTGTTACCTTACCATCTACTACAGCACCATTATCTTTAAGTGCATAACCACTAATACGGTTTGCCTCTTGTGGATTAGATCCCTTCACCGCATCAACAATCTTTTGTTTATCAGTTTCTGACGGAGTTGTCGCATTGCTTACTTGAACCGTTGCTGGAACCTGACCTGGGAATTTTTCACTTAATTTCCCTTGAACAACCTTAAATGTAGTGTCATTATTCGTATTTTCAGAAAGGTCTTTTGTACGAATCTGACGTGTCCAAAGATTACCTGGTAAATAGCGTTGGTTTTCGTTGTACTTACCTTCGATTGTCAACCTAGCTGGATCCGCAGTAGTAGCTGTTGTCGGAGTTCCAGTAATATTTGTAATCGTTCCATTAGAATTATGAGTCGTTTCTGTCATGTTAGTTTGGACATTACGAGCATCCCATACTTCTAGACTACGAACCTTACCACTGTTATCCGTAGCTTTCACAACAAAACGATATTCATCCCCAGCGAAAAGTTCATATCCTTGAGTAGAACGTCTTTCTTCATCTCTGGCACTGTCACGAACAGCTTTCTTAGGTTGATTAACCCAATTACCATTCGCATCTTTAACTTGCAGAACAACTTCTACATTTGGTTTTTCTGTTTCCTTAGTAATCGTACCAGAACTTGACTCTGAAGTTAACTCTTCAGTTGTATTTGGACCTGCTGGTACACTTTGAGTCGCAGTCACATTAGGTCGAGTACTTGAAGGAAGAAGACCATCATTTGCCTTATAAACCTCTATCAAGTCATTCGGAGTAAAGGTTACGCTGTTAGCGTTATCTTCTGCTCTTTTCTTAACTGTCTGACCTGCAACTGTCAAGGTTACAGTTGCTCCTGGAAGAACATTGGTTACCGTGATACTTTGATTTGGTAAACCTCCACGTTCACTTAAGTTTTCAATAACTGGTGGGTTAACTTCCATTGCCAAGTCTGAGATTGGTTTCGTACGAGATTCGCCATCTTTATAGGTAATCTTGACATCATTCCCTTCGAAGGTAACGTCCTGGATACGATCTTTTTCTTTCTCTGTAGTTGTATCATGGGCGTTCTTAACAGCTTCTTTTATGCTATCCTTTTCCGTATCTGTCAAAGCAGACAGATTTGTAACCTTAATCTTCTTATCAGGATTCAAGTTAACATTTCTTACTGCTAGACTACCTTGTTTAATTCGGAAGGTTGATCCAGTTGAACGATTATCTGCCGCGTCTTCTGCTGAAATAGAACGGGTAGCAGCGTTTCCTGTCTCATAGCGCAACTCATCTTTGACTTTTCCTGTAACTTCCAATTTAGCTGGATTCGTTGAAGTAGCTTCTGTCAAAGAAGAAATATTGTCTGCATTCGCCTGTCCAAACTTATCATCTAAAACATTTGAAATAATCGTATGACCAGTTCCACCTTGGTGGACGTTTGTCTTCTTAATATAGCCGCTATTGTCTGTGAAGGTTGTGGTGAAGCGAAGCTCATCACCTGCATAGAAGGTATGTTGTGGCAGATTTTGCGCTGTGCCTTGTGGAACTGCCTTCCACAAACCAGTCGCACGATCTTTCACTTCTACAACTGTGTTTGTAGCTACTGGTTTAATTGTTTCAGGAGTAATGTTAACCGCTGCGCTATCCTCAGACGGAGTTGTCACACCTGAAGAATCTGTCACATTAGCTGTCGCTTTGACTGCTCCATCTTTAGGTAAGAGTCCAGCTGTTAAACTAAGGTCTGTAGGAGTCACTGTCAATGTCGTTTCACCGACTGGTTTAGGAATTGTACGAGTGATGTCACCTACCTTAACTGTAACAGAAGTTGCTTTTGGTTCAATGTTTGTAATCGTAATGTTCTTGGCAAGACCACCTTGATTTGACAAATCATTTGTAACCGTTGGAGCTTTTGGTTTAGCAATATCTGCTACCTTGAGTGTACGAGTCGTGTCATCATTATATTGGATAGTTGCAGTATCGCCAGTTATCGTAACATTCTTGATACGACCATCAACACCATGAGCTGCCTTAATATTAGTTATCAGAGTCGCTTTTTCTGTCTCTGTTGGACTACTTAGATCATTAACTGTTGGTTTTTCAGTTGGATTAAGCTTAGCATTTCTTTCTGATAGTTTGCCTTGTTTTATTCTGAAAGTAACACCATCTGAACGGTTACTTGCCGCATCTTCTGCTGAAATAGAACGGGTTGCAGAGTTACCATCTCTATATTGTAGGCCTTCTTTAACCGTTCCTGTAACCACCAAGGTTGCTGGATTGGTTGAAGTGGCTTCTGTCATCGTAGAAATGTTGTTGGCATTTGCCTCTCCAAATGAATTATCTAAGACATTTGCATTTGAAAGAATCGTTTGACCTGTTGTACCTTGGTGGACGTTCGTTCTCTTGATATAGCCGCTATTATCTGTGAAGGTTGTGGTGAAGCGAAGCTCATCACCTGCATAGAAGGTATGTTCTGGCAGATTTTGCGCTGTGCCTTGTGGAGTTAATTTCCACTGGCCAGTCGCTGGATCCTTCACTTCTACAAGCAGACTTGTAGCTACTGGTTTTTCAGTTTCACGAGTGATGCTTACAGGATTACTTACTGTTGACTCAATCAAAGTACCTGCTGGACGGCGAGAATCTTGCGCAGCAACCTTAGCTGTTACTGTTCCAGTGGTAGGCAATACACCATCGGTAAAACCAAGTTCAGTCGGTGTAACAGTTACACTAGTTGTCCCTGCTGGAATATCCTTAGTAACAGATTTTTTCCCCACTGTCACTGTAACCTTAGTTGCCTGTGGGTCAATATCTGTTACTGTAATCGCCGTTGGTTTCCCACCTTCTTCATCTAAATCATTCGTAACTTTAGGTGTACTTGGACGAGCAACAATCGTTACCGTATCATTAGTAGTGTTCCCACTTCCATCTGTTGCCGCAAAGATATAATTATCATAAGTTCCTGGTTTAGTAATCGTTCCACGTAAATTAGCAGACATTGTCTTATCAGCATTCACATGTTTATTTTCCAACGATAGTGAACCACTTCCTGCTGGAATTGGAACAAATGCCAAACCGTTGAATGTTTTAATACCTGAATTACCTGTTGCATTATCTGAAGCTGTAACCGCTAAATCAACAGAATCTCCTACAACAATTTCAATTTGTTTATTGGCTGGAACTCCTGTAATAACTGGTTGAATTGCATCAGGTGTAGAAGTTACAGGGGCACTGCTTTCAGAGGTTAAAGTTCCCTTGTTATTTGGTAAGTTCACATTTGTCTTAGCTACATATGAACCAGCCTGAACATTTGGAACATTAATCGTTGCTGTACCGTTGGTAACAGTTCCTGTATAAGTAGAGTTGTTTGGCCCCTGAAGGGTGACTGTTGAATTATTCGGAATGTCTGAACCTACGTTAACAACAACATTCGCACTTTGTCCGACTTTATTGTTAAGATCTGTTGCAATTGTCGGAGGAGCAGGATTGACTGCAACTGTGACAGCTTTCTCAGTTCTGTTACCAAGCGTATCTGTAGCGATCACTTTCACATTCTCATAAAGACCCACTTTGTTAGGAGTCCCTGTCAAAGTAGTTGCCATAGAACCGTCATTGTTTTTAACAGGATTGCTTGCTGTCAAGACATTATTAAAGTTCGTATTTGGTTGAGAAAGATTTGTTCCTGTAGAAGCGCTGGCGTCGTAGGTAAGAGATTTCATACCTGAGTTACCAGTCGTCACATCGGAAGCTGACAAGCGGACATTAGCTGGTTGTCCAACGGTCAAATTGATTCGTCCGTTGTTATCACCTGCTGTTATAACAGGGCCTGTCTTATCAATATTGGTTGCACGAACTTCATTACTGTAGTCAGATTCAACAGATGTCTTGGTTACTCCATTTTGAGCATAACTTGGTTGATTATCAACCACAGTCTGAACTTTATAAACTGCATTGTTTTTTAGGGGAACGTTACTAAAGGTTACACGTCCATCGTTACCTGCTACTGCCTCTCGGATTTTCGTTCCATTTTCGTAGAGGTAAACTTTCTTGCCAGGAGCAGCGTTTTTAACTTGAATATTTTGTTGTTCCTTACCTTCAACTAACTTATTGGTAATTCTCGGAGTATAAGGCTTAACGATAAACTGAGTAGGAACATCTTTTGTTGTACCATCTGGGAAGGTTACATGTATCTTATTGTCAAAGACCCCTGGAGTACGTCCAACATCCCTCTTCTCGATTTTTTGACCGTTAGAATCTCTCCACTCTATCTGTGAGCCATCAGGTAATTTCCCAGCACCAATCTCATTTGTTCCCTTTTTCACCAAGTACTGGTTCGGGTCAGTATAGGCATTTGATGGTGAGTCATTATACCACCACTTCAAACCTGCATTGGCATAACTATTGGTAATATACGGAGCTTCGACCTGTTTAACAAAATACTGACCACCCTGTGCAGCTTCTACTGGATAAGCTTGCTCATAACTAAGTCCAAGTGGGTTCGTTTCAAGTCCTACTGCTGCAAATGTCGTAGAATGGTGACCACTACCATAAAGTAGTTTCATATTTTTCAAATCTGCATTAGTCACTCCATCCTTGACAGTCGTTTGGAAACGAGTCACATGAACTTCATCTGGACCACCACCGATTTGAACGTTCTGCCAAATAACACGGTTTTCACTCGTTTTAGGAATGATAGCTGAGTTAATTTCGTTCCAGATTGGTTTTTTCCATTGATCACTATTATCAGACAAGGCTTTTAGCAAATTGTACTGTTCATCTGGACTATACAAGGTTGTAAATCCTTGGTTCGCATTACCAAATTGGTCACGATTTAGAGTTTCCGTACCACGTCTTTCAAAACGGTCAAACACAGGGGGTAGGAGTGTTCGCTCTGCATCATCAATAGGTAATTTCGTCATATCAGCAGTCAAATTACCAGATGCATCAGTTATTGTACTCCAATATGGAGCAGATACAATGGTATCTGGCATATTTACCTGATCAGGTACCTGAATCCACTTACGGATATTCGTAAATCCACGGTTAGCTTTCGGGTTTTCAATTACTGTCCAAATGATAGATGTAATCTTACCATTTGCATCGTAAACAGGTTTTGTTGTAACCGCAATATGGTCATTCAAATGATTTGTAGATGATGAATTTTCACCAGATACATATGTTTTAAGAACTTGACCATTTGGACCAGTTACTTGATCAGAACCAACCTTACGTTGACCAACCTGCGTATTACGTCCACGGAATTGTGATCCACGTTCCATCTGTCTACCATTTAGCACACTACGTTTGCCGTTATGGGCGCGGAGCACAGCATTGGCGATTGAAGCTTCTGCAGCTTTTGCTTGCTTGATAACGGCTGTAAGGTCAGCGTTTGGATTTTTCAATGCTTCTTCGATAGCTGTTACAGCAGCGTTAACTTTAGTAACTGCTGAATCCATGTTAGGTAAACCGATAGACTTGGCTAGGTATTCACCCATAGAAGCTGAGATTTTAGAAAGACGTTTGCGGTCTTCTTCAGCTTTCTTGTTCGCTTCAGCCG
>NZ_WIJP01000002.1 GCF_009496155.1 Streptococcus mitis
TTTATGTTTTGTCATAGTGGACCTCATTTCTAACTCAAACGTCTCATACTTAATTCCACCATAAAAATCCGTTTTAGACTAATTTCCACTTCGGTTGGGCAAGTGGAAGTTACTTTGAGAAGTTACCGTACCTTTCCTATCATTGAAAAGCGCATTCATTACTTGAAAAAAGTCGTCCATTTATGTTATAATAGACTGTATTTAAAAAATTTTAAGGAGAAATGACAGAATGTCTGTATCATTTGAAAACAAAGAAACAAACCGTGGTGTCTTGACTTTCACTATCTCTCAAGACCAAATTAAACCAGAATTTGATCGTGTCTTCAACTCAGTGAAGAAATCTCTTAATGTTCCAGGTTTCCGTAAAGGTCACCTTCCACGTCCTATCTTCGACAAAAAATTTGGTGAAGAATCACTTTATCAAGACGTTATGAACGCTCTTTTGCCAAACGCTTATGAAGCAGCTGTAAAAGAAGCTGGTCTTGAAGTGGTTGCTCAACCAAAAATTGACGTGACTTCAATGGAAAAAGGTCAAGACTGGGTTATCACAGCTGAAGTCGTTACAAAACCTGAAGTAAAATTAGGTGACTACAAAAACCTTGAAGTATCAGTAGATGTAGAAAAAGAAGTAACTGACGCTGACGTTGAAGAGCGTATCGAACGCGAACGCAACAACTTGGCTGAATTGGTTATCAAAGAAGCTGCTGCTGAAAACGGCGACACTGTTGTCATCGACTTCGTTGGTTCTATCGACGGTGTTGAATTTGACGGTGGAAAAGGTGAAAACTTCTCACTTGGACTTGGTTCAGGTCAATTCATCCCAGGTTTCGAAGACCAATTGGTAGGTCACTCAGCTGGTGAAACTGTTGATGTTATCGTAACATTCCCAGAAGACTACCAAGCAGAAGACCTTGCAGGTAAAGAAGCTAAATTCGTGACAACTATCCACGAAGTAAAAGCTAAAGAAGTTCCAGCTCTTGACGATGAGCTTGCAAAAGACATCGACGAAGAAGTTGAAACACTTGCTGAATTGAAAGAAAAATACCGTAACGAATTGGCTGCTGCTAAAGAAGAAGCTTACAAAGATGCAGTTGAAGGTGCAGCAATTGATAAAGCTGTAGAAAATGCTGAAATCGTAGAACTTCCAGAAGAAATGATTCACGAAGAAGTTCACCGTTCAGTAAACGAATTCCTTGGAAACTTGCAACGTCAAGGTATCAACCCTGATATGTATTTCCAAATCACTGGAACTACTCAAGAAGACCTTCACAATCAATACCAAGCAGAAGCTGAGTCACGTACGAAGACTAACCTTGTTATCGAAGCAGTTGCGAAAGCTGAAGGATTTGACGCTACTGACGAAGAAATCCAAAAAGAAATTGAGCAATTGGCTGCAGATTACAACATGGAAGTTGCACAAGTACAAAGCTTGCTTTCAGCTGATATGTTGAAACACGACATCACAATCAAAAAAGCTGTTGAATTGATTACAAGCACAGCAACCGTTAAATAATCTTATACTCTTCGAAAATCTCTTCAAACCACGTCAGCGTCGCCTTACCGTACTCAAGTACAGCTTGCGGCTATCTTCCTAGTTTGCTCTTTGATTTTCACTGAGTATTCATAAACAAAAATCCCACCTGAATTGGTGGGTTTTCTGATGCACTATTTTCCAAAAATCTCTTTGAGGTCTGCGTCTGTAATCCCAATCATGGCTGGGATGCTGTCCCAGTTTTCTTCGGTTAAGATGTAGGATTGTTCAGAGGTATTTGATGTGGCTGTTTCAGAGAATGCTTGTTGCTTTTCTTCAACATTCTCCAGTAGATCACTGAAGCGTTCAATCAGATAGGTTTTTCGGGCAGTTCCGATGTGTTGGGTAGCATAGTCGAAGGCCTGTAATTCGCCTAGTAAGATAAGCTTGCTTTTGGCGCGTGTAATGGCTGTGTAGATGAGATTGCGCTCCAGCATACGCCTGCTAGCACTGGTAATCGGTAGGATGACAACAGGGAACTCGCTTCCCTGAGACTTATGGATACTCATGGCATAGGCCAAGCGAATCTTGTACCATTCGTTACGTGGGTAAGAGATTTCGTCGCCATCAAAATCAATGACAATCTCGTCTTGTTTCGACTCGGTGTATTTACTAGGAATCAGGTCTGTGATAGCTCCCAAATCTCCATTAAAGACATTGATTTCAGCATCGTTGACCAAATGAATGACCTTGTCTCCCTTACGATAGTGGCACTGGGGAGCTTCAAAACTAAGTTGGTCTTTTTGTGGTGGATTGAGCAGGTCTTGCATGAGCTGGTTGATAGCATCAATCCCTGCTGTTCCTCGGTACATGGGAGCTAGAACCTGAATATCACGAGCAGGGATACCACTTCTGAGGGCTGCGCCTAAAATCTTTTCAATAGTAGCAGGAATATGCCCACTAGCAATTTCAAAGTAGGAACGGTCAGCTTTTTTCTGGGTGAAATCAGCTGGCAAGATTCCCTGCCGAATCTGACTTGCTAGGGTGACGATGGTTGATTCTTCGCTTTGTCGGTAAATTTTTTCCAAGCGAGTCTGAGGAATCAAGGGAATATGAAGCAAATCCGCTAGAACCTGTCCAGGGCTGACAGAAGGCAACTGGTCGCTGTCGCCCACGATGAGAATTTTACTGTTAGAAGAGATGTTGGAGAAGAGTTGATTGGCCAGCCAAGTATCCACCATGGAAAATTCATCTACGATGATAAAGTCGGCATCCAGATAATCTTCCAGATGACTGGTATCATCGTCACCTGTCATTCCTAAATGACGGTGTATGGTCGCGCTAGGCAAGCCTGTCAATTCATTCATGCGCCGAGCGGCTCGGCCAGTTGGAGCAGCAAGAAGAATCGGCAGGTTGCTTTTCTTCCTGAGGTCAAGTCCTTCCAAAAGGGCATGAACAGCGATGATACCATTGATAACAGTTGTCTTACCAGTACCAGGCCCACCTGTCAGGATAAAGACCTTATTCTGGATAGCATCGCAGATAGCCTGTTTTTGAATGCTATCATACTCAATCCCCAGCTCTTCTTCAACAGTAGAGATATGTTTTTGAATGGTTTCTAAATCCTGACTCTTCTGCTTTCCTTTTTCAAGGATACGAACCAAGTGACTGCGGATGCCTTCCTCAGCGAAAAAGAGGCTGTTGTCAAAAATCTTGGTATCAACCTGCTGAACCTTGTCTTCTTCAATCAGGTAGGAGAGTTCTTGGGCCACTTGGCTGGGATCCAGTTCCACGGGGCGAGAAGATTCAAGAAGAGTAAGAGTTTGTTCCAGCAAGTCCCGTGCTTCAACATAGGTGTCCCCTGTTTCCATACAGGCCTGAAAAAGACTATGTACTAGACCTGCACGAAAGCGCTCAGGAGCCTGACTTTCGATGCCAAGTTCCTCTGCTAATTGGTCAGCAATGGTAAAGCCCAAACCCTTGATATCCTCAACCAACTGGTAGGGATAATTTTCAACCACATCAAGAGTTTCTTCCTTGTAAAAGTCTTGAATCTGAAAGGCTAATTTATTGGGAATGCCGTAGTTGGCTAGTTTGGCCAAAACCATCTCGGTTCCGTAGTTGAGACGGAGAGTAGAGACGAAAGCCTCGCGATTTTTGGCAGAGAGTCCTGAGATGCCTTCTAGCTTTTCTGGGTGTTGCAAAATTTCGTCAATGGTATTGTCGCCATAGGTGTCCACGATTTTTTGAGCTGTCTTGAGACCAATCCCCTTGAAATGGCTACTTGAAAAGTACTTGACCAAGCCCTTGCTAGTTGGTTTTGCGCGTTCATAACGGCTAATTTGCAGTTGTTCCCCATACTTGGAGTGCTGGATAATTTGTCCCCAAAAAGTATAGTCTTCGCCCTCAATCACATCAGCCATGGTACCCGTGACAATAATTTCAAAATCATCAAAATCCTCTGCGTCCGTATCTTCGATTTCTAGGAGGAGGATGCGATAAAAATTGCTGGGATTTTCAAAAATAATCCGTTCAATGGTTCCTGAAAAATAAACTTCCATAAGATTCCTTTGCATAAATAGGTGAGAGTTAATACTCTTCGAAAATCTCTTCAAACCACGTCAGCTTCCATCTGCAACCTCAAAACAGTATTTTGAGCAGCCTGCGGCTAGCTTCCTAGTTTGCTCTTTGATTTTCATTGAGTATAACTTTGTTTTTATCCTAGTTAGACTGGGTAGTGAATAATCATCGTCTCACGATAGAAGAAGAGGCTGAGATTCTTGCTTCTCGGCCTCTTAGGTCTCTTAAAATGTTCCGATACGGGTGATTGGCCAGAAGCGGAATTTAGCTTCCCCTGTGATATCTTTTGCTTTGAAGGTACCTACGTGGCGGCTGTCGCTCGAAACCAAGCGGTCATCTCCGAGGAGGAGGTATTCTCCTTCTGGGACAGTAAAGCTGAAGTTGGTGTTATAGTTGACATCAACTGTGAAGGCTTGGGCTTTTTGAGCAATACTCCTAAAGAAAGTGCCTTTATTTCCTTCAAATCCCTTGCCTGAGTATGTGCTTTGGAGTTTGTCGTCCTTGAAACGTTTGATGTAGTCAGCTAGGTAAGGTTCGTCTGTCTCTTTATCATTGATGTAAAGTTTATCGTTTTCGTAACGAATAGTATCGCCAGGCATTCCGATGACACGCTTGACGATGTCCTTATTGCCATCTTCCTCATGGGCAACCACGATATCAAAACGGTCAATAGGGAGGTGTTTGACAACAAAGAGGATTTCGCCATCCGCTAGAGTTGGATCCATGGAATGGCCTTCTACGCGGACATTGCTCCAAAAAAAGATACGACTTAAAGCTAGTAATGACAGAATCAGGAGGAATAATCCCCACTCTTTTAAGAAATGTTTAAATGAATTCATAACTTACCTTTCTAAGCGTTTTTTCGCTTTTTCAGTATTTTTAAAGTGCAGTTTGGCGCAGAAGTTAAGTCCTTGCATACCATAGGCTTGCAAAATCTGGCTAGCCACCTTATCAGAAGCCGTTCCAGCTCCACTTGGAAGTTGATAGCCCAGTTCTCGTCCCAGATTTTCAAGATTTTCCAGAAAGAGATCACGCGCAATGATAGAAGAAACTGCGACAGCCAAGTATTTGCCCTCAGCCTTTTCTTCTAAGCTGATAGGATTGCTGAAACGATTGGCCTCTTGTGCCAAGTACTTGTCATAATTTTTAGCACTGGTAAAGGCATCAATCACAATTTTCTCAGGCTGAATGCCTTTTTGAAGGAGGAGATAGATAGCCTGATTATGGAGGGCAACCTTAACCGAAACAGCGTTGTAGCGGTCCCCGATGACCTCGTTGTACTTGCTTGGTGAGAGAAGCAGTGCCTGGTGCTGGATTTTTTCTTTGAGGATAGGGGCAATCTGACGAATCTTTTGGTCGGTCAGAGTTTTAGAATCCCCCACACCGAGTTTTCGCAAGAAGTCGTGCTGGTCAGGTGTGACAAAGGAAGCCACAACTGCAAGCCCACCAAAGTAGGAACCATTTCCAACCTCATCCGTCCCAATCAAAGGAAGATTTTGTCCGCTGGTTTCCTCTACAACGTGATAGCCAAAGAAAATAGCATATTTCTCGGCTCCTTCCCCCTGAAGCAAGACCTTTCCAGAAGTATAGATAGAAACGGTAGCTTGAGGTAGTCGTAAAAAGTAGCGGATATAGGGATTTTTGCTGGGAGCCAGACTAGTTTGATAGTGTTCAAGAAAAGCCTGAATCTCCTTTTCGCTTGGTGTGAGTGTTATACTTGCCATAGTTTCTATTGTACCATAAAAGCAGGCAAATTTGTAAAAACTGACAAAGTTAGCGAATTTTGGTATAATATCGTGAGGTGAATTTTATGGCAAATCTAAATCGATTCAAATTTACATTCGGGAAAAAATCATTAACCTTGACAAGCGAGCATGATAACCTTTTTATGGAGGAAATCGCCAAGGTTGCGACAGAAAAATACCAAGCAATTAAAGAACAAATGCCTAGTGCAGACGATGAAACAATCGCTCTTTTGTTGGCAGTCAACTGTTTATCAACTCAGCTCAGCCGTGAGATTGAATTTGACGATAAGGAGCAAGAGCTAGAAGAACTCCGTCACAAGCTTGTGACTTGCAAGCAAGAACAGAGCAAGATTGAGGATTCCTTATGATTTCACTCCTTCTTCTATTGGTCTTGGCTTGGGGATTTTATATCGGCTATCGGAGAGGCCTGCTCTTACAGGTTTATTACCTGATTTCAGCCATGGCATCGGCTTTTATGGCTGGCCAGTTTTACAAGGGGCTTGGAGAACAGTTCCATTTATTGCTCCCTTATGCAAATCCGCAGGAAGGTCAGGGAACTTTCTTTTTCCCATCGGATCAACTCTTTCAGCTGGATAAGGTCTTTTACGCAGGGATCGGCTACTTGCTTGTATTTGGGATTGTCTATAGCATCGGCCGTTTGCTTGGTCTCCTCTTACACTTGATTCCTAGTAAAAAACTGGGTGGAAAGTTGTTCCAAGTTTCAGCAGGGATCTTGTCCATGTTGGTGACCTTATTTGTCTTGCAAATGGCCTTGACAATCTTGGCGACCATTCCCATGGAAGCTATACAAAATCCTCTTGAAAAGAGTATCGTTGCAAAACACATCATCCAGAGCATACCAGTAACAACCAGTTGGCTCAAACAAATCTGGGTGACAAATTTAATCGGATAAAAAGGGCAGGAGTTTTCCTAGCCCTTTGTTTACAGATTGACTGAATGTAAAAAGTTACTACACCTAATACCCAATGAAAATCAAAGAGCAAACTAGGAATCTAGCCGCAGGTTGCTCAAAGCACTGCTTTGAGGTTGTTGATAGAACTGACGAAGTCAGCTCAAAACACTGTTTTGAGGTTGTGGATAAGACTGACGAAGTCAGTTACCTATACCTATGATATATACGGTAAGGCGACGCTGACGTGGTTTGAAGAGATTTTCGAAGAGTATAAACATTCAAAGACAAGGAAATAACGATGAACAAGAAAATATTAGAAACATTAGAGTTCAATAAGGTTAAGGCCTTGTTTGAACCTCATTTGTTGACAGAGCAGGGCTTGGAGCAATTGAGACAGCTGGCTCCGACTGCCAAAGCAGATAAAATCAAACAGGCTTTTGCTGAGATGAAGGAAATGCAGGCTCTTTTCGTCGAGCAACCGCATTTCACTATTCTCTCAACTAAGGAAATTGCAGGAGTCTGCAAGAGATTGGAGATGGGAGCGGATCTCAATATCGAGGAGTTCCTCCTCTTGAAGCGCGTGCTTCTTTCCAGCCGAGAGCTGCAAAGTTTTTATGCCAATCTGGAAAATGTCAGCTTGGAAGAGTTAGCCCTTTGGTTTGAGAAATTACACGATTTTCCGCAGTTACAAGGAAATCTCCAAGCCTTTAATGATGCAGGTTTCATTGAAAATTTTGCCAGTGAAGAATTGGCGCGCATCCGTCGAAAAATCCATGATAGTGAGAGTCAGGTACGCGATGTTTTACAGGACCTGCTCAAGCAAAAAGCGCAGATGTTGACGGAAGGAATTGTTGTCAGCAGAAATGGCCGTCAGGTTTTACCAGTTAAAAATACCTACCGCAATAAGATTGCAGGTGTCGTTCATGATATTTCTGCTAGTGGAAATACCGTCTATATCGAACCCCGTGAGGTGGTCAAACTGAGCGAAGATATTGCTAGTCTGCGAGCAGATGAGCGCTATGAAATGCTTCGTATTCTCCAAGAAATCTCGGAGCGTGTCCGCCCTCATGCGGCTGAGATTGCTAATGATGCTTGGATTATCGGTCATCTGGACTTGATTCGTGCCAAGGTTCGCTTTATCCAAGAAAGGCAAGCAGTTGTTCCTCATCTGTCAGAAAATCAGGAAATTCAATTGCTCCATGTCTGCCATCCTTTGGTCAAAAATGCTGTCGCAAATGATGTCCATTTTGGCCAAGATTTAACAGCCATTGTCATTACAGGTCCCAATACAGGTGGGAAGACCATCATGCTCAAAACTTTGGGATTGACGCAGGTTATGGCCCAGTCTGGTTTGCCGATTTTAGCAGACAGGGGAAGTCGTGTTGGTATTTTTGAAGAAATCTTTGCCGATATTGGAGATGAGCAATCTATTGAGCAGAGCTTGTCTACCTTCTCTAGCCACATGACCAATATTGTGGATATTCTTGGCAAGGTCAACCAGCATTCGCTCTTGCTCTTGGATGAGTTGGGGGCTGGTACAGACCCTCAAGAAGGAGCCGCACTTGCCATGGCCATTCTGGAGGACCTTCGCCTGCGTCAAGTCAAGACTATGGCGACCACCCACTATCCAGAACTCAAGGCCTATGGTATCGAGACAGCCTTTGTGCAAAATGCCAGCATGGAGTTTGATACTGCAACTCTTCGCCCGACCTATCGCTTTATGCAGGGTGTTCCTGGTCGAAGCAATGCCTTTGAAATTGCCAAACGTTTAGGACTATCTGAAGTTATCGTAGGGGATGCCAGCCAGCAGGTCGATCAGGACAATGATGTCAATCGTATTATTGAGCAACTGGAAGAGCAGACGCTTGAAAGTCGTAAACGCTTGGACAATATCCGTGAGGTGGAGCAAGAAAATCTCAAGATGAATCGTGCTCTCAAAAAACTCTACAACGAGCTCAATCGTGAAAAGGAAACCGAGCTTAACAAGGCGCGTGAACAGGCTGCTGAGATTGTGGACATGGCTCTGAGTGAAAGTGACCAGATTCTCAAAAATCTCCACAGTAAATCTCAACTCAAGCCCCATGAAATCATTGAAGCCAAGGCCAAGCTGAAAAAATTGGCACCTGAAAAAGTAGACTTGTCCAAAAACAAGGTACTTCAAAAGGCCAAGAAAAAACGAGCTCCAAAGGTGGGAGATGATATTGTGGTTCTCAGTTACGGTCAGCGTGGTACCTTGACCAGTCAACTCAAGGATGGCCGCTGGGAAGCCCAAGTTGGCTTGATTAAGATGACCTTGGAAGAGAAAGAGTTTGACCTTGTTCAAGTCCAGCAAGAAAAGCCAGTTAAGAAGAAACAAGTCAATGTTGTTAAACGGACATCTGGCCGAGGCCCACAAGCCAGACTGGACCTTCGAGGCAAACGTTATGAAGAAGCCATGAATGAGTTAGATGCCTTTATCGACCAAGCCCTGCTTAACAATATGGCTCAAGTTGATATCATCCATGGTATCGGAACAGGTGTCATCCGTGAAGGTGTCACCAAATACCTACAAAGAAACAAACATGTCAAGAGTTTCGGCTATGCCCCACAAAATGCTGGAGGCAGTGGTGCAACTATTGTGACCTTTAAAGGATAGAAGTATCATTTTTATAAATTTTAGTGTATAAAAGAATCGAGAAATATAGGATGGATTTGAAAAATATAGTACAGTTAGTTGGAGATTATCATCATGTTGAAGTGTCTCCAGATGCTCATCTTGATTTGGGAGCAGATATTACAATTCGTTCGTTTACAAGTATTGAAGTTTCAAGTGGTGCGAATTTGAAAGTAGGGAATAGGGTCTTTTTTAATGACCATTGTTCAATCCGCTGTACTGAGGAAATCACCATTGGTCATGATACAATGTTTGGGGATGGAGTACGAATTTTTGATTCGAATCATCAATTCAATAACTATCATGTGTTTAAAACTGCAATGAGCGGCGCTCCTATTCATATTGGGCGGGATTGTTGGATTGGTGCCAATACCGTTATTCTTAGAGGAGTTACTATTGGTGATAATGTCATCATAGGTGCTAATTGTCTCACCCACCAGGATATTCCTGATAATTCAATCGTCACTCATAGTGAAACATTAGCGATTAAGCCCAAGAATATTGCCAAATTCCATGCCTTTGTTTATACTTACTCGAATCAGTTGGAAGGCTTGGAGTATTTGCTGGCTAGTTTACCTGAAGTTGATTTTCATGTTGCGGCGCCAACGAATGTTTCAGATTTTTTAAGAAGTTTTTCCAGATTTAGTAATTTTCAACTATATGAATATTGCCAATCGAGAGAGATTTCAGATCGCATTTTAGAGTTAGCTAATGTCTATCTAGATATAAACCACTGGAATGAGGTTGATGATATTATTGGGCGTGCTTTGGCAATAGGAAAACCGATATTTGCATTTGACACAGTAGCTCATCGAACTGATGAAGGAATTCAAGTGTTTAGTATAGAGGACAAAGAGAATATGGTGATGGCCATTCGTCACCAACTAGAAAAAGTTGATAGTGGGGAGAAGGAATGAAATTGTATCAAAAAGTGATTGCTCTTGGAGCTGATATTCGTTATATGGATAAGGTAGAAACTGTTATAAAGTCAATTTCAGTTCATAATCAGGAAGTGAAATTTTATGTATTTAATGACGATTTGCCTAGTGAATGGTTTTTGTTGATGAGAAATCGTTTGAAGGTCATTGGTTCTGAGATTGTCAACGTTAAAAAACGGCTCACAACCTTCGTGATTTTCGCTTGCCAAATGCAATCCTGTCTTATGCTGCTTTCTTTAGGTATTTCATAGCAGATGAAGTACAAGAAGACAGAGTTCTCTATTTAGACTCGGATACGATTGTCAATGCAAAATTAGATGACTTATTCACCATGGATTTACAAGGATATGCTATCGCAGCTGTTCAAGATTTTAATCATGAAGGTTGGTTAACAACCTTTAATTCAGGTGTGATGTTGATTGATGCCAAAAAATGGCGAGAAAAAAATTCAACGCAAAGTCTACTAGAGTTGACTGCCCAACACCATGAACATGTCTATGGGGATCAAGGGGTTCTCAACATGTATTTCGGTGATCAGTGGCTACATTTGGATAAAGAGTACAATTTCATGGTTGGATTGGATCAATTTTTACACTTAACAGGCAACAGTAAATGGTACCAGTCTTCGTATTATGGAAATTATGAACCAAAGATTATTCACTATACTTCAGAATTTAAACCATGGACTCATTTAACTTTGACTCGTTTTCGTAAATTGTGGTGGTTTTATTATGGATTGAATTGGAATGATGTACTATTAGGAACAGATATCATCAGACGTTCTTTTAGAGATCTAGTGAGAGCTCCTCTCTATCATACTTGTATTTTTACAAATAGTGCTAGCCTAGAATCAATAGAATACCTACTATCTGAATTACCGGAAGTTCATTTTACAATATTAGCGCCAACAAATTTTGCTGATAGTGTAGTTGATATGCAACGATTTTTGAATCTTTCAATTTATCCAAACTTTAGTCCTTTTAACAAGAATGAAACCTTGGATAAGATGGATTTCTACCTAGATATCAATCATGGAGGAGTTGTAGGAACTATTGTAGAAGAAATTAGTGATAAAAATAAACCAATTTTTGCGTTTGATAATACAAGTCATGACTCGAGTGGAAGAAGTCGTATTTTTTCGTCAACTGAACCAGAGAAAATGGTAGAAGCAATTCGAAAATTTTTAGGAGTAGAACTGAGTGGTAAATGAGTTTAGATAGTATTTTAAAATTTATCAAAAAGTCATGATTTCTATTGAAATTATGGCTCTATTTTCGAGATAGCGAGGTAATTTATAAAGTAAAAACTGTTGAACTAATTTTTACTAATAAACACATTGACAAAAGCCAACATTTTTTGTAAAATAAGAATCAATTAAATACCAACACCGAATGAAGTTTAATAGAAGTGGCGAATCGTTTGATTTTCCATGACTGTAAATGGACGGAACTCTGGAGAGACCGTAAAGGCACCGAAGGGGCAAGGCAGGCAACTGCTCAAACTCTCAGGTAAAAGGACAGAGCTAGGATAGACAGCTTTTTAGCATTTATCTAAGCATTCCAGAGTACATGTATCTTGCATGTGCTCTTTCTTTTGGGGTTGAAAAGATAGGAGAATAGAATGTTAGAATTGCTTAAATCAATTGATGCTTTTGCTTGGGGCCCACCCCTCTTGATTTTATTGGTCGGAACAGGGATTTACCTAACTGCTCGTTTAGGACTCTTGCAGGTTTTGCGTCTGCCCAAGGCCTTCCAGCTTATTTTTACCAAGGATAAGGGGCATGGGGATGTATCCAGTTTTGCGGCCTTGTGTACAGCCCTAGCAGCGACAGTTGGTACGGGAAATATTATCGGGGTGGCGACAGCTATCAAGGTCGGTGGACCAGGAGCTCTCTTTTGGATGTGGATGGCGGCTTTCTTTGGAATGGCAACCAAGTATGCGGAAGGTTTATTAGCTATTAAATACAGGACTAAAGACGATAACGGTGCTGTTGCAGGAGGTCCCATGCACTATATACTTTTGGGTATGGGAGAAAAGTGGCGACCACTTGCCATCTTTTTTGCTCTGGCAGGTGTGCTAGTAGCTTTGTTGGGAATCGGGACCTTCACACAGGTCAACTCGATTACAGAATCTATTCAAAATACGACGACTATTTCACCAGCCATCACTGCTCTTGTGTTGTCTGTATTTGTAGCGATTGCAGTCTTTGGCGGGCTCAAGTCCATTTCAAAGGTTTCAACTACTGTTGTTCCTTTTATGGCTATCATCTATATTTTAGGAACACTTACAGTTATTTTCTTCAATATTGGAAAACTCCCTGCCACAATCACTTTAATCTTGACATCAGCTTTTAGTCCAGTTGCTGCAGTAGGTGGATTTGCTGGTGCTAGCATTCGGATGGCTATCCAAAATGGTGTTGCGCGTGGTGTCTTCTCAAACGAATCTGGTCTGGGTTCAGCTCCCATTGCAGCAGCTGCGGCTAAGACAAATGAACCAGTAGAGCAAGGCTTGATTTCCATGACAGGGACCTTTATTGATACCCTCATCATTTGTACTCTGACTGGTTTGACCATTTTGGTGACTGGAGTATGGAATAGTGACTTGAATGGAGTGGCTTTGACTCAGTCAGCCTTTTCAACAGTCTTTTCACATTTTGGGCCTGCCCTCTTGACCATCTTCCTTGTACTTTTTGCCTTTACAACGATTCTAGGTTGGAACTACTACGGAGAGCGCTGTTTCGAGTTCCTCTTTGGTGTTCGTTTTATCTGGCTCTACCGTGTGATTTTTGTGCTCATGGTCTTGTTGGGAGGATTTATCGAGTTGGATATGGTTTGGATTATCGCAGATATTGTCAATGCCTTGATGGCACTACCAAACTTGATTGCTCTCTTAGTTTTATCACCAGTCGTTATTGCTGAAACTAAAAAGTATTTTAATAAATAATGGAATCACACATCGTGTGTGATTTTTTGCTGTCATAAAAAATTTCTATCAGTGCAATTTAAAATATATATTATACACGGTATAGAATCTGTGATAGACTAGGTTTCAACAAAATGAAAAGAGGTTTTATGATGACAACATTTACCATCCATACAGTAGAATCAGCACCAGCAGAAGTGAAAGAAGTTCTTGAAACAGTAGAAAAAGATAACAATGGCTATATTCCCAACCTAATCGGTCTCTTGGCTAATGCACCGACTGCTTTAGAGGCTTACCGTACTGTCGGAGCTATCAACCGTCGCAACAGCCTGACACCCGTTGAGCGCGAAGTCGTGCAAATTACAGCTGCTGTGACAAATGGTTGTGCCTTCTGCGTCGCAGGTCACACAGCCTTTTCAATCAAACAAATCCAGATGAACGATGACCTTCTTCAAGCCCTTCGCAATCGTACTCCAATTGAAACAGATCCTAAATTGGACACCCTAGCTAAGTTTACCTTGGCAGTTATCAATACCAAGGGTCGTGTAGGAGATGAAGCCTTATCTGAGTTTTTAGAAGCTGGCTATACCCAACAAAATGCCTTGGATGTGGTTCTTGGTGTCAGCCTAGCAAGCCTCTGTAACTATGCCAACAACCTAGCTAATACCCCAATTAACCCAGAATTACAACCTTATGCTTAAGCCTTATCTGAGTAAAAAATGAAGTCTGAAATAATCGGACTTCGTTTTTTATCCCCTCATTTAAGCGCTTTTATGCTATACTGAAACTAACATGATTATTGGAGGTTAGGATGAAAAAACTCCCCTTGGTATTTTCTGGTTGTTTGCTAGGTTTGGCAGGAGCTGGAAATCTTATTTTAGATACGTTACCGATTCTGTCCCATCTGTTGAGTCTAGCAGGTTTGATTTTGTGGATTTACTTTCTGATTTTGCATCTCTTTAATTGGAAGGAAACCAAGCAAGAATTGACCAAACCCCCTCTTTTGTCAGGAATGGCAACTTTTCCCATGGCTGGGATGATTTTATCGACTTATGTCTTTCGCGTATTCCCTCATCTTCCTTTGGTAGCGCAGGGGCTCTGGTGGTTTTCATTTCTCTTGGATTTGGCCCTAATTGCTGGTTTCACCATCAAGTTTGCTTGTCCAGGTAGGAGGGGTCATGCAACTCCTAGCTGGACGGTGCTTTATGTGGGGATAGCAGTGGCAGCTTTGACCTATCCTCTTGTAGGCATTGTCGAAATTGCCTATGCCACCTTGGGTTTTGGTTTTCTCCTAACCTTCTATCTCTACCCGCTTATTTATAGTGATTTAAAGAAACATCCACTCCCACTAGCCATGCTTGGACAAGAAGGAATCTACTGTGCTCCTTTCTCTCTACTCTTGGCTTCCCTGGTTCGAGTTGGAGGAGTCAACCTACCGACTTGGCTCTTAATCGCCATGATTTTGGCTTCCCAATCCTTCTTTTTCTTGGTTTTAACTCGTCTACCTAATATTTTAAAACAAGGATTTCAACCAGCATTCTCAGCCCTCACCTTCCCTACCATTATCACGGCTACCTCGCTTAAGATGGCTCAGGAAATCTTGAAACTTCCATTTCTGGATTATCTGGTAGTGGTTGAAACTCTTGTATGCCTAACTATTTTATTCTTTGTATTAGGTGCTTATCTGATTTGGTTACGAAAAAAGGTCTAGCTAGAAATAGCTAAACCTTATTTTTTATGGTTTGATGACCTCAGCTCCACCCATGTATGGACGAAGAACTTCTGGGATGGTCACAGAACCATCTTCATTTTGGTAGTTTTCAAGAATAGCAGCCACTGTACGTCCAACTGCAAGTCCAGAACCGTTTAAGGTGTGGAGCAATTTAACCTTTCCATCAGCTTCATCACGGTAACGGATTTGAGCACGACGGGCTTGGAAATCTTCTGTGTTTGAACAGCTTGAGATTTCACGGTAGGTATTTTGTGCTGGAATCCAAACTTCTAAGTCGTAAGTTTTAGCAGCTGAGAAGCCCATATCTCCAGTAGAGAGAGCAACGACACGGTATGGAAGGTTGAGTTTTTGAAGGATATTTTCAGCGTTGGCTGTCATTTTTTCCAATTCTTCGTAAGATTCTTCTGGTTTGGCAAATTTCACCATTTCAACCTTGTGGAATTGGTGCAAACGAATTAAACCACGCGTATCACGACCAGCTGAACCAGCCTCAGAACGGAATGATGGACTCATAGCAGTGAAGTAGATTGGCAAGTCTTTACCGTCCAGGATTTCATCGCGGTAGTAGTTTGTCAGAGGAACTTCAGCTGTAGGAATAAGGACATAATTGCTGTCGCTGAGTTCAAAAGTATCTTCCTTGAATTTTGGATATTGACCAGTACCAAACATAGAGTCGTGGTTAACCATGTAAGGCGTGATGACTTCAGTATAGCCTTCTTTACCATGCTCATCCAACATGAAGTTGTAGAGAGCACGTTCCAAACGAGCCCCGAGGCCTTTATAGAATAGGAAGCGAGCCCCTGTTACCTTACCACCGCGTTCCCAGTCAAGGATACCAAGGTCTTCACCCAGATCCCAGTGAGCTTTTGGCTCGAAGTCAAACTCGCGTGGAGTCCCCCAACGGCGAACTTCCACATTGTCGTCTTCGTCAGCCCCAACAGGAACACTGTCAGCTGGGATGTTTGGAAGAGTAGTGGTAAATTCTGTCAATTTAGCATCGATGTCTGCCAATTCAGCATCCAAGGCTTTAACCTCAGCAGATAGATTTTGCATGGCAGCAATCTTGTCATCTGCATTTTCCTTGTTGCGTTTGGCTTGGGCAATCTCAGCAGAAACTGTGTTACGTTCTGCTTTGAGAGTTTCAACCTTGACCAAGATGTCACGACGTTTAGCGTCGATTTCTTTCATTTCATTCAAGACAGCAGCATCTACACCACGTGTAGCCAATTTTTCTGCGACAGCATCAAAGTCTGTACGAATACGTTTGATATCTAACATAAGAACTCCTTTATGAAAAAAGCACACCTGACAAAGCGTTGGAGTGGCAGGGCCACGGTTCCATCCAACTTCACAGGTGTGCACTTGATTGTGTATGTAATTGTTACTAACGGTAGAATTTCACCTATCTCTCCTATCTGCTCGCAGCATCCGCAGACTTTCTGAAAGAAGAAGATAACCTACTTATCCGTTGTTATGATTATACTAAAGTTTCTACTTTTTTGCAAATAGATTTTTAAATTTTTGACCAATGGTCTGAATTAGGGTCGGAAGCTTGACGACCTTGTCATTACCCAGTTTTTCGCGAGCAATTTTGAGAATGGCACCTGAGTCTTTTGATGCAAAGAGGAATTTTCCTCTGTCTGTAAAGACTTCGAAGTGGCGACTGATTTTTCGCCCAGTGACATTGGCTCCAATCTGGTTGATATGGCTCCAAGGAATCTGGATAAATTGTTCGACATTGACATCTGGGTAAAATTCTAGAGCCTGATCTCCAACTAGGAATTTCCCAACTTTCCCAGCTATAGAGAGGTAGGAGGTGCCTGTCGTATTGAGGAGCACTGTTTTGTTAAGAGATTGGGCCATGATTAGTCTTCCTTACTTTCACCGAAAAAGGCATTGTAGAGGGCTTTAATAGCTGCTTTCTCTTGGTCCTTATTGACAACAAACATAATAGAAACTTCACTAGAACCTTGAGACATCATCTGGATATTAATCTTATTTTCAGATAGAGCACGTGTAGCAGTAGCAGTTACTCCGATATGACTCTTCATTTTTTCTCCAACAATCATAATGATTGAAAGGTCGTGTTCGATTTCTGCATGGTCTACTTCAGCTTTTTGAACCAATTGACGCAGGATTTCTTCTTCCTTGATAGGAGTTAGTTCACGAGAACGGAGAATGATTGAAAGATCGTCGATACCAGTTGGCATATGTTCCCAACCAATGTTAAGATCTTCAAGGATCTGAAGAACCTTGCGTCCAAATCCCACCTCACGGTTCATGAGGTATTTCGACATATTAATGCTGACAAAGTCAGAATCACCGGCAATTCCTACAACTGGAAATTCATCACTACTGTGTTTTAGAACGATACGAGTACCTGGATGGTCAGGGTTGTTGGTATTCTTGATAACCAGAGGAATTTTTCCACGGTAGGCAGGAAGAAGAGCTTCGTCATGAAGAACTGAGAATCCTGCATAGGCCAACTCACGCATTTCACGGTAGGTCAACTCAGGGATCGAGTGTGGTTGGTGGATAATACCTGGGTGAGCTGCAAAGATACCATCAACATCCGTAAAGTTTTCATAGAGATCAGCTTTAACCCCTGCAGCAATGATAGAACCTGTAATGTCTGATCCTCCACGTGAGAAGGTACAGATTTGATTTTCCTTGGTAACTCCAAAGAAACCAGGAATGACAAGGACTTCATTGGCGTTTGTCAATTCCTCAATCTTGTCATAACTTGATGGAATGATGCGAGCGTGACCAGGTTCACTTGTGACTACAATACCCGCTTCTCTAGGGTGCACATAGCGTGCATCAATACCATTTTGGTTAAAATAGGCAGCAATCAATTTAGCATTGTTGTTTTCACCCGCTGCTAGGAAGGTATCGTAGAGAAATTCATTTTCTTCAATAGGAAGAGTGGCTAAGGCACGAATGCTTTTAGAGATTTTTTCTAAAACAGCTGGTTTCAGTCCCAATTCGCTAACCATAGCAGCATAGCGGTCGATAATCCAGCTTTGGCTCTTGCTAATATCGTTACCAGCAACATAGTCGCGGTAGTATTTAATCAAGGCATCCGTAACCTTAGTATCTTCAGCATTGCGTTTACCAGGCGCAGAAACAACTACAAAACGGCGCTCGGGATCGCTTTTGACGATGTTTAAAACTTTTTCTAATTGACCAGCAGAGGCAAGTGAGCTACCTCCAAATTTAACAACTTTCATAAGAACTCCTAAAGTAAGTATTTTATACGATTATAGCAGAAAGAAAGCCTTTTTTCAATGAAGAAAATAAGATGCTTTCTAGTATAAAGCGAGCCTTTCTAATCGGATGAGACACTTATTACATTCTTATTCTTGCTTTTTTAGAATAAAAAAGATATACTTTGAAAATAAAATAATTTAACTTGCGTATAAAATAAAGAGGAGTCCTGATGGAACACATTATTTATCAGCTTGAAGAGGATTTGGCAATTATTACCTTGAACCGTCCTGAGGTCGCAAATGGTTTTCATATTCCCATGTGTGAAGAGATTTTAGAAGCCCTAACTTTGGCAGAAGAGAATCCAGCTGTACATTTTATCTTGATTAATGCGAATGGCAAAGTCTTTTCAGTTGGGGGAGATTTAGTAGAGATGAAGAGGGCAGTGGATGAGGATGATATTCCATCATTGACGAAAATCGCAGAATTGGTCAATACTATTTCTTATAAAATCAAACAAATAGCCAAACCTGTGTTAATGGAGGTAGACGGGGCTGTTGCAGGTGCTGCAGCTAATATGGCTGTTGCGGCAGATTTCTGTTTGGCGACCGATAAGGCTAAATTTATCCAAGCCTTTGTTGGAGTTGGTTTGGCTCCAGATGCAGGAGGAATTCATCTCTTGAGCCGAAGTATTGGTGTGACGCGTGCTGCTCAATTAGCTATGACAGGAGAGGCTTTAACCGCAGAAAAAGCTCTAGAGTGGGGTGTGGTTTACCGTATTTCTGAAGCTGACAAACTAGAAAAGACCAGAGAACAGCTTCTTAAAAAATTAAGACGTGGCTCAGTTAATTCCTATGCTGCCATCAAGAAGTTGGTTTGGGAGAGCCAATTTAAAGATTGGCAAGATTATGCTGTTTTAGAACTGCATCTACAGGAATCACTGGCCAAAACAGAGGATTTCAAAGAGGGAGTTCGGGCTCATTCGGAGAGAAGAAGACCTAAATTTACAGGAAAATAAAAAAATACTTGCGCCATTCTTTGAAGTTTGATATAATTCTTTTGTCAAATGTTTTGATTGTAAAAGTTTTTTTGAGAAGGAGGGAAAGAAAGATTGGACTACCAACGAATTAATGAATATTTAACATCTATATTTAACAATGTCCTCGTTATCGAGGAAGTTAGCTTGAGAGGTAGTCGTTTCAAGGATATCTCCATCAAAGAAATGCATACGATTGATGTGATTGGGAAAGTTCCAGATGTGACACCAAGTCAAGTGTCAAAAGAGTTGATGGTGACTCTTGGGACAGTTACGACTAGTTTGAATAATCTCGAACGCAAGGGTTACATTGAACGCATTCGTTCAGAACATGATCGACGTGTGGTGCATCTGCATTTGACAAAGAAAGGTCGCTTGGTTCATAGGCTACATAAACGCTTCCACAAGGCCATGGTTGAAAAAATCATAGATGGTATGAGTAAGCAAGAAATTGAGGTTATGAGCAAAGGTTTGACCAATCTTTATCAATTTTTGGAGGATTTGAGATAATGGCTTTTGCAAAAATAAGCCAGGTTGCTCATTATGTGCCAGAGCAAGTGGTTACAAATCATGATTTGGCTCAGATTATGGATACCAATGATGAGTGGATTTCAAGTCGGACGGGAATACGACAAAGGCATATCTCAAAAACAGAATCTACTAGTGATTTGGCTACAGAGGTTGCTAAGAAACTGATGGCAAAAGCTGGAATCACAGGGGAGGATCTGGATTTTATCATCCTAGCTACCATTACTCCAGATTCGATGATGCCCTCTACAGCTGCTCGTGTTCAAGCTAATATTGGTGCTAATAAGGCCTTTGCTTTTGACCTAACAGCTGCTTGCAGTGGATTTGTATTTGCTCTTTCAACTGCTGAAAAGTTTATCGCTTCTGGTCGCTTTCAAAAAGGCTTGGTGATTGGCAGTGAAACCCTCTCTAAAGCAGTCGATTGGTCGGACCGATCAACAGCTGTTTTGTTTGGAGATGGTGCTGGTGGTGTCTTGCTAGAAGCTAGCGATAAGCAACATTTCCTAGTGGAGAGTCTCAATAGCGATGGTTCACGAAGCGAGTGTCTGACCTATGGACATTCAGGTCTACATTCTCCATTTTCAAATCAAGAAAATGCAGATTCATTTTTGAAGATGGATGGACGCGCAGTCTTTGATTTTGCTATTCGAGATGTAGCTAAGTCTATCAAACAGACCATTGAAGAATCTCCTGTAGAGGCGACAGACTTGGATTATCTGCTACTTCATCAGGCTAATGACCGTATTTTAGATAAGATGGCTAGGAAAATCGGTGTCGACCGAGACAAACTTCCAGCCAATATGATGGAATATGGAAATACCAGTGCAGCCAGTATCCCGATTTTACTTTCAGAGTGTGTAGAACAAGGCCTCATCCGTTTAGATGGTAGTCAGACTGTTCTGCTATCAGGCTTCGGTGGAGGCTTGACCTGGGGCACGCTCATTCTTACAATTTAGGTAATCATGTGGTGAACACATTGTTATAAAAAACTATTTATTTTAAAGGAGTCCTATCATGGCAGTATTTGAAAAAGTACAAGAAATTATCGTTGAAGAACTTGGGAAAGACGCATCAGAAGTAACACTTGAATCAACTTTTGATGATTTGGATGCAGATTCATTGGACTTGTTCCAAGTAATCTCAGAAATCGAAGATGCTTTTGATATCCAAATCGAAGCAGAAGATGACTTGAAAACAGTTGGTGACTTGGTTGCCTACGTTGAAGAGCAAACAAAATAAACAGAATATAGATAGAAGGAGTAGGGAAACCCGCTCCCTCTTGTTTAGGCAATAGTTTGATTTTCAAATTATGACGATATCGAACTATTACGTAAGCAAGAAACGATGGAGGCACTATGAAAACGCGTATTACAGAATTATTGAACATTGATTATCCTATTTTCCAAGGAGGAATGGCCTGGGTTGCTGATGGTGATTTGGCAGGGGCTGTTTCCAAGGCTGGAGGGCTAGGGATTATCGGTGGGGGGAATGCCCCTAAAGAAGTTGTCAAGGCAAATATTGATAAAATCAAATCATTGACTGATAAACCCTTTGGTGTCAACATCATGCTTTTGTCTCCCTTTGTGGAAGATATTGTAGACCTTGTTATCGAGGAAGGTGTTAAGGTAGTGACAACAGGAGCAGGAAATCCAAGCAAATACATGGAACGTTTCCATGAAGCTGGTATTACAGTTATTCCAGTTGTACCAAGTGTTGCCCTAGCTAAACGCATGGAAAAAATCGGTGCGGATGCTGTTATTGCAGAAGGAATGGAAGCTGGGGGACATATTGGGAAATTAACAACCATGACCTTGGTGCGCCAGGTTGCTGCTGCTGTATCTATTCCTGTTATTGCTGCAGGAGGGATTGCGGATGGTGAAGGTGCTGCGGCTGGCTTTATGCTAGGTGCAGAGGCGGTTCAGGTTGGAACTCGTTTTGTCGTTGCAAAAGAGTCTAATGCCCATCCAAATTATAAGGCCAAGATATTAAAAGCTCGAGATATTGATACTACGATTTCAGCTCAACACTTTGGACATGCTGTTCGTGCGATTAAAAATCAGTTGACTCGTGATTTTGAACAAGCTGAAAAAGATGCTTTTAAACAAGAAAATCCAGATTTGGAAATTTTTGAACAAATGGGAGCAGGTGCTCTAGCCAAAGCGGTTGTTCACGGAGATGTGGATGGTGGCTCTGTTATGGCAGGTCAAATTGCAGGCCTTGTTTCCAAAGAAGAAACCGTTGAAGAAATCCTAAAAGATTTGTATTACGGAGCAGCTAAGAAAATTCAAGAAGAAGCCTCTCGTTGGGCAGGAGTTGTAAGAAATGACTAAAACAGCCTTTTTATTTGCTGGCCAAGGTGCCCAGTATCTAGGTATGGGACGAGATCTATATGATCACTACCCTATTGTCAAAGAAACGATTGATCAAGCGAGTCAGGTACTCGGTTATGATTTGCGTCATCTCATTGATAGGGAAGAAGAAAAACTTAACCAGACTCGCTATACGCAACCAGCTATTTTAGCGACTTCGGTTGCTATTTATCGTTTATTGCAAGAAAAGGGCTATCAGCCTGATATGCTTGCTGGTTTGTCTCTTGGGGAATATTCTGCCTTGGTGGCCAGCGGTGCCTTGGATTTTGAAGATGCGGTAGCCTTGGTTGCTAAGCGTGGAGCCTATATGGAAGAAGCAGCTCCTGCTGGTTCTGGCAAGATGGTCGCAGTTCTCAATACGCCAGTAGAGGTCATTGAAGAAGCTTGTAAGCAAGCCTCTGAACTGGGAGTGGTTACCCCAGCCAACTATAATACGCCTGCACAAATCGTGATTGGTGGAGAAGTGGCTGCAGTTGACCGAGCTGTCGAACTCTTGCAGGAAGCAGGTGCCAAACGCTTGATTCCTCTCAAGGTTTCAGGACCTTTTCATACCGCTCTTCTTGAGACTGCTAGCCAGAAACTAGCTGAAACTCTTGCTCAAGTAAGTTTTTCAGATTTTACTTGTCCCCTAGTTGGTAATACAGAAGCTGCAATCATGCTAAAAGAAGACATTGCTCAACTCTTGACGCGTCAGGTCAAGGAACCAGTTCGTTTTTATGAAAGTATTGCAGTTATGCAAGAATCAGGCGTAACCAACTTTATCGAGATTGGACCGGGGAAAGTCTTGTCAGGCTTTGTTAAAAAAATTGATAAAACGGCTAAACTAGCCAATGTTGAAGATCAGGCGAGTTTGGAAGCCTTGCTAGAAAACGAGTAATCCCTTCTCCCATAAATACAAGAGGAAACAGAAGAAAAGAATGCAACTAAAAAATAAAAATATCTTTATTACAGGTTCAAGTCGTGGAATTGGTCTTGCCATTGCCCATAAATTTGCTCAAGCAGGAGCCAATATCGTCTTAAACAGTCGTGGGGCAATCTCAGAAGACTTGCTAGCTGAGTTTTCAAACTATGGTGTCAAGGTGGTTCCTATTTCAGGAGATGTGTCAGATTTTGCAGACGCTAAGCGTATGGTTGAGCAAGCTATTGCAGAGCTAGGTTCAGTAGATGTTTTGGTCAACAATGCAGGAATTACCCAAGATACCCTTATGCTCAAGATGACAGAAGCGGATTTTGAAAAAGTGCTCAAGGTTAACTTGACTGGTGCTTTTAACATGACACAATCAGTCTTGAAACCGATGATGAAAGCCAGAGAAGGTGCTATCATTAATATGTCTAGTGTTGTTGGTTTGATGGGAAATATCGGTCAAGCTAACTATGCAGCTTCTAAGGCTGGTTTGATTGGTTTTACCAAGTCTGTAGCGCGTGAGGTGGCCAATCGCAATATCAGGGTTAATGCTATTGCACCTGGAATGATTGAGTCCGATATGACAGCTGTTCTATCAGACAAGGTAAAAGATGCTATGTTGGCCCAAATTCCTATGAAAGAATTTGGGCAGGCAGAGCAGGTTGCAGATTTGACAGTATTTTTAGCAGGCCAAGATTATCTAACTGGTCAAGTAGTTGCCATTGATGGTGGCTTAAGTATGTAGCAGAAGCTAGAGGTGAAAAAGATGAAACTAAATCGCGTAGTAGTAACAGGTTATGGAGTAACATCTCCAATCGGAAATACACCAGAAGAATTTTGGACTAGTTTGACAACTGGAAAAATCGGAATTGATCAAATTACAAAATTTGATCATAGTGACTTTGATGTGCATAATGCGGCAGAAATCCAAGATTTTCCTTTTGATAAATACTTTGTAAAGAAAGATACCAATCGTTTTGATAACTATTCTTTATATGCCTTATATGCAGCCCAAGAAGCTGTCAATCATGCCAATTTGGATGTAGAGGCTCTTGATAAAGATCGTTTTGGTGTTATCGTTGCCTCTGGTATTGGTGGAATCAAGGAAATTGAAGATCAAGTACTTCGCCTCCATGACAAAGGACCAAAACGTGTGAAACCATTGACCCTTCCAAAAGCCTTACCAAATATGGCTTCAGGAAATGTTGCTATGCGTTTTGGAGCAAACGGTGTTTGTAAATCCATCAATACTGCCTGCGCTTCATCAAATGACGCAATTGGGGATGCTTTCCGCTCCATTAAGTTTGGTTTCCAAGATGTTATGTTGGTAGGTGGTTCAGAAGCTTCTATCACACCTTTTGCTATCGCTGGTTTCCAAGCCCTAACAGCTCTCTCTACTACAGAGGACCCAGCTCGCGCTTCTATTCCATTTGATAAGGACCGTAATGGTTTTGTTATGGGAGAAGGTTCAGGGATGTTGGTTCTTGAAAGCCTTGAACACGCCGAAAAACGTGGGGCAACTATCCTTGCTGAAGTGGTTGGTTATGGACATACCTGTGATGCCTACCATATGACTTCTCCTCATCCAGAGGGGCAAGGAGCTATCAAGGCCATCAAACTAGCCTTGGAGGAAGCTGAGATTTCTCCAGAGCAAGTAGCCTATGTCAATGCTCACGGAACGTCAACTCCTGCTAATGAAAAAGGAGAAAGTGGTGCGATCGTGGCTGTTCTTGGTAAGGAAGTACCTGTATCATCAACCAAGTCTTTTACAGGACATTTGCTGGGGGCTGCAGGTGCGGTAGAAGCTATCGTAACCATCGAAGCTATGCGTCATAACTTTGTACCAATGACAGCTGGGACAAGTGAAGTATCAGATTATATCGAAGCCAATGTCGTTTATGGGCAAGGCTTGGAGCAAGAAATTCCATACGCTATTTCAAATACCTTTGGTTTTGGTGGCCACAATGCAGTTCTTGCTTTCAAACGTTGGGAGAATAAATAAGTATGAATTTAAACGATATTAAAGACTTGATGGCTCAATTTGACCAATCAAGTTTGAGAGAGTTTTCTTATAAGAATGGGACGGATGAGTTGGAGTTTAGCAAGAATGAAGCGAGACTGGTATCTGAAGTTATACCTCAAGTAGCCCCAGCACCTCTTCTAGCAACACCGAGTCCAGTAGCTCCTACATCTGCTCCAGCAGAAACTGTAGCAGAAGAAGTTCCAGCTCCAGCTGAAACAAGTGTGGCTGCTGAGGGAGATGTTGTAGAAAGCCCACTTGTTGGAGTGGCTTACTTGGCTGCTGGTCCAGATAAACCTGCCTTTGTAACAGTTGGTGATAGTGTTAAAAAAGGTCAAACATTGGTCATTATCGAAGCTATGAAAGTCATGAATGAAATCCCAGCTCCTAAGGATGGTGTGGTAACGGAAATTCTCGTTTCTAATGAAGAAATGGTTGAGTTTGGTAAAGGATTGGTACGTATCAAATGATCGATATTCAAGGAATCAAAGAAGCTCTTCCCCACCGTTATCCTATGCTATTAGTAGACCGTGTCTTGGAAGTGAGCGAGGATACCATTGTTGCCATCAAAAATGTGACCATCAATGAGCCCTTCTTTAACGGCCATTTTCCTCAATACCCAGTTATGCCAGGTGTTCTGATCATGGAAGCCTTGGCGCAAACAGCTGGTGTGTTGGAGTTGTCAAAACCTGAAAATAAGGGGAAACTGGTCTTTTACGCTGGTATGGACAAGGTTAAATTTAAGAAGCAAGTTGTACCAGGCGACCAATTGATTATGACAGCGACTTTTGTAAAACGTCGTGGTACGATTGCTGTGGTTGAAGCAAAGGCTGAAGTGGATGGCAAGCTTGCAGCTAGTGGTACTCTTACCTTTGCAATAGGGAACTAAGGAGGTTCTCCATGTTTCGAAAAATTTTAATTGCCAATCGTGGTGAAATTGCGGTTCGTATTATCCGTGCGGCGCGTGAATTGGGGATTGCGACGGTGGCGGTTTATTCAACTGCTGATAAGGAAGCTCTTCATACGCTTTTGGCAGATGAGGCAGTTTGTATCGGTCCTGGCAAGGCAACGGAGTCTTATCTCAATATTAATGCGGTTCTATCAGCTGCAGTCTTGACTGAGGCAGAAGCTATTCACCCAGGTTTTGGATTTCTCAGTGAAAATTCCAAATTTGCAACCATGTGTGAAGAGGTGGGAATCAAGTTTATCGGTCCATCTGGTCATGTCATGGATATGATGGGGGATAAGATCAATGCGCGCGCTCAGATGATTAAAGCAGGCGTGCCTGTTATACCAGGTTCAGATGGAGAAGTGCATAACTCTGAAGAAGCCTTGATTGTTGCTGAAGAAATTGGCTATCCTGTTATGCTCAAGGCTTCAGCAGGTGGAGGTGGTAAAGGGATTCGTAAGGTTGAAAAACCAGAAGACCTCGTTTCCGCCTTTGAAACTGCCTCTAGCGAAGCCAAGGCTAATTATGGCAATGGTGCCATGTATATAGAACGGGTTATCTATCCAGCTCGTCACATCGAGGTTCAAATCCTAGGAGATGAGCATGGACATGTGATTCACTTGGGTGAACGGGATTGTTCTCTTCAACGGAATAATCAAAAGGTTTTGGAAGAAAGTCCTTCGATTGCAATCGGAAAAACGCTACGCCATGAAATTGGTGCTGCTGCTGTTCGAGCGGCAGAGTCTGTTGGCTATGAGAATGCAGGGACCATTGAGTTTCTGCTTGATGAATCCAGCGGTAAATTCTATTTTATGGAGATGAATACTCGTGTACAAGTAGAACATCCAGTAACAGAATTTGTTTCAGGTGTGGATATCGTTAAGGAACAAATTCGCATTGCGGCAGGTCAACCTCTGTCTGTTAAGCAAGAAGATATTGTTCTACGAGGTCATGCTATTGAATGTCGTATCAATGCTGAAAATCCAGCCTTCAATTTTGCTCCAAGTCCAGGCAAGATTACCAATCTCTATCTGCCGAGTGGAGGAGTTGGCTTGCGCGTGGATTCAGCAGTTTATCCAGGCTATACCATTCCCCCCTATTATGATAGTATGATTGCCAAAGTCATCGTTCATGGAGAGAATCGTTTTGATGCTTTGATGAAAATGCAACGTGCCCTCTATGAACTAGAGATTGAAGGGGTGCAGACCAATGCAGATTTCCAGCTTGACCTCATCTCAGATCGCAATGTCATTGCTGGAGATTATGATACTTCCTTCTTGATGGAAACCTTCTTACCTAAATATCAAGAAAAAGAATAAAATGACTTTAAGAGTTTAAACCGAAAAGGGGAATCAATGGCTCTATTTAGTAAAAAAGATAAGTATATTCGAATCAATCCCAATCGTTCGGTTAGGGAAAAACCTCAAGCCAAGCCAGAGGTTCCAGATGAATTATTTTCTAAGTGTCCAGGCTGTAAGCATACCATCTATCAGAAGGATTTGGGAAGTGAGCGTATCTGTCCGCACTGTAGCTATACATTTCGTATTTCTGCCCAAGAACGCTTGGCTTTGACAATTGATATGGGCACCTTCAAGGAATTGTTTACAGGGATTGAAAGCAAGGATCCCTTGCATTTCCCTGGTTATCAAAAGAAACTAGCAGCTATGCGTGAAAAAACAGGGCTGGATGAAGCTGTTGTGACAGGAACTGCTCTTATTAAAGGTCAGACTGTGGCTCTTGGGATAATGGATTCCAACTTTATCATGGCTTCTATGGGTACAGTTGTAGGGGAAAAAATCACTCGTTTGTTTGAGTATGCGACTGTTGAACAATTACCAGTTGTTCTTTTCACAGCCTCTGGTGGAGCCCGTATGCAGGAAGGAATCATGAGTCTCATGCAGATGGCCAAGATTTCTGCGGCAGTTAAACGCCATTCAAATGCAGGTCTCTTTTACCTGACTATTTTGACAGATCCAACGACAGGTGGTGTAACAGCTTCTTTCGCTATGGAAGGAGATATCATTCTGGCTGAACCACAGAGCTTGGTTGGTTTTGCTGGGCGTCGTGTGATTGAAAATACGGTTCGTGAAAGCTTGCCTGAGGGGTTCCAAAAGGCAGAATTCCTATTGGAACATGGCTTTGTGGATGCTATTGTCAAAAGAAGAGACTTGCCAGATACGATTGCTAGCCTAGTCAGATTGCATGGAGGGAGTCCTAGATGAATATTGCAAAAATAGTCAGAGAAGCGCGTGAGCAGAGTCGCTTAACAACCTTGGACTTTGCGACAGGCATTTTTGATGAATTTATCCAGTTACATGGTGACCGTTCTTTTCGCGATGATGGTGCAGTTGTTGGTGGTATCGGCTGGCTTGGAGATCAAGCTGTAACAGTGGTTGGTATCCAAAAAGGCAAGAGTTTACAAGACAATCTAAAACGGAATTTTGGTCAACCACATCCAGAAGGCTACCGCAAGGCTCTGCGATTGATGAAACAGGCTGAAAAGTTTGGCCGTCCAGTTGTCACCTTTATCAATACAGCAGGTGCCTATCCTGGTGTCGGTGCGGAAGAACGTGGACAGGGGGAAGCTATTGCTCGTAATCTCATGGAAATGAGTGACCTGAAAGTTCCGATTATCGCTATCATTATCGGTGAAGGTGGTTCAGGTGGGGCTCTGGCTCTAGCAGTCGCAGATAGTGTCTGGATGCTGGAAAATTCCATCTATGCCATTCTCAGTCCAGAAGGTTTTGCTTCCATTCTATGGAAGGACGGTACTCGTGCCATGGAAGCGGCAGAACTGATGAAAATCACTTCACATGAGTTGTTAGAGATGGCCGTGGTGGATAAGGTGATTTCTGAAGCAGGATTTTCGAGCAAAGAACTGATTAAGAGTGTCAAAAAAGAACTCCAAGCTGAGCTAGCCATGCTTTCACAAAAACCGTTAGAAGAGTTGTTGGAAGAGCGTTATCAACGATTTAGAAAATACTAAGAATGACTAAATGAGACTAGAAAGGTCTCATTTTTTATAGAAATATGCACTTCAGGTTAAAAAATTGACAGTTGAGGAGATGGACTATTAAATAGGCAAAAAAGATGTATACTGTAGATCTAAGCTTACAAAAATTTATTTTAAGGAGGTACTTGCAATGACAGGTACAGAAACATTTACAGTTCTTTCATCTGAGAACTTAGAGCAAACTTCAGGTGGTAGAATGATTTGGTTGGTTGATGATAGACATTGGGATTCGCCATATGCATATAGTTTAGCGACAGAATGGAGTACAATACTGACTCATGTGAATAGACGTGCTTATGGTATTGGCTATTAATAAATTAAAGGAGTGAGTATGAAAAAACTAGGGCATTTAGGAGTCTTTACATCACTGGTATTTCTATCGGTTTATCTACCAGAGTTAGGGGTTGTACAAATCACTAAGTTTTTAGGATGGGGGATAGATGGCTATTTTATCTTTTTAACAGTTGAAGTAACAGCTCTTTTGCTATTATTTATCTACTGGCTCAAAAAGAAAGAGATGCTCTATATTTTTGAAAAAAAGGGTTCAAAGAAGTCAAGATTCTTTTACCTTGTAGTTGGTCTAGTGGCTACTTATTTTGATCGTCAATTGGTGGATGCTTTTCAGATGCAATTTCATCACCTAATTGATAACAAGTATATCTTTCAAGACCTACTTTCGGTCCTATACTCCAATGGGCAACCAACTTTTCTATCAACTGTTCTTAGTTTCATTTTAACAGTAGTTGTAGCACCTATATTGGAGGAACTGATTCATAGAGGGTATTTTATGAATACCTTTTTCCACCAGTCCAAGTACTATCTGGATGTTATTCTATCTGCTCTTATATTTGGACTTAGTCATTTGATCCTAACTCACCGAGATCCTATCAGTTTGATTATTTATAGTTTAGGCGGTCTCTTCTATGCCCTAGTATATCGGTGGACAAAGAACTTAAAAATCACCATCCTGTGCCATAGTTTTTTTAACTTTCTCATTTATGCAAAACCCATCTGGATTTTTGTTTATAATTATGTCTATTACCACTTTTTAAGATAGTGGAAGCAAAGAAAACAGTGTTTGATAGTTGTCAAACACTGTTTTCTATCTACTATTCTTCAGTTACAAATTGACTAAGCAGTCCGTTGATAAAGCGGGCTGATTTTTGATCTGAAAAATTTTTGGCAAGTTCAATGGCTTCATTGACTGCTACTAGCTGAGGTGTATCAAATGATGTGATTTCAAAGATACCCAAGCGTAGTAAGTTTTTTTCGACCAAGGTCAAGCGTTCAACTGTCCAGCCTGACTTGAGGTGCTGGTTGATTTGTTTATCCAACTCGTCTTTTTGAGTTTGAACACCAGAAACCAAGTTCAGAAGAAAGGCTGGGATTTGCACATCTGCATCTTCACGATCATGCGTGTAGGCAAAGTGGCAAGCTGTTTCCATATCTGTGCCGAACTCAAGGCTCATAAGAGCTTGAAAAGCGCATTTACGAAGTTCGCGTCTAGATTCTAATAATGGACTAGTCATTGAGGAAGTCCTCGTTAAATAAATCTTTCAACTCAGGTTTTGGCGTTTTATCTGGAACGATTCCTGTAACATGGATATTGACAGCAGAAAGTTCCACATCAGCCATATCATGGACAGCATCTTTGACCGCTTTTTGAATAGCAAGAGCAACTTTTGGTACCTTCACACCGTACTCAAGGTAGAGATAGATGTCAGCAGTTAGTTCTTCGTTGCTTTCTTTTAAGTAGACGCCGCGTCCAAGAGAGAGTTTTGATAGGGTATCAGATACGGATTTATTTGAAAATGAGTGGACACCATCAACTTTAGCAGTTGCGATGGCAATGATTTTTTCAAGTACACGTGGAGCGATAACGATTTCGCCAAATTGTTCTTCAATTCCCATAGAATGACCTCTTTCTAGAGATTAGGCACGAGAAACGTAAGTTCCTTCTGCAGTGTTGATGATCAATTTTTGTCCAGCTTCGATGAAGTCTGGAACGTTGACAACAAGTCCAGTTTCCATAGTTGCTGGTTTACCAGAACCTGTAACAGTAGCACCTTTGATAGATGGTTGTGTTTCAGCAACTGTCAACTCAACTGTAGTAGGTACAGTTACACCGATTACTTCAGTTCCGTAGAATTGGATTTTCACATCAGAGTTTTCAAGGATGTAAAGCAATTCATTTTCAACGTTTACGACTGGGATTTCGTATTGGTCGTAAGTTTCAGTGTTCATGAAGTAGGCAGTTTCATCCATTTTGTACAAGTATTGAGCTGGCACAGTTTCGATAATAGCTTGTTCGAATTTTTCTTCTGGACGGTAGCTTGTGTCAAATGTAGAACCAGTACGGACATCACGTAATTTCATACGCATGATTGTGTTCCCTTTACCTGGTTTGTGGTGGCTAGCTTCCAAAACGCGGATCAGTTTTCCGTCTGCAGTTTCAAATGTCATACCAGCTTTCAATTTGCTTGCTTCAATCATGTTTTTACCTCTTTAATAAATATTATTACTCTTCATTTTACCATAAAATCTTCTGGAAATAAAGCCAAAATAGTTATTGGGATTTGGTAGGAGCGAAAGGTAACTTTTCAAAGTAACTTCCACTTGCCCAATCGAAGTGGAAATTAGTCTAAAACGGATTTTTATGGTGGAATTAAGTGTGAGACGTTTGAGTTAGAAATGAGGTTCACTATGACAAAACATAAACACCGTACCCTTTCAGACCGTAATGATATCCAATTAGGCTTAGAGCGCGGTGAAACCTTCAAAGCTATCGGACAATCCATTCTAAAAGACCCGACCACTGTTTCCAAAGAAGTCAAACGAAACAGACAAGTCCGAGAGTCTACATGCCATAACCTTCCTTGCTCTCTAATCGATAAGGCTCCCTTTGTCTGTAACGGTTGCCCTAAAAGAAGACAAAATTGTGGCTATCAGAAAATCTTCTACCTCGCTAAACAAGCTCAAAAACAATACGAACAAACTCTTGTTGAAGCTCGTGAAGGCACTCCCCTTAATTCCAAGACCTTCTGGGACATAGATAAAGTCATTTCTGATGGGGTTAAAAAGGGACAACACATCTATCATATTCTCAAAACTCACAACCTTGACGTCAGCTCCTCAACTGTCTATCGACACATCCGAAAAGGATACCTATCTATCGCTCCGATTGATTTAGCCAGAGCCGTTAAATTCAAAGAAAGACGGAAAAGTAAGTTACCTTCCATCCCTAAAGAAGCTAAAAAAGGACGTTCCTATGAGGATTTCCAAAATTATTTAGCTCTTAACCAACTGAACTACTGGCTGGAAATGGACACCGTTATGGGCAGGATAGGAGGTAAAGTCCTACTCACCTTCAATCTCTCTTTCTGTAACTTTATCTTCGCTAGACTTATGGATAATAAAACTGCCCTTGAGGTTACCAAACACCTCTATAAGCTCAAGAACACTCTTCACCAAGCTGACAAAGATTTCTTCCTACTCTTTCCTGTCATCCTCACAGATAATGGTGGAGAGTTTGCCAGGGTTGATGACATCGAAATGGATGTTCGAGGAGAAAGTAAACTTTTCTTTTGTGCCCCTAATCGCTCTGACCAGAAAGGCAGAATTGAGAAAAATCACACGCTGATTCGCGACATTTTACCTAAGGGAACTTCCTTTGACAACTTAACTCAAGAGGACGTCAATCTCGTTTGTTCGCATGTCAACAGTGTCAAACGGGCTGCTTTGAATGGAAAGTCAGCCTATGAACTTTTTGCCTTTACTTATGGAGAAGAGATTCCTAAGCTTCTCGGTATTTCTAAAATACCTGCAGAAGATGTCTGCCAGTCTTCTACATTACTCCAACATAAAATCTAAAAACTAACCTAAACCCCCATTCAAACGTCTCACACTAACTTCCACCATAGCGGAACTTAATCTGAAACGCCTTCAGATGAGGGGATTTTGTGCGCTCTTTTTTTCGATACCTTTCGGCTACAAAAGCGATGAAATCAAGCATTAGTAAAACCAGTGGAACTTACCCTGACACGGATTTCCACTGGTTTTTATGATTTTTATCAGACTAACTTCCACTTGGATTAGCAGTGGAAGTTAGTTTGGGAATTTACCAATGAAAATCAAAGAGCAAACTAGGAAGCTAGACGTAGGCTACTCAAAACACTGTTTTGAGGTTGCAGATAGAGCTGACGTAGTTTGAAGAGATTTTTGAAGAGTATTACCATCATAACATCCATAAAAATAGGCTTTCTCTAAAAGAAAATGAGAGTAGCAATGACCAATACAAGATCTCGGAAAATATGACCATAAAAGGAAACTTCCTTCTTAACCGAATTTGGGACAAGATAGGCTGCAAAAAACAAACCCAGTCCAATATAAATCAGAAGCGAGACAATGGTCATTGGATTTCTTAAGAAGAGAATTGTTGCTATAATAGTCACCAAAACTGTCTTTTTTCTATCTAGCATAGCAAGCAAATCGCGCATGTATTTTTTCAAGGGTAAAAAAATCAGCAAATCTAGCCCAAATAGAAAGAAAAAGGATGGCAATAAAAAGTCAACTAACTCTTGCTGCAGCGTATTTTTGATGAACAAGTTATCTGACAGGACAAGAACAGCTCCTAACAAATTAATTAAGAGTAGGATACTGTAAAGAAGCTTCACTGATTTCTTACGGGCTAGAACACTATGGACTTCTTGCTTACGGGTATAAAGATAATTTACTCCAGCACAGATTCCTGAAACGAAGACTATACTTCCGATGAAAAAAGCTGTACTTTGTTTAAAGGACAAGATGCATTCTTTCCATAGGAAACAGCTACTCAAACTGATTTGAATTAAAACTAACAAAAATAAGATTCTCATTGATTTCATCTTTTCTCTCCCCTCCTACCAATTATTATACTCAGAGAAAAGAAATAACTGTTTCCAATCTTCTCAAATGTCTCTTTTAGACGCTAAACAAACACGAAAGGCTAAACTTGAAATCAAAAAACGCACCATATCAGAAACTAAAAAGTTTGATATCATGCGTCATATCTTAAACTAATTGACTATACTTTCTATTCAAATGAGCTTTTTAACCAATTGATTGAGCCAATCCACTCTTAAAACCAAAGAGCAATTTCTCGCTTAGCTGACTCTTCTGAATCTGAACCATGTACAACATTTTGGATAACCTCATTTTCACCAGCAGCTTTTGCAAAATCACCTCGAATCGTTCCTGGTAAAGCTTCTTCTGGACGAGTTGCACCCATCATGGTCCGCCAAATTTCGATTACTTTGGGACCTGAAATGACACCCACAAGAACTGGGTCTGAAGTCATGAATTCACGAATCGGTGGGTAAAAATTTTGACCAACCAAGTCCTGATAGTGCTGGTCAATCAGCTCTTCTGAAATCTTTGTACGCAACTCCAATTTTTCGATTGTCAATCCACGTTGTTCGATGCGTTTCAACACTTCACCCACTAGCCCTCTTTTTACACCGTCTGGTTTAATGATAAAAAATGTTTGTTCCATAATCGTCTCCTTTGTCAGCTTCTTTCTTTTATACTCTTCGAAAATCTCTTTAAACCACGTCAACGTCGCCTTGCCGTATATATGTGACTGACTTCATCAGTTCTATCTACAACCTCAAAGCAGTGCTTTGAGCAACCTGCGGCTAGTTTCCTAGTTTGCTCTTTGATTTTCATTGAGTATTATTTTACCACATTTCATGGAAAAAATGGAGAAAATTTTCAGAAAATAGAAAGAGAACCCGAAGGCTCTCTCATCTCTTTTATTCTACTGTTTCTTCCACAGTTTCAACGGCAGTATCCACAACTACTTCTGTTGTTTCTTCATTTCCTTCTTCCTCTACTGGAGGATTAAGGTATTCTTCTTCGTTGATAGCATGTGGTTCAAGGTTACGATAGCGAGCCATACCAGTACCTGCTGGGATGATCTTACCGATGATAACATTTTCCTTGAGTCCAAGAAGATGGTCTTTCTTACCACGGATAGCCGCATCTGTAAGGACACGAGTTGTTTCCTGGAAGGAAGCCGCTGACAAGAAACTGTTGGTTTCAAGTGAGGCTTTGGTAATTCCCATAAGGACTGGACGACCTGTCGCTGGAACTCCACCTGCGATAAGGACATCTTTGTTAGCATCTGTAAAGTCATTGATATCCATGAGGGTACCCATGAGAAGATCTGTGTCACCTGGATCCATGACACGTACTTTACGGATCATTTGACGAACCATTACCTCGATGTGTTTGTCACCGATTTCTACCCCTTGGCTACGGTAAACTTTTTGTACTTCACCAAGAAGGTAAGTTTCTACTGACAAGACATCACGAACTGCAAGGAGACGTTTTGGTTGGATAGAACCTTCTGTCAGAGCAGCACCACGCGCTACTTGATCCCCAACTTCGACACGCATACGAGCTGTAAATGGAACGACATATTCACCTTCGCCAGTTTCACCCTTAACAAAGACTTTCTTAGTACGAGTTGATGCATCTTCTTCGATAGCCGTAACTTGTCCTTTAACCTCTGTGATAACCGCTTCCCCTTTAGGATTACGGGCTTCAAAGATTTCTTGGACACGAGGAAGACCCTGAGTGATATCGGTATTTGAGGCAACCCCACCCGTGTGGAAGGTACGCATTGTAAGCTGTGTACCAGGTTCCCCGATAGATTGGGCAGCGATTGTACCAACTGCTTCACCAACTTCAACTGCATCACCAGTCGCCAAGTTGATACCGTAACAGTGACGGCAAACACCATGACGAGTGTTACATGTAAATACAGAGCGGATAGTCACTTCTTCCACACCAGCGTTGACAATTTCACGCGCCTTGTCTTCTGTAATCAACTCATTTGGACCGATAATCACTGCACCAGTTTCTGGATGTTTAACAGTTTTCTTAGTGTAACGACCATTGAGACGCTCTTCGAGTGACTCGATCATTTCTTTTCCTTCTGCGATAGAGCGGATCAAGAGGCCACGGTCTGTTCCACAGTCGTCCTCACGGATGATAACGTCTTGGGCAACGTCAACCAAACGACGAGTCAAGTAACCTGAGTCGGCTGTCTTAAGGGCCGTATCGGTCATACCTTTACGGGCACCGTGAGTTGAGAAGAACATTTCGAGTACTGACAAACCTTCGCGGAAGTTTGAAAGGATTGGCAATTCCATGATACGTCCGTTTGGAGCCGCCATCAGACCACGCATACCAGCTAGCTGTGAGAAGTTTGAGATGTTACCACGGGCTCCAGAGTCCATCATCATAACGATTGGGTTCTTAGGATCTTGGTTGGCAATCAAACGTTTCTCAAGTTTTTCACGGGCAGCACGCCATTCAGCTGTAACAGCATTGTAACGCTCGTCGTCTGTGATCATACCACGACGGAATTGTTTTGTGATTTGTTCTACACGTTTGTGTGATTCTTCAATGATTTCAGCCTTGTCATCAACGACTGGGATATCGGCAATACCCACTGTCAATCCTGCAAGAGTTGAGTGGTGGTAACCGAGGTTCTTCATACGGTCAAGTAGGGCAGAAGTTTCTGTCGTACGGAAACGTTTGAAGATTTCAGCGATGATATTTCCAAGGTTTTTCTTCTTGAATGGAGGGTTGAGTTCAAGTTTGCTGATTGCTTCCTTGATATCTCCACCAAGTGGCAAGAAGTATTTAGCTGGGACGCCTTCTGTCAAGTTGGCATTGTTTGGTTCTTGCAAGTATGGTAGACCCTCTGGCATGATGTCGTTGAAGAGGATTTTACCAACTGTTGTAAGCAAGACCTTGTGTTTTTGCTCTTCTGTCCAAGGCTTGTTGAGGCTGTCTGTTGCGATACCAACACGTGAGTGGAGGTGAACATAACCATTACGATAAGCCATAACCGCTTCGTCACGGTCTTTGAAGACCATTCCTTCACCTTCACGACCAGCTTCTTCCATGGTCAAGTAGTAGTTACCCAAAACCATGTCCTGAGATGGAGTAACAACTGGTTTACCATCTTTGGGGTTCAAGATGTGCTCAGCAGCTAGCATCAAGATACGAGCTTCTGCTTGGGCTTCTTCTGAAAGCGGTACGTGGATGGCCATTTGGTCTCCGTCAAAGTCGGCATTGTAGGCTTCACAGACAAGTGGGTGCAAGCGAAGGGCCTTACCATCAATCAAGACTGGCTCGAAGGCTTGGATACCCAAACGGTGAAGGGTCGGTGCGCGGTTCAAAAGTACTGGGTGTTCTTTGATCACTTCTTCAAGGATATCCCAGATACGCTCATCTCCGCGTTCCACCAAGCGTTTAGCTGCTTTGACGTTTTGTACAATATCACGCGCAACGATTTCACGCATGACGAATGGTTTAAAGAGCTCGATAGCCATTTCACGTGGCACACCACACTGGTACATCTTAAGAGTTGGACCAACGGCGATAACGGAACGTCCTGAGAAGTCAACACGTTTACCGAGCAAGTTTTGACGGAAGCGTCCTTGTTTACCTTTAAGCATGTGGCTCAATGATTTAAGAGGACGGCTACCTGGTCCTGTAATTGGACGACCACGACGACCGTTGTCAATCAAAGCGTCAACCGCTTCTTGAAGCATACGCTTCTCATTTTGAACGATGATACCTGGTGCATTCAACTCAAGCAAGCGAGCCAAACGGTTGTTACGGTTGATAACACGACGGTAAAGGTCATTCAAGTCAGATGAGGCAAAACGACCACCATCCAACTGCAACATTGGACGAAGATCTGGTGGAATAACCGGAAGGATGTTGAGAATCATCCATTCAGGTTTGTTTCCAGACTTGTAAAAGGCATCCAATACATCCAAACGACGGATGGCTTTGACACGTTTTTGTCCAGTCGCTGTTTTCAACTCTTCTTTGAGTTCAGCAATTTCTTTTTCAAGATCTACTTGTTTCAAAAGGTCTTGGATGGCTTCGGCACCCATTTTGGCAACGAACGATCCATAACCATACTCACGCAAGCGCTCACGGTATTCGCGCTCTGTCATGATAGACTTGTGCTCAAGTGGTGTATCCTTAGGATCAATCACCACATAAGCCGCAAAGTAGATAACTTCCTCGAGGGCACGAGGGCTCATATCAAGGGTCAAGCCCATACGGCTTGGAATCCCCTTGAAGTACCAGATGTGAGATACAGGAGCTTTCAATTCGATATGTCCCATGCGCTCACGACGAACTTTCGTACGCGTTACTTCAACCCCACAGCGGTCACAAACAATTCCTCTGTAACGAATGCGTTTGTACTTACCACAAGCACATTCCCAGTCTTTTGTAGGACCAAAGATAACTTCATCAAAGAGTCCTTCACGTTCTGGTTTCAAGGTACGGTAATTGATTGTTTCAGGTTTTTTGACTTCTCCATAAGACCATGAACGGACTTTGCTTGGAGAAGCTAGGGTGATTTGCATACTTTTAAAACGATTTACATCAACCACTATTTCTTCCCTTTCTATTCTAAGTGAACTGCTTTTTCTTACTCAGCAGCTTCTTCTGTTGCTTCCGCTTTTGCTGCTTTCTCAGCTTCTTCAGCTTCAAAGGCTGCTTTAGCCTCTTGAGCTGCTTTTTCGCGGGCTTTTTCAAGGTCATCTACGTGGATGACATCTTCGTCCATTCCTTCATCCAAGTCGCGAAGTTCCACTTCTTGGTCATCTTCGTCTAGGACACGCATGTCAAGACCAAGTGATTGCAATTCTTTTACAAGAACTCGGAAGGATTCTGGAACACCTGGTTTTGGAATTGGTTTTCCTTTTGTAATAGCTTCATAAGCTTTCAAACGTCCGTTAATATCGTCAGACTTGTAAGTCAAGATTTCTTGAAGGACATTTGACGCACCGTAGGCTTCAAGAGCCCAAACCTCCATCTCACCGAAACGTTGTCCACCAAACTGAGCTTTACCTCCGAGTGGTTGTTGAGTAACGGTTGAGTATGGTCCGACTGAACGCGCGTGCAATTTATCATCAACCATGTGGTGGAGTTTGATCATGTACATGACACCAACTGACACACGGTTATCAAACGGTTCCCCAGTACGTCCATCGTAAAGGATTGTCTTGGCATCGCTGTCCATACCTGCTTCCTTAACGGTTGACCAAAGATCTTCAGAACTTGCTCCGTCAAAGACTGGTGTTGCGATGTGGATACCAAGAGTACGGGCTGCCATACCAAGGTGAAGCTCCATAACCTGACCGATATTCATACGTGATGGCACCCCAAGTGGGTTCAACATGATATCGACTGGAGTTCCATCTGGAAGGTAAGGCATGTCTTCTACAGGAACGATACGAGAGACAACCCCTTTATTTCCGTGACGTCCGGCCATCTTATCTCCGACCTTGATCTTACGTTTTTGAGCGATGTAGACGCGAACCAGCATGTTGACACCTGATTGCAACTCATCTCCATTTGCACGTGTAAAGATCTTAACATCACGAACGACACCATCGGCACCATGTGGTACACGAAGAGAAGTATCACGCACTTCACGAGACTTGTCTCCGAAGATAGCGTGCAAGAGACGTTCTTCAGCTGAAAGGTCTTTCTCACCCTTAGGTGTTACTTTACCTACAAGGATATCGCCTTCTTTAACCTCAGCACCGATACGGATAATACCCATTTCGTCAAGGTCTTTAAGGGCATCTTCACCAACGTTTGGAATTTCACGAGTAATTTCTTCAGGCCCAAGCTTTGTATCGCGCGTTTCTGATTCGTATTCTTCAAGGTGGACAGATGTATAGACATCGTCTTTAACCAAGCGTTCGCTCATGATAACGGCATCCTCGAAGTTGTAACCTTCCCAAGTCATGTAGGCAACGATTGGGTTTTGTCCAAGCGCCATTTCTCCATTTTCCATAGAAGGTCCGTCAGCAATGAAATCGCCTTTTTCAACGACATCTCCAACTTTTACGAGAGTACGTTGATTGTAAGCAGTACCTGAGTTTGAACGACGGAATTTTTGGATGTGGTAAACGTCCAATGAACCATCTTCACGACGAACTTCTACCTTGTCAGCATCTGCATAGGTAACTTTACCGTCATACTGAGCAATCACAGCAGCTCCTGAATCGTGGGCTGCTTGGTATTCCATACCAGTACCAACGTAAGGTGCTTTAGGATTAATCAATGGAACAGCCTGACGTTGCATGTTGGCTCCCATGAGGGCACGGTTGGAGTCATCGTTTTCCAAGAAAGGAATACATGCTGTCGCAACGGCAACTACCTGTTTTGGTGATACGTCCATGTAGTCAACAACATTAGCTGGATACTCTTGGTTGACCCCTTGGTGACGTCCCATGACAACTTTCTCAGCAAAGGTTCCATCTTCATTCAGACGAGAATTAGCCTGTGCTACAGTAAATTCATCTTCTTCATCAGCTGTCAACCAAACGATTTCATTGGTGACAACACCCGTTTCACGGTCAACCTTACGGTATGGTGTTTGAACAAAACCATATTTATTCAAGTGCCCGTAAGATGACAAGTTGTTAATCAAACCGATGTTAGGTCCTTCAGGTGTCTCGATTGGACACATACGTCCGTAGTGAGTGTAGTGCACGTCACGCACTTCATATCCAGCACGGTCACGTGTCAAACCACCAGGTCCTAAGGCTGACAAACGGCGTTTGTGAGACAACTCAGAAAGTGGGTTGTGTTGGTCCATGAACTGTGACAACTGTGATGAACCAAAGAATTCTTTAACAGCAGCTGTTACAGGACGGATATTGATGATTTGTTGTGGCGTCAAGACTTCATTGTCCTGAACAGACATACGTTCGCGGACATTACGTTCCATACGAGAAAGTCCAAGACGTACTTGGTTGGCAAGCAATTCACCAACCGCACGGATACGACGGTTTCCAAGGTGATCGATATCATCTACACGTCCAAGTCCTTCAGCCAAGTTGAGGAAGTAGCTCATCTCAGCAAGGATATCTGCTGGAGTGACGATACGAACCTTGTCATCTGGATTAGCATTACCGATAATCGTTACAACACGATCTGGATCAGTTGGAGCAACAACCTTGAATTTTTGAAGAACAACTGGCTCAGTCACAACCGCTGCATCATTTGGAATGTAGACAATCTTGTTCAAATCGCCATCCAAATGGCTTTCAATGCTTTCAATCACGCTACGAGTCATGATTGTTCCAGTTTCTACCAAGATTTCGCCTGTTTCAGGGTCTACCAATGGCTCAGCAATAGTTTGGTTAAGCAAGCGTGTCTTAACATTGAGTTTTTTATTGATTTTGTAACGACCAACTGCTGCTAGGTCATAGCGACGTGGGTCAAAGAAACGAGCTACAAGCAAGCTACGTGAGCTTTCAGCAGTCTTAGGTTCACCCGGACGAAGGCGTTCGTAAATTTCTTTCAAGGCTTCGTCGGTACGAGAGTCCATTGGATTCTTGTGGATATCTTTTTCAACAGTGTTGCGAACCAATTCGCTGTCACCAAAGATATCAAAGATTTCATCATCACCTGAGAAACCAAGCGCACGAACCAAGGTCGTAAATGGAATCTTACGAGTACGGTCGATACGAGTGTAGGCGATATCTTTTGAGTCGCTTTCAAGTTCCAACCAAGCTCCACGGTTAGGGATAACCGTTGAACCGTAGCCCACTTTACCGTTTTTATCTACTTTGTCGTTAAAGTAAACACCTGGTGAGCGGACCAACTGAGATACGATGATACGTTCACCACCATTGATGATGAAAGTCCCCATTTCTGTCATGATTGGGAAATCACCAAAGAAAACTTCTTGGGTCTTGATTTCGCCTGTTTCTTTATTGATCAAGCGGAAGGTTACAAAAATTGGTGCTGAGTAGCTAGCATCGTGGATACGAGCTTCTTCTAGCGTGTATTTTGGTTCCTTGATTTCATATCCAACAAATTCCAACTCCATGGTGTCTGTGAAGTTTGAAATCGGCAATACATCTTCAAACACTTCCTTAAGACCATGGTCTAGGAAAGCTTTGAATGAATCAGTTTGAATTTCAATCAAATTTGGTAAGTCAAGAACTTCTTTGATTCTTGAAAAACTACGACGGGTACGATGTTTCCCGTATTGAACGTCATGTCCTGCCAAGATGATTCTCCTTTGTAAATAAGTTCCAAGCCTTATCAATCAGGCTTTCTAATCGTCATATGGTTGTAAAACCCCTATCACCGTGTCCTCTTGATGAATTTTCAGAATCTTTAAGTCTTTGTTACAAATACTCGAAATCCTGAAAAAAAGCACAAAAAGAGCAGCTAAATCTGACTTTTTCAGAAGATTTAACTGCTGTGAGCCTTGTCTGGACAATATTTCAGACAAAACCTACGACAAATGATTACTCATATTATACCCTATTTAGCTAGATTTTTCAAGAGGATTGACGATTTTTTGACAAAATCTTTTCCTATAGAAAACTGAGTTTTACTTTTAAAAATGTGATGAGTTCCATTTGCTCTTTGTAAATGGCATTTTTCCTATACCTATTTTATAAAAAATATAATAAATCTCTGTTTTGCTATTTTAGCATAGGTTGTTTTTCTTGACTTTACTAGTCTTTTCTTTTAATATATATGTATAAATATATATGGAGGATTATGATGAATATCTTGCTTTCTAAGACTGAACAAGATTTGCTATTCTTACTGGAAGAGTTAACCAAACACCATGATTGGACAGAACTCTCAGTCTTGGCTGAAAAGCTGAATTATTCAATAGAAGAATTGCAAGAGCACCTTTTTAAGCTTGAACAATTATTTCCGAAACTCCTTATTCGATCAACAAAAGAAGGTATTCAGTTGCAGTTTGACTTTCAAAATACCTTGGATCCCAGGATTGCGATTTTTAAACAGTCTGAAACTTACTCTTTTTTGAACCGTCTGTTTTTCAATGAGGAACAATCACTTGACCAAATGTGTCAAGAACTTGTGATTAGTTACGAACGAGTTCAGGAAATCATCCAGCATCTAAATACGAAGCTTCCCCAACACTATGGCATCAGCATCCAACCTTCCCCTTTAGTCATGGATGGAACAGAAGAGGACATTCGTGCCTTTTATCTAGACTACTTTAGCCAAAGTTACGACTTTCTAGATTGGCCCTTCCCTTCTATTTCTGAAGAATCACTCACTCACTTGATTCAGCTATTTTTGGACGCCCAACAAGTTTCACCCAACCTCAGTAGCTTACGGCAAATCAAATATATCCTAGCTATCAATCTAGAGCGGTTTAATAAAAGTCACTTCATTGAAAATCCTACTCCCCTTTTAACCAGTCACTACAGTTCTCTCATGCAAATTACACAGTTTGAAGAAAATATTAAGAAGATGGCTAAAAAACTCTGCTTTGAACCGACAATGGAAACACTGGAACAGCTATTTTCAAAACCAGTAAAGTCTTCTCAAATCGTAACTAATCCTAGTAGTGGAGCGTTAGGAGACATTAATCATATCCAAAAATCCTATCGTTTATTGAGCCAAATTCTAGAAGAACTGGCTAAAGAATTTCACCTACAGATTGAAAATCGCGAGGAATTAATTTGGCTCCTTCACTACACTGCCCAATCTGATTTCTTTCATCTACTCAGTAACCAGTCTCTCGACAGACAGAAATCCCAAATTTTAAGCAGTTATCAAGTGGAATTTCCAAAGCTATTTGAAGTAAGTCAACACAAATTTCAATCTTATCTGACTGAGATGGGACTAAACAGTAAGCCAAGTAAGCAACAAGAGATGGTCTACACCTTTTCTATCCAAGGGCAACGAATTTTAGTCCAATTACTTCAAAAACTTCCCAAAATACGTGTTTTAGTCATTAGTCATTTGGATAGCCATCACGCACAAAACCTTATCGACACCCTTGCTCACTACGGCAATAATCTCTATCTCTTTGATTCTTGGGAAGAATCTACTATTTCATTCTCAATTCTCAATCAAATCCCACACGATATTGTTATCACTACCTTTCCTGTCACCAACTCTCCGAAACCACTTATCTACAGTCGTAACTTCTCTACGTCAAAATTATTCCACCATCTCCACCTTCTGGCTTCTCAAATTCATAAAGAAAAGCTGACCAAATCGTAACAAAATCTGTTGCGATTTTTCTTTTGTTTCAATCTCAAGAAAACGCTTGCATATTTTTTTACTACATGCTATACTGATAGAGAAATTCATTTATAGGAGAATGATTATGAGAAAAACACCATCTCACACTGAGAAAAAAATGGTCTACAGCATCCGTTCCCTCAAAAATGGAACTGGTTCTGTCCTTATCGGTGCAAGCCTTGTCCTGCTTGCTATGGCTACACCAACTATCTCAGCCAACGAAAATACTACAAGCAATAAGGGAACTAGTAATGAAACTACTACTGTCCTTGCCCAACCTCTTACTGATACAGCAGTTAACTCTGATAAGAAGGAAAGCGATATTTCTTCACTTAAAAATGCAAACGCTTCCCTAGAGAAAAAAGAAGAAAAACCTGCAACAGAGGCAACCACTCCTGCTGCAAGCCCTGCTGATTCAGCACCACAAACTGGACAAGATCGTTCAAATGAGTCAACTACTTCTACGAGTCCAACAACAACTGAAACTAAGGCAGAAGAGCCAATCGAAGACAACTACTTCCGTATCCATGTCAAAAAGCTGCCTGAAGAAAACAAGGATGCTCAAGGACTATGGACTTGGGACGATGTTGAAAAACCTTCTGAAAACTGGCCTAACGGAGCCTTGTCCTTTAAGGATGCCAAAAAAGATGACTATGGCTATTACCTAGATGTCAAATTAAAGGGAGAACAAGCCAAGAAAATTAGCTTCCTCATCAATAATACAGCTGGAAAAAATCTAACTGGTGATAAATCGGCAGAAAAACTAGCTCCAAAAATGAACGAGGCTTGGTTGGACCAAGATTACAAGGTTTTCTCTTACGAACCACAACCTGCAGGAACTATTCGTGTCAACTACTACCGCACGGATGGCAACTATGACAAGAAATCACTCTGGTACTGGGGAGATGTGAAAAATCCAAGTAGCGCTCAATGGCCTGACGGAACAGACTTTACGGCTACAGGTAAATACGGTCGCTATATTGACATTCCTCTTAAGGATGCCGCAAAAGAATTCGGCTTTTTATTACTAGATGAGAGCAAACAAGGAGACGACGTGAAAATCCGTAAAGAAGATTATAAGTTCACCGATTTGAAAAATCATAGCCAAATTTTCCTAAAAGACGATGACGAATCTATTTACACAAATCCATACTATGTCCATGATATACGTATGACAGGAGCCCAACACGTAGGAACTTCTAGCATTGAAAGCAGTTTTTCAACACTTGTCGGTGCTAAAAAAGAAGATATCCTCAAACACTCCAACATCACTAATCATCTAGGAAACAAAGTAACTATCACTGATGTTACAATCGATGAGGCTGGCAAGAAAGTGACCTACAGTGGAGATTTCTCGGACACAAAACATCCTTATACTGTTAGCTACAATTCCGACCAATTCACTACCAAAACAAGCTGGCGTCTGAAAGATGAGACTTACAGTTATGATGGCAAACTGGGAGCTGACCTAAAAAAAGAAGGAAAACAGGTTGATTTAACTCTTTGGTCACCAAGTGCTGATAAGGTTTCTGTTGTTGTCTACGACAAAAATGACCCTGAAAAAGTGGTTGGAACTGTCGCTCTTGAAAAAGGGGAAAGAGGAACCTGGAAACAAACTTTGGATGCAAACTCAGGTCTTGGAATCAGCAACTACACTGGCTACTATTATCAATACCAAATCGAGCGTCAAGGTAAAACTGTTCTTGCACTCGATCCTTACGCTAAATCCCTCGCTGCTTGGAATAGTGACGATGCTAAGATTGACGATGCCCATAAAGTGGCTAAAGCCGCCTTTGTAAATCCAGCTAAACTAGGACCTCAAGACTTGACTTATGGTAAGATTCGCAACTTCAAGACTCGTGAAGATGCTGTCATCTATGAAGCTCATGTGCGTGACTTCACTTCAGATCCTGCCATTGCAAAAGATTTGACTAAGCCATTTGGTACTTTTGAAGCCTTTATCGAAAAACTAGACTACCTCAAAGACTTGGGTGTAACCCACATCCAGCTCCTTCCAGTCTTGTCTTACTACTTTGTCAATGAATTGAAGAACCATGAACGCTTATCTGACTATGCTTCAAGCAACAGCAACTACAACTGGGGATATGACCCTCAAAACTACTTCTCATTGACTGGTATGTACTCAAGCGATCCGAAGAATCCAGAAAAACGAATCGCAGAATTCAAAAACCTCATCAATGAAATCCACAAACGTGGTATGGGAGCTATCCTGGACGTAGTTTATAACCATACAGCCAAAGTCGATATCTTTGAAGTTTTAGAACCAAACTACTACCACTTTATGGATGCTGATGGAACACCTCGAACTAGCTTTGGTGGTGGACGTTTGGGGACAACTCACCATATGACCAAACGCCTCCTAGTTGATTCTATCAAATATCTAGTTGATACCTACAAAGTGGATGGTTTCCGTTTCGATATGATGGGAGACCACGATGCAGCTTCTATCGAAGAAGCTTACAAGGCTGCACGCGCCCTCAATCCTAACCTCATCATGCTGGGTGAAGGTTGGAGAACCTATGCTGGTGATGAAAATATGCCTACCAGAGCTGCTGACCAAGATTGGATGAAACATACCGATACGGTTGCTGTCTTCTCAGATGACATCCGTAACAACCTCAAGTCTGGTTATCCAAACGAAGGTCAACCTGCCTTTATCACAGGTGGCAAGCGTGATATCAACACTATCTTCAAAAACCTCATTGCTCAACCAACCAACTTTGAAGCAGACAGTCCTGGAGATGTCATCCAATACATCGCAGCCCATGATAACTTGACCCTCTTTGACATCATCGCCCAATCTATCAAAAAAGACCCAAGCAAGGCCGAGAACTATGCTGAAATCCACCGTCGTTTGCGACTTGGAAATCTCATGGTCTTGACTGCTCAAGGAACTCCGTTTATCCACTCTGGTCAGGAATATGGACGTACCAAACAATTCCGTGACCCAGCCTACAAGACTCCTGTAGCAGAGGACAAACAACCAAACAAATCTCACTTGTTGCGTGATAAGGATGGCAATCCGTTTGACTATCCTTACTTCATCCATGACTCTTACGATTCTAGCGATGCTGTCAATAAATTTGACTGGACTAAAGCTACAGATAGAAAAGCATATCCTGAAAATGTCAAGAGCCGTGACTATATGAAAGGTTTGATTGCCCTTCGTCAATCTACAGATGCCTTCCGACTTAAGAGTCTCCAAGATATCAAAGACCGTGTCCACCTCATCACTGTTCCAGGACAAAATGGCGTGGAAAAAGAGGATGTAGTGATTGGCTACCAAATTACTGCTCCAAACGGAGATATCTACGCAGTCTTTGTCAATGCGGATGAAAAAGCTCGCGAATTTAATTTGGGAACTGCCTTTGCATATCTCAGAAATGCTGAAGTTTTGGCAGATGAGAACCAAGCAGGACCAGTCGGAATTGCCAACCCTCAAGGCCTTGAATGGACTGAAAAAGGCTTGAAATTAAATGCCCTTACAGCTACTGTTCTTCGAATCGCTCAAGGTGGTGCCATCGTTGCCCCAGCTATGGAAGAAAGAACAGAATTTGATCTTTCTAGCTTGAATGTCGAACAAGAACAAGGTCAAGCCCAAAACCTAGCAGCAAATCCTGAAACCCAAGAAACTGCTACAGAGACTCTCTCTCAGAAAGTCCTTCCAAACACAGGAACTGAGAGCAAATCTCTTCTTACTCTTGCAGGAATTAGTCTCCTTGCTCTCCTAGGTCTCGGGTTCTTACTGAAAAACAAAAAAGAGAACTAATCTAGCCCTCCTATAGAACAATCCCCCAAGCCTTGACGCTCGGGGGATTGATTTTTGTACAACATTTGTCGTCATAATAAACTTGAGTAGTTTTTTATTAAGCCTCTTTCATGGCAAAGTACGCCCGTACTTTTGGTGCCACTTGTGTGCCGAAGAGTTCAATAGCTCTCAGAACCTGGTCATGAGGCATGGAGCCAAGCGGTAGATGGAGCATAAAGCGGTCCAAATCTAAATCCTCAATCATGCGAATCAATTTTTCTGCCACCTGATCTGGATTACCCACAAACATGGCGCCATTTGGTTCTACCTGCTCCAAATATTGCTCATAACGTAATTCCTGCCAATGCGGCCGATCTTTGGAAATAGCATCCACTACTTGCTTGGTCGGATGGAAATAATCTTTCACAGCCTGCTCGCCATCTTCAGCAATCCAATCCCAAGAATGGGCTCCAACCTTTAGTTCATGACTGGCATAGCCCGCTTCGCTCCCAATCTCACGATAAGCCTGAATCAACTTTTTAAAATAACAAGGGTTACCGCCAATAATGGCATAGACAATCGGTAAGCCTGCCTGAGCAATCTTCACTGTTGATTCGACATGACCACCTGTCGCTATCCACAAGGGCAATTTGTCCTGAACTGGACGAGGATAAACTTCTTTGCTAGAGATTGTTTGGGTCAAGCGACCTTGCCAGTCTATCTTGGTCTTCTCATTGACTAACTGGAGCAAGTCCAATTTCTCATCAAAGAGGGCTTCGTAGTTCTTTAAATCATAGCCAAACAAGGGAAATGATTCCGTGAAAGAACCCCTTCCAGCCATAATCTCCGCTCGTCCATTTGACAAAGCATCGATGGTCGCATATTGTTGAAATTCCCAATTCTACCATTGTGATTCTTCCCGTCTATTTCTTTCCTGCAATTTGAAAAATTATTCTAATACTCAATGAAAATCAAAGAGCAAACTAGGAAGCTAGCCGCAGGCTGCTCAAAACAGTGTTTTGAGGTTGTGGATAGAACTGACGAAGTCAGCTCAAAATACTGTTTTGAGGCTGCAGATGGAAGCTGACGTGGTTTGAAGAGATTTTCGAAGAGTATAACACGAAACTTGAGTACAAGCAACCAATCTGCTCACAGGAAAAAGCCTATATAACTAGACTTTTTTAGCTTATTCTACCGTTACTGACTTAGCAAGGTTACGTGGTTTGTCCACATCAAGCCCACGGTGGAGGGTTGCAAAGTAAGCGACCAATTGCGTTGGCACAACCATTGAAATTGGTGAGAGGTAAGGGTGGACGGTCGTAAGAACGATGTCGTCTGTATCTTTGGCAACATTTTCTTCTGCTATAGTGAGGACTTTGGCACCACGAGCTGCGACCTCTTGGATATTTCCACGAGTGTGGTTGGCAAGGACTGGATCTGACAAGAGAGCCAAGACAGGCGTTCCTTCTTCAATCAAGGCAATAGTTCCGTGCTTAAGTTCTCCTGCCGCAAAGCCTTCACACTGGATGTAAGAAATCTCTTTGAGTTTAAGGCTTGCTTCCATAGCTACATAGTAATCTTGACCACGCCCGATATAAAAGGCGTTGCGAGTTGTTTCAAGAAGCTCACGAACCTTAGCTTCAATGTCTTCTTTCTCTGAAAGAGTTGATTCGATAGACTGAGCTACGATTGACAACTCATGAACCAAATCAAAGTCTTGCGCTTTGACATTGCCATTTGCTTCTCCTACTGCTTTTGCAAGAAAGGCAAGGGCTGCAATTTGTGCTGTATAAGCCTTGGTTGATGCCACGGCAATTTCAGGACCTGCATGAAGAAGCATGGTATGATTGGCTTCACGTGAAAGAGTTGAACCTGGTACGTTTGTCACTGTCAAGCTTGGGATTCCCATTTCATTAGCCTTAACCAAAACCTGACGGCTATCCGCTGTTTCACCAGATTGACTGATAAAGATGAAAAGTGGTTTTTTGCTGAGAAGTGGCATACCATAGCCCCACTCAGATGAAATTCCCAGTTCCACTGGTGTATCAGTCAATTCTTCCAGCATCTTCTTAGAAGCAAATCCTGCATGGTAAGATGTTCCAGCTGCAAGGATGTAGATACGGTCTGCGTCTTGAACAGCCTGGATGATAGCTGGATCTACCACTACTTGACCAGCCTCATCTGTGTAGGCTTGGATGAGTTTACGCATAACCGTTGGTTGCTCATCAATTTCCTTAAGCATGTAGTAAGGGTAAGTTCCCTTACCGATATCTGACAAATCAAGCTCAGCAGTATAGCTAGCACGTTCACGACTGTTACCATCATAGTCTCGAACTTCCACGCTATCAGCCTTGACGATGACCAACTCTTGGTCATGAATTTCCATGTATTGGTTGGTTTCACGAATCATAGCCATGGCGTCTGAGCAGACCATGTTATAGCCTTGTCCAAGACCAATCAAAAGTGGTGATTTATTCTTAGCCACGTAGATAACTTCAGGATTTTGTGAATCTACCAAGGCAAAAGCATAAGAACCACGGATGATGTGAAGGGCTTTTTTGAAGGCTTCAAGAACTGACAAACCTTCTTCTTCCGCAAATTTTCCAATCAAGTGAACGGCGATTTCCGTATCTGTTTGCCCCTTGAAGTGGTGACCTGCAAGGTATTCTTCCTTGATTTCAAGATAGTTTTCAATCACTCCATTGTGAACCAAGATAAAACGTTCTGTCTCAGAGCGATGTGGGTGAGCATTGTCCTCAGTTGGTTTCCCGTGAGTTGCCCAACGAGTATGTCCGATACCAGTTGTTCCCTCAACACCAGCTGTCTTGGCAGACAATTCTGCAATACGACCAACCGCCTTGACTAGATGGTTTTCAGCACCACCTAGGACAAAAATCCCCGCAGAATCATAGCCACGGTATTCGAGCTTTTCAAGCCCTTGAATCAAAATATCAGTTGCATTTGTGTTTCCAACAACACCAACAATTCCACACATAGTATATACGACACAGACCAGCTGTGCTTTCTCCTTAAAATTGGTATAGTCTAATTCCTCTTTTGTAGAATTAGCAAAAACAGTATATACTTGTTTCTTTCACTTGTCAATAGTAAAAATTGGTATAGTTCAAATTAACTTTTTTGTAACCAAAAAACTCTGACCAATTAGGATAATCAGTCAGAGTCCTTTTTAAAATCCATTATTATCGCTTAATTCCTTGAACCAGTACCCTGATTTCTTCAGACGACGTTCTTGCGTTTCCAAGTCTAATTCGACCAAACCATAGCGATTTTTATAACTATTGAGCCATGACCAGCAATCGATAAAGGTCCAAATCAAGTAACCCTTACAATTGGCTCCATCTTCAATAGCACGGTGAAGTTCACCAAGATGACCTTTTACAAAGTCAATACGATAATCATCTTGAATTATTCCATCTTGACGGAATTTTTCTTCCCCCTCAACACCCATACCATTCTCTGTCAACATCCACTCAATATTGCCATAATTTTCCTTGATATTTTGGGCAATGTCATAAATCCCCTGCTCATAAATCTCCCAGCCACGGTGAGGATTAATTTTACGTCCAGGCATCACATAAGGCTCGTAAAAATGTTCTGGTAAGAGTGGACTCTCTGGATGCTTAGCAAATCGAGGCGCCATAACACGCAAAGGTTGATAGTAGTTGACACCGAGGAAGTCCACTGTATTGTCACGAATGAGTTCCAACTCTGCATCTGTAGCATCAGGCAAGAGCCCGTGTTCATGCAAGATTTCTACCAACTCCTGTGGATAAGTCCCCAAAACAGACGGATCTAAGAAAGATTGGGTCTGAAAAAGGTCCGCAATACGAGCAGCCTTGACATCAGCAGGATGCTGGCTACGTGGATAAGCTGGTGTCAAGTTGAGGACAATCCCAATCTTGGAATCAGGCAAGAGTTCATGACAGGCCTTGATCGCACGACTGCTAGCCAATTGTGTATGATAGGCTACTTTAACTGCCACCTCTGCATCCACCTTATGTGGATAATGGGCATCGTAAAAATAGCCAAATTCTACAGGAACGATTGGCTCGTTAAAGGTAATCCACTGATCTACTAAATCTCCATAAGTCTCAAAACAAAAACGAGCATAGTCTTCATAGGCTGAGACAGTCGCCTTATTTTCCCAACCATCACCATCTTCTTGAAGAGCAAAAGGCAGATCAAAATGATAGAGATTGACTAAAAGACGAATTCCTTTAGCCTTAATAGCCTCAAAAACCTTACGATAGAAATCCACACCTTGAGCATTGACTTTTCCACGCCCTTGTGGAAAAATCCGTGACCATTGAATAGAAGTCCGAAAGGCTGTATGACCAGTTTCTACCAGTAGCTCGATATCCTTTTCCCAATTTTCATAAAAGGTCGATGTCTTATCTGGACCAATTCCATTATAGTAACGATTTGGCTCCACTTGATACCAATAATCCCAGAGATTATCTCCTTTACCGTCACCAGCTACACGCCCTTCTGTCTGTGGTCCAGAAGTAGAGGATCCCCAGACAAAATCCTTTGGAAATCTTAGCATACATTTACCTCTTTATCTACTCATTTTTCCCATTATACAGAAAAAACAAGGTAAAAACTAGTTACATTTTTTCCTTGTTTTTCTTCTGATTATAGTTTTTATTTCTTGCTGAGAATTTCAAGCGTTTCAAGCAAGTTATCTGCATGAACTTCGATGGTGTCACCAGTCGCTTTAATCTTCACTTCTACGATGCCATCGGCTGCTTTCTTCCCAACAGTGATACGGATTGGCAATCCAATCAAGTCACTATCGCTGAATTTAACTCCGACACGTTCATTACGGTCGTCTGTCAAGACTTCGTAACCAGCTCCCATCAAGCTTGCTTCAAGCTTTTCTGTCAAGGCTTGCGCTTCTTCATCCTTAACATTGACAGTAATCAAGTGCACATCAAATGGTGCCAATTCTTTAGGGAAGTTGATTCCCCAAGCGTAACGGTATTCACCTTTTGGCGTTTTATTAACAAAGAGGCGAGCGTGTTGCTCCATCACTGCTGAAAGGAGACGGCTGACACCGATACCGTAACATCCCATGATAATTGGCACAGCACGGCCATTTTCATCCAAAACATCTGCTCCCATGCTTGCTGAGTAGCGAGTGCCGAGTTTGAAGATGTGACCAATTTCAATACCACGCGCAAAGTTAAGGACACCTTGTCCATCTGGTGAAATTTCACCCTCACGAACTTCACGGATATCCACATATTCTGCAGTAAAATCACGACCTGGGTTCACACCAGTCAAGTGGTAGCCATCTTCGTTAGCACCCACAACTGCATTACGAACATCTTGCACTTTACGATCTGCAATGATTTTAACATTCTCTGGCAAACCAACTGGGCCAAGTGAACCAAATCCTGCTTGAACAACATTTGCCACTTCTTCTTCGCTAGCAACGTCAAAGAAATCTGCTCCCAAGTGGTTTTTCAACTTAACTTCATTAAGCTGATCATTTCCAACTAGAAGGGCGGCAACAAGCTCACCGTCTGCCATGTAGAAGAGGGTTTTAATCGTTTGTTCTTCTGGAACGTTGAGGAAGGCGGCAACTTCATCGATTGATTTAACATCTGGTGTTGCAACACAAGTCACTTCTTCTTCAGCGACAACACGGTTGCTTGGTTTGTACTCGTTTGTTGCCATTTCCAAGTTAGCCGCATAGCTAGACTCACTTGAGTAAGCAATGGTATCTTCACCAGAGACCATCCATTTAAGCAATTCTGCCTTGATTTCTTCTTGCACTTCTGCAGGAATTTCGTCAAATGAGGCAACTGACTTGTCCAAGACAACCCAGCGGTCAAGGTCTGTACGAGCAGGTGTAATGGCCATAAATTCTTGGCTGTCCTTACCACCCATGGCTCCACCGTCACCGATGATAGCCTTGAAATCTAAACCACTACGAGTGAAAATACGCTCATAAGCAGCCTTGTACTCATCGTAAACACTGTCCAAGCTATCATAGTTAGCGTGGAAACTGTAAGCATCCTTCATTATGAACTCACGTGTACGGAGCAGTCCATTACGCGGACGTTTTTCATCACGATACTTAGGCTGGATTTGATAAAGGTTAAGTGGCAATTGCTTGTAAGACTTAACAGAATCACGGACAATAGCTGTAAATGTTTCTTCGTGAGTTGGACCTAGGATAAAGTCTGATTTTTCACGGTTTTTTAGTTTGTAAAGGTCTTCACCATAAGTTTCGTAACGACCTGATTCACGCCACAATTCTGCACTAAGAAGGGCAGGAGCCAACATCTCAACAGCACCAATCTTGTCGAATTCTTGGCGCATGATATTTTTGGCTTTTTCAATCACACGGTTGGCAAGTGGTAGGTAAGAATAAACACCTGCAGATACTTGGCGAACATAACCAGCACGCAACATAAGAGCGTGGCTGATAACTTGAGCATCGCTTGGCATTTCGCGAAGCGTTGGGATAGGCATTTTACTTTGTTTCATAATATTCCTCGATTATCTAAAAAAGAGTCGCATAATGTCATTCCAAGTCACAGCAATCATCAAGACAACCATGATGACCACTCCGACCAAGGTGACATAGGTTTCAATTTCTTGTTTCAATGGTTTGCGGCGGATAGCTTCTAGGATATTGAGCACAATCTTACCACCATCCAGGGCTGGAATCGGAATAAGATTAAAAATCCCGATATTGATGGAAATCATTGCCAAGAAGTACAAGACATTTTCAATTCCATTTTTAGCAGCATCACTACTTGCCTTAAAGATGGCAACAGGTCCACCTAGCTTGTTCAAATCCGGTTGGAAAATCAGATTTTTCAGAGCTGAGAGAATTCGGAGAGCTGAGTCGGCAGCGGTTGTAAAACCACCTACAAACATGGATAGAAAATCTGACTTAATTCCCGGTTGAACACCTAGAAGGTAACGACCTTGATTTTCTTCTGGGGTAACCGTTACTTGTTTGTCACTACCATTTTCAGAGATAGTCACATCCAAGGTCGGGGCCGTCTTATCTTTGGTTTCTGCTTCAACAGCCTGAATCAAGCTTTCCCAGTTGATAATCTCATGTGAACCAATTTTAGTAATCTGTGCCGTTTCTGGCACTCCTACCTTAGCCAAAGCCCCTTGAGGCATGACATGGAACTGATTGGTAGCAACATCTCTAACACCACCCTGCATGAAGATTAAAATCCAGAAAACAACAACCCCTAAGATAAAGTTGTTCATAGGTCCTGCAAAGTTGGTAATCAGTTTGCCCCAGATAGTCGCATTTTGATATTGAACATCTAAAGGTGCAATCCGAACTTCTGTTCCATCTGCTTCCACAACCGTTGCATCATGATCCACTGCAAATGTTTTTTCTTCTTCCAAAACCAAGCCTTTGATAAAGAGCTTGTCTTCAAAGTCAAACTGGGTCACCTGCATAGGAAGAGCTGTTTGATCCAATTTTTTACCTGAAAGATTGATACGTTTAACCTTACCGTCCTCAGCAAGTGTCAAACTGACAGGAGTTCCCGTCTTGATTTCAGTTGTATCATCACCCCAACCGGCCATGCGAACATAGCCACCCAGAGGCAAGATTCGAATGGTATAGGCCGTCCCATCCTTGCCAATGTGAGCAAAGATTTTGGGTCCCATACCGATGGCAAATTCACGCACTAGAATTCCTGATTTCTTGGCAAAGTAGAAGTGCCCGAACTCGTGCACCACCACAATAATCCCGAAAACCAGAATAAAGGTTAAAATTCCGAGCATAGTATTTCCTCCGTCTTTTGATTAAAAGAGTCCAAACAAGTGCATGATTGGAAATACAAGCAACATACTGTCGAAACGATCCAAAACACCACCATGTCCAGGGATAAATTTCCCAGAATCCTTGACACCAAAGTGACGCTTGATCGAACTTTCTAGTAAATCACCAAATTGTCCAGCAATACTAAAGAAAATAGCAAAGACTGACATCTTGTAAATTCCATAGGGAAGAGCAACTGTACTGTCAACTATCATAAAGATGATGGTTACTAAAATCGCACCTAAAATACCACCCAAGGCACCCTCAAAGGTTTTATTTGGAGAAACTGTCGGAGCTAATTTTCGTTTACCATAGTTCATCCCAACAAGATAGGCACCACTGTCTGTCGCCCAAACAATACACAAGGCCAAGAGAGCCTTATCTAAACCTGCAACGCGAGCATCTAGTAAAGCATTAAATCCAAAGCCAACATAAAAACTCATAGCAAGAGGGAAAACAGCGTCCTCAATCGTATAAGACTTGCTAAAAACAGTCGTTCCTAACATGATTGAAATCAACACACTATAAGCAACCACATTCCCATCAACTGGTAAAAAAGTCAGATAATTCTCCAAGGGAATGGTCAAGGCAAAGGTTGCAAAGAGGGTTAAGAGGCCCTCCATCGTCATGGTCTCTAGACCTCTCATCTTCAAAAGTTCATGCATGGCTAGCATGGCTATGATTCCAATTGCTATCTGAAGCAAGAGTCCCCCAATCATTAAAATCGGTAGGAAAATAGCCAGAGCAATCCCTGCAAACAAGGTTCTTTTCTGTAAATCCTGTGTCATATTTCCTCCTAAACTCCTCCAAATCGGCGATGACGACGATTGTAGGCAAGAATGGCTTCCTGCAAGGCCGCCTCGTCAAAATCAGGCCACAAGGTGTCCGTAAAATAGAGCTCACTGTAGGCTCCCTGCCATGGAAGGAAATTGCTCAAACGTAATTCTCCACTAGTACGGATAATCAAGTCTGGGTCTCGTAAGTCCTTAGGCAAATGCTGGGTGAAGAGATAGTTGCCAATTAATTCCTCTGTGATGTCACCTGGGTTGATTTTGGCATCTAAAACATCCTGTGAAATCAACTTAAGAGCCTGTGTAATCTCAGCTCGTCCACCATAGTTGAGGGCAAAATTAAGAATCAAACCCGTGTTGTTCTTAGTCAATTCCCCAGCCTTGGTTAAAGCTTCAAAAGTTTGCTTAGGCAGGCGGTCTGTCTCCCCAATCATTTGAATCTTAACATTATTCGCATGCAATTCAGGGACATAATTGTCATAAAATTCTACTGGCAAGTTCATGATAAACTTGACTTCCTGATATGGACGGGTCCAATTTTCCGTAGAAAAAGCATAGACCGTAATCACCTTGACGCCCAGTTTGTTGGCTGCCTTGGTCACAGTTTGCAATGCTTCCATGCCCGCCTTGTGTCCGAAGACCCGTGGTTGCATACGTTTTTTAGCCCAACGACCATTCCCATCCATGATGATGCCTATATGAGCAGGAACCTGCGTCGGAACCTCTACTTCCACAGCCTTATCTTTCTTAAAAAATCCAAACATGATCTTATTCCTATTCAAAAATCTATCGTTTCATTATACCATATTTCCCTATTTTCTTCTATCACTAAGCTATTTATACTCTTCGAAAATCTCTTCAAACCACGTCAGTTCTATCTGCAACCTCAAAACAGTGTTTTGAGCAACCTGCAGTTAGCTTCCTAGTTTGCACTTTGATTTTCATTGAGTATTATTCTCAGGCACAAAGCCCATTTCCAAAAAAATAAGCCGCCTGATTGGGCGACTCTATTTTTATAGGGAGATTATTATGAAAAAGTTTTAGGAGTTTAAGTTAAAATCTTCTTAACTTATGAACTTAGTATACACTCCCTAGCTTAAAGTTTCCTTAAGTATTTTTAAAAATCAAATTTTTCCATTTTTCCTGCCAATTTTTCTTGGATAGACGTGCTTGATAGAGTTCCATTCGGTCTTCATTCTCTAAAAAATGAGGAGTTGGGCGAACTTGAAAATTCAAAATATCCTCCAAACCATAAGGTGCATAGAGTTCAAAATCTGCTTCTTCATTCAAGCGCAGTCCAAGCGCCGTACACCGTTCTGGATACTTACTCATAGCATCACGGGAACTGGTATAGGGAGCAGTATGAGGGCTATGCTGATGCATATAGACCTGATTTTTCAATTCCCACTGGTACTGAGGAAAATCCGCTCTCAACTTTTTCTCTAGAGACAAGGTTTCCTCATAAGAAATATCTAGATCAAAGAAAATCACATCTACATCTGTTTCATGGTCAAAAGGGGATTTGTCTGACAAAAGATTCCAGATGAAATTTCTGACAGAACCTGCTGCCAACCACGAGTCTTTCAAACCAAAGTTTCGGATGATCGTCAGAATAGCCATCATATCCGAATTTTCTCTAAAAGCCTCTAGAATTTCTTGCTTATTTTTCATTGTACTCATACCCCAAATGCTCATAGGCCTTAGCCGTTGCAACCCGTCCAGACCGCGTCCGCATAATAAAGCCCTTTTGGATGAGGTAGGGTTCGTACATGTCCTCCACCGTCTCGCGCTCTTCGGCGATATTGACAGAAAGAGTTCCTAATCCGACAGGACCACCACCGTACATCTCAATCATGGTACGAAGGATTTTTTGATCCACATAGTCCAAACCTTCATGGTCAACATCCAGCATGGTCAAAGCCTTATCGGTAATAAGATCATCGATCACCCCATTCCCCATAATCTGGGCAAAATCGCGCACGCGCTTAAGGAGACGATTGGCAATACGGGGAGTTCCACGACTACGCAGGGCCAACTCAGACGCTGCCTCATGAGTGATTTCCATCTCAAAAATATCTGCCGTCCGCTCGACAATTTCTGTCAAGTCAGCATGGGCATAATACTCCATATGACCTGTAATCCCAAAACGTGCCCGTAGCGGATTGGAAAGCATACCAGCCCGAGTCGTCGCACCAATCAAGGTAAAAGGTGGCAACTCCAAATGAACACTACGACTACCCTCACCAGCCCCAATCATGATATCAATGTAGAAGTCCTCCATGGCACTGTAAAGCACCTCTTCCACTGACATGGGCAAGCGATGAATCTCATCAATAAAGAGGACATCCCCAGGATCTAAGTCATTCAAAATCGCTACCAAATCACCAGCTTTTTCAATGACTGGACCCGAAGTCTGCTTGAGATTGACACCCAGTTCGTTGGCAATAACAAAAGCCATGGTCGTTTTTCCCAAGCCTGGAGGCCCAAATAAGAGCACATGATCCAGCGCTTCATCCCGCATTTTGGCAGCCTCGATAAAGATTTGGAGCTGATCCTTGACCTTGTCCTGTCCAATATATTCACGTAAGTACTGAGGACGGAGCGTGCGTTCTACCAACTCCTCATCCCCCACTATCTCATTATCTAAAATTCTACTCATGGCTCTATTATATCAGAAAATCATTCGTTCTATTTTACTAGAGATTTTCTATTTGTTTGAATAAGTCCTAAATTACTAAAAATAGAGTTATTTTGTATCGTTGGTTTCCGTTTTGTTGCCAATATCTGAAATTATCTTTTCCAAGGATTCTTCTACTGATATATTTAACTGTTTCGCAACTGCCTTTATGAAAAATTCAAAAGAATGGTCATATCTTTCTTTTATTTCCTCTTTTTTATTTTGAGAAAATAATTCTTTATACTCTTCATATACTTTACTATCATTTCCAAAGTCTATATTAGTTCTTCCAAGTAAAAAATCAGTGGTTGTATCTAGTATGTTAGCTAATTTTATAATATTGTCTAAAGTAGGTTCTGCCTTGCCACTTTCCCAATTGCTATATGATTTCTGACTTATATCTAATTTAGATGCTAGTTCGGTTTGAGTTAGTTTTTTTTCTTTACGCAACTCTTTTAATGCAGTATTATTTAATGCCATATAATTTACCTCAAAAAGTTTTAAGTTTCCAGTTGACAAATATACCTAGCGAGTATATAATTAAACCATACCTAATAGGTATATTCAAATTATATCAAACTATACCATGTTTGGCAAGAATTGGGGGTAACTGTCTATGATTGTATAAAAAAGTCTTTGAAGAAAAAATCCTCAAAGACCTGTATTTCAGTAATTTTAGTCTCTAGTTACTAGTAGCTGATAGCAGTCCATTGATAAGTTAAGCAAAAGTGTAGGTGCAAAGCAGGGGGTGAAGCCGTTGGCTAGCACCATGCACCGCACCGACCGCACTTTTGCTTATATTCTGACTACGGATTTTAGTGTGTATTAGTAACTATCAGTAACACAGTATATTTCACAAACTTTTAGTTGAAAATAGACCTACAATCTCTAATAGGTAGGTCTAAAAGACATTGAAGAACCTTCAAACCCTTGGGAGAGTAGGCGCGGAGTGCATTTTATTGAACGAAATCGCATTGGCGCTTAGAGCCACAAGGGAATAGAGCCTGTTTGATGTCTTTTGCCGAAAGACAAGGATATTTCAGCAAGCGAAAAAAGATTGTGAAATTTTATCAAATGTATAGAAAAGGAAATATAAAAATGGAAAAATTTAAAATAACTGCAACACAATTTATTAAAGGTGAATTTGAATTCGACAAGGAGCAATTTGAGATACCGGAAGTGTTAAGAGTTGATTTCTCCAGAGCTAGAGAAAAATATGAATATGTTGAAATTAACGGAGAAAGTACAAAAACTGATAAAATTGAACGTTACACGGCTTATTCTAAAGATGGAGAATTGGCTCAATTCTTAGAAGAAAAAGGTATGTTTTCCGAGATTGAAGAATTGAAGGATTTTGCCTTTGAGATTTCAGGAGATTTAGAAAAAGTTAAAATGTTTAAAGAAAAAGGTCTAACTCGTTATATCACTCTGACAGATTATGCTATTAAACCAAAATGGAATGGTTCAAGACAATGCTTTGATGGTATTAAATTAGAGGTGAGAGAATTTGAAGAGGAGTAATACGGTCACTATTGACTGGTTTGCTAATACAGTTAAACCAGTTGATGATGTCGACTATATGAAATCTTGTAAATATGTAATTGAAGAACTATTAAAATTAAATTTTAATGATTTCGTTCTTGAGTTGTACGGTACAAACCGATATAATCATCATTTTGCCTATGCAGATATTAAGGTATATTTTTCTCTTAATGATGATAATTCAATGAATTATGGAATGGGAATATTTACCGAGATGAGAGGGCATGGATGTAGGCAATATGAACAATTTATGGACGGTTCGGTTAATAACTGGAGTGCTTTAGTAAGTAGGTATTTAAATGATTGTGCTCATTTTACAAGGCTAGATGTAGCGAATGATATTTATGATGGAAGTTTATCAGTTCAGAAAATATACGAATATTGCAAACAAGGTCTATGCATTAGCTATTCAAAAAAATATGAGTATCATGAAACTGGCAGACTTGAAGATGGAGAAATCGTTGGAGAAACTATAAATATTGGGAAAAAAGGAAGTAACTCGCAACAGTGGGGTGTATATAATAAGTTAATGGAACAAGGAGAGAAAGCAAGCGATATTGGAATTACTTCGTGGATTCGTTCAGAGTTAAGATTGTTCGGTGACAAGGCTGTATTATTTGCTCAAAATATGGCTATGAAGAAACCATTGAAAGATTTGTTTTTCTCTGTATTAGCAAGTCACTATCGTTTTGTTTTATCAGACAAATACTCAATAGATACAAAAAAATCTAGAAGGGAAACTGTTTCATGGTGGAATGAATATATTCAAACAAAGGAACGTACAAAATTGAAGACAGTTAGAGAAGAAACCACTTTGCTTAAGTCAAAAGAATTTTTAGAAACTCAAGTTGCTCGAACACTTACCAAGGTTTATAAGGCTTATGAGAGTTCTCAAGGGGTAGAATCTGCAAATGCGTATATAAATTATTTGTTAGCTCTTGGCCTTGAAAAGATGAATGATAAAGACCATACAGAAGTCAAAGAATTTTCCGTAGAGCAAAATAATAGTTTTTCCTGGGGGAAATAAAAATGACTAAAAAAATTGTGATGTTCTTTGATGAAAGGTTAAATACTAGCTTTCGTATAGTACGCTTTGGGAAGTGTATATCAGTAAGGCAAGAAATAGATAATATTTATATGTTCCTGAATGATAGGAATTTATGGACTAGATGCAAAAAAAGATGCGTGAAAATCAATCACACATCAAATATAAAAAAACTATATAAAGTATAACATACAAAAAGGAGAAAGACAATGACAAAATTTGTAACTAAAAAAGACTTAATGAAATTAGGTTTTTCATCATGGCAAGGAATGATGTTAGTTAAACAAGCTAAGGCAAAACTTGCTAGTCAGGGCTTAACATGGTACGAAAGTAAAGGACTTGGACGAGTTCCTTTAGAAACTGTTGAGGAACTTCTTGGAGTTAAAATTGACTTTGAGAATGTCGAAGATACTCAAGACTATGCCTAAAAAAAGTAATGTCTATTATGATAAAGAGACAAAAACATATTATTCCGTTGCGTCTCTTGGTTTTGATAAAATTACTGGCAAGAGAATGCAGAAGAAAAAGCGTGGTTTTAAAACACAAAAAGAAGCCAAAGACTGGCATACTGAAACCATGGCAAAACACTCTAAAAAGGCAATTACAAACGGCATAAAGTTGACTTTTAAGATGTTTCTTGATAACTATTATATCCCACACTATGAAAAAACGGTGTCAGCACGTACTTTTTATACCTTTTCGTCAAATTTAAAAAGGTTAGCATATTTTTATGATATGAAAATAGTGGATATTAAGCCGATCCATGTAGGATATTGGCAGACAGAATTATTAAAGGAAGAGTTATCAAATACTTATGTTAGATTGTTACATGGAACTTTGGTATCAATTTTCAACTTTGCTTTAAAGCTAGAAGTCATCTATGAAAATTCGGCTACAAAACTAGGTAATGTTTCCAAAAAGCGACAAGAGGTCGATTTTTGGACGGTAGAAGAATTTCAGACTTTTATATCAAGTTTCGACTTAAACAAGTATAAGGAGCGTTTATATTATACTGCTTTTACTTTATTCTTTATGACTGGTTTGAGAAAAAGTGAGTTACAAGCCCTAACATGGCAAGATATAGATTTCTCTGATAATTCTCTTATGGTCAACAAATCTTTATACTATAAGAGTAAAAATGATTGGATTATTAATCCGACAAAGACAATAACAGGTATTAGAAAAATCTATTTAGACAAAACAACTGTAAAAATCCTTTCTGATTGGGAAAAATGGCAAAAGGTAGAAAATAACGATTTTGTTTTTTCTCAAAAAGGTTCTCCTATGTCCCCTACTAGTTTTCAGTATATGTTAAAAAAACATTGTGAACTTGTTAATGTTAAACCTATCCGTATACACGCTTTAAGACACTCCCATGCTAGTTTACTGCTTTCTTTAGGAATGAATGATTTGGAACTCCAAAATAGGCTAGGACATACGAATATAAGCACTACGCTAGGTACATACTCCCATTTACGTCCTACGGCTATGAAGGAGGTAGCAGATAAGCTAGATGGCATACTCTCAATTAAATGATTTAAATATTTTTTAGTCTGTAAATAGCGAAGTCTTTTGCAGATTAAAAAGTATTGCAAAAGGCAATAAGATTTCACTTATTGCCTTTTAAGTTTCCAAAATTGTTGCCGTTTTGCTATATACTTGCAATAGACCTTGATTTCACGCTACTTTCACTAATTTATTACTTATAGCTCTATTATATCAAAAAACCAAGACACAAACAAAAAAGCCACCTAATTGGATGACTCCCAAGTTTAGCACTTATGTGGTATAATATTCTACGGCACTGCCACACCGCCTACGAAAGGAGGTGAGATAGCCCATGATGGAATTAGTACTCAAAACTATCATCGGACCAATTGTGGTCGGTGTCGTTCTTCGATTAGTCGACAAATGGCTAAACAAGGACAAATAGTGTCAAAAAAGACCTCAAGCTTATTTGGACGTGAGCTTGGGGTCTTTTCTAGCCTATGATATAGAACTAGTACTCAATTCCTTTTTATTATCCCATAGTTCACAAAATTTGTCAAAGTTTTACATTCTCGACTTCTCAAGATTTAACTACTGTACAACAAAACGGTCAAGATTAAGAGAAAGTTAGGGATTCTATCAATTTCATAAAAATTTTGATTTCGTAAACGAAGAGACAAGCTTACATGTCACTCCTCATTTAATACGCCACTACTAGACAAGCAAAATCATTATTACAGTAGTTCCAGTCCTTCAATTAACAGTCACTTACATTCAAAGTGAGGTTGAAGTAGCTGAAGTAACAGCAAACCTATTTCTTAGTCATATTCGCTAAAAAGATCCCCGCCAATTCCCCGACCAAAATCCGAAAAATATCGAAAAATATCGAAAAATGATTTTTAGAATAGTCCCCAAAAGCCTGAAATAGAGCCAAAAAACTCCACCTGATTGGGTGGAGTTAAGGGAGATTATTATGAAAAAGAAAAGTTTAGGATTTTATTAAATAAAGTTAGGAGGTCTTTATTTAATAACTATATGATACAAGACGAAGCTTAAAACTAGCTTAACTTTTTTCAAATTCTACCATTTTTCAAAAAATTTCTATTACCATCACCTCACCCCACAAAAAAGCCACCTGATTGGGTGACTTCATTAGGAGATTATGATGAAAAAAAGTTTTAGGATTTCATTAAATAAAGTTAGGAGGTCTTTATTTAATGACTATATGATACTAGACCATCCTTAAACTTTGCTTAAGAAAAAACTAATTTTGTTATTTTTCTCTGTTTATCCAAGTCATCCCTATACAATTATAGGTGGATAAGATTTCAAAGCCCATAGAACGATAGAATCCCAAGGTTCTTTCTGTCTGGTCTGTCACCAGCTGGACTTGATAGGCATCTTTGTAATCCTCTAAAGCCTCTTTCATCAAGGCGCTACCAATCCCTTGACGCTGATAGATTGGTAAAACAATTAAATCCTGAACCAATACTGATGAGAATCCATCTCCAACCAAACGAATCAAGCCCACCACAGCATCACCATCAAGTGCCAGATAAATTACTAATGAATGAGACAAGGCCTGAGCCAGCATCTGAGGTTGATGGGTATAATTTGTCCAACCGACAGCCTGATAGAGATGCAAAACATCCTCTAGCTTGACAATTTCTTGCTTTTTAATAGTAATCATCTCAACACCTCTTAAATCTCTCTCAAGCTCTTGTACTGTCGTCCATTTTTATCAAAGTTTTCAGGAACCAACCACGTTTCCAAACGATCTTTGACTTTGGGCCAGTCCTTATCAATCATAGACAACCAATCCGTATCCCTCGTACGCCCCTTATAAACCACTGCCTGACGGAAAGTTCCTTCATAGACAAATCCCAAACGATCCGCAGCTCGTCTGGATGGCAGGTTAAGAGCATCGCATTTCCACTCATAGCGACGATAGTTAAGCTCCTCAAAGACATAGCAAGCCAAGAGATACTGGGCTTCTGTTCCTATCCGTGTCCCCCTGAGCTCTGGAGAAAAAGTGACAGCTCCCACTTCTATTACTCGGTTATTCTGGTCAATGCGCATGAGAGAAAATGTTCCCAAAGCCTTACCAGTTGCCTTGTCTACAATCGCATAGTAAAAGCGATCCTTACGAGCCAACATCTGATTTAAAAGGCTGACCAACTCCTCTATATCTGCGACTGACTCCTGAAAGAGGTAGGTCCACATTTCCCGAGGCGTATCAGGGCCATAAACAGCTAGCAAATCCCTCGCATGCTTTTCTACCGATAGAGCCTCTATCCTAGCATAACGCCCTTCTAAGAAATCAATAGAAGGCAATTCACCTGGTGTATAACCTTCCATTGACTCCCCAATCATTTGACCATATTCATTTACTGGCATTTTTCTTCTCCTTGTTTTACGCTGAAAATACTATATCACAAATTGTTCTCTTTGGAAACTGACACTGGCTTAAAACTTCATCCTCAACACTATATTAGTGACCCGTTTTCTGTCTTTTATCCTCTAAGGCTTGATTAATTCGTTGAGTGAGTTTGTGAGTTTGCCAGATTTGATACAACCATATCAATCCATAAATTAACAAGAAAAAGAACCAAAGCAAGGGACTCCACAAGTCTGAACCCCAACCAAAAAATAGAGAGATCAATACTAAGATAGTAGCCGTCACTAATAAATGAACTCCTACACGTATACTAAAAGCAAGAAACTCTAGCTTTTCAAGTATTAAAGTCAATACCCCCATAATTCCACCCATTAAAAACAGAGCTAGAATATTTTTTATCATTGGTTCAGGATAGGTAATACCTGGATAACACTGAGCTAATAGCATCATACTCAAATAAAAGAAGGAAGCCGTACGCATTCCCGATACAAAATAATCAATTAATCGTTTCATGATTTTCTCCTATAAACCTAGATAATTCATTAAGGACTTAACGTATTTCCGACTCACACTAGATTTGATGCCCCGAGTCATTTTAGCCATCATGTTCCCTGAAAAACTATCTGATAACGATTCTAAGTGGTCAATGTTTATAATTGAATGGCGTGATATCTGTATAAAGTTACGTCGGTTAATCCTATTCTGAAAGTTTGTCAATGTTTCCTTAGTTTTATAAATCCCGTCTACCGTATAAATGGTCAACAAGTTCTTATCGATATCTGCTAAAATAAGATCCTCAATTTTCACCATAAGCAGATGATCATCCGTTCGAATAGGAATGACCACCTGATTGGTCGTTGAAAATTGTTCTAAATACTCCATGACTTCCCTTGCTTGGTCAGTTAACTGAGCTGCCTGAATTACAATATGTGGGTCCTTTTCGGAAAATTCTGCCTTCATTTCAAAACGAATCTTCATTTTCTCTCCAATATACTTTTATTTTCTCCTACTAAATACTTTAACAAATAAAAGCCAAAGAAGAATAGCGACGAGACTGATAATAACCACTATAAAGTATGTCTCTTCCTTTGTCAATAGTTCTTGCCAGTTGATTTGGATTCCCATTTTTTCTTGAAATTCCTTTAACAATCTGCTATTTCCTGTAAATGCGGTCTCTAATGGTTCTTTCATTAAAATTTGTCGATAAAGAGAAGCAATATAAGTTGCAGGGGTACACTTCATGATAATCTGTGCAAAATCAGGTAAAACTCCAATAGGGACATAAGTTCCTACTAAAAATCCAGAAGCAGTTCCCACTATAGTTGCCAGTTTGCCAAGACTATCTACAGATTGAAAACGATAAATCAAGAGAATATTTATCAAACTTGAAAGCAGACTACTTAACAACATAATCAAAGCAATTTCCGGTAAATGACTGATAACTGGACTTTCTTTAAAATAAAGCCCCATAACAGCAAACATAAACACCTGCATGACAAAAGAGATGGCAATACTACTGATTAGATAGGACACCTGTAAACCCCAGCTACCTAAATCTGTCAAGAAGAGATCTTGATCCACTTGATTTTCACGATCCTGTACCATTTGTGTAAGAGCCGTAAAACTGGTTGTAATCCCAGTCACAGCCAAGGTCCCACCCATCAGCCAGTTATTTAAAAGGTTCGTATTATCAGGGAGTTGGGACCAAGCATCCGTCAAGTTCTTCTGCAAAAAAATGATATAAAGGAGGAAGGAAATCAATGCCCCCAATAATGAGAAAAATACTCCTGAACGATTACGAAAATATAAGATAAAATTCCGTTTCAATAAAGCTAACATTACCGAACCTCTCTTCCTGTAAGTGCAATAAAGGCATCATCCATGGTACCTGGACGAAACTCAAAAGAATCAATTTCTTCTCGTACTTTTGCCAAATATTCAATAGCTTCCAGTGATGTCCCTGGGTAAAAAAGATATTCCAACTCATTTTCTTCCTTTACTGTCATTCCAGTCTGTAGCAACTTTTCTAAATCCTTCATTTCCTTAAAACGAATTTTTAGAATATTAGATGCATACTGACTTTTAATAGCCGTCGCAGAACCTTGCGCAATCACTTTCCCATGATCAACGATATAGATCTGATTTGCTTCATCCGCTTCATCCAGATAATGAGTCGTTAAGATAATAGTCATCCCTTCATCCTTTTGTAGTCTAGACAGTAAATCCCAAATGGCTTTGCGAGTCTGAATATCTAGACCTGTCGTTGGTTCATCTAAGAAAAGAATATCTGGCTGTGAAAGAAGAGCACGCGCAATATCAACCCTACGTTTTTGCCCACCTGACAAAGTCCCATATAGTTGCTTCTGGAAAGCAGTCAAACCCAGTTGATGGATCAAATCATCCACACGACTTGCTACAATCTCCTTATACTGTTGAGCACGAATCGTAAGATTTTCTCTAACCGTCAACATCTCATCCAGTACACTAGCTTGAAAAACAACTCCTATTTTCGTATTTGGCGCATATCGAATCTGACCTTTTGTAGGCTTTTTCAAACCGATTAACATGGAAATGGTGGTTGATTTCCCTGCACCATTGGGACCCAAAATAGCATTAAAACTCCCTTTTTCAAACTCTAACTGAATATCGTCAACAGCCATATAATCGCCGTACCATTTGGTCAAATGTTTAGCTTGTAAAATCATATTTCTTCCCTCCTTTTATCTCACTAGTTTAACAAAAAGTATGAAAGAAAAATCGACTTTTGAGATAAGTGGTTGAAATGAGAGGTTAAGTGGTGAGATGGTGGAAACAGAATTATATTTTCATTCAAAAAATCCTCCAGATTCTACTCTGAAGGATTCCTATCTTATTTCACAACGATATTAACGAGTTTGTTAGGTACTGCAATCACCTTCACGATTTCCTTACCGTCAATTTCCGCTCTGACTTTTTCGTCAGCGAGAGCAATTTCTTGTAATTCTTCACGTGATAGGTCTTTAGCGACCATGAGTTTGGCACGGACTTTACCTTTGATTTGGACGACGATTTCGATTTCGTCTTCAACCAATTTGCTTTCATCCCAAGTTGGCCAAGCCACGTAAGAGATAGATTCTCCTGTTGCTGCAACTGTTTGCCAGAGCTCTTCTGCCAAGTGAGGCGCAAATGGTGCGATCAATTGGATAAATCCTTTAGCGTAGTCTACATAAAGCTTGTCTTCCTTGTTAGCCGCGTTGACAAAGACCATAAGTTGGGCAATGGCTGTGTTGAATTTGAGGGACTCAATTTGCTCAGTGACAGCTTTAACAGTTTCGTTGTAAACCTTGTCAAGAGCGCCATTGTTTTTCGCAACAATGTCCTTACTTGTAATCAAACGGTAAACACGGTCAAGGAACTTACGACTTCCTTCCAGACCTTCTTCTGACCAAGCAATCGAAGCATCAAGTGGTCCCATAAACATTTCATAAACACGAAGGGTATCGGCACCGTATTGCTCTACCACATCGTCTGGGTTAACAACGTTCTTGAGGGACTTAGACATCTTGGCTGGCGCTTGTTCCAATTCTTCTCCTGTTTCCACATGGAAGAAGGAACCGTCACGTTTTTCAACCTTATCAGTTGCCACAAGAGCCCCACGGTGGTCACGGTAGCTTGTTCCCAAAATCATTCCTTGGTTAAAGAGTTTTTGGAATGGTTCCTTAGTTGGAACGACACCAAGGTCATAGAGGAATTTGTGCCAGAAACGAGCGTAAAGCAAGTGAAGAACGGCATGCTCTGCTCCACCCACGTAGATATCTACTGGCAACCATTGTTTGAGAAGGTCCTCATCGGCCAATTTCTCAGTATTGTGTGGGTCAATATAGCGGAGATAGTACCAGCTTGAACCTGCCCATTGTGGCATGGTGTTGGTTTCACGACGACCTTTGACACCATCTTCACGAGTCACTTCAAGCCAGTCTGTCAAGTTAGCTAGTGGACTTTCACCAGTACCTGAGGGACGGATGTCCTTGGTTACTGGCAAGACAAGTGGCAATTCACTTTCAGGGACAGCTGTTGACGTTCCATCTTCCCAATGAATGATAGGAATTGGTTCACCCCAGTAACGTTGACGGCTAAAGAGCCAGTCGCGGAGACGGTAGGTAACCTTCTCTTGTCCACAGCCGTTTTCTTCCAACCAAGTTACAATCTTGGCAATAGCAGCTTCTTTGTTCAATCCATCTAGGAAGTCTGAATTGACATGCAGGCCATCTTCTGTGTAGGCAGCTTCTTCAACGTTTCCACCTTCAAGCACTTCTACGATTGAAAGATCAAATTGTTTGGCAAATTCCCAGTCACGTTGATCGTGGGCAGGCACAGCCATAACGGCACCTGTACCATAGCTAGCAAGAACATAGTCCGCAATCCAGATTGGAATTTCCTTGCCATTGACAGGATTGATGGCATAAGCACCAGTCCAAACACCAGTTTTTTCTTTGGCAAGGTCTGTACGAGCCAAGTCTGACTTGAGGCTGGCTTGATGTTTGTAGTCTGCTACTGCTTCTGCTTGCTCTGAACTTGTGATTGCATCAACCAAGTCATGCTCAGGAGCCAAGACAGTGAAAGTCGCACCAAAAAGAGTATCAGGACGAGTGGTAAAGACTGTGAATTCCTTGTCTGTTCCTTTTACTTTGAAAGTTACATTTGCACCAGTTGATTTACCAATCCAGTTGCGTTGCATGTCCTTGATAGACTCTGGCCAGTCAAGTTCATCTAAGTCATTGAGCAAGCGCTCTGCGTAAGCCGTGATTTTGAGCATCCATTGGCGCATTGGTTTGCGGACAACTGGATAGCCTCCACGTTCAGAAGTTCCGTCAGGAAGAACTTCTTCATTGGCAATGGCAGTTCCCAATTCCTCAACCCAGTTTACGGGCACTTCCGCTTCATAGGCCAAGCCTTTTTCATAAAGCTTGGTAAAAATCCACTGTGTCCACTTGTAGTAGTTTGGATCTGTCGTGTTAACTTCACGATCCCAGTCGTAAGAAAATCCAAGCGCATTAATTTGGCGTTTGAAGTTGGCAATGTTTTCAGCTGTAAATTCTGCTGGGTCATTCCCCGTATCCATAGCGTATTGCTCCGCAGGCAAACCAAAGGCATCCCAACCCATTGGGTGAAGGACATTGTAGCCTTGCGCACGTTTGTAACGACTGAGGATATCGGTTGCTGTATAACCTTCTGGGTGTCCTACGTGCAGACCCGCTCCAGACGGATAAGGGAACATGTCAAGCGCATAAAACTTCGGTTTTGATGCATCTGTTCCTGTCTTAAATGTATGATGTTCTGCCCAGTAGCCCTGCCACTTAGGCTCAATTTCTTTATGATTGTAAAAACTCATGGTCTCTCTCCAATTTTGTGATGTTACTATTATACCATTTTTGAGGGAATTTGAAAGACGAGAAATGTTCTTTTAGATTTGGATGACAAGAAAGTTCGAATAGCAAATCCAACTTATTTATCAGTATAAAAAATTAGCTCTCACTTAAAATTAACTTATATCGATTATTTAACTCTTCCATCTTTTTCCCCTAGCGTCTTTGACTCATATTTCCTGTTTTAGATTTCTTTAAGGTTTTTATTATATCCTATAGAACTCTGCAAATTATAAATGTTGACCAAATTGTAGAGTAAAAACGTTCGTAAAAAAAGGAGATTCTTATGAAAAAACTACTATTCTTTCTCTCTTGTGGATGGATATTTCTTACTTTATCAGGATGTTCTTCAACAACAGAAGCGGAAACTGAAACAGATTCGGATAATGCTTTGGTTATCTACTCGCCTAACCCTGAAGATCTTATCGAAGAGACAATCCCTGCCTTCGAAGAAAAATATGGTATTAAGGTTGATTTAGTACAAGCCAGCACGGGTGAGTTGTTCAAAAAAGCTGAGGCCGAAAAAGAAGCCCCAGTAGCCGATGTCATTTTCGGAGGCTCCTACGCCCTCTTCTCTTCTAACGAAAAACTTTTTGAACCTTATATTTCCCAAGAAAACGACCAGATCATCCCTGAATATCAAAATAAAACAGGATTCTACACCCCTTATACACTGGATGTCAGTGTTATCATTGCCAATTCAGCTCTTACAAAAGATATTAAAATTGAAGGCTACAATGATCTGCTCAATCCTAAATTAAAAGGAAAAATCGCTACTGCTGATCCAAGTAACGCATCTAGCGCCTTTGCACAATTAACAAACATGCTTGTAGATCAAGGTGGATACGAAAATGAACAAGCTTGGACCTATGTGAAAAATCTCTTTACCCTAGTAGATGGAAAGATTGCATCTAGCTCTTCAAATGTTTACAAAGCTGTCGCCGATGGAGAAATGGCTGTAGGACTCACCTATGAAGATCCTGCCTTAAAACTCTTAAACGATGGAGTTGATGTAAAAGTCATTTATCCAAAAGAAGGAACCGTCTTTTTACCTGGTAACGCAGCTATCGTCAAAAACGCCAAACATATGGACAATGCTAAGAAGTTTATCGATTTCCTCCTTTCTCAAGAAATCCAAGATAAACTAGGAACTGAAACTACAATCAGACCCATTCGTAAAAATGCTAAAACCAATAAAAATATGAAGGCTATGACAGAAATCAATGTTGCCACTGAAGATTCAGATTATGTCATCAAGAACAAATCTGCTATTCTTAAAAAGTACAATGATATTTTCACAGATATTCAATCTAAACAGTAAAAGAGGTTCACTATGAGTGAGATCAAAATTATTAACGCCAAAAAAATCTACCACGATGTTCCTGTTATTGATAATTTAAATATTACAGTTCCCAAAGGAAGTCTCTTTACCATCCTTGGTCCTTCAGGGTGTGGGAAAACGACTCTTCTTCGTATGATTGCAGGTTTCAACAGTATCGAAGGCGGAGAATTTTACTTCGATGATACAAAAATCAATAATATGGAACCCAGCAAACGCAATATCGGGATGGTTTTCCAAAACTACGCTATTTTCCCACATTTGACTGTCCGAGATAATGTCGCTTTTGGTCTCAAGCAAAAGAAGGTTCCAAAAGAAGAATTGATTCAACAAACCAATAAATATCTTGAACTCATGCAAATTGCTCAATATGCAGATCGGAAGCCCGATAAACTCAGTGGTGGACAACAACAACGTGTCGCCTTGGCACGTGCCTTAGCGGTTAATCCAAGTGTTCTCCTCATGGATGAGCCACTTAGTAATCTGGATGCCAAACTTCGCTTGGATATGCGTCAAGCCATTCGAGAAATCCAACACGAAGTGGGAATTACAACTGTTTATGTAACCCACGACCAAGAAGAAGCGATGGCTATTTCAGACCAAATTGCTGTTATGAAAGACGGAGTCATCCAACAAATCGGCCGACCAAAAGAACTCTATCATAAACCAGCTAATGAGTTTGTAGCAACCTTTATCGGACGAACAAATATTATCCCTGCCAATCTTGAAAAACGAAGCGACGGCGCTTATATCATCTTTTCAGATGGCTATGCCCTTCGAATGCCAGCTCTTGATCAAGCTGAGGAGCAAGCTATTCATGTAAGCATTCGTCCCGAAGAGTTTATCAAAGATGAATCTGGAGATATTGAAGGAACTATTAGCGATAGCGTCTATCTTGGACTGAATACTGAATACTTCATCGAAACAGGATTTGCCTCAAAAATTCAAGTTAGCGAAGAATCAACTTTTGAAGAAGATCTACAAAAAGGCGATCGTATTCGTCTACGAATCAATACTCAAAAATTAAACGTCTTTTCTGCAGATGGTTCACAAAACCTGATAAAAGGAGGCAACCATGGAACGTAAAAAACTAAATATTTGGACAGCCTCCTCTTTCTTCATCTTTCTTACCTATCTTGTCTTTCTCGTTTATCCTATCGTTACCGTGCTCAAGCAAGCACTCATACATGAAGGACAATTTTCACTAGCTAATTTCGTCACTTTTTTTAGTAAAGCCTACTACTCTGAGACACTTGTCAACAGTTTCAAGGTTTCCATTACCGCTACTGTCACTTCCTTAGTTGTAGGAACCTTATTAGCTTACCTCTTTTCCATGTATGACTTCAAGGGGAAGAAATTTCTACAAATATTGATTATCATTGCTTCCATGTCAGCTCCTTTCGTGGGAGCCTACTCCTGGATTCTCTTGCTGGGACGAAATGGGGTCATCACAAAATTCATGACAAGTGCCCTTCATCTTCCAGCTATTGATATTTATGGCTTCAAAGGAATTGTACTTGTCTTTACACTGCAACTATTTCCACTGGTATTTCTATACGTTGCTGGGACAATGAAAAGTATTGACAATTCTCTACTTGAAGCTGCTGAAAGCATGGGTTCCTTCGGATTTAAGCGTATCGTAACAGTTATTTTACCTCTCCTAGTTCCAACCTTACTAGCAGCTTCTCTGCTTGTATTTATGAGAGCATTCTCAGACTTTGGAACGCCTATGTTGATTGGTGAAGGATATCGGACTTTCCCTGTCCTGATTTATACCCAATTTATTAGCGAGGTTGGAGGAAATTCTGCCTTTGCATCTGCTTTAGCAGTTATGGCGATTGTCATTGCCTTGGCGATTTTCCTTATCCAAAAATACATCTCAAACCGCTACAGTTTCAGCATGAATTCGCTCCATCCAATTGAGCCTAAAAAAACTACAAAAGGAAAAATGGCTGCCATTTACGCAACAGTCTACGGAATTATCTTGTTCTCTGTTCTACCTCAAGTCTACTTGATTTATACTTCCTTCCTAAAAACATCAGGTATGGTATTTGTCAAAGGCTATTCTCTAAACAGTTACAAGGTAGCTTTCAATCGTATGGGATCTGCTATTTTCAATACCATTCGTATCCCGTTGATTGCCTTGGTTCTAGTTGTTCTATTTGCAACATTTATCTCCTACCTAGCCGTTAGAAAACGGAATTTATTCACAAACTTAATTGATAGCCTCAGTATGGTACCTTATATTGTACCAGGAACCGTTCTAGGGATTGCCTTCATTTCTTCCTTCAATACTGGTCTATTTGGAAGTGGATTTCTTATGATTACAGGTACTGCTTTCATCTTGATTATGTCTCTATCCGTTAGAAGATTGCCTTATACTATTCGCTCATCTGTTGCTAGTTTGCAACAAATAGCACCAAGTATTGAAGAAGCCGCTGAGAGCTTAGGAAGTAGTCGCCTCAATACCTTTGCCAAGATTACAACTCCAATGATGCTATCTGGTATTATTTCTGGAGCTATCCTATCTTGGGTTACAATGATTTCAGAACTCTCTACTTCTATCCTCCTCTACAATGTCAAAACAAGAACAATGACTGTAGCCATTTATACAGAGGTTCTCAGAGGGAATTACGGTGTAGCCGCAGCCTTGTCAACTATCCTGACTGTTCTAACAGTAGGTTCCTTGCTCTTGTTTATGAAAATCTCTAAAAGCAATAGCATTACACTTTAGTTTTCCCCATCAAAAACAGCCGAAAGGATTACCTTCGGCTGTTTTTTCTTATCTTGATATTCCTATCAAATCCCTAGCTCATGGCAAGTAAGTCTAGACTGATTATACTCAATGAAAATCAAAGAGCAAACTAGGAAACTAGCCGCAGGTTGCTCAAAGCAGTGCTTTGAGGTTGTAGATAAGACTGACGAAGTCAGCTCAAAACACTGTTTTGAGGTTGTGGATAGAACTGACGAAGTCAGTAACCATATCTACTGCAAGACGACGTTGACGCGGTTTGAAGAGATTTTCGAAGAGTATTAAATAGAGGCTTCCTCCATCTTCTCACATCCTAGTTCTCGGTAACTACGGTCGCCGACAACTCCTACGCTAAACTGACCGTCCTCATATTCAAGGATCGTCACGCTACCATTATCGAGACCATGCGGATGCATGCCATTAATCAAATAAACAATGGTTCCAATGGTCATTCCGTGGCTGACAACAAGGGCGTTGCCTCCACCTTGCTCTTCCATTTCTTTTGCAATCGCTTCAAAGCCTTCTTTGATACGACCACTGAGTTTTTCCCAGCCTTCAGCCCAACCAGCTGTATCGACCTCTACCAAGCCCTCAGCCAGTTCAGCATAAGACAATTGGTGAACGTGATCCACATTAAAGATACGAGGAATAATGCCCATGAAAAGATCACCATCATAAGCTCCGTCAAAGCTACCAAAACACCATTCTCTGATACGCTTGTCCATGCGATAAGGGATTTTCCCCTGCAAACCAAGTTCTTCAAGGATAATTCCCATAGTCTGAATGGTGCGACCAGAATCACTCGAATAAGCGCGCTCAAACTGCAAACCAGTTTCTCGCAAACCGATTCCTAATTCTTGAATCCCTCGTTCACCTTCAGCTGTTAAGGGAGTATCGCTCCAACCTTGCGCGCGACCAATCGTGTTAAACATGGTCTTGCCATGACGTACCAAATACAATCGTACTTTTACCATTTTCCGTCCTCCGTTTGCTTCTATTATATCATGGATGATAAAACAAAAGCCACCCATACAGGCGACTTTTGCAGGAGATTATTATGAAAAAGTTTAGGAGTTCATTAAATAAAGATATTAGATGAAAATCAAATTCAAACTAAATCAGTGTTATCTGTTTCAAATAATATTAGGAGGTCTTTATTTAATGATTAAAGTATACACTTCCAACCTTAAATAGAACTTAAAATTTCTCCTATTTTCTTAATTTTTAAAACTATGAATTGGTGCTGGGATTTGTCCTCCACGAGAGATGAAATCAACAGACGAAGCCCCATTGACCTTCATAACAGGCGCAGTTCCTAATAGGCCACCAAACTCAATCATATCGCCTTCTTTTCCTTTTGGAATGATACGAACAGCTGTTGTTTTCATGTTAATGACACCAATTGCAGCTTCGTCTGCAATCATGGCAGCAATGGTTTCAGCAGGTGTATCTTCTGGAATGGCAATCATATCCAAACCAACAGAACAGATAGCCGTCATGGCTTCTAGTTTTTCTAAATTAAGAGAGCCATTTTGCACTGCAGCAATCATTCCTTCATCCTCTGAAACAGGGATAAAGGCACCAGACAAACCACCGACTTGGTTGCAGGCCATCACTCCACCCTTCTTAACTTGATCGTTCAAGAGAGCCAAGGCAGCCGTCGTTCCATGCGCACCAACTGTCTCTAGTCCCATTTCTTCTAGGACACGTGCTACAGAATCTCCAACCGCAGGAGTTGGCGCCAAACTCAAGTCCACAATACCAAACTCCACACCCAGTCTTTCACTAGCCATCTGACCAACCAATTGACCGATACGAGTGATTTTAAAGGCAGTTTTCTTAACTGTTTCGGCTACTACATCAAAGCTCTGTCCACGAACTTTTTCCAAGGCACGTTTCACCACACCAGGACCAGAAACTCCGACATTGATGATAACATCTGCCTCCCCAACACCATGAAAGGCACCCGCCATAAATGGATTGTCCTCAACAGCATTAGCGAATACAACCAACTTGGCCGCTCCCATATCTGATAGATTAGCCGTTTCCTTAATAACTCGTCCCATATCTGCCACAGCCGTCATATTAATACCAGACTTGGTTGAGCCAATATTAACTGACGAGCAAACCTTATCCGTTTCAGCCAAAGCACGAGGAATGGAATTGATGAGAATCTCATCCCCCTTTTGATAACCTTTTTGTACCAAGGCAGAGAAACCACCAATAAAGTCCACACCAATCTCTTTCGCAGCCTTATCAAGCGCTTTTGCCAAAACCACGTAGTCCGTCGCATCTGTAGCTGCCCCAATCAGAGAAATAGGAGTCACCGATACACGCTTATTAACGATAGGAATTCCCAACTCAGCTGCAATTTCATCGCCAACAGCCACTAAATTAGCCGCCTTGGTCGTAATCTTATGATAAATTTTCTCCGCAGCACGATTGATATCTGGATCAATACAGTCCAAAAGGGAAATCCCCATAGTAATGGTTCTGATATCGAAGTTCTGCTCCTCAATCATGGCAATGGTTTCAGTAACTTGTCTAATATCCATATGCGCCTCCTAGATATTATACATAGCTTCGAAAATCGCTGCACTCTGAATGTTGATTTTCACATTCAAAGTTTGCCCAAAAGCTTCAAATTCATTACGAAGATAGGTAAAATCCTGCTTTTCATCACTAGAGACGACAGCCATCATCGTAAAATATTCATCCAAGACAGTTTGAGAGATATCGTCGATATTCAAACCTAATTCTGCAATTTTACCAGAAACACCTGCAACAATTCCAGATTTATCTTTACCAACAACAGTTATAATCGCTTTCATAAGCAAACCCCAATTCTTTTTTTAATAGGAAACCTGAACATTAAACAGGATTCTTTTCAAATAGTATAGCATAATTCTAACTAAAATACTCAAAAACGCCTGCTTACGAAGTTGTTCTTAAGAAAAAAACAATTTCGTAAACAAGCGTCTACTATCCCAACTTATGATGAGTGTTCCCGCTAGGACCGAAATCCTAGCGGTAGACCAGAGCTAGACTAAGAGCACAAGACTCCATCATCATAACACTCAACAAAATTGATGATTTTATACTAATTCGATAATCGCCATTGGCGCTGCATCACCACGACGTGGTTCAGTTTTAAGGATACGAGTGTATCCACCGTTACGTTCAGCATAACGAGGTGCAATTTCTGAGAATAATTTTTGAAGCGCTGTAGTAGAAGTGTACTTATCAGTTGCTTCATCATAGTTTTCAGATGCGATTTCATTACGTACGAAAGCAGCTGCTTGACGACGTGCATGCAAATCACCACGTTTACCTAGAGTAATCATTTTTTCAACAGTTTTACGGATTTCTTTAGCACGAGCTTCAGTTGTCACGATTGATTCGTTGATCAAAAGGTCAGTTGTCAAATCGCGAAGCATTGCTTTACGTTGTGAGCTAGTGCGTCCTAGTTTACGGTAAGCCATTTATTCCTCCTTTATTTATCTTTTAATCCAAGACCCAAATCAATAAGTTTGAATTTCACTTCTTCCAAACTCTTGCGTCCAAGATTTCGTACTTTCATCATCTCTGCTTCAGATTTTTCTGTCAAGTCATGCACAGTATTGATACCGGCACGTTTCAAACAGTTGTATGAACGCACAGACAAGTCCAGTTCCTCAATCGTACGATCCAAGATACGGTCGTCAGATTCAGTATCAGCTTCTTTCATCACTTCAGTTGACTTAGCAATCTCAGTAAGATTTGTAAACAAATCAAGATGTTCTGTCAAAATACGTGCTGAAAGCCCTAAAGCATCTTCTGGAATAATTGTTCCATTTGTCAAGATTTCAAGGGTTAATTTATCAAATCCATCATTGCTACCTACACGAGCAGGTTCCACTTGATAGTTGACTTTTGTAACTGGTGTATAAATAGAATCTACAGCAAGTGTTCCAACTGGTGCATTATCTTTTTTATTTTCATCAGCAGGTACATATCCACGACCACTGTTAACAGTCATAGTCGCTTTTAGAGAAGAACCTTCACCGATTGTAAAGAGATAATGATCTGGATTTACAATTTCAATATCGCTATCTGTCAAAATGTCGCCAGCTGTTACTTCAGCAGGACCTTCAACATCTAGTTCGATGATTTTTTCGTCTTCAACGTACGATTTCACTGCAATTCCTTTAATGTTCAGAATGATTTGCATCACATCTTCACGAACACCTGGAACTGTGTCAAACTCATGTAACACACCATCAATGTTGATAGATGTCACAGCTGCTCCTGGTAGAGAAGCTAGAAGTACACGACGAAGAGAGTTACCAAGAGTTGTACCGTAGCCACGTTCAAGTGGTTCGATTACAAACTTGCCATAATCTTTATTTTCATCAATTTTTGTTATATTTGGTTTTTCAAACTCGATCATTTAGTTACTCCCTCTTAAACGAAAAGCAGTGTAATGCGATGATTATACACGGCGACGTTTTGGAGGACGAGCACCATTGTGTGGCACTGGAGTCACATCACGAATTGCTGTTACTTCAAGACCAGCGGCAGCAAGCGCACGAATAGCTGACTCACGACCAGAACCTGGACCTTTTACAGTAACTTCAACTGATTTAAGACCGTGTTCTTGTGCAGATTTAGCAGCAGCTTCAGAAGCCATTTGAGCAGCGAATGGTGTAGATTTACGAGAACCTTTGAAACCAAGAGCACCAGCTGATGACCAAGCAATTGCATTACCATGCACATCAGTAATCATAACAATAGTGTTATTAAATGTAGCGTGAATATGAGCAATACCAGATTCGATATTCTTTTTCACACGACGTTTACGTGTTGGTTTAGCCAAGACTTTTACCTCCTATATTATTTTTTCTTACCAGCAATCGCAACAGCTTTACCTTTACGAGTGCGAGCGTTGTTTTTAGTGTTTTGTCCACGGACAGGAAGTCCACGACGGTGACGGATACCACGGTATGAACCGATTTCCATCAAACGTTTGATGTTCAAGTTTACTTCACGACGAAGGTCACCTTCAACTTTGATTGCATCCACTTCACGACGGATAGCATCTTCTTGATCTGATGTAAGATCACGTACACGAACATCTTCTGAGATTCCAGCAGCAGCCAAAATTTTCTTAGATGTTGCAAGTCCGATACCATAAACATAAGTCAATGAGATTACTACGCGTTTGTCATTTGGAATGTCAACTCCAGCAATACGAGCCATGTTTTCTCCTTTCTATCTTATCCTTGACGTTGTTTGTGTTTTGGATTTGCTGGGCAAATTACCATAACACGACCATTACGACGAATAACTTTACAGTATTCGCAAATTGGTTTGACCGATGGTCTTACTTTCATTTCTTATCCCTCCAAGTTTTTCGATTATTTAAAGCGGTAAGTGATACGTCCACGTGTCAAGTCATATGGACTCATTTCGACAGTAACACGATCTCCCGCTAAAATACGAATATAGTTTTTACGAATTTTACCAGAAACTGTTGCTAAAATCTGATGTCCATTTTCAAGTTCAACCGTAAACATTGCATTCGGCATTGTATCAACTACTTTGCCTTCAACTTCAATCACATCGTCTTTTGCCACGCAAAAGCACCTCCATAAATTTCGATTCGATGCCTCTAGACACAGAGACAACAATTATAAGTCAGACTATCTCAGTATAACATTTGTAGCTGATTTTTGCAAGTGTGAAAAGCGCTTTATTTCAAATTTGTCAATACTTTTTCGATATCTGAGAAGACATCATTGATATCTTGATTACCTTCGATGTCATGAACCAAACCTTTGGCACGGTAGTGAGCAATGATTGGTTCTCCTTGAGCAATATTCACATCCAAACGACGCTTCACTGTCTCAGGTTTATCATCTTCACGTTGGTAGTAATCTTCTTCTTTATAGTTAACTGGTGGGTTAAAGACCTTGTGGAAAGTTTCTCCAGTTACGCGGTGGATGATACGACCACTCAAACGTTCCAAGAGGCTATCTGGATTTACTTCAATGTTGATGACACCTTCTAGTTCAATACCAAGTTCAGCCAATGTTTTGTCCAAGGCATGAGCTTGTTCGATTGTACGTGGGTAACCATCCAATAAGAATCCTGTTTCTTTAATATCATCTTGTGAAAGACGTTCTTTTACGATTCCATTTGTAACTTCGTCAGGAACCAATTCACCCTTGTCAATGTATGACTTAGCAAGAACACCCATTTCAGTTTGATTTGCCATAGCAGCTCGGAACATATCACCTGTTGAGATATGTGCAACATGGAATTGTTCTACGATTTTTGCTGCTTGAGTTCCCTTACCTGCACCAGGTAAGCCCATAATCAAAAGATTCATGATTTGATCTCCTTATTTTATTTTTAAATAGAAGCAAAAAGTCTTTTCACCCCTATTTAAAAACAAAATAGAAGAGGGGAGACCAAACTCTCACAAATGTCAGAGTTTAAACCTCCACTCCCTCAGCATTTACTGATTATGTAAATACTTTTATTCTGTTCTATCCATGAAACCAACATACTTACGTTTCAATAAGTATCCTTCCAATTGTTTGATTCCTTCAATACCTGTAGAGATAATGATCAAAAGACTGGTTCCTCCAAAAGCAACTGCTTCTGAAAGTCCGAAAACATCTTTTGCTACGATCGGTAAAATAGAAATCACACCAAGGAAGAGAGAACCAACCGTTGCAAGACGACGAAGAAGTTTAGACATATATTCTTCTGTACCTTTACCAGGACGAACTCCGTGGATATAGGCACCGCTCTTTTGTAGGTTTTCTGCCGCTTTTTCAGGATTAATCTGTACAAACGTATAGAAGAATGTAAAGAGAATAATCAACAAAGCATACATGGCAATACCAGTTGGTGAAGTTGTTGCCAGCATTTCTTGTGCTGTTCTTACCCAAGCCCAATCATGACCTGTAGCGCTTAAAAACTGTAGAATAGCTGCTGGCGCCGCAGTAATCGAACTTGCAAAGATAACAGGGATAACTCCAGCAGGGTTTACCTTCAATGGAAGGTAAGAGCTAGATGGAGCACCTTGTGCAACCTTAGTATATTGGATTGGAATTTTGTATTCTGCTTGTTGAACATAAGTTGTAAAGTAAATGATCAACAATACAGTAATAATCAAAATGATTACGAAAATGATAGATGAGTTAATACGGCTACTTGGGACGTTCACAAAGTAGTCCACATAGATGCCCTGAATCATCTCTGGAATTGAGGCAACAATCCCGGCGAAGATAATCATAGAAACACCATTTCCGTATCCCTTATCTGTAATTTGCTCTCCCAACCAAGTAACAATCATGCTACCAGCTGTTAAGATGATACCAATCATGATAAAGACTTGTGGTGTAAGAGCTGTTTTCAACAATTGAGCTCCAGCCAAAGTATTAAAACCAGCTGTAATCCCGATAGATTGCACAAAGGCTAAAACAAGAGCAATATAACGAGTAGCTTGATTCAATTTTCTTCGACCTACTTCCCCTTGTTTACCCCACTCTACAAACTTGGGTAAAATATCCATTTGCAAGAGTTGGACAACGATAGAGGCCGTAATGTAGGGGCTAACACCAAGAGCAAAAACTGAGAAGTTTTTCATGGCATTCCCTGACACCAAGCTCAACATGTTTAAGAAGGATAATCCACTTAAAGCATTCAAGCTATTAGCATTCACACCAGGAACTGTAATGCTAGTTCCGATACGAAAGACCAAAACGACAAAAATTGTAAATAAAATTTTTGATCGAACCTGCTTGACTTTAAGAGCTTCTCTTAATAATTTAAAAAACATAGGTCACCTCTCTTAGATGACTTCTACTGAACCACCTTTAGCAGTGATAGCTTCTTCAGCTGATTTAGAGAATTTAGCTGCTTTCACAGTCAATTTCTTAGTCAACTCACCGTTACCAAGAATTTTAATACCTGATTTTTCAGCTTTAACAATTCCTGCTTCGATAAGAACAACTGGAGTTACTTCAGCACCATCTTCAAAGACGTTCAATTGGTCAAGGTTCACAATTGCGTATTCTTTAGCGTTGATGTTAGTGAATCCACGTTTTGGAAGACGACGGAACAATGGAGTTTGTCCACCTTCAAAACCAAGGCGAACTCCGCCACCGCTACGAGCTTTTTGACCTTTTTGACCACGACCAGATGTTTTACCGTTACCTGATGAAGTACCACGACCAACGCGGTTACGTAGTTTACGAGAACCTTCTGCAGGTTTCAATTCATGAAGTTTCATTTTTATTTTCTCCTCTTTTGTAAAATGCTAGCGCCGATAAGGGAGAAAAGGTTGTCTCCCCCATCAACTCGCCTATACAACGTCATCATAGATGACTATATCTAGTTTTAGGGGATGGTATACTCCACATCCCCTAAAAATTCATTAGTTTACTTCTTCAACTGTTACCAAGTGAGATACTGCAGTGATCATACCACGGATAGCAGCGTTATCTTCTTTAATAACAGAGCTGTTCAATTTGCCAAGTCCAAGTGCTACAACAGTTTTACGTTGTGATGGAATGCGTCCGATTGGAGACTTAGTCAAAGTAATTTTAATTTGAGCCATTTTATCCCCTTTCTTATGCTAAATCAGAAACTGAAATACCACGAAGTGCTGCAACTTCTTCAGCGCGTTTCAATTGTTTCAAACCTTCAACAGTTGCACGAACAATGTTGATTGGAGTGTTAGAACCAAGTGATTTAGATGTAATATCTGCCACACCTGCCAATTCCACAACGGCACGAACTGCACCACCAGCGGCAACTCCAGAACCTTCTACAGCAGGTTTCAACAATACTTTAGCTCCACCGAATTCTGAAAGTACTTCGTGTGGGATTGTTGTTCCAACCATAGGAACTTCGATCAAGTTTTTCTTAGCATCGTCTACTGCTTTACGGATTGCTTCTGGAACTTCTTGAGCTTTACCAGTACCAAATCCTACGCGACCGTTGTGGTCACCAACAACAACAAGAGCTGCGAAACGAAGACGACGTCCACCTTTAACAACTTTTGTAACACGGTTGACAGCAACTACGCGTTCTTCTAATTCAACTGCATTGTCTTTAAATGCCATTTTCTAGTGTCCTCCTATTAGAATTTCAATCCGTTTTCACGAGCTGCATCAGCCAAAGCTTTCACACGTCCGTGATATAGATATCCACCGCGGTCGAACACCACTTCTGAAATACCTTTAGCGTTTGCACGTTCTGCAACGAGTTTACCGACAGCAACGGCTTGTTCAGTTTTAGTTCCTTTTGAAACTTCTTTGTCAAGAGTTGAAGCACTTGCGAGCGTTACACCCGCTACGTCATCAATCACTTGAGCGTAGATGCCTGTATTAGAACGGAATACGTTCAAACGTGGGCGATCAGCAGTTCCAGAGAGTTTTCCGCGAACGCGACGGTGGCGTTTTTGGCGGAGTTTGTTTTTATCTGGTTTTGAAATCACAGTTTTCACCTCTTTAGTTTTAAATCGTGTGCTATGCACAAAGTTGGAAAATAGGTTGGTGGTTGAGACTCAACCACTCAACATTATTTACCTGTTTTACCTTCTTTACGGCGAACGAATTCACCAACGTAACGGATACCTTTACCTTTATATGGTTCTGGTGAACGAAGGCTACGTACGTAAGCAGCTGTTTGACCAACTACTTCTTTTGAAATTCCGCTAACAACGATTGTTGTTGGGTTTGGAAGTTCAAAAGTAATTCCTTCTGGAGCTTCAACTTCGTCTGGATGAGATTTACCAACAGCCAAAACAAGTTTAGATCCTTGAAGTTGTGCACGGTAACCAACCCCACGCATTTCAAGTTCTTTCTTGAATCCTTCTGATACACCAACAACCATGTTGTTCAAAAGGGCACGAGTAGTTCCGTGGATAGTTTTCATTTCTTTTGAATCGTTTGGACGGTGAAGAGTTACTTCAGCACCTTCCACACGGATTTCAATATCTTTTGAGAACTCACGAGTAAGTTCTCCTTTAGGTCCTTTTACAGTTACAACGTTGTCATTGTTAGTGAGTTCAACACCAGCAGGCAACACGATAACTTTATTACCAATACGTGACATGTTTATTTTCTCCTGTTAAATTGTCAGGCCAGAACGGCCAGTTTTCACGGGGTAAGATACTTATTTAGTTCAAGAGCTGAACTGAACACGCTCTAACGAGCTTTGTATCTTGATTTGAGTTCGAGCTAAGAATTTGGTGAAAAAGATAAGTTTGTCTTGGAGCATCGCTCCTGCTACAAACTTCCTATTTTCACTGCATTCTTTTAACGCTCTCACATCATCAATTACCAAACGTAAGCGATAACCTCACCACCAACATTCTTTTGGCGTGCTTCTTTATCAGTAAGCAAACCTTCAGAAGTTGAAAGGATAGCAATTCCAAGTCCGTTAAGAACTTTTGGAAGGTCTTCACGTTTTTTGTAGACACGAAGTCCTGGTTTAGAAACACGTTTCAAGTTAGTGATAACTTTTTCACCGTTTGGTCCGTATTTAAGGAATACACGGATGATGCCTTGTTTGTCATCTTCGATGATTTCAACGTTTTTTACAAAACCTTCGCGTTTAAGGATTTCAGCAATCCCTTTTTTGATGTTTGATGCAGGTACTTCAAGTACTTCGTGTTTTGCTTGGTTAGCGTTACGAATACGAGTTAGGAAGTCTGCGATTGGGTCAGTCATAACCATTTTGTTTTTCTCCTCTTACTAGTAGTTTGCAAGTTGCACTTGCTAGTTAATACATGATACAAAGAGCGTAACAGCACGAGCAAAAATAGGCAATTTGATGCAGGAGCGATGCTCCAAAGAAAATTGGTCTTTTTTGCCAAAGCTGTAGCTCGTGTTCAAATTGGCAAGCCCAACTGAACCCGGGCTAAACTCTGTGTGAAAAAGATAAACTTTCCTAGAAACTTCAGTTTCTTCGTCAAGTTTCCTATTTTCACTTGGAGTTTTGACGCCCTTGATAACTTAAATTACCAAGATGCTTTTGTTACACCAGGGATTTGTCCTTTGTAAGCTAATTCACGGAAGCAAACACGGCAAAGTTTAAATTTGCGGTAAACTGAATGTGGACGACCACATTTTTCACAACGAGTATAAGCTTGAGTAGAGAACTTCGCTGGACGTTTGTTCTTAGCAATCATTGATTTTTTAGCCATTAGATTTACCTCCTATATTATTTTGCAAAAGGCATTCCAAGGCCTGTAAGCAATGCACGTGACTCTTCGTCAGTGTTAGCAGTTGTTACGATAACAATGTCAAGACCACGAGTTTTGTCAACGTCATCGAAGTTGATTTCTGGGAAGATCAATTGTTCTTTCACACCAAGTGTGTAGTTTCCGCGTCCGTCAAATGATTTTGTTGGAACACCGTGGAAGTCACGTACACGTGGAAGTGAAACTGAAACCAATTTATCCAAGAATTCGTACATACGTTCACCACGAAGGGTAACTTTTGCACCGATCGCAACACCTTCACGAAGACGGAAGCCGGCGATTGATTTTTTAGCTTTAGTGATAAGTGGTTTTTGACCTGAGATAAGTGCCAATTCTTCAGCAGCTTTTTCAAGGCTTTTAGCGTTTGATACAGCTTCACCAACACCCATGTTCAAAACGATCTTATCTACTTTAGGCACAGCCATCACTGATGAGTAGTTGAATTGTTCTGTCAAAGCAGGAACTACTTCATTAAGATATTTTTCTTTTAAACGATTTGCCATTATACTTCTCCTTTCCTTCGTGATTAATCAAGCACTTCGCCTGATTTTTTGTTGTAGCGAACTTTTTTACCGTCTACAAATTTGTAACCAACACGACCAGCTACACCATTTTTGTCCAAAACTTGAACGTTTGATACGTGGATAGCTGCTTCTTTCTCGATGATACCACCTTGAGGAAGCTCGTTAGTTGGACGTTGGTGTTTCTTAACGATGTTAACACCTTCAACGATAACTTTGTTTACTTTTGGAAGGGCAGTAAGGACAACAGCTTCTGTTCCCTTATCTTTACCAGCGATTACGCGAACTTTGTCGCCTTTTTTTACAAACATTAGGTTTCTCCTTGATTTTTCTTACGCCCATAAGGGCACCCTAGCTTGAAGCTAGGGGACTAGTTTGTTTCTAAAAATTAAAGTACTTCTGGAGCAAGTGACACGATCTTCATGAAGCCACCTTCACGCAATTCACGTGCAACTGGGCCAAAGATACGTGTTCCGCGAGGAGTTTTGTCTTCACGGATGATAACTGCTGCGTTTTCGTCAAATTTGATGTATGAACCATCAGCACGACGAGCACCTGATTTAGTACGAACGATAACTGCTTTAACAACGTCACCTTTTTTAACCGCACCACCAGGAGTAGCTTGTTTTACAGATGCCACGATAACATCACCGATGTTTGCAAATTTACGTCCTGAACCACCAAGAACTTTGATAGTCAAGATTTCGCGAGCACCGCTGTTGTCTGCGACTTTCAAACGAGTTTCTGTTTGAATCATTTCAGTTTTCTCCTTTCAGGTTTGATTAGATGATGACCGCTTCTTCAACAACTTCTACAAGACGGAAACGTTTTGTAGCTGAAAGCGGGCGAGTTTCCATGATACGTACGATATCGCCTTCTTTGGCAACATTGTTTTCATCATGAGCTTTGTATTTTTTAGAGTAGTTAATACGTTTACCATAGACTGGGTGGTTACGTTTTGTTTCAACTACAACTGTGATTGTCTTGTCCATTTTGTCAGATACAACACGTCCAACAAGAACTTTACGATTATTGCGTTCCATTGAAATTTCTCCTTCCCTAGTCTATTATTTCGCTTCAGATTGAACTGTTTTGATACGAGCGATTTGTTTTTTAACTTCTTTCAAGCGAGCTGTTTGTTCCAATTGACCAGTAGCAGCTTGGAAACGAAGTTCAAACAATTCTTTTTTCAATTCGTTTTCGCGCTTCGCGAGTTCTTCTTGAGAAAGACCACGAAGTTCTTTAACAAATTCTTTTACTTCATTAAGTTTCATGCCTTCTCCTTATTCTGCTTCACGTTTTACGAATTTACATTTAACTGGCAATTTGTGGCTAGCAAGACGAAGCGCTTCGCGAGCGATCTCTTCAGATACACCAGCGATTTCGAACATCACTTTACCACGTTTAACTGGTGCTACCCAACCTTCAGGTGCCCCTTTACCAGATCCCATACGCACACCGATAGCTTTAGCAGTGTATGATTTGTGTGGGAAGATTTTAATCCAAACTTTACCACCACGTTTCATGTAACGAGTCATGGCGATACGAGCAGCTTCGATTTGGCGGTTAGTGATCCAGTGGCTAGTTGTAGCTTGAAGACCATATTCACCGAATGCTACTTCTTTTCCACCTTTTGCTTCACCGCGCATTTTTCCACGGAATTCACGACGGTGTTTAACACGTTTAGGTACTAACATTGGTTATTTACCTCCTTTAGTGTTTTTGCGAGCTGGAAGAACTTCACCACGGTAGATCCATACTTTAACACCAAGTTTACCGTATGTAGTATCTGCTTCTTCCCAAGCGTAATCGATATCTGCACGAAGTGTGTGAAGTGGAACAGTTCCTTCAGAGTATCCTTCAGCACGGGCGATATCTGCACCGTTCAAACGACCTGATACTTGAGTTTTGATTCCTTTAGCTCCAGCACGCATTGCACGTTGGATTGCTTGTTTTTGTGCACGACGGAAAGCAACACGTTGCTCCAATTGACGAGCAATTCCTTCACCTACAAGGTGAGCATCCAAATCAGGTTGTTTGATTTCGATGATGTTGATGTGTACTTGTTTTCCAGTCAATTTGTTAAGTTTTGCACGGAGTGCATCAACATTAGCACCACCTTTACCGATAACCATACCTGGTTTAGCAGTGTGAAGTGAAACGTTAACTTTGTTTACTGCGCGTTCGATTTCGATAGTTGAAACTGCTGCGTCAGCAAGTTCTTTTTGAACGAATTTACGGATTGCAAGATCTTCATGAAGGTAATCCGCGTATTCTTTTTCAGCATACCATTTGGCATCCCAATCACGGATGATGCCGACACGCATACCAATTGGATGTACTTTTTGACCCACGATTTTACCTCCTTATTTTTCTGCAACAGCTACAGTGATGTGAGCTGTACGTTTGTTGATTGGTGAAGCTGAACCTTTCGCACGTGGACGGAAACGTTTCATAGTTGGTCCTTCGTTTGCGAATGCTTCAGATACTACCAAGTTAGCTTTATCCAAACCAAAGTTGTTTTCAGCGTTAGCTACAGCTGAGTTCAAAACTTTCAAGATGATTTCAGCAGCTTTGTTTGGAGTGAATGTCAAAATTGCGATTGCATCGGCTACGCTTTTACCACGGATGTTATCAAGAACAAGACGTGATTTACGAGGTGAAACACGTACTGTACGAGCCATTGCTTTAGCTGAAGTAATTTCTGCCATTTATGTTCTCCTTATTTTCTACGTGTTTTCTTGTCGTCTGCAGCGTGACCTTTGTAAGTACGAGTTGGTGCAAATTCACCAAGTTTGTGACCTACCATGTCTTCTTGGATGTAAACAGGTACGTGTTTACGCCCGTCATAAACTGCGATAGTGTAACCAATGAAACTTGGGAAGATCGTTGAACGACGTGACCAAGTTTTAATAACTTTTTTCTTTTCGTCGTTAGCTTGAGCTTCAACTTTTTTCATCAAATGCTCATCGACGAAAGGTCCTTTTTTAAGACTGCGTCCCATTTTTATATTTTCTCCTTTAAATGTTGTACCACAGCGGCTTGCGCTCACATGGAGCGCTACCGAGCTGGCGGATTTACTAGTTGCTTAAGCGACTAGTTTAATATTATTTCTCGTTGCGACGACGAACGATAAGTTTGTCAGATTTCGCTTTCTTGTTACGAGTTTTAAGACCAAGAGCAGGTTTGCCCCATGGAGTAGATGGTGCTTTACGACCAACTGGTGCTTTACCTTCACCACCACCGTGTGGGTGATCGTTAGGGTTCATTACAGAACCACGAACTGTTGGGCGGATACCTTTCCAACGGCTACGTCCTGCTTTACCAAGATTTACAAGTCCATGTTGTTCGTTTCCGACAACACCAACTGTAGCACGGCAAGTTCCAAGAATCATACGAACTTCACCTGATTGAAGACGAACAAGAACGTATTTACCTTCAGAACCCAATACTTGAGCAGATGCTCCAGCAGCACGTACCAATTCACCACCACGACCTGGTTTCAACTCGATGTTGTGGATCAAAGTACCAACTGGGATGTTAGCAAGTGGAAGAGCGTTTCCGACTTTGATATCTGCTTCTGGACCTGAAACGATACGTTGACCTACTTCAAGACCTTTTGGAGCGATGATGTATGCTTTCACACCGTCAGTGTAGTGTACAAGAGCGATGTTTGCAGAACGGTTTGGATCGTACTCGATTGTTTTAACAACTGCTTCAACGTTGTCTTTGTTACGTTTGAAGTCAACCAAACGGTAGAAACGTTTGTGTCCACCACCTTGGTGACGAACTGTGATACGACCGTTGTTGTTACGACCAGCCTTGCTCTTCAATGCAACAAGCAATGATTTTTCAGGAGTGCTTGTTGTGATTTCAGCGAAATCCAAAGAAGTCATATTACGGCGACCGTTTGTTGTTGGTTTATAAACACGAATTCCCACGATATTTCCTCCTTAGATTATTCAGCTTCAGCAGCAAACAACTCGATTGCTTTAGAATCAGCTGTAAGTGTGATGATAGCTTTTTTAGTTTTGTTAGTAAAACCAGTGTAACGTCCAACACGTTTAGCTTTTGGTTTTACGTTGATTGTGTTAACATTGGCAACTTTAACACCTTCGAAAGCAGCTTCAACAGCTTGCTTGATCAAAAGTTTGTGTGCACGAGTGTCAACTTCAAATACATATTTCCCTGCTTCAAGTTGAGCCATTGAGCTTTCAGTGATGACAGGTTTTTTGATAACATCATACAAATTCATTATGCAAGAACCTCCTCGATTTTAGAGATAGCTGCTTGTGTGACAAGAAGTTTGTCGCTATTTGCGATGTCAAGAACACTTGCAGTTGTAGCAGTTGCAACTTTCACGTTTGGAAGGTTACGAGCTGAAAGAGCTGCGAATTCATTTCCTTCTTCAAGGATAACAAGAACTTTAGAATCGATGCTCAATGCTGCAAGAACTTTTGCAAATTCAGCAGTTTTTGGAGCTGTAAATGAAAGAGCGTCTACAGCTACGAATTTGTTTTCAGCAACTTTTTCAGAGTAAACTGATTTAAGAGCTAGGCGACGAACTTTTTGTGGAAGTTTGTAGCCGTATGAACGTGGAGTTGGTCCGAAGACAACACCACCACCACGCCATTGTGGTGAGCGGATAGAACCTTGACGAGCACGTCCAGTTCCTTTTTGACGCCATGGTTTGCGTCCACCACCTGATACTGCAGAGCGGTTTTTAACAGCGTGTGTTCCTTGACGAAGGCTTGCGCGTTGGCTGATGATCACATCAAACACAACTGATTCATTTGGTTCAATACCAAATACTGCATCGTTAAGAACAACTTGGCCAGCTTCTTTACCAGTTTGGTCAAATAATGTTACGTTTGCCATTGTGACTGATTTCCCCTTTCTTTATTATTTACCAGCTTTAACTGCTGATTTGATAGTGATAAGAGATTTCTTAGCACCTGGTACGTTACCTTTGATAAGGATAACGTTCTTTTCTGGAACAACTTGTACAACTTCAAGATTTTGAATTGTTACGCGGTCGCCACCCATACGCCCTGCAAGGTTTTTACCTTTGAATACACGGTTAGGTGCAACAGGTCCCATAGAACCTGGGCGACGGTGGTAACGAGAACCGTGAGCCATTGGTCCACGTGATTGTCCGTGGCGCTTGATAACACCTTGGAAACCTTTACCTTTAGAAGTACCAGTTACGTCAACAACGTCCCCAGCTGCGAATGTTTCAACTGTAATTTCAGCACCAACTTCCAAGCCTTCAACGTTTTTGAATTCACGAATGAAGCGCTTAGGAGCCGTGTTAGCTTTCGCTACATGTCCTTTAGCAGGTTTGTTGCTCAATACTTCGCGTTTGTCATCGAAACCAACTTGGATAGCGTTGTATCCGTCTGTTTCAACAGTTTTAACTTGAAGAACAACGTTTGGAGTTGCTTCAATAACTGTTACAGGGATCAATTCGCCAGCTTCAGTGAAGATTTGAGTCATTCCCACTTTTTTCCCTAAGATTCCTTTTGTCATGAGAAAATAGTTCCTTTTCTATATTTTTTATTCAAAAAGTTTTTAACGAGCGTTTTTTATGCTCAAGTCTAAGATACAAAGGGCGTCAAACTCAAAGTGAAAATAGGAAACTGATGCAGTGTCTAGCAGACACTAGGAAGTTTATCTTTTTTCACACCGAGTTTAGCCCGTGTTCAATTAGATTGAAACACTAGCCTCTGCTCTTTTATATTTTAGATTAAAGTTTGATTTCTACGTTTACACCACTTGGAAGATCCAATTTCATCAAAGCATCAACTGTTTTTTGAGTTGGGTTAACGATATCGATCAAACGTTTGTGTGTACGCATTTCAAATTGTTCGCGAGAGTCTTTGTATTTGTGGGTCGCACGAATGATTGTGTAGAGGCTACGTTCAGTTGGAAGTGGGATTGGACCCGCAACTTGTGCACCTGTACGAGTAGCTGATTCTACGATTTTTGCAGCCGCTGTGTCAAGCGTACGGTGTTCGTAAGCTTTCAAACGGATACGGATTTTTTTGTTTGCCATCTTTTTCTCCTTTTCGTCTATTTAAGATAATAGGCTAGCTCCACAAGAAAACCGACGCGGGTTGCGTGGCAATGCAACCGAGCGTATCGCAACCTCTTGCATCAAAGCTAAGGCTGTAATTTACAGCACCATAATAGAATAACACAAATCCCCTGCGATTGCAAGGGATTTGTTGCTATTTTTTCGTTTTTTACGATGAAACTGTTTTCTTTTTTGATAGGTCATTTATTTAACTGTTTTCATAGAAGAAAGTTAGTCTCTCTTCACCTGTTCATAGCTTTCTTTTCCGTCATTGAGCTTGTCCCAAATCACTACTTGCCCACTTTTGAGGGATTTTTGCACATCGATAATTCGTTGGTTGGACGAACCTCGAAACTGGAGCATGAGATTTCTCTTAGTTCGGTCATATCTTCCATCGACAAGAATGTCAATCAGTGATAAGAGTTCCAGTTTATCTGGAGTTTCCAGTATCATTTCTTCCCAAGTGTAACCTGTCCATGACCAGATGTCCTTGTCTGGCAATTCCTTCCGAATGCGTTTAACAAGTGGCAAAAGAATGCCTGTATTGAGAAAGGGCTCCCCTCCCAACAAAGTCAAGCCTTGAACATAGGGCTGAGCAAGATCTGCCATGATTTGTTCTTCTAACTCTGCTGTATAGGGAATGCCAGCATTGAAGGACCAAGTCGCTACATTATAACACCCCTCGCAGTGAAACATACAGCCTGCTACATAGAGAGAGTTACGCACGCCTTCTCCATCTACAAAGTTAAAGGCCTTGTAGTCAATGATACGGCCTTGACTGAGCTCCTCACTTTTCCATTCTTGTGGTTTGGGATTATTCATTCTCCACCTCTATCCAATAACGCTCGACTCCATCACGAACATCCTCAATGAGACCTCCATTTGCTAGAATGACTGCTCTGCTAGCAGGATTATTCACGCTACAGGTCACAAGAGCCTTCTTGATGTTCTTTTCCTTAGCAACTTGCAAGCCCTGACGAAGCGTCACTTTAGCATAACCTTTGCCTCTTTCTGATGGACGAATGGAGTAGCCAATGTGGCCACCTTCTTCTAGTAGAAAGTTACTGAGGCGCAACCGGAGATTAAGAAATCCAACTGCTTGACCTTTCTCAGAAAAAGCCACTAACTGAATTGCAGGAACCCATCCTTCAGGCAGATTAATCCCCATTTCCTGATTCTGATTACTTTCCAACCATTCCTCATAAGAAAAATTTTCTGTATCCCAGAAACCACCGTCGTGAGGCGACTGATATTTTTCAAACTCTGCCATCATCTCTAAAACTGTTTCTTTATCTGCTAATCTTGGTCTGCGTAATTCCATCCTTACCTCCCACTAAGAGAAAAGCGAGAGCTGACTCTCACTTTTATTTTTTCTTGTTCTTGTTTAAAAATTGTTCTCTGAGGTTGAGCAAGCGTTCTTTTTTACCAGCTCCACCTTTAGAGTGTTTCTCGTGATAACGGGTCACTTGTGCACGCCCCTTATCGTCTAATTGATATTTTCCCATTTCATTTCTTTCTAATTTGTTACTTGATGCCCAGCTATTTTAATCGTTGAGCCATTCATATGTTTGACACGCGCTGCGATTTCCTTGTGACGACCGTTGACCATAGGTCTGGCTTGAGGATTGCCTAAATAGCCACAAGTCCGTTTAACAACGTCTACTGTTTTAGGGTCGCTATTGCCACAGTTAGGACAAGCAAATCCTCTTTCAGTTGGTTCAAAATCCCCTTCAAAGTCACACTTGTAGCAACGGTCAATTGGAGTATTGGTCCCCAAATAACCCACACGATCATAAGCATAATCCCACACAGCTTCCAAGGCCTTTGGATTTTGCTGGAGGACTGGATACTCACAGTAATGGATGAAACCACCTGACGCACCTGCTTCTGGATAGATTTTTTCAAAATCCAGTTTTTCAAACGGTGTTGGATTTTTACGAACATCGTAGTGGAAAGAATTGGTGTAGTATTCCTTATCTGTAATATCAGGAATAGAACCAAACTTCTCTGTATCCAGTCGGCAGAAACGGTCTGTCAAACTTTCAGATGGTGTTGAGTAGATAGAGAAATGGTAGCCATATTGGTCAGACCACTCTTCTACACGACGTTTCATATCGCGAATGATGTCTAGCGTGAATTCCTTAGCATCTGGATTACTTTCCCAGCTATTACCAAAGAAAACAGTCGCTACTTCATACAAGCCGATATAGCCCAGCGAAACTGTCGCACGACGATTCTTAAAGAGCTGGTCAACACTTTCTTCTTTACCTAGACGATGGCCAAAAGCACCGTACTGATAGAGGATAGGAGCATTGGCTGGTGTAGCTTCCTTGGTCCGTTCGACACGGTAAACCAAAGCATCTTCTGCGATATTCATACGCTCGTTGAAGATTTCCCAGAACTTGTTCATATCTCCTTCAGATTCAAGGGCGATACGAGGTAAGTTAACCGTCACAACACCCAGATTCATACGGCCTGAATTGACCTCAACACCATTTTCATCCTTCCATCCTTGAAGGAACGAACGACAACCCATGGGCACCTTGAAGGAGCCTGTCAAGTCAACAATCTTATCGTAAGATAAAACATCTGGGTACATTCGCTTGGTTGCACACTCGAGAGCCAACTGCTTGATGTCGTAGTTGGGAGTTCCTTCCTCTAAATTAAGGTCTCTTTTCAGAGTAAAAATAAGTTTAGGAAAGATAGCCGTACGGTGTTCTGAACCAAGACCCTTGATACGAATGTTTAAAATTGCCTTTTGAATTTCTCGTTCAAAACGATTGGTTCCTAGACCAAAACCTAGCGAAGTAAAAGGTGTTTGTCCGTTTGAAGTGAAGAGAGTGTTGATTTCATACTCGAGAGATTGCATGGCATCATAGATGTCTTTTTGTGCTTTCTTCCAAGCGTAATCTTCCCGTTTTTCAGGCAAAACCCATTCTTCCGCATCCTTGAGGTGTTTTTGGTAATTCTTCTCTGCATAAGGTGCCAAGACTTCATCGATACGATCAGCTGAACAGCCGCCATACTGGCTAGAAGCAACGTTGGCGATGATTTGCGAAATCTGAGCAGTCGCAGTCTGGATAGACTTAGGACTCTCTACCTCTGCATTTCCAATCTTAAAACCATTTTCCAACATACCCTTAAAATCAATCAAACAGCAGTTGGTCATAGGTGTATAGGGGCTGTAGTCCAAATCATGATAGTGGATATCCCCCTTTTGGTGGGCATTGGCTACGTGCTTAGGAAGCATTTGCAGTCCGATTGACTTTCCAACAATCCCTGCTGTCAAATCGCGCTGGGTGTTAAAAACATCACTGTCTTTGTTCGCATTTTCATTGATAACTGCCTGGTCTTTGTTGAGAAGTTTATGGATGCTAAAGTTGATATCTGTCGCTTTTGAGCGCTCAAAATCCCTCTGTGTCCGATAAGTGATATATTCCTCAGCTAGCGCATATTCTTTGGCTTCAAGGAGTTCATGTTCTACGATATTTTGAATTTCGTAAATCTTAACTCCCTTTGGAAAGCGACTATGAATTTCTGTGACAATTCGCTCAGTCAGAGCATTTAGGCGTTTTTCAACCAAGGGTGTCACATCCATAACCTTGTCTGCCGCCTTGTGGAGAGCCTTGTCAATCTTGTCCACATCAAACACAACACGTCTCCCATCTCGTTTCTCGACGAAGAGAGTTGGCAAAATTGTAATTTTTTCTTCTAGTGCAATCATATGCATGCTCTTTTCTAAAATGTTCTTTCTAAAAAGTATTATACCACTCTAAAAAGAAAAATCAATATCTTGTGTTAAAAATCCTAAAATTTTTAAAAATACACAAGATATTGATTTTGTTATTTAATTTTATAGACTTTAAACTCTGAGTAATCAGTCTTTAGTTGTTGGTAATTTTCTTTCAAAATTGTTTCTACTTCAGACCAGACTGGCACCTTGTCATTCACAAGAATCATCTTGGGTTGATTTTCTTTTAAATCATTAATCAAACTAGTTTTATTTTCTTCTGTATTTGTGTAGAGAAGAGGTGATGAGAACATGGATCCAGCCAAACGCTGGCTTTCTTTATAGATTTGAACATGGGAATCCCAGATATAGATTCGGTCTCCCTCACTCGTCTCTTGTTTGATTCTATCTACTACTTGATGTTGTTCACTATAAGAAGCTGGATGCAAGACAAAACGAGCTACAAAAGGAACTGTAATTAGATAAACCACTACTAGAATAGGTAAGTAGAGATTTCCCCTCATAAATTTTTTCCATAAAGTTGGAACTTCCTCTCTTCTCCGACGACGTGCCATCCTTCCCGAGTGTTCCCCACGAATACTGGTCATCAAAAGAAGGAGTAAAAATGGAAGGATTAGAATCAAACGTGAACCGTGAAGAGGTTCTTGAGAAAAAATCAGCAAGACCAGTCCAAATAAGAAAACAAAGCTAGCTGGCACTGAGATGACATATAATCTAGATGCTTTAGATTGGAACAAGCCTAGAAAAATAAGGACGAGAGCACCTAAACCAAAGGTCAATAAACCATAGAATAAAAGATGATCCATTAGTTGGGAGTTGGTAAATATCTGAAGGGAAGTAATTGGATATAAAAGACTCTCCTGAGCCTCTCCAAAACCTCCTGAAATGATGACATAGTAGCCTAAAGGATAAAATAGGAGAGAAAAACCAAGTGCTGTCGCAAAAAATTGATAAATTCCATGTATAAAGCGTCCATGTCCAACATTAAAAACAAATAAACCAATCGTTACTACAACAGTAAAGAGAAGACTTGTAAGGGACTCTATAAAAAATGCTAGGGCCAAGAAAATCCCCAGACGTAGAAATCCCTTGTCATGGTTAGGATTTGACAGATAGCGTGCTACTAAAGAAAAGCCTGCAAATAAGAATGGAAGAGCTAAAATCGTAGCATAGCCTCCTCCAAAACCAAGACCAGACACCAGAATATAAAATATCGTTAGAAGTTGCTTAGCTTGATCCCTTTGTCCCGTCAAATAGTCAGTTGCAGAAAAAAGGAAATAGCCCCCTCCTAAGAAAGCTAACCATTCTACTAAGGCAAAAAGAATGCCTCCTTGGGTAATGTAAAGTAGTAAATAATAAATAAGACCTTGACCAGCGTAATAACTACTGTAGAGCTGTCCTCCCTGATGCAAAGCCCACCCTATATACAAATCCTGCGCCTGAGAAGGACTTACCATATCTAAAAGTAAAGGAAGCACCACAGAAAAAATTGTCGCAATCGTACTTCCAATGATGAGTCTGAAAAACGGGAAAGCTACCTGCTCTTCTTTTTCTACATGAGATTCAAGGTTCCTATCCAGTCTATTTTCAATTTCATTACTCTGTATCATTTCAGATACTTCTTCTATTCTGCCATATACAGCCATGTCGTTTCTCCTATTCAATTTATCTGTCTTAGTATATCAAAAAGACCTAGAATTGTCAGCTTGCGATGGCTGTTTGAGTGATTTTTTACATAGTTTCACAAAGGTTTCAATTTCTCGAAATCGGTGTAAATGTGTCTGTTTAAATGTCGTGATATAGTTCAATTCTTTCTGAGTCAGCATCCTTCCCCCTATATCTTCTTATTCGTAAAAGACAAGAAAAAAATAGGACTGGTTTGTGTCCTCAGTCCTAGATTTCTTATAAGATAGGGGCAAATAACTGGGCAATTTCCTTAATCAATTTTTGATACCAGCTATTTTTTATCGTATGAGCAAAAATTTCTTGCGATACTGAAAAAATCTCCTCAAAATCTTTTTGAATCTCCGTGATTGATTTCGTTTTATATAGCAAAATTGCATTTTCATAGTGGTGAAGTAAACTTCTGTAATCTAAGTTAATGGTTCCAACTGCAGCAAAGTCCTTATCCACTAAGATTTGTTTACTGTGGATGAAGCCTGGACTATACTCAAAAATTCTTACTCCTGCCGATAACAAATCCGAATAAGCCCCTCTCGTGATGAGTTGGATTAATTTTTTATCTGGAATAAAAGGGGTCACGATGCGGACATCAACACCCCTCATAGCCGCATTTTTTATACTCTCTGTTAAATCATAGTCAATAATCAGATAGGGGGTTGTGATATAGACTGAATCAGTGGCTTGATTAATCAAACTTTGATAAACTTTTTTCCCTACCTGAGTACGGAAGATGGGCTTGGGTCCACTACCGTAAGGAATGCAGAGCCCTTGGCCAGAACAAGGCTGATTTTCCAAGTGATACTGGTCAAAATCGCTGATTTCCCCACGATTGATGTACCAGGTCATCAAAAAGAGACGGGTGAGAGCCTTGACACCAGGGCCATCTAAGCGAATCCCACTGTCCTTCCAGTAGCCAAAACGTTCTACATGATTGATGTACTCATCGGCTAAGTTAATCCCTCCTGTATAGGCTATCTGACCATCTATGACAAGGATTTTACGATGGTCTCGATTATTATAAGCCACCGTCAAACGAGGAATCACCTTGTTAAACTTATGGGCTTCAATGCCTCGACTACGAAGCTGAATAGTGTAGTCGCCAGGTAAAGTCGCCATACAGCCGATATCATCATAGAGCATCTTGACCTCGACACCCTGAGCTGCCTTTTGCTCTAGTATATCTAGTATACTATTCCACATCAGACCTTCTTCAACAATATAATACTCTAAAAAGATAAACTTTTCAGCTTTCTTGAGGTCTTCCAACATATATTGCCACATGCTTTCACCTGAAGGAAAGAATTGTGAGGCCGTTCGATCATATACATCGGCATTGTTATCCATACTCAACAAAGATTTGATAACTCCGTAAGCCGCCTTATCCTCTTCCTTCAATTTCTGGCGGAGAGCTTTACTGTTATCCTCCCGAAAATGCATGGAACCAAGTTTGTCCAACTGCTTGATTTCTTTTTTGGACAATCGCCTTTCACCAAACATTAGATAGAGCAAAGGACCAATAATAGGAACAAAAGTCACCACTAGCCACATTACTTTGCTTTCAGGGGCCATGGAACGATTGACAATGGCGACAATAGTTGCCATACTCATAAAAATTAAGGCAATTATCCATAGAATAGGAGCCATCCGCCCTAAATAAAGAAAGAGACCAAAAACAAGAGAAAGTTCAAGAAGCATAATCGAAAGACTAAAGCCATACTTGGACATCAATAATTGAAATTTTCTATATTTCATATCCCCTCCTTGATATTTTGAATGCTAAAAACAGGTAACTATATTCAATGAAAATCAAAAAGCAAACTAGGAAGCTAGCCGCAGGTTGCTCAAAACACTGTTTTGAGGTTAAAGATGGAAGCTGACGTGGTTTGAAGAGATTTTCGAAGAGTATTAATACTAGTATAGCGCAGGTATTCAGTAGAAGGCAAGTATTTATCATCATTTTCTAAGTAAAAGTAAAAGAGACCGACGAATCCAGTCTCCTTCTAGTCTATTTTGATAAAACAATGCGATCAGACGCTTCTCTATCCATATCGTCAATAATCATCTGATTTCCATTAATTGTATAAATCTTAGCATCATCCCCAATAATCATGCGTTGATTGGCGGCATCGAAGCTAACCTGCTTGATTTCTTGATCTCCGTCAGTTTCTACCTGTGTCCATGTACCAGTTGTTCCAGTTACTACTAAAGTGATACGGTCTCCTTCGTCCTGACCGGTATAAGTTCCATCAATATTGGTTGGTTGAGCCTCAGGCGCATTTTGTGAAGAACTTGTTGCTACCTGGTTTGTATTTTCTGTTGAAGATGAGGCAGCAGGTTGTGATTGCTGAGTTTGTTGAGTTTGCGATTGAGCTACTGGTTGTTGAACTTGTTGAGCTCTCTGTGAACAAGCTACTAAGAGACTAAGACTTGCTAGAGAAGCAAGAGAAAGTGTGAATCTTTTTAATTTCATGATGAATTTCCTTTCTTCTACCAATTTTTCCTTCTAACTGGTAGTTCTCCTAGTATAACAAGTTCAAAAAAGGCGGTCAATTTATCTGCTCACGGTCCAGCAGGTAGCCCCGTACTTCTGAGATAAAATAGAGAGACCCTGTAATGAACAACAAGTCCTGCGCGTCTGCCCTTGCTTCAAAACTGCTAATAAATTCTCGGTAAGAAGGAATCACATCGTAACCTATTACATCCGTCTCCTCAAGAGCCCCTTGATAGTCAAATCCAGTCACCTTGAGTTCCACCTGTGGCAAATTCTCATTCAGATACCCCAACATCCCTTGATAATCCTTACGTTTCAAGGCTCCAAAGAGGATTTGAGGACGATAGCCTTCCTGCTCTTTTTCTTTGATAAACTCAACCAAGCGAGTCAAGGCAGGGAGGTTATGAGCACCATCCAAGTAAATCTGTGGGCGAATACGCTCCAAACGCCCAGCCCAATAGGTCTTCTCCAAAGCCTGTCTTACAGCCTGCTCATCAATAGATTCCTTTCCTTCTCTCATAAAGAGAAGAAAAGTTTGCAACGCCAAGGCCGCATTCTCCTGCTGATAAGCTCCTTCTAAACCTATTTTCAGCTGTGAAAGATTTAGTAAAGAACTTGAAAAATCACCATTCAGCATTGAAAAATCCTGACCTGCCTGATAAAGGGCAACAGCTAAAGATTCAGCTTTTTCCTGACAAACAAGCCTAGCTGCTGAAGGTATTTTCGCAATTACTGCCTTTTTACCAGCCTTGAAAATACCAGCTTTCTGCTCTGCAATTGCTTCTAGACTATCGCCCAGAGTCTCCTGATGGTCAAGTCCGATGGAGGTGATGACAGCAAGCTCTCCAGTTACCACATTGGTCGTGTCAAGTAAGCCACCAATTCCCACTTCTAGTAAAACCAAATCCACCGCTTGCTCCCTAAAATAGAGAAAAGCAATCAAGGTCAGCAATTCAAAAAAAGACAACTGATCATGGGTTTGCAGAAGTGTTTTCTCCATTTCCTTGACCTGCTCAGCTAAACGGATAAAGTCTGCGTCTGCTATAGGTTGTCCATTAATGCAGATTCGGTCATTGATGGAGACGATATGAGGAGAGGTAAAGGTCGCAACTTTTTTGCCATGCCCCATAAATAACTCCCTCATAAAAGCAATGGTAGAGCCTTTCCCATTAGTTCCTGTTACGTGGATAATAGGGTAAGACTTCTCGGGATTTCCTAACAAATCCACCGCTTCTTGCATTCGGTCCAAGCCTGATCGAAAATTCAAACCAATCCGACTATGGAGCCATTCTTCTACTTCAAACATACACATCTCCTTGATAAATGCCTAATCAATTACCTAGCAAAATTCCGTAGATAACAAAAAAATGAGGTCAGGATTTTCGTCCCGACCTCTCACCTGGTTAGCTAATCACTAGCAACTATGAATATTAACTTGGGCTAAAAACATCCCCTGAACTTACCAGTTCTCTCTTATTTCAAAGAGCTGGAGTAAAAATATCCCCTGGATGTTCCAACTCTTCCCGATTTCTGGGAGTTGGGCTGATACAGTCTCCCAGACTACCTGCGTTTCTAATTTCTAGCGCTGGGCTAAACACGTCCACTGGACTTTCCAACTCTTCCCAATTTCAGGGAGTTGGGCTGATACAGTCTCCCAGACTTACTTACGATCTTTATTTTTAGCGTAAGGGTAAAAATGTTCACTGAACATTTTTACTCCTCCATAAAGCTGTTGAAGACTTCTTCAATCATGTTCCATTCGTCTTCTGAGTCTTCTGGGATTGGTTGCAATTCGCCTTCTGTTCCATCTTCGTTTTCGATGAATGAGTAAGCTTGGATTTCAACTTGTCCGTCTTCATCTTCTTCTGCGTTAACTGGTACTAGAAGAACATAGTTTTTACCAAATTCTTCTTTTCCGTCAATGGTCAAAAGGATTTCAAACAAGGTTTCGTTTCCTTGTTCATCTACTAGTGTGATTAGTTCACGTTCTTCGTGGTCGTGGTTATGATCGTGTGACATAGCCTCTCCTTTATATTAAAATTTTCTATCTAAATAATTTTGTAAAATCAGCTGAGCTGCTAACTTATCAATGACTTTCTTGCGCTTGTTACGGCTGATATCCGCTTGTTCAATCAACATGCGCTCAGCAGCAACTGTTGTCAAGCGTTCATCTTGATAGTCTACTGGTAAACCAAAAAGCTCTTCCAACTTTGCTCCGTAGGCTTGACTAGCTTCCACGCGCGGCCCGCTTGTATTGTTCATGTTTTTAGGTAAGCCCACTACAAATCGTTCCACCTTGTAAGCATCAACCAACTCCTTAACGCGGTCAAAACCAAATTGGCCTTGCTCCTCATTGATTTGGATGATTTCAAGCCCTTGAGCTGTAAAACCGAGCGGATCGCTAATAGCCACCCCTACCGTTTTTGAACCGACGTCCAATCCCATAATTCTCATAGATTACAGATCGACTCCTTGTCCTTTAAGGTAGTAGCGGACCAATTCCTCAACGATTTCATCACGCTCATATTTACGGATTTGATTTCGTGCATTATTATAACGAGGAACGTAGGCAGGGTCTCCACTCAATACGTAACCAACGATTTGGTTAATTGGGTTGTAGCCCTTATCGTTCAACGAAGCATAGACATCAGTCAAAGTTTCGCTAATTTCTTTTTTATTGGAATCGTCCAATTTAAAACGTACTGTTTCTTCAGTAAATCCCATTCTAACACCCTCTTTCCTTAGAATAGTACCATTATAGCATAATTCCTTACGTTCTACAAATCAGGCAGTTTATTTATTTGGATTTTCTACTGTTCTGTCGCACCATTTGCCAATCTGTCTGAAATATATTTGCTTGGTTCATTCTTCAAGAGATTTTCTAAGCCAATGTTCTTCAGATATTCTAACTGAGAAGCCTTCTTGACGTCTAAAACTTGAAAATCATAACTAGTCGTTGTTTGAAGTTCCGTTGCGCTCAATAGTTTTGTTTCAAGCTTAAAGCCTGCCAATTTACGAGCTTCTATAATGGATTCATCCTTCTCCTCCGCCTCGAGAAGAGCTTTTTGGGTTTCTTCCACTCCGTGTTGGTCGATATAAGTCTTCAACTCATCAGAAACTGGACGTTTTTGTTGGATGGTTAGGCTCAAAAAAGTCTTGTCTTTATAAGTAATAGTTTGAGTTTGCTGGCTACCATCATCTGACTTGGGCAAGACTAAAGTCTTGGTTACAACTGTATTCTTCTCAGCATTCTCAATAACTGGCAATGCCGACTGAAGCGTATCCTTTTCTGTTTTTGTAGCTGTCCCAGTTTCTTTTTTCTGTCCGCAACCAACCAGGACGAAAAGGAAAGCTAGACTAACAAGAACTATTTTTTTCATTTCTTTCTTCTTTCTTTTTGAAATTAAAATAGAATAAGACTGGGAGTTGCCCCCAGCCTTGATGTTTATAGAGCTGCACGCAAACGTGCTTCTGCATTTTCTACATTACGGACAGAGCGTGGTAGGAAGGCACGAATATCGTCTTCCTTATAGCCAACTTGCAGGCGTTTTTCATCTACAAGGATTGGGCTCTTTAAAATTCTCGGCGTTTCCATAATCAGATTGAGGACTTCGTTGACACTCAAATCTTCAATATCCACTCCAAGGGCTTTGGCATAGCGGTTTTTAGATGAAACGATGCTGGCTATTCCGTTATCTGTTTTGGTTAGAATATCCAGTAATTCTTCTCTCGTAATTCCTTCTTTACCAAGGTTTTGTTCTTTATAACTTAACTGGTGGGCATTGAGCCAGGTTTTTGCTTTTTTACAACTAGTACAACTTGAGACTGTATAAATTTTAATCATGTACCTACCCCTTTCGCTACATGTTACTATCAGTTTAGTCTATTATACCATAAAAAACATCCGACTTGCGACCTATTTTTAAATTTTTTTGACTTTTTTCGTCATTTTCGTACTTTTTTCTTGACAAAATGAAATTTACAGCCATTCTTTATATTTCTTGATATAGATTTTTTTCACAATTGTCACGCTAATCATGTACAAAATGATGATGAAAATCAAAAAGATGAAATAGATCGGTTTCAAAGGAGTTAGACGAAGAAGGCTAGCTAGTGGACTGTAGGGAAGGAAGGTCACAAAAGCTGCAGCCAATAAGGTTGTCACAAGTACTAGCCAAGCTGGACGACTTTGTAAAAAAGGAATTTTAGTTGAACGCAACATATGGATAACCATGGTCTGCGACCACATGGACTCGATAAACCAACCCGTTTGGAACAAAACAATAAAGCCTACTGCAGACTCTGCCCCATGAACATAAGTTTGACCTGTTGTCATAGGTACAATGATAAAATAGAGCAAACTGAAGGTCAAAATATCAAAGACAGAAGAGATAGGCCCCATCCAAATCATGAAACGTGTGATAGACTTAGCTTCCCAGGTATGCGGATTTCTCAAAAAATCTTTGTCCACCTTGTCAAAAGGCAAGGCAATACAAGACAAATCATAGACTAGATTTAGAATAATCAAATGGACTGGTGCCATCGGTAGAAAAGGTAAAAAGATCCCAGAAACCAAAAGGGATAAGATATTCCCAAAATTAGAACTCACTGTCATTTTGATATATTTGGTCATATTGGCATAGACCTTACGACCTTCAACAAGTCCTTTTTCAAGCACCATGAGATCCTTATCAAGTAGGATAACATCAGCTGTTTCTTTGGCAATATCTACTGCTGTATCAACAGAAATCCCCACATCTGCAACTTTCATAGAAGGAGCATCATTGATTCCATCTCCCATATAGCCTACAGCATGACCATTGGCCTTAAATTGCAAAATAATTCTTGCTTTTTGGTCAGGAGAAAGTTTGGCAAAGACTGTTACTTCCTCTACGGCTTGAGCCAATTCTTGATCACTCATCTGATCAATTTCAGATCCTAACAGCATCTGATTGATATCCAAACCAACCTTTTCACAGACTGCTTGGGTAACTTTTTCGTTGTCTCCCGTCAAAATCTTTGTTTGAACCCCATGTTCTAACAGAGCCTTAATTGCTGGTGCTGCAGATGGTTTAGGAGGATCTAGGAAGGCTAAATAACCAGTTAAAATCATATCCCCTTCATCATCAACTGTATAGGCATGACCTTCCCTCAAACCTGACTTATAGGCCACTCCCAAGACACGCAAACCTTGTTGATTTAGTTGTCTGACTTCTGCTAAAATTTCTTCTCTAATAGCATCTGTCAAGGGAGTAATCATTCCATGGTATTCCACATGACTGGAAATCGTCAACATTTCTTCAAGGGCTCCCTTAGTTACCAAACTAACCGTTTCGTGTTCATCCTTAACGATAACACTCATCCGTCTACGTTCAAAATCAAAGGGAAGCTCATCTATTTTTTGAAAGGTTTTATCCAGATTTTGCAAGAGGGCGTGTTCTTTTGCTTCCTTTTCAGTCCGTTTGATGATGGCTCTGTCCATCAAATTTTTCAAGCCCGTTTGAAAATAGGAATTGAGATAAGCTCGTCTCAAGACGGTCAAATCCAAGCGTCCGTGGATGTCCAAGGGATATTCAAGGACAATTTCATCTTGGGTTAGAGTTCCTGTTTTATCTGTACACAAGATATCAATCGCCCCTAAGTCCTGTATGGCATTGAGTTTCTTGATAACTACTTTTTCCTTGGCCATGATAATAGAACCCTTTGCTAGGCTAGCGGTAATAATCATAGGAAGCATCTCAGGTGTCAATCCAACACCAACACTCAGTGCAAATACACCTGCTTCTAACCAATCACCATCTGTTAAACCATTGGACAAGAAAACAATGGGAACCATAACTAACATCAAGCGAATCAAGAGCCAAGAAATACTATTCATCTCCCGTTCAAACGAAGTGGGCTCATCATAGGTGTTTAGAGTCTGCTCAATAGCTCCCATCATGGTAGCATCACCAACCGCCAAAACCACGGCCTTAGCACTACCAGACAAAACATTGGTTCCCATAAAGGCCAAGGATTCAGCTTCGAGAAGGCTATCAGATTGTTGGTCTGTTGCCTTGGTCAAGGCCAATTTTTCAACTGCATCACTTTCTCCTGTCAAACCAGACTGTTGTACAAAGAAGTCGCGCGACTCAAATAAAAGAAGATCTGCTGGAATCATGTCACCAGCGCTTAATTTAACCACGTCACCTACTACCAAATCATCAATAGGTACTTCTTGAATTTCACCTTGACGAATGACAGTCGCTGTGTTGACAATCATTTTTGAAAGATTGGTGGCTGCCTTATCACTACGGAGTTCTTGGACAAAGCGTATGCCACCAGAAATGAGGACTAGGACAACGATGATAATAGAAGTCGTCGGATCCTCTTGACCTGGTTTTGCCAACCAGACATTGGTCACTAAAGATATAGTAGCAATGACAAGCAAGATAATTGTGAAAGGGTTGATAATGGATTCGTAAATCTTTTTCAAAATCGAATCTTCTTGGCCTTTGGTAATCATATTTTCGCCATAGAGACTACGATTTTTTTCGACTTGTTCCTCTGTCAATCCGTTTAAACTGGTGTGATAAAAAGTAAAACTCTCATCTAAAGAGACTTTAATAGCTGTTGCTAATCTTTCTTTTGTAGTTTTCATGTATTCTCCTTCCTTAGCAAAAATAGCGATTTTTACTCACTTTCTCACTCTAAACAAGGAGTCACTCACTGTCTAATACTCAATGAAAATCAAAGAGCAAACTAGGAAACTAGCCGCAGGTTGCTCAAAACACCGTTTTGAGATTGTGGATAAAACTGACAAAGTCAGTTACCTATATATGCGGCAAGGCGACGTTGACGTAGTTTGAATTTGATTTTAGAAGAGTATAAATCTCAAAGGCGAGTATACAAAACAGTAACTGACTCATATACTGCGGCTCTGGATGATCATCAATTTGCATACTCTTCTCCTTTCTTTGTTTTTAAACAGTAGAAAATCCTACCATCAAAAAATGGCAGGATTAAAAAACTAATTATCTGTTTTTCGTTCAAGCTTTAACTCCATAGGGCAATGTAATGAGCTTAGTCTTGGCCTTCGCGACCAGGACTGTTGACCAACGAGTAGTGTCTCCACTGCTTTGCGGTAGTCATCCGTATCCCTATGGTAGCCTCACCTACCGTTTTCGTCTTTCAGTATAAACCTTTAAATTTTAAAAGTCAATCATTTGAGTTGTTTGACTCTTAAATGACTATCAGCTCTTTTGGAGCTAGGGTCAATAATTCACAACCTGTCTCTGTAATCAAGATATCATCCTCAATCCGAACGCCATATTTTCCTTCGATATAGATGCCTGGTTCATCAGTCAAAGCCATACCTGCCTTGATGGTTTCTGTAGAAGTTTGACTAAAGTATGGTTCCTCATGAATATCCAGTCCAATACCGTGTCCGATACCGTGGGTAAAGTAGTCGCCATAGCCTGCCTCGATGATAATATCACGAGGAATTTTGTCAAAGTCACGGAAACCTAATCCTGCCTTAGCCTGGTCAATCAAAGCTTGATTGGCTTTGAGAACCGTATTGTAAATCTCCGCCTGCTCGTCACTGACATGCCCCAGATAGATAGTCCGTGTCATATCGCTGACATAGTGGTCATAGAGGCAACCGAAGTCCATAGTAATGGCTTCTCCCAGCTCCACTGGTTTGTGCATAGGATGAGCATGAGGTTTGGAAGAGTTGATACCGCTAGCTAGGATAGTGTCAAAAGACAAGCCAGATGCTCCCAACTCACGCATGCGGAAGTCAAGGAAGTTGGCAATTTCAATTTCAGTTTTTCCAGGTTTGATAAAGTCAAGCGCATCGCGAAAAGCTTGGTCAGAGATAGAACAAGCCTTGCGAATCGCTGCAATCTCCGCCTCATCCTTAATCATTCGAAGGCCTTCAACAAACTGTGTCTGTGGAAACAAGTCAATTCCTGCAAAGGCTGCCTGCATACGGTGGTAATAAGAAATCGAAATCTCGTCCTCAAAACCAATTCGAGACAAGCCCATGTCCTTAACAATACCTGCAATGACAGCCAATTCATCACGATCTGCTACAATCTCAAAACCACTGGTTTCTTGTTTGGCTGCGATAATATAGCGAGAATCCGTTACCAAGACCTGACGGTCATGACTGATGAAGACTGTTCCATTTGAACCCCAAAAACCAGTCAAATAATAGACGTTTTTAAGATTGTTGATGATAATTCCATCTAGTTCTTTTTCTTGCATTTTAGCTAGAAATGCTTGTACACGTTTATTCATGATGTAACTTTCCTTTCAAATAATGTCCTGTGTAGCTAGCTTCGTTGGCCGCTACTTCTTCTGGAGTTCCTGTTGCGATAATGGTTCCACCACCGACACCGCCCTCAGGTCCCAAGTCAATGATATGGTCTGCCGTCTTGATAACATCTAGATTGTGCTCAATGACGAGGACTGTATTGCCATCGTCGACAAAGCGAGCCAAAACCTTAAGCAAGCGAGCGATGTCCTCCGTATGAAGTCCTGTCGTCGGCTCATCTAAAATGTAGAAAGATTTTCCTGTCGAGCGTTTGTGGAGTTCACTAGCCAGTTTCATACGCTGGGCTTCTCCCCCAGAAAGGGTGGTAGCTGGTTGCCCTAGCGTTACATATCCCAATCCCACATCCTTGATGGTCTGAAGTTTGCGTTGAATCTTTGGAATGTGTTGGAAGAATTCTACCGCATCGTTGACGGTCATATCCAAGACCTGCGAGATATTTTTTTCCTTGTAGTGAACTTCTAGGGTTTCACTGTTGTAGCGAGTCCCGTGGCAAACTTCACAAGCCACATAAACATCTGGCAAGAAGTGCATCTCAATCTTGATAATCCCGTCACCTGAGCAGGCTTCACAGCGACCACCCTTGACGTTGAAACTGAAACGCCCCTTCTTGTAGCCTCTAATCTTGGCTTCATTTGTCTGGGCAAATAGGTCACGTATATCGTCAAAAACTCCTGTATAGGTAGCTGGGTTAGACCTCGGCGTTCGTCCGATAGGGCTCTGGTCAATATCAATCAAGCGGTCTACATGCTCAATCCCTGTAATGGTTTTAAACTTACCAGGTTTATCTGAATTACGGTTGAGTTTTTGAGCAATGGCTTTTTTGAGAATGCTGTTGATCAAGGTCGATTTCCCTGAACCTGACACCCCTGTCACTGCGATGAATTTTCCTAGAGGAAAGCGAGCCGTGACATTTTGCAAGTTGTTTTCACACGCTCCTGTCACTTCAATAAAACGACCATTTCCCACACGGCGCTCTTCTGGCACTGGAATGGCACGTTTGCCTGACAAGTACTGGCCTGTGATAGACTTGCTGTTTCGAGCTACCTGTTTAGGGGTTCCTGCCGCAACAATCTCCCCACCAAAAACACCGGCACCAGGACCAACGTCAATCAGATAATCCGCCTCGCGCATGGTATCTTCATCGTGTTCCACTACTATGAGAGTATTACCCAAGTCGCGCATCTTTTTGAGACTGGCGATCAAACGATCATTGTCCCTCTGGTGGAGCCCAATCGATGGCTCATCTAGGATATAGAGGACGCCTGATAGGTTGGAACCAATTTGTGTTGCCAAGCGAATACGCTGGCTTTCCCCACCTGAAAGGGTTCCTGCCGAACGAGACAGGGTCAGATAGTTAAGACCCACGTTATTAAGGAAGGTCAAACGATCCTTGATTTCCTTGAGAATAGGACGAGCAATGATGGCTTCATTTTCAGATAAGGTTAGCTGACTCACCAATTCCAAGTGATCTGCAATAGACAGGTCTGAAATTTCTCCGATATGTGGCCCTTGCTCGCCACCCACACGGACAGACAAGGCCTGATCATTTAGGCGATAGCCGTGACAGGTTCCGCAGCTCAGCTCATTCATGTAGAGGCGCATCTGGGTGCGAGTGTAGTCACTATTAGTTTCATGGTAGCGACGTTTGATATTATTGACAACTCCCTCAAAAGGAATATCGATATCGCGCACGCCACCAAATTCATTCTCATAGTGGAAATGGAATTCCTTGCCATCTGACCCGTATAGAATCAAGTTTTTATCTTCTTCTGACAAGTCCTCAAAAGGCTTATCCATATCCACTCCAAAGGCTGTCATGGCCTGCTCTAGCATGTTTGGATAGTAGTTGGATGAGATAGGATTCCAAGGTGCTAGCGCCCCCTCACGTAAGGTTTTGCTGGCATCTGGAACTACCAAATCAGTATCCACCTCCAGCTTGATGCCCAATCCATCACACTCACTACAAGAGCCAAAAGGAGCATTGAAAGAGAAGAGACGAGGCTCTAACTCAGGGACAGTAAAACCACAAACTGGACAGGCATAATGCTCAGAGAACAACAACTCAGAGTCGTCCATAGTATCGATAATGACATAGCCTTCTGCGATGCGAAGGGCTGCCTCAATGGAATCAAAGAGACGGCTACGAATGCCCTCCTTGATAACAATACGGTCAACTACGACATCAATATTGTGTTGCTTGCTCTTAGACAAGTCTGGCACTTCAGTCACATCATAGACTTCCCCATCCACACGGACACGAACATAACCGTCTTTCTGAACCTTCTCAATAACAGTCTTATGTTGCCCTTTTTTCTTGCGGATGACAGGAGCTAAGATTTGCAGACGCTGGCGTTCTGGCAATTCCAAAACCTTATCCACAATTTGCTCCACAGAAGAGGCCTTGATAGCTCCATGCCCGTTGATACAGTAAGGTGTCCCCACACGTGCGTAGAGGAGACGCAGATAGTCATTGATTTCAGTCGTTGTTCCCACCGTCGAGCGAGGGTTTTTGCTAGTCGTTTTCTGGTCGATGGAAATAGCTGGGCTCAGACCATCAATGGCATCTACATCAGGTTTCTCCATGTTCCCCAAAAATTGACGAGCGTAGGCTGACAAACTCTCCACATAGCGACGTTGTCCCTCCGCATAGAGGGTATCAAAGGCCAGACTGGATTTCCCTGAACCTGACAAGCCGGTCACGACAACCAACTTGTCTCGTGGAATCTCCACATCAATATTTTTTAAATTATGGGCACGCGCCCCATGAATGACAATTTTATCTTGCATCTTTGTTCTTTCTAGTCCATTATTGCTTACCATTATACCAAAAAAAGTGAGATTCTATTACCCAAAAGGCTGAATTTGTAGTATAATAGTACGGTGTGAAAAAATCTGAAAAATGAGAAAGGATAAGGGATATGAAACAAGTTTTTCTCTCTACAACAACTGAATTTAAAGAGATCGATACGCTTGAACCGGGTACTTGGATCAATCTCGTCAATCCGACTCAACATGAATCACTCGAAATCGCTAATGCCTTTGATATTGATATTGCCGACCTTCGAGCACCGCTCGATGCGGAAGAAATGTCTCGTATTACGATTGAAGACGAGTACACCCTAATTATCGTTGACGTGCCAGTCACAGAGGAAAGAAATAACCGCACCTACTACGTAACCATCCCACTTGGTATTATCATCACCGAGGAAACCATTATCACTACGTGTTTGGAACCATTACCAGTCCTTGATGTCTTTATCAACCGTCGCTTGCGTAATTTCTACACCTTCATGCGTTCGCGTTTTATCTTCCAGATTCTCTATCGCAATGCAGAGCTTTACCTAACAGCCCTTCGTTCGATTGATCGCAAGAGTGAACAGATTGAAAGTCAACTGCATCAATCAACTCGTAATGAAGAATTGATTGAACTCATGGAATTGGAAAAAACCATCGTCTATTTCAAGGCCTCCCTCAAAACAAATGAGCGTGTGATTAAGAAATTGACCAGCTCAACCAGCAATATCAAGAAATACCTTGAGGACGAAGACCTGCTTGAAGACACCCTGATTGAAACCCAACAGGCCATCGAGATGGCAGACATTTATGGAAACGTCTTGCATTCTATGACAGAGACCTTCGCCTCTATCATTTCTAACAACCAGAACAACATCATGAAAACCTTGGCCCTTGTGACCATCGTCATGTCCATCCCAACCATGGTCTTTTCTGCCTATGGGATGAACTTTAAGGATAATGAAATCCCCCTAAACGGCGAGCCAAATGCCTTCTGGCTAATCGTCTTTATCGCCTTTGCTATGAGTGTCTCGCTCACTCTCTATCTCATCCATAAAAAATGGTTCTAAGAGGAGTTCCTATGTCTCAGATTGATCTACAAAAATTAACTAAGAAAAACCAAGAATTTGTCCACATCGCTACCCAACAATTCATCAAAGATGGGAAATCAGACGCTGAAATCAAGACTATTTTTGAGGAAGTCATTCCTCAAATTCTTGAAGAACAAGCCAAGGGTACGACTGCTCGTTCCCTCTATGGCGCACCGACCCACTGGGCTCATAGTTTCACTGTAAAGGAACAATATGAAAAAGAGCATCCAAAGGAAAATGACGATCCAAAACTCATGATTATGGACTCAGGTCTTTTCATCACTAGCCTCTTTGCCCTCGTCAGCGCCCTCACAACCTTCTTCTCAGCAGATCAAGCTTTCGGCTATGGATTTGTCACTCTCCTATTAGTTGGACTGGTTGGTGGATTCGCCTTCTACTTGATGTACTACTTTGTTTACCAATATTATGGACCAGACATGGATCGCAGTCAACGCCCACCTTTCTGGAAATCTGTACTAGTTATCCTAGCTTCTATGTTCCTTTGGTTGCTTGTCTTCTTTGCAACAAGCTTCCTACCAGCTAGCCTTAACCCCGTACTTGCTCCATTGCCACTGGCTATTATCGGAGCAGCCCTCCTAGCCCTTCGCTTTTATCTCAAGAAACGCTTGAACATCCGTAGCGCAAGTGCAGGACCAACACGTTATTAAGAAGAATCATAAAAGCAACTGCAGGTGCGGTTGCTTTTTCACTTACTTTTTTGATTTTAAAGTATTCTTCTGACATCCCACATAGCTCTATCTAATCTTTTGTGATAAAATAGGCTCAATCTATTTCTAGGAGGATAAAATATGATTTCTACTATTGGTATTGTTAGTTTATCTAGTGGCATTATCGGAGAGGACTTTATCAAACACGAAGTGGACTTGGGTGTCCAACGTCTCAAGAACTTGGGACTCAATCCTATCTTTTTGCCCTATTCGCAAAAAGGATTAGACTTTATCAAGGACCATCCTGAAGCTCGTGCAGAGGATTTGATTCATGCCTTTTCTGATGATAGCATCGACATAATCCTATGCGCCATCGGTGGAGACGATACCTATCGCTTACTACCTTATCTTTTTGAAAATGACCAACTACAAAAGGTTATCAACCAAAAAATATTTCTTGGTTTCTCGGATACAACCATGAACCATCTCATGTTGCATAAACTAGGAATCAAGACTTTTTATGGCCAATCCTTTTTAGCTGACATTTGTGAATTAGACAAGGAGATGTTGCCCTATAGCCTTCACTACTTCAAAGAATTGATTGAGACGGGAAGAATCTCAGAAATTCGCCCTAGCAATGTTTGGTATGAGGAAAGGACTGACTTCAGTCCCAAAGCTCTGGGGACACCTCGTGTCAGTCATGCAAATACTGGTTTTGACTTGTTACAAGGAAATACCCGGTTCGAGGGAAAAATCCTCGGTGGTTGCCTCGAATCCCTCTACGATATCTTTGACAACTCTCGATATACAGATAGCACAGAGTTCTGCCAAAAATACAAACTTTTCCCTGACTTGTCAGACTGGGAAGGAAAGATCCTCTTGCTAGAGACAAGCGAAGAAAAGCCTGAACCAGAAGACTTCAAAAAGATGTTGCGGACTTTAAAAAACACTGGGATATTCGAGGTCATCAGTGGACTCCTGGTCGGAAAACCTATGGATGAAACTTTCTATGACGACTATAAAGAGGCGCTATTGGATATCATTGACAGCAATATCCCGATTATCTATAATCTAAATGTTGGCCACGCAACTCCAAGAGCAATTGTACCTTTTGGGGTCCATGCTCATGTAGATGCACAGGAGCAAGTCATTCGCTTTGACTATAACAAAAAATAAATAGTTTCTCTATTTTTGTGCTTTTGTATTGGTTTTCGTTACAATTTGTATCTGAATTTATTGCATTTCGCTAATTTCTATGATATCCTTTTAAAGGAGGTGTATATGACAAAACAAAAAATTAATCGAATCGTAGGTTCTATTGGTGCCTTTATTGGAATTATAGTATTTATTGCCTACATACCTCAAATTATCGCTAATTTACAAGGAAATAAAGCTCAACCATTTCAACCTTTATCAGCTGCTATATCTTGCTTAATCTGGGTTATTTATGGATGGACAAAAGAGCCTAAGAAAGATTGGATACTAATCATTCCAAATTCAGCTGGTGTTATTTTAGGTGGAATCACTTTTTTGACTTCACTTTAACAAATCTAATAGTATGTATAAAAAGCTGGGAAAAATTTCTCAGCTTTTTTCTATATTCTCAGATATTCTAGTTACCTATACTCACTAATTGCCACTTTTCCACTCACAATCATTCTCATGGTCATCAACCAGCCCTGCAGCCTGTAGAAAAGACAAGACAGCGACTGGGCCTGTGAACTTGAAGCCTCGTTTTTTAAAATCTTTGGCTAATTTCTCAGACAAGGGTGTTTTAGCTGGGGCTTGGCGGTAATCGGGAACATCGTTAACGATGGTTTTCCCCTCAACAAAAGACCAAAGATAGGCATCAAAAGAGCCGTACTCTGCCTGTAGTTGTAGAAAGGCTTGGGCGTTAGCGCGTGTAGCAAAAATCTTGGCTCTATTTCGGATGATGGCTGAATTATCTAACAGGGCTTCCAATTCGGCATCTGTCATTTCTGCGATCGCTTGAATTTGATAGCCATGAAAGGCTTCTCGGAAAGCCTGGCGTTTGTTGAGCACCGTTTCCCAAGACAGGCCTGCCTGATAGGTTTCCATACACAACAACTCAAACAATGCTTGGTCATCATGGAGGGGCTGGCCCCACTCCTCATCATGATAGGCGATATAGAGCGGATTGGTCATCTTGACCCACGAACAACGTTTTGTCATGCTCTGCTCCTATTTGACCAACATTTTAAGGGCCGACTTGATATAGTTCTCAGCTGTATCTGTCGTTCCTTCAAAGAATTTCTTGATTTTCTTGAGCTCAGTTACCTTGTAACCCAGTGCCAACATGGCTTCCATAGCTTCTTCCAATTCTTGGTTTTCAGTGCTAGCTTGCACTGCCACCTTGGCAGGAAGGTCATCTCCTGCAACTACCACCTTACCTTCCAAGTCCAGCACCATCTGCTGGGCTGTTTTCTTGCCAATTTTAGGGAACTTGGTCAAGTAGGTGATGTTCTTGGTTTCGATAGCTTGGACCAAGCCAGCATTGTCATCGGCAGCAATAATAGCAAGAGCTGATACAGGCCCAATTCCAGACACCGAAATCAGACTGAGAAAGAGCTTTTTCTCATCTTCTGAGCGAAATCCATAAAGCAGATGAGCATCCTCACGGATGACTTGATGCACATAGATCTGAGCTTCTTGATTCACCTGACCTGAATAAGTATAGGGATTGGCCACATGCAAGATATAACCGATACCGTTGACTTCAAGAACAATGTATTTGGCAGTGATTTTGGTAATGATTCCTTTTAAATATTCGTACATAGTTTTCCTTTTCTCTTATTTCGTTTATCTAGTATATCATATTTTCTTTATCCGAGGAGCGAGAATTGATTATCACAAATACAGTATATCAAAAATAATTTATGTTTATCTGTTGACATATTCAAAATTAAGTACTATAATCATCTGTAATTGAATAACTATCTTCAGGGCAGGGTGCAATTCCCTACCGGTGGTATAGCCCACGAGCCGAAAGGCATGATTTGGTGAAATTCCAAAGCCGACAGTATAGTCTGGATGAAAGAAGATAAAAGTATATTTGTGCTTTTTGTGTGCTCTGAAATGATTACTTGTCATTTTAGAGCATTTTTGTTAATCGCATAAGTTTTCTTTTGTATGCCTTGAATAGTCCCCTATTCAAGGTATATTTTTTTGGAGGTAGTGAGATGAGCGACTCAGAATATATGAAATTAGCAATAAAACTGGCACAAAAAGGGGCTGGTTACGTCAATCCCAATCCTATGGTCGGCGCAGTTATTGTAAAAGATAATCACATTATCGGACAAGGATATCATGAGTTTTTTGGTGGCCCACATGCTGAGAGAAATGCTCTTAAAAACTGTAGAGAATCCCCTGTCGGAGCAACGCTTTATGTAACACTTGAACCCTGTTGTCACTTCGGGAAAACACCACCTTGTATAGACGCTATAATTGATAGTGGTATTACAAGAGTAGTCATTGGAATCCTAGACTGTAATCCTATTGTATCTGGAAAAGGAGTAAAGATACTTGAGGAAAATAATCTTCAAGTTACTGTTGGAGTTTTAGAAAATGAGTGTCTTAACTTAATAAAAAGTTTTAGAAAGTATATTACCCAGCATGTACCCTATGTTTTTATGAAATATGCAATGACAATGGATGGAAAAATAGCCACTAAAACAAATCAATCCAAATGGATTACTGGAGAAGAGGCAAGAAAGCATGTACATCAATTGCGACACCATGTTAGTGCGATTATGGTGGGAGTCAATACTGTTATTCAAGACGATCCTTTGCTGACATGTAGATTGGAGGAAGGGAAAAATCCTATCCGTATCATATGCGATACACATTTACGAACTCCTCTTACCTCTAAAATCGTAAAAACAGCAAATGATATTAAGACTTACATTGCCACTTCCTCGGAAGACAAAAATAAAATGAAGCTATATCAAAATCATGGCTGTGAAATACTTTCCATAAAGAAAAAAGGCGATCATATAGACTTATCAGATTTAATGCAACATCTAGGAAACATACAGATTGATAGCCTACTTCTAGAAGGGGGCAGCCTAATGAATTGGAGTGCTTTGGAACAACAAATTGTTGATGAACTGAAAATATATATTGCACCAAAAATTTTTGGAGGCAGTGCCAAGTTTCCTGTCGGAGGCGAAGGTATTTCTTTGCCAAATGACGCTATTAGCTTGAAACCTTATGCTTTTTCTCAAATAGGAGATGACTATCTCATAGAAAGTGAAGTGATTTATCCATGTTCACAGGAATAATTGAAGAAATCGGAAAAGTTGAAAGAATACAGAAAGACTCTCGTAATTGTAAACTATCAATTAAAGCATCAAAAATATTAACGGATATCCATTTAGGCGATAGTATAGCAGTAAATGGTATCTGTCTTACGGTTACTCATTTCAATCATCAATCCTTTACAGTTGATGTAATGAATGAAACATGGAGTCGAACAGCTCTTACCCTATTAAAACATGGAAGTGAGGTAAATCTAGAAAGAGCCCTATCTGTCAACGGTCGACTTGGAGGTCACGTCGTTACAGGACACATTGATGGTACAGGAACAATCTCATCAATAAAAAAAGATGATAATGCTGTATGGTATCAAATCAACACACAAAAAGAAATTTTAGATTTAATAGTTGAAAAAGGATCTATTACAATTGACGGCATTAGTCTGACTGTCGCTAAAGTCTCCAAAGTAAACTTTTCAGTATCTGTTATCCCTCATACCTTGGAACAAACCATTCTTAAGAGTAAACAAGTCGGGAGTACAGTAAATCTTGAAAATGATATCTTAGGTAAATATGTGCAAAAACTGATGGATAACTCTCCAAAATCAGAAATATCGAAGGAACTATTATATCAAAATGGATTTTAGCAGAAAGGATGATCAGTCAATGGAATATCGAAAAATACAAGAAGCATTAGAAGCATTGCAGAAGGGACGACTTGTTCTTGTTATAGACGACAAGGATAGAGAAAACGAAGGAGACTTAATTTGTTCCGCACAAGCAGCTACAACAGAAAATGTTAATTTCATGGCTACTTATGCCAAAGGATTAATTTGTATGCCTATGAGCGAACGTTTAGCTAATCAATTAATGCTTTCACCTATGGTTGAAAACAATACAGATAATCATAAGACTGCTTTTACAGTTTCAATTGATTATAAAGAAACGACTACAGGTATTTCTGCCGAGGAAAGAGGATTGACCGCACGTATGTGTGTAGCTGAAGATATAAGACCCTCTGATTTTCGCAGACCAGGACACATGTTTCCTTTAATTGCGAAAAACGGTGGTGTTCTAGAAAGAAATGGACACACAGAAGCAACTGTTGATTTATTAAAATTAGCAGGACTAAAAGAGTGTGGTCTATGTTGTGAAATAATGAATCATGATGGCAAAATGATGAGAACAGATGATTTAATTCAGTTCTCGAAGAAACACAACATCCCACTAATTACTATCAAAGAATTACAAGAATATAGAAAAGTATACGATCAGCTGGTAGAACGAGTTTCAACTGTCAATATGCCTACTAGATACGGTAATTTCAAAGCAACTAGCTACATAGATAAACTAAATGGGGAGCATCATCTTGCTCTTATTATGGGAAATATAGAGGATGAAGGCAATGTATTATGTCGGGTCCACTCTGAATGTTTAACAGGAGATGTTTTAGGCTCTTTACGGTGCGATTGTGGACAGCAATTCGATAAAGCTATGAAAATGATTGCTGAGAATGGTTCAGGTGTCTTACTTTACTTGCGACAGGAGGGACGAGGAATTGGACTTATCAATAAATTAAAAGCCTATCATTTACAAGATCAAGGAATGGATACGCTTGATGCCAATCTTGCATTAGGCTTTGAAGGTGATTTAAGAGAATATCATATTGGAGCACAAATGCTTAAAGACCTGGGACTACAGTCACTTCATTTACTGACAAATAATCCTGACAAGGTTGAACAGTTAGAAAAATATGGAATTACCATTTCCAGTAGAATACCAATCGAAATAGAAGCTAATCCTTACGACAGTTTTTATTTAGAAACAAAGAAAAATCGAATGGGTCACATTTTAAATATGGAGGAAAAATAAATGAACACTTATGAAGGTAATTTAGTAGCGAACGATATTAAAATAGGTATTGTTGTAGCGAGATTTAATGAATTTATAACTTCAAAATTATTATCTGGAGCACTAGATAATCTCAAAAGAGAAAATGTAAACGAGAAAGATATTGAGGTAGCCTGGGTTCCAGGAGCTTTTGAAATACCACTGATTGCATCAAAAATGGCAAAAAGTAAAAAATATGATGCAATTATCTGCTTGGGAGCTGTCATTAGAGGTAGTACAAGTCATTATGATTATGTATGTAGCGAGGTATCTAAGGGAATCGCCCAAATCAGTTTAAATAGCGAAATCCCAGTTATGTTTGGTGTGCTAACGACAGATACAATTGAACAAGCCATAGAGCGAGCTGGCACTAAAGCAGGAAATAAGGGTTCTGAGTGTGCACAAGGAGCTATTGAAATGGTCAACCTAATTCGCACATTGGACGCATAGAACAGACTCTACTTTTAAACGAATAAGGAAACTAAGCAAAATCGCAATTTAATACTCTATGAAAGTCATAGGGCAAACTAGGAAGGTAACAGCAAGTATTCAAAACACAGCTTTAAGATTACTGATAAAACTGACGTAGTTTAAAGAGATTTTTGACGATTATTCGGAAAAAGTAAATATTTCTATAATAAAACGCATAGAATCAAGGTTTTTTGTGAACACCTGATTTTATGCGTTTTTCTGATTTTGAAAATTTTTCCCAGACTTTTTGTGCTTTTAATATTTCCCCAATTCACGAAGACTAGTGTGATTTTCCTGAATACGTCGGAACATCTTTTCCATATCCGACTTGGTAAAATGCACTAAAACAGGACGTCCGTGGGGACAGTTGTAGGGATTATCACATTGAGAGAGCTGATAGAGGAGCTGTCTAGCCGAATGATCGTCAATACGATGGTTGGCCTTGATAGACCGTTTGCAAGACATCATGATAGCCAGCTCTGCTCGGTACTTCTTGATAGAAACTTCCTTGGTCAAAAGGAGCATGTCGCACATCTCATAGATGCCTGATTCAATCTCTTCTTCTGCCATCCAAATAGGATGTTCACGTAGGATGAATTGATTTTCCCCGTACTCTGCTAGAAAGACGCCCACTTCCTCCAAATGTGTCATTTTTTCCTTAAGACGAAGGGCATCATCCGCTGGAAATTCAAAGATATAGGGCACTAGGAGTTGCTGTTGACTTTGGTCTACATTGCCAATGCTTTCACGATATTCCTCATACTTGACCCGTTCCTGAGCCGCATGTTGGTCTATGATGTAGAGCCCATCTCGTCCCTGTGCAAAGAGATAAGTCCCGTGCATTTGTCCGAAAAACTCCAACTCTGGGAAGCTGGATGATTCTTCTCGCTCCAGCTTGTCATAAGCCTTATCAAGACTCGCAAGGTCTAACTCTGGATGATCTAGCTGGTCGTAGTTAGCAGGCTTTCTCTCTGCAAAATGCAGTTTTGCTGGCTTGGTCAGCTGATCCAAGGTTTCCTTGGCAAACAGGGTTAAGTCCTGCCCTTCCTCAGTTAATTCAACCTGATAATCAGCCACCTCAGCTTGGCTAGGTCTTGTCGGCTCTGTTTGCTCATAGTAGAGAGTATTTTCTTTGAGTGGGAGAATAGTCTGCTCCACCTTTTGACGATTGCGCACAGTCGATTTGGCAAGATTTTCCAAGGCATCTGGTATCAAGGTTTGCTCCTTAAGACTGTTTGCAATAGCTTCTGAGACCAGGGCCATCAGTTCTCTTTCCTTGGAAATCCGCACCTCTTGCTTGGTTGGATGCACATTGACATCCGCTAGATAGGGGTCGATATGAATGTGAATGACAGCCAGTGGAAAACGGCCTACCATGAGCTTACTGCCATAACCATCAAGAATAGCACGATTGAGTAAAAAGTTCTTGATATAACGACCATTGATGAAGAGGCTGATATAGTTGCGGTTGGCTCTAGTTAACTCAGGCAAGGACACAAAGCCAGAAATTTCGAAATCAAGGTCAGAATTCTCAATTTCAATCATCTTCTTAGCACTGGCTAAACCGTAAATCCCAGCGATAGCTTGGCGCAGTTGACCTGTTCCCGCTGTTCGTGTCATTTCCTTGCCATCACTAATCAAGCTAAAGGAAATCTCAGGGTGGGCCAAGCCTAGACGATTAACAATATCAATGATATGAGATAACTCCGCTTGCTGGCTCTTCATATATTTGAGGCGGGCAGGCGTGTTGAAAAAGAGGTCCTCCACACAAACCTTGGTTCCCACAGGACTAGTCGCTGGGATAATTTCTTCTACTTCTCCCCCACGCGCGACGAGCTTGGTTCCATGACTTGCACCATCCATCGCCGTCAAAAGAGTCAAAACACTAACAGACGCGATAGAAGGAAGGGCTTCACCACGAAAACCAAGCGTCCGAATCCGAAAGAGATCTGCCTGATTTTTTATCTTACTGGTCGCATGACGACGCAGGGCTAATTCCACCTCATCGTGGGCAATTCCATGACCATTATCTGTGATTTGAATCTTCTTGAGACCAGCTTCCTCAATCTCAATGATAATCTGGCTAGAGCCAGCGTCAATAGCATTTTCTACCAACTCTTTGACCACACTGGCAGGACGTTCGATAACCTCTCCTGCCGCGATCTGGTTTGCCAGCACCTCTGGCAATTCAATAATATGAGACATCTTTCAGCTCCTTTCCGTATCTATTTTCCTAGAAATTGATTAGTGCTATTATACCATATTTCAGATAGGACCGAAAAAGCAAGCACCACATAGGAGCCAAATCCCTCCACATAGACAAAGTCCCTTGCCAGGGGGAATAAAATAGTGGTATACTCAATAAAAATCAAAGAGCAAACTAGAAAGCTAGGCGAGGGGAGAAAGTCTTTGAGCGGACTTCAATTGTTGCAGGACAAGTAGACGGAGAGTTTATAGCTCCCATGATTTACAAGGAGAGCATGACGAGTAACTTCTTTGTGGAATGGTTCAAAACGCAATTCCTGCCTGCTTTAAAGACATCTCATGTCATTATCATGGACAATGCTAGCTTTCATCCCAAGAACATTTTGGATGAACTTTGCATTCAAGATAAACACTTTTTCTTACCTCTACCACCTTATTCACTGGATTTGAATCCTATTGAGCAAGCTTGGACTATCTTGAAAAAGAAAGTGACGGATTTATTAAGGGAAGTTCCCAATATCTTTGAATCATTAGAGTGTTTTTTTAAAAACTAAATAACTATTGATATGATAAAATTAACAGATATATGATTGAAATAAACAAAGAGTCTAGGACAAAAGTCTAACCTTAAATCATGACCACCCGTCTAACGGGTGATTATGATTTATATTACATTTTCAATTTTTATTTAATTTTAAAATGTTATAAACCAAAAAATATCTCATATAGACTAACAAAATGTGCGAAATGACTATTAGATATATCGTTCAAAAAATGTACGAATTCTCCATCTAAAAATCCTCCTGAGCAAACAGAATTAATACTATTTCTTATTGCTACTAAAGTTAAATTTTGAGCTATATGTCCAGCTTCAAGATTCATAAAGCGATACCCCCTATCCTGATATTTATAACAAATCAGACTTGGATTTCCAATAAAATGGATAGAGAATGCACAAGAATTAAAAAAATGTTCATTTAATGTAATTAAACCTGGATCTAAATAATCTGAAAGCAATATCGGAATTAACGTATTGTTCATTGGCAGATACTCATAAATCCCCTTCTCCAACGATTCTACATCATTTACAACAATAATTAAAGATATTGGATAGGTTCCGCCAGCAGATGGAACTGTATAGACTCCACAAATAGAAGGTCCATATCCATAAAATAACACATTAGAAAAGTCCTTGAATGAAATTGTCCCACAAGTGAATTCCCGACAACTTCGCCTATTTAGTAACGCTGTATAAAAAGTATCAGTGTCTTCTTTAATTTCGTTATTGAGAGTAATTCCAATTGATGATTTTGAAAAAGATGAATTGCTGTAAATATTATCCATAAACGCTTTATTATCAAAAGCATTAGCAATATTTTCTTCAAAAATGTGATAGTTAGCACGATCTAAGGAAGTCATATTGTGAAATTTTTCAAAAATCACTTGACCATCCTCTGCGTTAATACATCTTTCACTGTAAGACATTTTATAATTCCCCATATCTAATTTTTTTAAATTCTTTAGAATTTAGATTATAAGTTAGCATCCTTGAATAAGAATAACTATTATAATTTTGTTTTGTTACTATGAAATAAATTTCATTTATTATAAAAGCGACTGGAATTCTATAATAAGTATCATCTTTGCTACTATAGCAATAAGTACTTCGACTTTCTTCTTGATTTAAATATAGTTTCAATTTACTCAAATCTTCTTCACCAAATACCTGTGGTCCAATAGAAAAATACTTGGAATTCAATACCACAGGAAGTAAAACACTATGTTGATTCATGTGATTTTTTATCTCTTCCAGCTTATCTGCGAACACAGTATTATCCCACCTCTCCATAATCACCAAAATAATATCTGCTGATGAAATATTATCCGGAATTTCATGATAACTCTCGAAATAATTTGTCAAAAAATCGTTTTTAGAATTACTTTCCAAATTCTTTTTAATCATACTTGAAATCATTTTAGATGAATAGTTAATACATATCAAACAAATTCTATTATCTTTTGGAAAATCTACAAGGTAAGAATTATCTTTTACGAATATTTCTTTTTCTAAAAGTAACTCGATAATTTCATTAAATTCATATATATCAAACTGCTCTCCATACTTTTTGGAAAATAATTGAGTAAATTCATAAATTGTTTTTGAGGAAAAGAAATATTCTATATTACTTAGTAAATATTTTTCTATTTTATCACCAGTTAGATGATATAATTTGCTATATATTTTCAAATAAAGATTCTTTTTATCTAATGAAACTATTTTTACTGCTGGACTTAAATAAATTTTTTCATCCATAAACTTATCCTCTCTATGGAAATGGAATGAAATTTATATCCCTATTTAATTTCATTCCTGTTTTATTCTCTACGTTACTATAGATTTCCTCAGAATAGTCCGAAATTCGAAGAGAAGGGAACCAATTTTCTGAATAAATTTTTGTAATCTTCGAACAATAATTTCTGTAAAATACATTTTGAAAAGAAAATGGGGTACATAATTTTAATTCCATATCATATTTTTGATACAATTCATTTATTACTTTGCTTCTTGTAAAACATCCCTGTATATCAAATATGTCCGAAGCAGAGACTAAGCTACCTTCCTCTAGATAAGAATATGCCTCAATAATATCCTCAACTGGCAACTTATCAAAAACATGAATATAGTCAACTTTATCTATATTTCCTTGAGAAACTGAACCATGTAATTTGTTTAATGGATATAATTCTCTAAATAGACTTTTAAAAGCTTCTTCTATTGAATATCCTGCTCCAATGCCTATATCAATGGAATTAGATCCAGTAGATCCTATCCCCAAAATTACTCTATAGCAGTCAATAATAGAAATTTCATAAAATTTTAAATGAGTAAGATCAAAAGGAATTATTTTTGATAGATATTTATCTTTTTTTATTTGATATTTAACTGTTTTAGAGAGATAGCTAATAATAAAAGATTGACGTTCTATAAACTCTTTCAACGAATTCTCAATAGATAATTCAGACGAAACATGTGTAGCAAGTCCACAAGTGTCCAAAAAATAGATTATATTTTTTGAGTTTATCTTTTCACAGCCCAATTCATCTGTGGTCAAATTTAAAAAATTAACCATATATTGTGGCCTATTGATAAAATTAATTAGAGCTTGCCTTTCAAATGCCTCGCCAATGGAAGCTTGCATTGATTTACAAAAGCTCATATCTGTGGATGATCCATTACTACTAATCGAATCATAGTTTAACGAAACCCAATTACTACACCTATAACCTTCCAGAAATTTAGGAACATCTAAATTATAGGTATAACCGTAATTTATTTCTACTACCATAATTTTTCTCCTTAATACCTATAAAACAATACAGTCTGGGGTGTTTATTATACTATTAATTCCGATTTTTTTAACAATATCCACTTCTACACACTTCATCAAATTTTCTTTAATTGGTAAGCACTTAATCAGCGAGCTAGAGTAAACGCTAACTACTGCTGTAAATTTATTTCTAGATAATATAGCTATATTTAAATCAGAAATCATTTCATTTATTGATAAATTTAAATCACTTGATACTTTTTTTAGTTTAGAAGAGATTATTTTATTTTCAAAATGGCATATTTTCTTATAAATTATATTTTGCTCTTCTTGCGTCAATGGAAAATTACTGTATAACTTATAAGAATTTAATACTCGAAGTATTTTCATTTCCTGAATAGCTCCTTCTAGTGCACATTTATAATTTTCATTACAACAAATCCCAGTTGAAACAACCTGACCATCTTTAAAAAGTATCCCAATAACTGTAAACCAAGATGATAGTATCCCGATTTTAAATAAGAAAATTTCATAATTAGCTAAAAGATTTTCCCCAATTAAACTTTTTACTTTAGAATCATTTATATCAATCTTCTCTCCTAAATTTAGATACCAGAAAAAGATTAATTCATTTTTTTCTATCAATTCGGCAATGGCTTTTTTTACTGAATTACTTGAACTAAACGGATTAGAAGAAGTTCCAGTCGTGTCGCAATATCCTGTAATGAAGTTTTTGCCATAGCTTAGATGGCCTCTCTCCAAAATATTAATTCTTCCACTAAGTAAGTCAAAACATTTTATATTTTCTGTGCTTTGATAATTGCTAGCCAAAGCACTACGTTCTAGATATTCACTATATAATTTTAAGAATGCCTCTTTTTGCATTATACTACAAGAAGAAGACACACTGGGAAACTCTATGCTATTCATTTGTATAACAGAAACTGATCCTACATTGACAGTCGGAATCCCCAGAAAAAATTGATTAGAAGTATTTAAATAATCTGAAAAGTTTCTAAAAATCATAAATTTACTCCCACAGCATCTAAGACTACGATTCGATTTATATTCAATTTAGCATAGTGCGCAAGTACATTATAATTTATGCTTAATTCGGATACAATCAGATTTTGCTTCAAGATTGCTCTAATCTCACCCGCTTCTTTTAAACTTTCAAACATAGCATTTCTTCCAAGTGCACTGAGTAAATTTAAATCTACAAACGAAATGTAGATATATCTGTGCTCTTCAAATATTCCCTTAATTTTATCTGAAGAAAAGAAAACGGAACCTATCTTATGTATACGATTATGAGAAATATGATAACTAATCAACTCTGAATTTCTTACTTCTAGTAATTGATGTTCAATACAGATACTATAAACTTCTCTATCCATCAATTCATTAAAAAACAAAATCAATCTCTTATTAAAACAAGTAGGAGATATTACTTCAAATTGTTCTTCAGAACTATAGCCGTAGTTTATATTATCTACCGTTTTCTTCTCATCAAGTAACTTCAATACTTCCTTTCTTTTTATTGAAACAGAATTATTATCTACAAAACATGCCTGAAACTGAAAATTTTTTTTGAAATAATTTACCAAATCTACCATCTAACCTCACCAAATTAAAAATTTATTCAAAACAATCACAAAGTTCCCAGTGAATTGCACAATCATAGCTTATTCCCGTCTCCTCATTTACTTGTACTATCCTTGATGATAATTCATTTAGATCTGTCTTTTCTATTTTGAATAATTCTGACAAAATTTCTAATGTCAAAACACTTGTCAAGGGGAGAGTGGGAGAATATTTTACCTTATTATTGTATAACAAATCAATCACCGTTTGGAAAGTGACGGTTCCTGTCGCCCTGCTATAAGATCTCAAACTAGCTTCTAAATGCGCAAAGAAGCATTTTGGACATGGATTATACCATGTCTTTTTATATATATTCGTCAAATATAAAGAATTATTATACGAGAAAACAAATGCACACATTACATCTTTCTCAGACATTATATTGACAATTTTCAAAAAATCACTATAGTCAAAGGGAAGCAAAGAAATAATAAATAATGATTCATCTACTCCAGAAATATTTTTCAGGTACTCTAAGAAATTACTTGAAGAACCTATTATTCTATTTTCAACAATATATGAAGAAGAATTCTTATTATTGTATTCGGCACTCAAAATAAAATCTTCGTTATTCGATAGAATCCTAATCTTTTTAAAACGCTCTTTATTTATTTCTTTATATATTAAACTTGAATCCATTAGATATTCTACAATAGAAGCTGTATCACTTCCAAAAAACTCTTCTAAGAATGATTGAGATATACATAATCTATTATCTTTATCTAGCTGCTTAAAAAAGCTAATTATTTTTTTATCCTTAATAATTGTAATACCTTTACAATTTTGGACCACAAGATATTTTTTAAAATCAGTTATTACAAATTGATAAATATTGTATTGCATTTTTACTCCTTTAACATCTAGTCGATATAAATAATTTCTTTTTCATGTTCGGGAATAAAATCATGTGAAACTATTATAACAATCTTATTTTTAGATATTTCATTCAGAATATCAAGCACTTTTAAATACATATTTGTAGATATATTTGAGAAAGGTTCATCTAAAATTATAACGTCCGAATTTGGTTTGCTTAATGTAAGAATAAGATTAAGTAATTGAAATTCACCGCCCGAAAAGGAATCTATTTTCCGATTTAAAACATTTTTTTCGTCATTTCCAAAGAATAATTTCCATATCTGATTTGCGACAGAATTGGACTGCATTACATAATCCTCGAAGCTTTCATAAGTAGATAAAAATTCAACAACCGTTAAATCTTGAGGTATACTGTTTTGTGACATAAATGAAATACAGCATTCTCTCAAACTTTTTAAATTAATTTTTTCTAACAAGATATTGTTAATTTTTATTGTTCCCGAATAATAATTTTTTGAAGCTCCCACTAAAGTTCTGATTAAGCTTGTTTTTCCTACTCCATTTTTACCTTTTAAAATAAATAACTTGCCTTTTACGAAAGTTTTAGTTATGCTATTATTATACATACATAGATTTTTGTTTATAGATTTCAAATTGACATCTATAAACTCTATTCGTTCGATATTTAGAATCGTATCATCTCCATATTTAGCATCAGTCATTTCTAAAATTTCATTTATTCTTTCAAGTGCGCCTTTGCATTCTTCTAACTGAACGGCAATATCAAAAAAATCATCTAAACATGTCACAAATGTATTAAAATACTGAACAGTAGCAGTGAACATCCCTAATGACATTTTCTTATTCACCACCTCTATACCTCCAAACCAGAAAAATATAACTTGAAAAATAAATGTTATAAATATTTGCAACATTGAAATAATATATCTTAGAGAAAAATTAGAGCGTACAGCATGTAACATTGAATTAAATTTAGTATCCAACCTCTCAATCTCTATTTTTTCCATACTTTGAATTATTATGTTGTCTAGTCTTTGAAATAGACTAATCTTTTGAGAATAGAAAATGCTATTCTCCTCCCTAATTAATAGAAACATTGAGTGAAGAGATCTCCTACACAAAAAATAAATCAACATGTAAATTACAACTAAAAATATAAAAAAAATAAATACTTTTTTTTCTATAGTGTATAAAACAATGGATATTGATAAGAGTGTCACACTTGATTGAATAACAGATGGGATTTTTAGAAAAATAAAATTAACTATTGTATCAATATCAGTATTTAGTCTGCTGTTTAAGTAATTGCCATCAAACTTACTAATCGACTTCATATCCTTTAAATATATTTTATTCAAAATATACTTATAAAGACTATACTTTATATCTGTTATTTTTATATACTCGATTTTGGCTATAAAATATGATATCAGTACCTTTAGTAAAAAGAATATAATTGCTAGGCTACCCAAAAATAGAAAATATCTATCAATTGTTCCGTAGACTAAACTATTTATTAATAATGCCTCTAATAAAGGTGTTAGAATACTTATTAGGGCTACCACTACATTAAATATAACTTGTAAAATAAATATTTTTTTATTTTTTGCTATTTCAGAAATAATATCATTTGTTTTCATACAATATCAAATTTTTCTTATCTAATAAAAGAAGGTATCAATTGATACCTTGATGATAGAGGGATACCCGACCTATATTATTTTAGAGTTTTATTAACTCGATATTTTCATACAAATTTGCTAGGTCATCTGCTCCACCGGAACAAAAACCCATACAGCTTGAGGCACACTGTGAAGTACATAGCGAAGCACATTGACTACCACAATTCGAAGCACATTGTGAAGCACACTGAGATTTACAAAGACTAAAACAAAAGATACTCCTAGTAGCCTCACCGCCTGAATATTGTGTTGAACTACTACTAATACCATATTTAGAAGAACGTAAGTTATTATCTCCCAAAGAATATACAGACATAATCGTTTTTGACATATTTTCCTCCTTATATAGTTTTTAACGGATTTCAAACCCTCTATCATTCCTATCAACTACCAACAATTCAACATACATTCAAGTGTGCAGAATACCACTCCCACTTCTTGTTAACATTAAATACTGTCAAATTATGACCAATTTTAAAACAATCTCAGTAGATGCTTTTAAAAAATTTGCAGGGCCTGGATCAATCCCTCTAGCTATCTTATGAACTTGAGGTGTTCTCGCAATTCCTAACAGAATTAAGCCAATAACTAATACAGCAACTATTTTCTTAAACAAACTTCTCATAATACCTCTCCTTTGGTTTTCTTGCATTCATCTTATCACTTCAAAATTAGCTTGTCAAGTATTTTTATAACATCTTTTAATCTTTTTTTATTTGATGTTTTTTTGTATCTAGAGTGAATCTAAAAAACGATGCTCACTTGAACATCGTATTCATTATTCTGTTATATCTGCAATGTAATGCTCAACTTTCAAAGCCATTGATATGTTTTCCTCTAATTTATAAAGGAAATGAGCTGTCTCAAAATATTCTTTCACTGAACTTTTAGAAGAAAAATTTTCACTTACGTTTCCCATCAATAAGTACAAATCAGCCAAAAGATAATTCGTTCTGTAAGCCTTACATTGTTTTATAGTAGCTGTAATTTTAGTAATAGCTTCTTCAATATTTTTCTGTAACCATAGGTAACGACAAACGTTGTAGTTGAACTTAATAGATAACTCTAACTCTTCGATTGTACTCAAATTGAGTTGATTTACTTGATACTCTAGTTTTTCACGAATTTTATTGAAACGACCTAAATCTCCAATATCATAATAAAAATTGAATAAAGTGTTTGAAACCTGGAGATAGTTCCTGTCCGAGACACTTAACTGTGACAAGACCTTCTCCAACCTTACAGTTGCTTCTTCTTGTTGCTCATAAAAATAAAAATCTATCAGAGATTTTATCCATTCCATATAAAATTTATCTGCTAGAGATAGGCGGTGAGCTTTTACATTCTCCAATTCATATATATATTTCAAAGACTCATAATTGCGATTTGTAATAAATGTCTGTGCTAATTTCTTAAATTCTGATAACTCCTCAACTTTCTCTACAACCTGCTCATCAAAAAAATAATCCATACTGACTTTTAACTTCTTAGCAAGGGCATGCAGGAAATCCGCTCCAGGGGTAAACTCTCCGCTCTCTAATCGACTGATTTGCCCCTGTTTACAGATACCTTCAGCTAGTTCTCGCTGAGACATTTTTAATTCTTTCCGTCTATTTTTTAATCTTGTTGCTAATAGTGTACCCACGTTTGCATTTTCCTCTTCTATTTGATTTCAGTTTTAATTGTAACATGATTAAATCTAAAATTCAAATCAATGATTCGAAAGATACAAATTGTAAATAAAATCTATTTTTGTAATTCATCGTCAACTTATTTACTTTCCATTTCTTCATTCAAACGCTTTATAAACTCATCCAACTTCAACGCCACTTTTCATACCTATCACTTTCAATTCCAACTGTTCCCCTAGTTCTTTCAGCCCCTTTCCGTATCTATTTTCCTAGAAATTCATTAGTGCTATTATACCATATTTCAGACAGGACAGAAAAGTAAGCGCCACATAGGAACCAAATCCCTCCACATAGACAAAGTCCCTTGCCAGGTGTCGTAAAATAGTGTTTAATAAAAATATACAGGAAGTGATCACAACCTTGTATAACTAAAAAGGAGAGAAATTTATGAAAGTAGAACTACAGATTAGTGAGACTTACAAGGAGGAAAAACTGATTGTCCAATCACCTCATCCGACAGATAAAGTCCAGAAAGTCATCAAGTTCGCAGAAAATCTGGACCAAAGAGAAAAAATCAAAGGGAAGATCGATGATCAGGTCTATCTAGTTGAGATTGGCAAGATTCAACGCTTCTATATCGAGAATCGGAAGGTTCTAGCAGAAACGGCGAGTCAGTCCTACAACATTGATTTACGACTCTATCAGGTACTTGAACTCTTGCCAACCAATTTTATCCAAATTTCCCAATCAGAAATCATCAATATCGATTCCATCTCTCATCTCAAGCTCACCCCCAACGGCCTAGTAGAAATTTTCTTGAAAAACGAAAGCTTCACCTACTCTTCACGCCGTTACCTAAAAACCATCAAGGAGAAATTAGAACTATGAAAAAACAAGTATTTCACGATGCTGCTGCTGGTGTCCTCATCGGTCTCATCCTCTCTATCATCTTTTCACTCATTTATGCACCAAATACCTACGCTCCACTTAGTCCCGACTCCCTCATCGGCCAAGTGATGGCTCAACATCAGGTTCACGGTGCCCTGGTCTTGCTCTACTGTACTCTTATCTGGGCAGCCATCGGTATTCTCTTCAACTTTGGTAAACGATTATTCAGCCGTGACTGGAGCTTGCTCCGTGCAACTCTGACTCATTTCTTCCTTATGCTGGCTGGCTTTGTCCCACTAGCGACCCTAGCAGGTTGGTTCCCCTTCCACTGGAATTTCTACCTCCAGCTTATTATCGAGTTTGCGATTGTTTACCTCATCATTTGGACCATTTCCTATAAAAGAACATCAAAAAAAGTAAACCATATCAATCAACTCTTGGAGCATAGACAATAGGAACCTCATAATAAGCAAATCCGAGAAAGAAACTTCTCGGTTTTTCTTTCCCCTACTGTACCTTGCTATCATAGTAGTTATTTTCAGATTTTCTTTGTAAATTTTCTATCTTTTTTCAAAATAATCTTGCATTTTCTCAAAGTTTTTTGTAGAATATAGATTATATATCCAGATTATTCTGAAAATTCAAAAAGGAGTATCTATCATGTCACAAGCTATTTCGTTAAATCAATCCACCTGGGCAAGTAAACTAAAAGCAATGGGACCGGGAATCCTAATGGCTTCTGCCGCTGTTGGAGGTTCCCATATTGTATCCTCAACTCAAGCTGGCGGTTCTTACGGTTGGTCTCTACTTCTCTTGGTCATCTTAGCCAATGTCTTTAAATATCCATTTTTCCGTTTTGGTGCTGAATACACAGCTGATACTGGAAAGACTTTGGTTGAAGGTTATGCCGAAAAAGGAAAACTCTATCTCTGGATTTTCTTTATTCTCAATGTCTTTTCGGCTATGGTCAACACAGCTGGTGTTGCTATTCTGTGCTCAGCTATCATCGCCAGTGCCTTCCCAATGATTGGACTTAGCATCACTCAATGGTCCCTCATTCTCGTTGCAATCATTTGGGCTATGTTACTCTTTGGAGGCTACAAACTCTTAGACGGCATGGCAAAATGGATAATGTCTGCTTTGACCATTGCAACTGTTCTTGCAGTTATCATCGCAGCGGTCAAACATCCAGAATACAGTTCTAATTTTGTCGAGAAAACACCTTGGCAAATGGCAGCTCTTCCCTTCATCGTTTCCCTCTTAGGGTGGATGCCAGCTCCTATTGAAATTTCAGCTATCAACTCACTTTGGTCTGCTGAAAAGAAAAAGACCGTCAACTTTAATACAGAGGACGCTCTATTTGACTTTAACGTTGGTTACATTGGAACAGCTATCCTAGCTGTGTTCTTTGTAGCACTGGGAGCATTGATTCAATATCCTACAGGGCAAGCAGTTGAAGCTGCTTCAGCCAAATACATCTCTCAATTCGTGGGCATGTATGCCTCTGTTCTTGGCGAATGGTCCCGTTACTTGATTACCTTTATTGCCTTCCTGTGTATCTTTGGAACAGTTATCACTGTTATTGATGGCTATTCTCGTGTCAATCAGGAATCTCTCCGACTGCTAATCAGTCAAAAAGAAGACAATCGTAAATCTTTGAACATCTGGATGACCATCACTGCTATCATCGGTATTGTCATTATCAAGTTCTTCGCTGGTCAGGTTTCAACCATGCTCCGCTTTGCTATGATTGGTTCTTTCCTGACAACACCATTCTTCGCTCTTTTAAACTACGCCTTGGTAACGCGTGAAAACAAAAATCTTCCTTCTTGGCTCAAACACCTTGCCATTGCAGGATTGATTTTCCTCTTTGGCTTCGCCATCTTCTTTATCTACGCACTCGCAATCGGAAAAGCAGGATAATGGCTTGCTACCCCTACCTTCTAAAAAATCACAGTATAACTCAAACCATAATAAAAGAGGTTGAGCAAAAAGTCGACTTCAGGGGAAAATGAAGTAAATCTCCCCACAATAAAACGCATAATACCAAGTTTTCCCAAGACCTGATACTATGCGTTTTTCTGATTTCAAAGATTTTTTGCCCAGCCTCTTTTTCTTACTTATTCATCTTATCCGTATCCTTTGGAGGATTGCTAAAGATACGAGTGAATAATCCTTTATATCTATTTTTCAGAACTTTCTCATGTAATATCCGCAAAGCTATATACATACTTATAAAAGCAACACAAAAATAGAACCAATCAATTTGATTTCTCGCATAAAAACTAGCAGTGTTATAAGAAACAAGAACCATCACAACCAACCAATAGATATACTTATAGTATTTCTTCCACATGAGCAATACCTCATACAATGAAACTAATGTGAATATCTGAAACTAAAGTCCATACCTGTACTAGTAGGATTATAGGGATCCAAAGTTATTAAAAAATCTATTCCCCATCCCCTATCTGCAGCATATCTATATTCCATAGCAGTAAGAGTATAAAAAGCCCCAATTGCTCCACCAAATCTCCTAATTAATGGAGCTAAAGTTCCTGTTACCTCATATAAATCAGCCGCTTCTCGCACTTCAGCTGGATTTAAATGGTTATAAACATAAGTCACTAAAGCGCGAAACATTGATTGTGACTGTTCTTCAAGGATTTCTCGCTGAACATCCGCAATAATTTGTTGAGCTAACTGTTCTTTTTCATACGTTGATAGCGAAGTTCTATCTAGCAATTCTTGTAGGGTATAGGTTTTACCTTCTTCAAGCTGAAGACTAGACACTTCACGTTGTAAAACTTCGACAGGAGGGGCTGACAGTTCTTCTGCCAGTACAACTCCTGCTGGAGCTAATGAAGACAAGGTCAATAATAGACCACAACTACCTGCAATAATCACGTTTGCACATCTCATGATATTGCCCTCCTTTTTATTTTTTTATTACGGTATCATTATAATATCTTATATAAGGTTTTGCAAGCGATTACAGTCAAAAATAATAAAAAGTCAAGCCTAAGCTTAACTTTCCAACTCATACAAATCTGCAATAATCGCTGCGACATGTTTGATATCTCCCAGCATACCTCGCATTTCAAAGTCAGCCAATACAGGAAAACCAAAACGTTGACTATATTGCTTGGCTGTCAGGCAGTATTGGTTATTAAAGTTACGATTTCCTGAACCAACCACACCAAAACACTTACTAGCATTATCACCATAGGCGATAAAATCCCCTACTGGTGTCGTCAAAATCTCGACATCTCCGTTATCCACGCCATTCCCACCTTCTAGGTAAGTCGGCAAAAAAGCAACATAGGGATGATCCATTTCATAGAAATCTTGGCCTTCTTTGACCAAATCTTTGATATGAATCTTTTGGACCTCAATCCCCTCGTACTGGGACAAGAGATAGTCTTTCAAGCGCGTCACAAAACTTTCAGTATTGCCACTCAGACTAATATAAACTAAAGAAATTGTCTTCATATGTACCTCCATGATTTTATCTATAATCGAAAAATAACTACCAAGATTGTAACTTGATAGTTATTTTTTGTCAATACTTAGGAAAGATCTTCTGTTTCCTCTTCTTCTGCCAAGGCTTTCTGTTGACGCCACATCTTATAGAAGACAAGGGCTAAGAAGAGAACATTGATGACGATATAGAAAATGCTAACAGCTTTTGAACCAATACTCATTGTCAAACGCATGCTCTCATCTTGAACTAACTGCAAAGCGTCTTGGAAACCAACATAGCCATAAATCGAACCAATAATAGCTAACAAAACATAGACAACGTAAGTATAGTTTGCATATTGCAAATTCTTACGAATAAGGAAGACAATGGCTACTACAACTAAAATAGCAGATAGCACAATCAAGGCAATGTTAAAAATAGAATGAGATACTTCTGCTACTCTATAAGTGTAATTAAGCTGGTCTTCTAATTGCTGAGCACTGAGCCCTGCAGCCTGTTTCTGAGCGGCACGAAGGGCTTCTTTGCTAGGCAAGGGACTCAAAATTCCAAACAGAGACATAGCTGAAATAAGAGCAGATAAGATTAGCAAGACCCATAGATAAATCGGTTTCTTTTTCATGATAGAACCTCCTGATGTTATTATTGATATTATAGCACCTTTTGTAAGGGAATACAAGTCTTATAGTATAGTTTCTACCTGTTTTCGGTAGGCTTTGGGAGACTTTCCGCACAATTTTCGGAACACTTTATAGAAATATCCAACGTTACTGTAACCAACAGCATAACAAATATCTTCGATACTGTCACTAGTTGAAAGCAAGAGCTGCTGGGCAGCCTTAATCCGTTGTTTGTTTAGTAGATATGCGAAGATTGAATTTGTTTAAGCCTTACAGTACAACAATCTAACCATCTACTATTAACAAATCTATAAAAAATTTAGTTTGGCAAGCAAACAATAACACTTTCTCCCCATTTACAATCCCATCAAACCGTGGTACAATGAGAATTATGAAAAAATTATCAGGAGACAATTCATGAAAAAATCTATCTTAACTACACTGCTTTTTGCAGTTCTTTACTTCCTCTGCATGGGGATTGGTGTCCTTTTGGGCAATCTCTTTGACCAAACTGGAAACATGTTTTATGCACCTGCCTTTACTGCCCTTGTCGGCGGTAGCGTCTATATGATCCTAGTCTCAAAAGTTCCGCGCTTTGGAGCTATTACCACTATCGGCCTTGTTATTGCCCTCTTTTTCTTGGGGACTAAACACGGTGCCGGTGCTTTCCTTCCTGGAATTATCTGTGGTCTCCTAGCAGATGCCGTAGCTAGCCTAGGCAAATACAAGAATCAAACAAAGAACTTCCTTTCTTTCCTTATTTTCGCCTTTAGCTCAACAGGACCTATCTTACTTATGTGGATTGCGCCCCAAGCCTATATGGCTACTCTTCTAGCAAGAGGAAAATCCCAAGAATATATTGACCGTATCATGGTCGCACCAAATCCTGGAACCGTCCTTCTATTTATCGCAAGTGTTGTCATCGGAGCCTTAGTCGGTGCCTTGCTTGGACAAGCCTTGAGTAAAAAATTTGCGCAGAAAATCTGATTACTTAAAAAGAGCCACACGGCTCTTTTTTATTTATGGCTCAAGACTTGGTCAAGAAGTCTCCCAAGAATTGATACTCTTCGAAAATCTCTTCAAACCACGTCAACGTCACCTTGCCATAGGTAGGGTTACTGACTTCGTCAGTCTTATCTACAACCTCAAAGCAGTACTTTGAGCAATCTGCGGCTAGTTTCCTACTTTGCTCTTTGATTTTCATTGAGTATGAATTTAAAGATAATCAAAATGATAATGATGGTTGCCAAGATAGTTTTATCGTGATTGTAGCGATTAATTCCATAAGCGATGGCTACTTTACCAATACCACCAGCTCCAACCGCACCAGCCATAGCTGTTTCCCCAGCAAGGGAAATCAAGGTCACAGTCGTCACACGAATCAAATCTAGAAGACCTTCTAGTAAGCCTGATTTTCCTAGGTTAAAATTTTTTACCCAAAAAACTTCTTTTTTCTAGTGATAAAATCAACCCTATCACACTCACTACCAAAAATACCCACCAACAAAGCCTGATATCTTGCAAAGCTAAGACGGAAAATACAGACATCCCCAAGGGTAATGTTAAGGAAAAAATCATACTCAAGAGATTATTACTTCTAGCTAACACATCCGCACTCAAATTAGACAATAACAGAGTATCTAATTTAGGCATTGATTTCGACATCAAATACATGACAAAGGCTAAGCAAGCAACACCTACTAGAGGAGAAAAATCTAAAATATTAGCAGTAGCCAGCAAGACAAACAGACTTGCATTGAGCGATAACAAGCTTGAAAACGACAATTTTCCAAAATAATCATTTGGGGTTAGGCTACCAAGAATAGCTCCTCCCAAGCTAACACATTCAATTAAAAATAGAGCTTGAGCATAGCTAAGATGATAGATAGTATGGTCTAATAAGTAAAAGTGATAAATACCTCCAACAGCTCCTCCCAAAGTATTCATTACCAAAATGACAAGAATTATTTTAAACAAAGATTTACTTTCTCTCTGTCTAAAAATATCATCCATGTCCGCATAGATTGCCTTAACTTGTTGAAGCAAACTAATAGGCTCATTCTCTATCGTTACAGACAAATGCGTCAATTCTCTTCTATTTTTGAACAAAATAAGAGAAGATAGTAAAAAGAATCCAGCGTTCACAATTGCAACAAAAGAAAAATTTTGATGGCTGGTTGTGAGTAACCACACTCCTAAGGCTTGACCTCCTAGATTTGATAAATAGGAAACAAACTGGGTAAAGGAATAAGCTTCATAGAGCTTATCTTCCAAAATATTATACTGGATAATCGGCATACGAAGGCCTGCTGTATAATCTGATAAAATATCCGAACAGATATTAACCATACAGATAAAAGCAAACGTTACGAAGTTCTGGTCATGAATCACACTAGCAATCAAAAGAAATAGGAGACTTTGCACACAACCGACCCAGATAATTGTCCCTGCTTTATTCCGAGTATGATCAGCCTTAATCCCAACATAAAAAGTAAATAGGAAAGGTAAAATCGTAATCATATTAGCCATAAATACAGCTATATTTTTAAAGGGTAGATTCGCAGCATAAACGATAAATACCAGATTATAAATATAAGCTCCACTTGAGCTCAAAAACCTTGATAAGGTAAGTATCCTAAATAAATGATGTTTGAAAAATAATTTCATAGCAGACCTTTCTCACATTTCAAAGAGTATTCTATTGAATCCAGTCTAACAAAAAAAGCGGGAGTCCCCACTTTTTTGTAATATATTTTTTCTGAAAATAGAAACTCTAGCTCCTAGAAACTGCTATTTATCAATCCATCTACAAGCCTATTTATTTTTCATCAATTGATGTAACGAGAATATATTACAAATCTTTATCTGAAAGCTGATTTGCAAAATAGTTTTCATAGTATCTTGCACCACCTACATACTCTAAATCTTGTAAGATTGTAATGCCTCTCTGGATTTTTTCAAGACCCTTATTTTCTACTTTAAAAATAGTATCATAGTACCCTTTAGCAATCATATAAATGATTTTCAGATAAGCTTCAGATTCTGGCAATTCTCGTTTTTCAATCTGAAAAACAAAATAGTCTGCTTTTAATTTATCCTTTTCCTCTATCGCCTTAAAAAGTCCATTAATTAAAATGGTGTCAATACCAACTTTATTACTAGGTAAAGAGCCTAATAAATCCGTCTTTTGTAACATCTCCCTAGAATATTTAAAATAGAGGGGCAGAGGAAACAAAGTAGAAATCGTTGAAAATAGTTCCAATTCATAATTTCCCCAGATTTCAATAGTAAAAAAATAGTCATAGAGAAAAGTCAGTTCTTCATCCGTTGCTCTTATTTCTGAATCAAAAAACACGAGAAGGCTTTTGATACGAATCATTTGTAAAAGATAGCTTTTTTTAGCACTTGATCTATACTTTTTAGTCGTCTCTTCATACAAGGAGTGGAGAGAATCAATCCCTTCTCTGTCATATAGATCCCAGAGATTTTCTTGAAAAGCCAAAGCCTTTTTCTGAGAAAAACCACGTACCAAGTACATAAATTCATTCAAATCAGAGTGGATGTTATCTAAGGCAGTAATCAATTTCATAGAGGATAAGTCTGCTTCTCCGCGCTCAAATTTACTCAGCATGGAATAAGTAAACTCTCCTCCCGTCGCCTCCTGTAGAGATACATTCCGACTCTTTCTCAATTCTTTAAAAACTTCTCCCAGATTTTGCATATTGACTCCCCACAATTCTTAACTCTCTAACTCATAAAAGCAACGATTGATAGCAACCAGTACAGACAATTTTAAGTCTTGACTATACGACAACTCTTATGAATGATGTGCAGATGCCCTAACTCTTTTTTATTTATGGCTCAATTTCTTAGTTAAGAAGTCTCCCAAGAATTGGATTGCAAAGATAATCAAAATGATAATGATGGTTGCCAAGATGGTCACATCGTGATTGTAGCGATTAAATCCATAAGCGATAGCTACGTTACCAATACCGCCAGCTCCAACCGCACCAGCCATAGCCGTTTCCCCAACAAGGGAAATCAAGGTCACAGTCGTCACACGGATCAAATCTGGAAGACCTTCAGATAAGTAAACTCCTACGATGTCCCAGAAGGTCGCTCCACTAGCTTGAGCTGCCTCAATGACACCACCATCTAGCTCAGCCAATACCACCTGTACTTGACGGGCAAAGAAGGCAAAGACTGCAAAAGATAGGGGTACGATAGCCGCATTTGGACCAATGCTTGTCCCTACGATTAGATGGGAGAAGGGTGACAAAACTGCCAAGAGGATGATAAAGGGAACCGCACGGAAAATAGAGGTAATCTTATCCAAAATCCAGAAAACGACCTTATTCTCCAAAACCCCACCTGGCGCTGTCAAGACAAGGAAGAGACCTGCAACAAGCCCCAAGAATCCTCCGATGATAAAGGAAAGAACTGTCATATAAAGAGTTAGATAGATGGCTGTTCCCCAGCCTGCTTGACCAGCCCAGCCCATTTTATAGACATTTGGTAAATAGGTTTGAATCAATGATTCCATCTTACTGTCCTCCCTTCAATACTTTTAGCTGCACACCTGCTTGGCGAATGGCTTCTTGGGCACCTGCTAGCGCTGCTTTTTCACCTGACAAGACCACCACTAATTCTCCAACAGGAGTGCCATCGAGAATTTCGATATTTCCATAAAGGATGTTAGCCGTTACTTGGTAATGCTTGTACAATTCATTCAAAAGTGGCTCGTCTGTTGAAGCACCTGCATACTTGAGCTGCACCAAAAGGCTGTTTTCAGACAAGTGTTCCACGATTTCTTGCTTCTCAATCTTAACCATGGCTTCGTCAATACCTGTAGCTGTTGAAATAAAATCTTGAGTCAAAGGTTGTTTAGGGTCTGAGAAGATTTCAAGTACACTACCCTCTTCAATCAAATGCCCGTCCTGCATGACTGCTACACGGTTGGCAATATCTTTGACAATCTGCATTTCATGCGTAATCAAGACAACGGTCAAACCTAATTTTTGGTTCAAATCTTGCAACAAGGCCAAAATTTGCTTGGTTGTCTTCGGATCAAGGGCAGAAGTTGACTCGTCTGAAATCAAGATTTTCGGATCATTTGCCAAGGCACGCGCAATGGCTACACGCTGTTTTTGCCCTCCAGATAGTTGTGAAGGGTAGTTTTCAGCACGGTCTGCCAAGCCAACCAAGTCCAACAACTTAGCAACTTTAGCCTTCTTTTCTTCCTTGCTAAGTCCAGAGTGTTTGAGTGCAAAGGCTACATTCTCCTCTGCTGTCTTTTGGCTCATCAGGTTGAAATGCTGGAAAATCATCCCAATATCTTGACGTTTACGACGCAACTGCTCTGCCGTCAAGGTCACCTTACCATCAAAAATCACATCGTCGTCAATGGTAATTTTCCCTGCAGATGGTTTTTGCAAGAGGTTAATCACCCGTACAAGGGTTGATTTCCCTGCTCCAGAATATCCAACGATTCCGTAGATATCCCCTTCTTGGATGTGAATGGTCACATCCTTGACCGCTGTGATGGTTCTCTTCTTTTGATGAAAAGTCACATCAATCTGATCTAACTTGATAATATCTCTACTCATAGCTTCTAATCAGCTCCTCTACTAATTCAATATGGGTGTAGTAATCGGCGATTCGCACGTTCTCATCTCCACCGTGGTCTCGACTATTGGCATTTCCTAGACCGAAGGCCACCATTGGCACCTCTAGGGCATCAAAGACCGTATGCATAGGCCCTGTCCCCGCTGTCGTCGGCAATACTGAGACGCCCTGTGGATAGAATTTCTTTGCCAACTCGATCACATTGAGAATGGCTGGCGCGCTCATATCGCTTCGATAGCTCATCTCTCCCAAGGTATAGTATAATTCTACCTTATCAAAGCCATTTTTGTCTAGCTGTTTCCGAATTTTTTCCAGAACATCATGCGGTTCTAGGCCAGGAACCAAACGAACTTCTAGCTTAGCGCTGGCTTCTGCAGGCAAAATCGTTTTAACTCCTTGCCCTTGATAACCTGACTGGATCCCTTCGATATTAAGGGCTGGCTCAAAAAAGAATCGTTTTAGAAAGGCTGCTCGATCCTCTTGTAAAAGAGGCAATTCCAAACCATAAATCTGGCTGATTTCCTCTGGATTTCGTTGGGCATAGGTATCCACCAAGGCCAATTCTCGTTCATTTGGTTCTTGAACTTCTTCGTACAAGCCTTCAACCAAGATACGGCCATCTGCAGCACGAAGAGACTGTAAGGCTTGGAGGAGATACCAAGGAGCTGATTCTACAACCCCACCATAACTAGAATGGATATCGACATCAGCGCTTTTAACCTTGGCATCAAAGGTCACAATCCCCTTATTTCCACCAGAAATTTCTAGCTGTTCCAAAGCATTTTTGGCCCCTTGTTCCCAGACCAACAAATCTGCGCCACGAAGTTTGTCCGCATGTTTTTCCAGATACTTATCTAGGTCTGTCGAAGCCGATTCCTCCGCTCCCTCCATGATAAAACTGATATTGACAGGCAGATCATCATGATGCTGCATGTATTTTCTCAAAGCACTCAAACGAGCCGTGATATGACCCTTGTCGTCATCAACCCCACGCCCATACATGAAACCATTGCGCACTGAAAGAATAAAAGGATCCTCTGTCCAGACCTGATCCCCATCCGCTGGCACAGTGTCATAGTGGTTATAGAAAATCAGGGTCTTGGCATCTGGACGCGAACTCTTGAAATGCGCCATGACAAAGGGTGCCGTATAAGCCTCATCAATCTCCACTTCAGCTCCAACACGTTTGAAAATCTCACCCAGATAGGTTGCGACTTCCTTAAGTCCAACCTGTTGGGCAAAGACCGACTTCTTAGAAATCAAAGTACGCAAAACCTCAAAATAATGCTGGGCTACATGATCTTTTTCAAATTTTTCAATCTGTTCTTGTTCACTAGGAAAAACCATATTCTCTCTACCTTTCTATGAACTACTCTTCCTGACAATCCATGCTCTATACAAAAGCAAGAGGTGGAATTTTCTCTCCCACCTCCCTGTTTCTTATTACCAAACTGGTTGATCCAAACCGTCTGATGTTTCTTCGATAACTTTTTTCACGTCATCTGTGTGGTAAGCTGCGATCACTTTCTTGATAGCATCAGCCTTAGGTGATGTTTCCCAATCTTTTTTCGCAACGATAATGTTGTACCATTGTTTTGAGTTTTCATCAGCTTGTTCTTTGAAAAGTGCTTTCTTGTAGTCCAATTTTGCTTCTGTAACGAAGGTATTGTTTACAACGGCAGCGTCAACTGATGACAATGAACGAGCAGTTTGGCTAGCGTCCAATTCAGTGATTTTCAAGTTCTTTGGATTTTCTTTGATGTTAGCAACTGTTGCAAGAGCAGTTCCTGAAACGTCCAATTTAATCAAGCCAGCTGATTGAAGCAAGTAAAGCGCACGGCTTTCGTTTGTAGCGTCATTCGGTACAGCGATTTCTCCGTTTGCTGGGATATCTTCTACTTTAGTGTACTTATTGTCACTTCCATTCAAACCTGAATAAAGGCGGATTGGAGAGATGTAAGTATCTGCAATCGCTACAAGATCTTTCCCGTTTTCTTTGTTCCAGTTGTTCAAGAAGTTATAGTGTTGGAAAGCGTTCAAGTCTACTTCGCCATCAGCAGTTGCCTTATTTGGTTGTGAGTAGTCTGTGAACTCTGTAAATTTCAAAGTGATGCCGTCTTTTTTAACCAATTCTTGGATTTTGTCCCAACGTTTTTCTTCAGAACCGCTACGGTTGACAGTTGCAATTTTGATAGTTGTTGCATTGTCTGCTTTCTTTTCTGAGTTTCCGCAAGCTGCAAGAGCCAAACCTGCGACTGTAGCAAGGGCTGCTACACCAAGCCATTTTTTAATTTTCATGATTCTTTCTCCTTAAAAATAATACCGTACTAGTATCTCACAATTTGTTTAATTTCACAAATTGTTATTAGATAGCCAGATATATAGTTTAAAACTATATCCCTAAAAATTGAGAAATCACCCACCTTACTCAGAATGGATGATTTCAAGAAATTATTTAATATCAGCTTCTGCTGGTAGATAAGTGCCTCCGAAGAATTGTTTAGACAATTTTTCAAGCGTTCCATCTTTGTAGAGTTCTTGGATACGTTTGTCTACAAATGTTTTCAACTCATCTTGACCTTTAGCAAGAAGTGGGTAAACGTAAGGTTGTTGGTCGCTTGGAAGTTCAATAACTTTCAAGTTGTCCAAACCTTGGTCCTTGATCACTGTTTCAACACCGATTTTATCAAAAATCTTGTAGTCAAACTGGCCATCGCTCAAGCGTCCCATGATTTGTTGGAAGTCCGCTTTAGTATACTTTAGGACAGTTGGATTATCTGAATGTTGTTTGTTGTAGTCTTCTAGCTGTTTAGCAGATGTTGTCCCTTGAACAACTTCTGTTGATTTTCCACCGATATCATCAAGCGATTTGATGCTAGGGTCATCTTTTTTCACTACAAGAACGTTAGGGTTTTTAGCAGTTGGAGCTGCATAAAGGTATTTTTCAGCACGTTCTTTAGTGTAGCTGATGTTGCTAACAGCCATATTGTAACGGTCAGCATCAAGTCCTGCAAAGACACCTGACCACTCTGTCTTCTCAAACTTGACATCATATTTGTCAGAATCTTTAAAGATAGCGCGAACCACTTCAATTTCGTAACCAGTCAATTCGCCATTTTCTTCATAGTTGAATGGTTTTGGTGTAGCATTAGTTGCAACGATAATTTCTTTCTTGCTAGCTGCTTCTCCCTCTTTCTTAGCACCACCTGAGCAAGCTGCTAGCACACCTGCAGCAACAAGCCCTAGGGCAGCAAGAGATGAGTATTTAACGATTTTTTTCATGTCATTTCCTCCAAAATAGAATACCTTATTATCTTATCAGAAAAAAAGTAATTATGCCATTATATGATATCTATCTCTGTGATAGGTTTTCTTTATGGCTGATTTAAAAGACCAAACGCAAGACTGCAATCAAGACTACTCCAAAGAGAACTGTCCCGACTAGATTGCGGTAGCGAAAGGCTACCCAAGCTGTTGGAAAGACGGCTAAGAAGTCCAGCCATTTGATTTGAGGAAGGCTGCCAACCTTACCTGTCACTACGCTTGAAAGAATCAAGGCAAAGATAATAGAAACGGGCAAGAACTTCAAAAAACGCTCAACGATCGCAGGCAAGCCCTTATACTTGACCAAGATGAAGGGAATCATACGGGGAATCCATGTCACCAAGCCAGAGAAAATAACTGCTAATAAAAGATACTTACTGACCATCTAAAACCACCCCCATGGTACAACCTAGTAAGGTCGCAAACAGAACAGCTAGTGACTGAGATACCACTGTCAAGAGTAAAAAGAAGGACACCGCAACAACTGCTAGGATAATGAGCAGATTGCGGACAGGAATCCGTCTTTGCATAATCTGGAATTGCGAAGCAAAAATTCCGATGAACATCCCAACCAAGGCGAAATCCAAGCCAAAAATTTCTGGATTTGGTAGCAGGCCACCCAGAGCCGTTCCGACAACTGTTCCCACAAACCAAGCCACATAGCTGTTGAGATTGTTCCCGTGCATCCACATAGGATTGACCTTGTCTGTATGGGCCAATTCACCCATCAAAACGCCATAGGTTTCATCTGTCAAAAGGCTAGACATACCGATATTTTGCCAGAGACTGGTATGACGGAAATAGGTCGACGCATGCAAACTCAACAAAAAGAGACGCAAATTGATTAGAAAAACCGTCATGGCAATGGCTGCCACAGGTGCCTGCACTGCAATCAAGGCCAACATGGCAAACTGGGCGCTCCCAGCATAAACAAAGAGGCTCATCAAGCCCATCTCAACAGGTGTCACATAGGGCGCACCAATAATCCCGCAGGCAAGGCCAATACTGACATAACCAAGGGCCGTTGGCATGGCTGCCTGCGCCCCCTCCCAAAATCCTTTTTCTTTCATCTTTCTCCTCATATTGTCTTAATAAATGGGCTGAAAAGGTTCCAGCCACAGCATGGACTATTATAACACATTCAGGAAAGAGAAAAAAGTCTGCTGATTGTAGCTATCATAAAAAGACTGGCAATCCAGTCTCAAACATATATTATACAAATTCTCCGCTAAATATTTTCACTGATATTTAGTAGCATGGCAAAGGCAACTAGAAGAAATATCAGTAAAACAAAGCTAGTAGCAATAGTTACTAAAACTAAGATCATTTTTATGAAAAGGATACCTAAAAATGCGATTACAAACAAATATAAGACTATTCAGTAAGGAAATAAACTAGATGGATAAAACACCTAGAAACACTCCTCCCAAAATATTACTAAGCAAATGAAATTACAGCAACGATAAAATCTGACCAATACCATTGTAGACTATATGCAATCCAATAGGCCAATAAATGGACTTTGTCACTCTAAACAAGACTGCAAATATGAGACCACCACCCATATAGACGAAAAAGTCTGTCAAGACCCAACCATGGCCGCTAATGTGTAAGATTCCAAATAATATAGCTGAGCCAAGTGCATCCAGTCCCCATTTCTTCCCTTTCTCCAGAGCTGTCATCACTAATCCACGATAAATCATGTCTTCGAAAATGGGACCTGCAATCACAGGATAAAAAAAATACATCAAAAATGCCGTAGCTCCTGTAAAAGTAGGAGCAGCATGTTGATAAGAAATTGCATTTCTAGTAGGTGGGAAAAGAAAAAAGGTAACGAAATTCCAAACAACAAAAGCAAGCAGCGCTAAAAATGAATAGACAAGATAGGATCCTTTAAACTTTCTACTGTTGATTTGTTGCCATTTTCCCGACCAAATCATAGCAATAAGAGCAAATAAAACCACAAGAAAATTCAACATCATATCCGACAGATAATAGCCAAAGTCAGATAGACCAAGAGCAAAGTCGCTAGATAAAACCAGACCACTAAGATACTGGTAAGCAACGACGAGTAGGATTACTATAAAAAAGTAGTATCTTGAAGTTATCTTTCCCATTTTATTTTCTCCTATATATGAAATAAAGATAGCCCCTACCCAAGAAAAAGGCAAGGGCTTTAAACATCAATAACGACGTCTAGTCTCAGGAGCTGGAGGAGCAAAGTTAAAGTAGTTTTGCCATAGACCGCCCATTCCACCAGATTCCAATGGAGGATATGCCCTTCCTCCATAAACTGTCTCCAACTCAGCTTCTGTCAATTCCATTGTTTCTGCAAATTGTAAATTTAACATCTTTTATACTCCTTCAATTGTTTTTGCTTGTAAACCACTTCTGCGACCTAGGATTTGCTTCAAGTACTTTACAAGGACAGTATAACACGAAAATTGGCTTATTTTAGAAAATCGTATATTTGATATTTTTTCTTATAGAAATTTCAGATTTGCGATTTTATTAGATTTGATTATTTCACTGGTATAATAAAGTTATTACTAATGAGGAGTGGAGAAACTATGAAAAACAAATTTTAACATTATTGACAGCCGTTGCTGATATTATTATCATTTTGCCATTTCTAACTAATCAATAAGTTCTTTGAATTGCTGCAAACGCAATTCAAAAAGGGCTATCAATTGTGGATTTTCTAATACTTGCAGAGATTGGATAAAGTGTTCAATCTCTTTTTGATTGCTTCCCTTAGTTTGAAGGAAAACACTCATTTTCTTTAAAAATTGCCATAATACTTTTTCAAAAACATCATACGGGCGCAGCATACTCTCCAACTCGGCTTCAAAAATTGGGATATAGGAGAAAAGCTTGCGCTCCATGAGTTCTGATAAGATATTTAAGAGCCCTTGCTTCATATACAACCGATTGTGTACTAACTCTTTAAATTCCTTAGATTTCTCAATTAAAGCAGTTGATAAAAATATCAAATCTTGATTGCTCAAGAAGGGCATGGTATTGCAAAAGAGATAGAGTTCAAACCAGGTCCAAGACTCAATAGCATAGAGATAGATAGTCAAAAACTCGCTATCTTCTTTTACCAATGGATAGTTCTTATCTAAGGAATGGAGTGCGTTTTTAATTACAATAGCATTCAAACGACGATAGGTCTGTGCCATCTGTTCTTGCTCGACTTCCTCCAACAGTTGCTCTAAACCAGCAATATCTTGATGGGCAAAGCAATCCACAACCCTTCTACCAATTCGCATATGTGGAGATTCTTGATAGTTGTTGAGCTTGTGCCCAAACTCATCGAAGGTCACATTAATCCCTTGGATGGCTAGAATCAGCTTGTCAGCAGATAGCATAGACTGCCCTAGTTCAAACTTGGATAGCTGAGAAGCTGTTAGACCAGCACAAGCCACATCTGACTGCTTGAGCTTTCTCGCCAAGCGCAATTCCTTGTAAAATTCTCCCAATTCCATTCTCTCAATCATCTGACCATCTCCTATTTTTTATATAGTATATCATTATTTACAATCATTTGTCAAAATATTCTGACATTTGAGAGGGCAAAAAAGCCAGCCTTAAGCTGACTACTTATTCCATAGTATCAAAAGCGAGACTTGGTTTAGCATTGAGATCCAAGCTTGCAAAATTTTCTTTGTTCCACTCGCTGACGCTAGCATAGGCAATCATGCCTGCATTGTCTCCACAGAGACGCAGGGGTGGAATGATGACCTTGACATCTGTGATTTCGGCTGCTAGTCGTTCTCTGAGACCTTTATTGGCTGCCACACCACCTGCCACGACAAGAATCTTAACAGGGTATTTCTCCAAAGCCTTCTTAGTTTTAGCCATGAGAATATCCAGGACAGCTGCTTGGAAAGAAGCACACAAATCCTCTGTGGACAAGCTTTCTCCCTTTTGCTCGGCATTATGATGAAGATTGATAAAGGCAGATTTCAAACCTGAGAATGAAAATTCTAGATTATCTTCCTTAATCATGGCACGGGGGAAATCATAAATATCCTGCCCCTGATGAGCTAGCTCGTCAATCTCACGACCTGCAGGATAGGTCAAACCCATGACACGGCCGACCTTATCATAGGCCTCACCAACCGCGTCATCTCGCGTTTCTCCAACAATCTTGTAGTCACCAGCCTCGGAAACATAAACTAACTCTGTGTGTCCACCGCTGACCAAGAGGGCTAGCAAGGGAAAGTCCAAAGGCTCCACGCTCTGAGCTGCCATGAGGTGACCAGCCATGTGATTAACAGGAATCAGTGGAAGTCCATGCGCCCAAGCAAAGGCCTTGGCAGCTGACAAGCCAACTAGTAAGGCCCCGACCAAGCCCGGTCCATAAGTAACCGCCACAGCTGTCACGTCCTCTTCCGTAATCCCTGCTTCTGCCAGTGCCTCCTCGATGCAGGCTGTAATGACCTCGACATGGTGACGACTGGCTACTTCTGGAACCACGCCCCCAAAACGTTTGTGGCTCTCAATTTGACTAGCAATGACATTGGACAAGAGCTCATCGTCGTTTTTCAAGACGGCAACACTAGTCTCATCACAGGATGTCTCAAATGCTAAAATATATCTATCCTTCATCTATTTCTCTCTTCATGATAATGGCGTCCTCGACTGGATCATGGTAATAGGCCTTTCGCTCAGCGATGACCACCATCTTTTCTTTCTTGTAAAATGCTTGCGCTCGATGATTTGACCTTCTAACTTCGAGGAACATTTCCTTGTCTATCGGCAATTGAGCAAACAAGGCTGACGCAATTCCCTGACCCTGATAGGTTTGTTTGACAACGATTTGCAGGACTTCTGCCTCAAAAAGATTCTCCTGCACAGCTAAAAAACCAATCACTTCTGTCCCATCATAGGCTAGAGCATACCAAGTCTGATCCTGAGACAGGTCTGCTTGGATTTGTTCCAGCGTCCAAGGACTGACTGGATAAACATCCACCATGACAGCGTAGATGGCTTGAGCCAAGTCAGGTTGCTGTTGGATTCGTTTGATTTCTATCATAGACGTTTAATGTAAGACTCGCCAGACTCGGTGTGATTCTTAAGCCAGTTTTCCTCAGCTTCAACTCGTTTGAGGTAATTTGGCACAAAATCATGTAAGGAGGCTGCTTCCTTGTCCCAAGCCAAAAGAGCAAGATTGGCTGCATTAGGCAAGGTTTCTTTGAAATTAGTCCTTGGCAAGTGTTCTTGAATCTGCTCCACAAAAGGGAAAACCTCTCCGACAAAGGTAACCTGACTAGCACCCTTGATTAACTCAATCACTCGCTCAAAGGGTAAGTGCGCTTCTGGCATGACAGGTTTAGCATTTTCATAAAATCCTGCATAAACATTGTTGCGACGCGCATCCATCAAAGGGACGAACAAGCCTTCTTGTTGGTAGGGCACCAGAGCCAAGAGGCTAGACATACCAACTAACTCAATGTTCAGAGTATGAGCCAGCGTCTTGGCAGTGGCTACCGCAATTCGCAAACCTGTGTAGCTACCTGGCCCCTCTGCCACCACGATTCGATTCAAGTCCTTGGGTGTCCAATCCAAACTTGCCATCAAAAAATCGATGGCAGGCATGAGGGTAATACTGTGATTTTTCTTGATGTTAATAGTCGTCTCGGCAAGAACCTGCTTGTCCTCTAAAATAGCTAGAGAAAGAGCCTTGCTGGACGTATCAAAAGCTAATACTTTCATAACACATTCCTATCTTTTGGTCTGCTTACTATTATACTACAAAAGCTGGCACATGGGAATTTTCTTTATCCCCAAACAAAATGCCTATACTTAAACAAAAAATAATTCGCAAATAAAATTAAAAAAATGCTCACTTTTTCTTTTACTTTACGAATATAAAAGTGAACAAGAAAAAAGGAGGAAAGTTCAATGACAAATTTTGACGTTCTTGACAATCAATTTTTATCCCTATCTGAAAATGAATTATCAGATATTGATGGCGGTCTCGCTCCCTTGATTATCTTTGGAGTAGCAGTATCTTGGAAAGCTATTGCAGGTGGAACAGCACTTGTAGGTTCTGGTTTGGCAGCTGGTTATTTTTTAGGAGGAGATTAATATGATGAAAGGTTTGAACAACTATCGTGAAATTACTAATAAGGAATTGCAAGAAATCAAGGGTGGTTTTGGTGTAGGTGTTGGTATCGCTTTATTTATGGCAGCTTATACCATTGGGAAAGATCTCCGTAAAAAGTTTGGTAAGTCATGCTAGATAAAAGACACATTTTTAGAAGGATAAATTTTATCTTCTTCATCTCTTACAGTTTTCTCAACATTCTCAATGATTTAAACATTACTACTATCCCTTTACCAATTGATTTATCTGTTTGTATTGTTTTATTTTTATGCTTCAACTCTATTTTTGAACAGAAGAATCATTAACACAAAACTAATAAGCTCTGAAAATTCCATTGTCATGTCATTTTAGAAAAATGCAAAACCGCCTCATCTTGATAGATGGGGTGGAATTTTCTTTTCCCCTAAACAAAAATGCCCCAGCATGAGCAGGGCATCTAAGCATTTAATCCAAAGAAAAATACAAACCAAACGACATAGGTTACAAGGAGGAGAAAAAGCGAATAGAGAGTCACAAAGGTAATCTTCCACAAGAACTTGCTTTGTCGTCGTTCCAGTTTGGCAAATAGAAGATTCCCTCCATAAACACAAGCAACAAAAACGATAAAAGCTAGCAAACGAACTCCGATAGCAAAAGCAAATAAGTCATACATAGGGAACCTCCTTAGTTTAAAATTATCTTAATAAGTAAAGTGAAATATTGCATAAGTATCCATTTTTAATATCGCAAATATATTTTTTAAAGACATAAACACATCTACAAGCGCCTATAAACAGAAACCTTAAAAGATAAGTTAAAACTTATAAAATAAGATTCTGTTCATAGACACCAATACTCATATCAACACTTTTACGTAACAACTCATATTTTACAAAAACTTGGTCTTATACGAATCTAGAAAATAGAACCACAGCTGCTCTTGCATATGCTCCTTTAGTTGTATTCCAAGCATTATTTGCTACAATAGGAGATAATCTTGTTAGGAATGCGGCATTGCAACTTCTATTATCTGCTAAAAATCCCTTAAAACACTTATCATGATAGAAACAAGCCATATCTAAATCATCAATAGCTGGAATAGAATATCCATTATTTCCATAACCACAATAATTACCATAAGAGCCTATAGAAAAAAGAGAGCGATCCATTCTAGCCAAAGCAGTTGACTCTCCGTTAGTCTCTATATCCGTTACGATTTCGTTTAAAACACGCCCTACCTCCAAAGCTTCATTATCTAAACCAAGCTCCTCTGCTTTATCTAATCTAACTACAGGGAAACCATGTTCATTCAATTCGGTAACTTTATCCAATTCAGATAACCAAGAATATTCTACTCTGTGATTAGACTCTAGTGCTGAAGCAGAACTATAAATAGCAAATAAAGTCGTAGTAAAAAAAGCCAAAACAATCAAAATAAAACTAAACTTATGTTTCATCGTAGAATACTTTCTTATTGAGTTCATACTATCAAATACATCAATAGTATCTATAAGTTAAAAATAATGACAATAGCACTAAACAATATAGTTTCCGAATTATTTCCTTTCCAGCTTAGACTATTTCTTTCTATTATTATAGCATATACTTTTCGAGGTTGCAAGCGCTTACCAAAGGACTCTATGACTTTCTCGTTTCCGTCTTTTACTAATTTTTCATTTTATGTTATAATTGAAACAATTGTAACGAATCAAGGTCAATCTAGACACAAAATGGAATGAAATCAAGCAAATCTCTGCTAAAAGTTTGGAATAAGCTGACCTGTAAAATAGAAAGGAACTATATGATTTACAAAGTTTTTTATCAAGAAACAAAAGAACGTAGCCCACGTCGTGAAACAACACGCGCACTTTACCTAGACATCGATGCCAGCTCAGAACTTGAGGGCCGTATCGCTGCTCGCCAACTTGTCGAAGAAAATCGCCCAGAGTACAATATCGAGTATATCGAACTCTTGTCTGACAAATTGCTAGATTACGAAAAAGAAACTGGCGCCTTCGAAATCACGGAGTTCTAATATGGTCTATACTCTTAAACCTGAAGAAGTCGGTGTTTTTGCCATCGGTGGTCTGGGAGAAATCGGGAAAAACACTTACGGAATTGAATACCAAGATGAGATTATCATCGTCGATGCTGGGATTAAATTCCCAGAAGATGACTTGCTTGGTATCGACTATGTCATTCCTGATTACTCATACATCGTGGACAATATCGACCGCGTCAAGGCTGTCTTAATCACACACGGACACGAGGACCACATTGGTGGAATTCCATTCCTGCTCAAGCAAGCAAATGTCCCTATCTATGCTGGACCACTTGCCTTGGCTTTGATCCGTGGGAAGCTCGAAGAACACGGCCTCTTGCGCAACGCTAAACTTTACGAAATCAACCACAACACTGAGTTGACCTTTAAAAATCTCAAGGCAACTTTCTTTAGAACGACTCACTCTATTCCAGAGCCTTTGGGGATTGTCATTCATACTCCTCAAGGGAAAATTGTCTGTACGGGTGACTTCAAGTTTGACTTAACACCAGTTGGTGAACCTGCGGACTTGCACCGTATGGCAGCTCTTGGTGAAGAAGGTGTCCTCTGTCTCCTGTCTGACTCAACAAATGCGGAAGTGCCAACCTTTACCAACTCTGAAAAAGTCGTTGGCCAGTCCATCATGAAGATTATCCAAGGCATAGAGGGACGTATCATCTTTGCATCCTTTGCCTCAAATATCTTCCGTCTCCAACAAGCAACAGAGGCTGCTGTTAAGACTGGGCGTAAGATTGCGGTCTTTGGTCGTTCGATGGAAAAGGCCATTGTCAACGGAATCGATCTTGGCTACATCAAAGCTCCTAAGGGAACCTTTATCGAGCCAAATGAAATCAAAGACTACCCTGCAGGAGAAATTCTGATCCTCTGTACAGGTAGTCAGGGTGAACCTATGGCTGCCCTCTCTCGTATCGCCAACGGAACCCACCGTCAGGTGCAACTCCAACCAGGCGATACGGTCATCTTCTCTTCAAGCCCAATCCCTGGAAACACTACTAGCGTCAACAAGCTGATTAACATCATTTCAGAAGCTGGTGTCGAAGTTATCCACGGTAAGGTTAACAATATCCATACATCTGGACACGGTGGCCAGCAAGAGCAAAAACTCATGCTCCGCTTGATTAAGCCAAAATACTTCATGCCTGTCCACGGTGAATACCGCATGCAAAAAGTCCACGCTGGACTAGCAGTGGATACTGGTGTTGAGAAGGACAATATCTTTATCATGAGCAATGGTGATGTGCTTGCCCTTACTGCAGATTCTGCTCGTATAGCAGGTCACTTCAACGCCCAAGACATCTATGTCGATGGAAATCGTATCGGTGAAATCGGTGCTGCTGTCCTCAAAGATCGTCGTGATCTATCTGAAGACGGTGTCGTTCTAGCAGTCGCAACTGTTGACTTCAAGTCACAGATGATTCTATCTGGTCCAGACATCCTCAGCCGAGGCTTTGTCTACATGAGAGAGTCTGGCGACTTGATTCGCCAAAGCCAGCGCATCCTTTTCAATGCCATTCGTATCGCACTGAAAAACAAGGACGCTAGCGTGCAATCTGTCAATGGTGCCATTGTCAACGCAATTCGCCCCTTCCTCTATGAAAATACAGAACGTGAACCGATTATCATCCCGATGATCCTCACACCCGATGAAGAATAAATAATAAAACAGCCCCGATTTTTCGGAGCTGTTTTTCTCTATGCTTTCTTTTCTTGATTTTTAGAAATACTACGATTTTTACCTTCAAGATACACCATCAAAATAGAAATATCTGCTGGGTTTACTCCCGAAATACGGCTGGCTTGGCCGATGGTTTCTGGATTGATGAGTTTGAACTTCTGACGGGCTTCGGTTGCGATAGAGTCAATGTCATCCCAGTCAATATTGGCTGGAATGCGTTTTTCTTCCATGCGTTTCATCTTGGCAACCTGATCCATGGCTTTGGAAATATAGCCTTCGTACTTGATTTCTGTTTCAATCAATTCAATAATCTTGTCATCCAATTCCTCTGCAGCTGGTCCGATAAAGGCCACCACATCTTGGTAAGAAACTTCTGGGCGACGAAGGAATTCCTTGGCTGTCACTGCATCTGTCAACGGCTTGAAGCCCATCTCCTCAACCTTGGCATTGGTTTCCTTGACTGGCTTGAGTTTGATGCTGTCTAGTCGCTTCATCTCATTGTCAAATTGATTTTTCTTGATTTCAAAACGAGCCCAGCGTTCATCGTCAACAAGCCCAATCTCACGTCCCATCTCAGTCAAACGCATATCAGCATTGTCATGACGGAGGATAAGACGGTATTCAGCACGGCTGGTCAAGAGGCGGTATGGTTCAATAGTTCCCTTGGTCACCAAATCGTCAATCATGACCCCGATATAACCGTCACTGCGCTTCAAAATCAACTCAGGCTTGCCTTGAACTTTCAGAGTGGCGTTAATGCCCGCGATAATCCCTTGGCCAGCAGCTTCTTCGTATCCTGACGTTCCATTTGTCTGACCAGCAGTGAAAAGACCTGAGATTTTCTTGGTTTCCAGAGTTGCACGCAACTGATGAGGCAAGATCATATCATACTCGATGGCATAACCTGTCCGCATCATCTCTGCATTTTCCAAACCTTTGATGGAATGAACCAAGTCACGCTGGACATCCTCAGGTAGACTGGTTGAGAGGCCTTGGACATAGACTTCCTCTGTATTGCGCCCTTCTGGCTCAAGGAAGAGTTGGTGACGTTCCTTGTCCGCAAAGCGCACAATCTTGTCTTCAATCGACGGACAGTAACGAGGTCCCACTCCCTTTACCACACCTGTAAACATAGGCGCACGGTGGAGGTTGTTTTGGATAATCTCATGACTTGTACCGTTGGTGTAGGTCAACCAGCATGGCACTTGGTCCTTTACATAGTCCTCATCACGTGAAGTATATGAGAAGTGATTTGGCGCTTCGTCTCCTGGCTGAATCTCTGTCACGTCGTAGTTGATTGAAGAAGCCTTGACACGTGGAGGGGTTCCTGTCTTGAAACGACCGATTTCGAGGCCCAGTTCCTTGAGATTGTCAGCAAGGTTAATAGAAGCTAGGCTGTGATTAGGACCTGACGAGTACTTGAGGTCTCCGATGATGATTTCCCCACGGAGGGCAGTCCCTGTCGTCACGATAACGGCTTTAGCAGCATATTCTTGATGGGTCGCTGTACGCACACCAACAACTTTACCGTCTTCAACCAAAATCTCATCAATCATGGTCTGACGAAGGGTCAGATTTTCTTGATTTTCAACCGTCTTGCGCATTTCCTTAGAGTAAAGCTCCTTGTCAGCCTGCGCACGAAGGGCACGAACGGCAGGACCCTTCCCTGTGTTGAGCATCTTCATCTGGATGTAAGTCTTGTCAATAGTTTTGGCCATCTCGCCACCGAGGGCATCGACTTCACGCACGACAATTCCCTTGGCAGAACCACCGATAGAGGGGTTACAAGGCATGAAAGCCAGCATTTCAATGTTGATGGTCGCAAGTAAGACCTTACAACCCATACGACTAGCAGCTAGGGATGCTTCTACCCCAGCGTGTCCCGCACCGATTACAATAATATCGTATTCTTCAGTAAAATTATATGTCATTTTTTAACCTTTCAAAAATTTCTCGCAAATAAGGAACTAACTTCTCCTCCTCTAGAGCTTGAGCCATAGTAACCCATTTAAAGTGCGTATGCTCTTCAGAATCTAATCTGATAATTGGCTTCTCCCCAACCCACTCTGCTTTATAAACTAAGCGAGTAAAGACAGTATCCTTAGAGGTATCCAGTTGACTATCTTCGTGAAGAAGTTTGAGCGAACTGCTATCTAGCCTAACTCCCGCTTCTTCAATACATTCTCTAAGAACTCCATCTCGCGGAAGTTCACCCTTTTCAACCCCGCCACCAGGAATATCCCAGTAAGTTGGATAAACATTGGGTTGTCCTCTTTTAATTTCCGAACGCTGAATGAGCAAATATTCATCACCACTATGAACAAGTACATGGGCAATAAGCTTAACCATCCTTTTCTCTCCTATTCCTCAAGATGAATGTGTCTTAGTTGGCCGTCCCAATCTGGTAAGGCTGTTTTTAAAAAGGCTGGGACTAGTTGGAAATCCTGAAGCTGGTCCAAGTCAATCCACTCACAAGGTTGCGTTTTCTCATCTTCCTGCATGGTTAATGGGGCATCTTCAAGCAAGTCTACCAAATAATGAAACTCGATATTGTGATAGGAAACACCGTCCTGTTCAAAACGATTTTCAACCACAAAAGCTAGCTGCCCAGCTTGGGCTTTGACACCCAGTTCTTCCCTCACTTCACGGACTACCGCGTCTTCCGTGCTTTCATTGACTTGAATCGCACCGCCGATAGTATAATACTTGCCCTTATTTTTGGTAACTAGAAGCTTGCGATTTTGAAGAATCAAAGCTGTCGCCCGAACACCAAAAACTGTATTTCCTACTTTTGTCCGAAAGTCTTGTTGAGTCATTCCTATCCTTTCCATTAAACGACACAAAAACAGTCAAAACTCCAAAGAAGTGCAGGACAAAAAAGCCTGCAACATCCATGAGCTTTGACCATCATTTCTATTGCTTTTATTATTGTAGCAAATTGAGAAAATTTGTCAATCTAAATGTACTGACAAACTTGTCCGTCACGGTAAGCATTGTCAATCAAACCGCCACCGAGACACTCTTCGCCATCGTAAAAGACAACTGCCTGTCCTGGTGTAATCGCGCGTTGCGGTTCTGCAAAGATAACCTCTGCCTTATCTCCTTTGACATGGACAGTCACCTTAGAATCAGGCTGACGGTAGCGGAATTTTGCTGTGCATTCGAGCGTAAACTCCTCTGGCATCTCACGAGTAAAGTGAACTTGACTAGCTTCTAGACTTGTTGACATGAGTGAATCATGGTAGAAACCTTGGCCGACATAGAGGATATTCTTACTCAGGTCTTTTCCGACAACGAACCAAGGAGCATTGTCACCGCCATGTTGCCCACCGATACCCAGCCCACCACGCTGACCAATCGTATAGTACATAAGACCTGCATGCTCGCCCATATCGCGACCATCTACAGTCATCATGCGACCAGGCTGAGCTGGCAGGTAGTTGCTGAGGAAATTTTTAAAGTTCTTTTCTCCGATAAAGCAAATCCCTGTCGAGTCTTTCTTCTTAGCAGTCGCAAGGTCCGCTTCTTCTGCTAGTTTTCGAACTTCAGACTTTTCCAAATGTCCTAGTGGGAACATGGTTTTTTGAAGTTGTTCTTGCGAAAGTTGGCTGAGGAAATAGGTCTGATCCTTGCCATTGTCCACACCACGAAGCATGTGAACAATTCCATCCTCATCACGCGCTACTCGGGCATAGTGCCCAGTCGCTACATAGTCTGCCCCCAAGGTCATGGCATAGTCCAAAAAGGCCTTAAACTTGATTTCCTTGTTACACATGACATCTGGATTTGGCGTGCGTCCTGCACGGTATTCCGCTAGGAAATACTCAAAAACGCGGTCCCAGTACTCTTTTTCAAAGTTTACAGAGTAGTAAGGAATGCCAATCTGGTCTGCCACCGCAGCCACATCCTTGTAATCTTCGGTCGCCGTACAGACGCCGTTTTCATCTGTGTCATCCCAGTTCTTCATGAAGATACCGATTACATCGTAGCCCTGCTCCTTGAGAAGAAGAGCCGTCACCGACGAATCAACACCACCACTCATCCCTACAACAACACGTGTTTTAGAGTTATCACTCATGGTAAGTCTCCCATCTATTCGTTTATTCACGATTGAAGGTCGTGTGTGCTTCAACGATTGAAGGTCGCTTGAGCAGTATTCATTATAACATGCTTGGTTAGAGAAGACAAGAAAGAGGCTGATAATCTACCAAGCTCTTATCAATCTATCACTTTCTAGCTTCATTTGCTTTCTTAGCGACTGCAATCTGGTATTTCACTTGGTCAAATCCTGTACCTCCCAAGGAATTTCGTCTTTGAACAGCAGTTTTAGGTTGTAAGTAGACATAGATATCCTCGGCAATGAGGGAATGATAGGTTTGTAATTCCTCCAAAGTCCAATCTTGAATATTTTTAGCAGACTTGATAGAGTCTAGCACTAATCTTCCCACAACCTCATGAGCTTCTCTAAACGGCAAACCTTTCCCTGCCAAATAATCTGCCAACTCAGTCGCATTTGAAAAGTCCTTCTCTGTAGATTCTTGCATTTTTTCCTTGTTTACCTGCAAGCTAGATAACATACCTGCCAACACATCAAGGGAATTTAAAATCGTTTCGACCGTGTCAAACATTCCTTCCTTATCCTCTTGCAAATCCTTATTATAAGCTAAAGGCAAGGACTTCATGACTGTCAACAGTCCAAACAGATTCCCATAAACTCTACCAGTCTTTCCTCGAATCAACTCAGCCATATCTGGATTTTTCTTTTGTGGCATAATAGAGGAACCTGTTGTAAATGTATCTGACAAGGTAATGAATTGGTACTCAAAGCTACACCAATTGATCATTTCTTCACAAAAACGGCTCATATGCATCATGAGTATACTGGCATTGGATAGAAATTCTAAGATAAAATCACGGTCACTAACCGCATCCAAAGAATTTGTATAAGGTTGCTTAAACTTCAACAAATCGCTAGACAATTGGCGATCAATGGGGAAAGTCGTCCCTGCCAAAGCTGCCGCACCTAGAGGGCATAGGTCTGTATGCTTCTGGTTAAATTCAAAACGTTCACTGTCTCTTTGAAACATATTGTAGTAAGCCATCAGGTGGTGGGCAAAACTAATAGGCTGGGCATGTTGCAGATGGGTATAGCCCGGCATGATCGTCTCCACATGATTTTCCGCCAAGTCTAATAAAACACCCTTGAGATGAGCCAGTTTATCTAGGACATGACCTAGTTGCTCCTTGAGATACAAGTGCATATCTGTCGCAACTTGGTCATTTCGAGAACGAGCCGTATGTAACTTCCCTGCAAGGGGACCAATTTTTTCTGTCAGTAACACTTCCATATTCATATGAATATCTTCGTTTGAAATATCAAAGTCAAGTTGACCTGCCTCTAGCTCTTCTAAAAGCTCTTTCAAGCCTGCTTGAATCTTTTCTGACTCCTCCAAACTCAAAATGCCTGTCTGGCCCAACATCTGAACGTGGGCTAAAGAACCAATCACATCAAATTTAGCTAATTTCTGGTCAAAAGATATACTCGCACCAAAGCGCTCTACCCAGTCTTCGACAGTACCTTCAAAGCGACCACCCCATAATTTTGTATTCTTAGCCATATCACATCCACCTCTCTATCCAATCGTCCTATTTGGCGCTTTTTTGAATCTCAGAATGAACCTTGGTTGGAAGTCCCCACAACTTAATAAAGCCAACAGCCGCATCTTGGTCAAAGGTATCCGCACTAGTATAAGTCGCCAAATTTTCATCGTAAAGAGAATTTGGTGATTTCCGAGCTACAACCTGAGCACTCCCTTTATAGAGTTTGACTTTTGCAGTCCCATTGACAACTTTTTGAGTTTCTTTAATATAAGCAATCAAGGCTTGCGTAGCTGGACTAAACCACAAAGCATTATAAATGAGATTTGATAATTCATTTTCTATAATTGGTTTAAAATGAGCCACTTCTCTCACAAGCGTCAAGTCCTCGATTTCCTTATGAGCTGTCAGTAAGGTCACTGCCCCTGGACATTCATAGATTTCTCTTGATTTAATCCCAACCAAACGATTTTCCACGTGGTCAATCCGGCCGACTCCATGTTTTCCAGCTATTTCATTGAGTTTTTGAATCAAATCTGCCAATTTTAACCCTTCTCCATTGAGGGAAACAGGGACACCTTCACTAAACTCAATATCAATGTACTCTGGCGTATCTGGAGCTTGCTCTGGAGAAGTTGTGATACCAAAGGCTTCTTCTGGAGCCTGATTCCATGGATTTTCCAAAATACCACACTCATTGGCACGTCCCCAAAGATTTTGGTCAACAGAGTAGGGATTGTCAAGGTCAGCAGGAACAGGCACCCCATTTTCCTTAGCATAGTGAATTTCTTCCTCACGAGACCATTTCCATTCACGAACTGGCGCAATCACTTTTAAATTGGGATCCAAGGCTGCAATCGATACTTCAAAACGCACTTGGTCATTCCCCTTACCTGTACAACCATGAGCAATTGTAGTCGCTCCTGTCTGATGCGCGATTTCAACCAATTTTTTAGAAATAAGAGGGCGGCTCAAGGCAGATACCAAGGGATACTTTTGTTCATAATAGGCATGTGACTGAAGAGCCACTAGCACATAATCTGTAGCAAATTCGTCCTTAACATCAATGACATAAGATTCGACTGCCCCAACCTTGAGAGCCTTATCATGGATGAAATCTAAGTCTTTCCCTTCACCCACATCCATACAAACTGCAACAACATCATAGTCTTTCTTCAGCCAGGTAATAGCAACTGATGTGTCCAAACCGCCAGAATAGGCCAAAATTACTTTTTCTTTACTCATGTTCTTTTCCTTCTTTCTATTTTTCAATGGACGCTTTAAATGCATCCTCAATGAGTTTGTCTAATTCCCCAGACTCCTTCAACTTTTGAATGGTTTTATCGACTGCCTCTTTCAATTCCTTGCTATCTTTTTTCATGGCGACCGCGTAGGAATCATCTTGCTCTTTTTCAAAATTGAGGTCTGCAATTGCTAAATCAGGATTATTTTCCACAAATCCCTTGGCAACAGGTTCTTCAAAGATAACGGCATCCACTTGCCCTGACTTTAAATCTGTAATTAAATTCCCATTTTTAGGCAGAGATACGAGGGAAGAATTTTGTAGCAAATCTTTCGCCATCGTCTCTTGAATCGAACCTTTCTGCGCTCCGACCTTTTTCTGCGCCAAGTCGTTGACAGACTGATAAGTGGCTAAATCAGATTTTTTGACAATGAGCTTATTTTTTGAAGTATAGTAGGGAATTGAAAAGTCAAACACCTTGCTCCGTTCATCTGTCTTAGAAACACCAGATATGGCAAGATCGGCTTTTCCTGATTGAACACTAGCCAGTACATTGTCAAAACTCATGGGAGATAGTTCCAATTCGACACCTAGTTCTGTTGCGATAGCCTTGGCTAATTCGATATCTGAACCCACAATCTGATTTTTCCCATCAACCACTTTTTGGTATTCAAATGGAGCAAAATCTGGATTGAGGGCTACAACCAATTTTCCTTTGGACTTGATGGCTTCAATTCCAGCCGATTGATTGTTACTACAAGCAAATAGTAGGGGGAGCATCACTAAACCAAACATCGTCATCAACACCTTCTTCATCTTATTCATAACAGAGCCTCCTTTATGTTTATTCTTTTTAGTTGTATAAATAATACTCCTATCCTCATCGTTTGTCAAGCCTAAATTGAAAAATTTTTCAATTTGAAACAAAAAAACCTAGAAATACTACATAAAAATGTCATTCCTAGGCGTATTTATGCTATTTCTCTCTGTGAAGCATGAGTATTCAGTCAGTCAAAAGGAGCTGAATGAACTCATTTCCCCTCGCCCAATTCAATGATCCGATGACATTGTTGGGCTACATAAGTATCGTGGGTCACAATAATAACTGTTTTCCCCTCGCGATTCATCTCTAAGAGAAACTTCAAGACCAAATCTCTATTTTCAGGATCCAGAGAACCTGTTGGTTCATCGGCTAAAATCAACTGGCTGGGTTTTAAGATGGCTCTAGCAACTGCAATTCGTTGTTGTTCGCCACCAGACAACTCGGAAACCTTTTGATGCAAAGTAGCTGGCAAACCTACTCTCTCTAAAATCTCTTCCACCTTTTTGAGCTTGTCTTTCTTAGAAAATTTCACATATTTCAGCGCCAGCATGAGATTGTACTCGACCGTTTCATCATCAATCAGGGCAAAATTTTGAAACAGATAAGAGATATGCTCACGGATTATTGTTTGCGACTTAGCAGAATTGACCGCTAGATTTGTCTGACCAAAAATCTCATACCGTCCGCTATAATCACCATCTATCAAACCTAATAAATTTAACAAGGTCGACTTACCACTGCCACTCTTGCCAACAATGGCAACCAAATCTCCCTGATCAATCCTGAGAGACAAGTGAGCCAAAATCACTTTTCCTCCAATGGTTTTGGTAATATTTTCTAACTCAATCATAAGATGCCCCCTTTCAATAATTCTACTAGACTTCTTTTCTCCATCCTAGAAGCCAAGACTAGCACAAATAGTATATCCAGACATGTAAAGCCTGCAAACAGCAGGAGTGGCAAGAGCGCATGGGCAAAGAAAATCAATACTAGAAGAGGGAGACTATAGCCCAACAAGAGCAAAACGAGGAGAGGGCGGTAGCGATCGACCAGTTTCCACCCCATAAATTTCTTGGTAATGATGTCCCTGCGCTTCAATAAGAAAGTTGTTACTAGTAAGAAGTAGGAAATCATCATGCTAAGGAGACCAAACAAAGCAAAGAGTATATTAAGATTTCGAACTGCATCTCGATAAGAATCTACTTTCTCTTGTTGAATGGCTTGAAGCGATGAAAATTTTAAATAATTCCCATCTGATAATTTCTCAACTAACTCCGTAATCACTTTTTGATTTTGTTCTGTATTTTCAACTTTCATCGGGTTGTTTAAACCTGTCGTTGACAAGCGAGTCTTTTCTTCCCACATCATGTCTTGATCATTTACCAGACTAATAATTGGATTGTGGAGATTTTCCTTTCGCTCATTATTATAAGGGAAGAATGACCAATCTCCTTCATAGTAGGCAATTTCTACATCCATATCTTCTATTGTTTGCTTTTGCTGATCTTCATACCTCAGAGAAAGATAGGCGATGGATTTTCCCAAGAACTGATTCTTACCTTCTTGTCCTTTATCACTGGCTGGCATTAAAATAACTTTTTTAGTGCTGTTATCTGGTAACTTGAATCCCTTGCTCTTTAGAAAATTGCTATTAGCATAGTAAACATCTACCTTATCAGGCAGTTGGTACTGCTGCACTTGTTCTGCTTTGATGACTGGTTTGATAGGAAGACTCGCACTTCGCACATAATTTACTTGTATTTTTGCTAGCAAATCTTGATAAAATTGGTAGAAATAATCTGTAGATTTCCCTGAACCTGCTAGCTCTTCTTGCCACAGGTTATCATTGAGTTGGAAGGTTTCTAAGGTCAAGTAATTCCCTTGGCTTACCCACTGTTGCTGATAAGCAAGTTCTTTGTTTTCTTGTTCTAGACTTCTGCCTACCCCAATCAGTAAGGCCGTCAGTAAAATAGTTGTCCCTATTTTCATCACATAATTGAAGATGAGACCAAGTTTGACAGATGAAAAACCTTTCAACATGGAACTAACTGTCATTTTCTGAATCATCAGGTAGGTCAGCCAACTGATGAACAAATACAACTGTAAAAGCAGAAATTGGGATAAGAGTAAACTTGGGAACAGAAGTTTTGGCCTGTAGTCCAGCACTAAAAATAGTCCCAAGTCAATGACAAGACTTCCACCCAAGAGAAGATAAAAATTAGTCTTTACAAAACAAGCTAAAATCGCTCCGCTTTGAAAACCAAGTAACTTTTGAACCCCCACTCGTTTCATCTCCATCATCGGCTGATAAACTGTTACTAACACAAGAAGTAAAATAGCCAAGACAAAAACAATGGCAGATAAAAGCAAATCTCGATTTATGACTTCCACTGCACTTTTATAGGTAGGCTCTAGCAAAGTAGCCTGGTCTATCTTGAAAAAATCGCTCCATTTCTGTACAATCCTATCCTTATCCATCTCTTGTGTAGAAGTTATCGTATAGCGACCATTTAAACTACGAGATGTATCCTTGATATAGGTTTGAAAAGTTATAAGCTGAATAGGCTTGACTTTTAGAAAGGTCGGTATCGTACCAAGTTTATTAGAAATTTCTTTATTACTGTAGACTCCTTCACCATCTGTGGTAAAATCAAGAGAAGAAATCCCAAACTCTTGGTAGGGGAAGGTATCTTTATCAAAAACACCAGACTTGATTACCTCATCACCACTGTCTGTTTTGATGATGGAGACTTTGTACTCCTTTGATACATCCTCAAAAAATCGAAGAACAGACGCTGCAGGTTCGTTAATATCTTTCAAATACAAATCCAAAGAATCTACAGTCTTTCCCATTTCCCGAATCCGAACCGCTTCACGTGTGTAGTTTACATTAAAAACAAAAAAAGTGGTACACAGCAACAGCAGAAACATACAAAGATGACTGATTTTTTTCATAGAGATACCTCCCGTGAAGAGACGAGGCTAGCTAAAACTAACTTCTAAATAAAACCACACTGTCATTCCAATCTTGAATACAATCAAGTTGAAAGAAACACTGTGTGGTTTTTGAATGTTTGAACGTTCGGAGATTTGTTTTTTAGGCAATTGTCTATCAGAATGTTCGATTATCTGTCAATAATCCTAGAAAATCTTGTCGTTTCAAGTCGGAGAAATGTTTGGTAGAAAGACTTCCTTTTTGAAGTCCATCATCTCTAACCTGTAAATAATAGCTATGTTGGCTTGTTTTAATTGTCAAAAAATCGCCAAATATAAAAACTCTTTTCCAGTTGCGAATCTCAAATTCTTTCATCTCTGATTTTGGAATGCGGATAAGTCCTTGCCGCAAATCGTGATGATGCTCATTTGTGAAAGTCATCCCATTTCCAAGATTTCTTATCAGTAGTTCATCTGGAGTTACCATCACCAGCGCTATTTTAGTTAAGAAAATTTCAACTGTTGGTGGTAAAATCGCTAGATTAAACCAAGGGTGTAAGTAGCGATAAGCTAAGAAATAGTTAGGTTCCTCACCCAATCCTAGTTGTTTATATAAGGTCTTGACCTCACTATCTAACCTCGCTTCAAAAGACACATCCGAATGCGCTTCTTCCTTCTTCTGATTAAAATAACGCATCCAGACTAGAAAACCTATAAAGACTATAATAAATATTCCTGATAAGAGATATTTTACATTGTAGTTCATCACTTAACCTCCTGATTCACGACTTAATCTAACCAAGATAGGGTAGGGATAACTTATATCATAGTATATTGAAATTAGAACAAGACGTATTGCTTTTTAGAGAATAGCTAAAAAGCAATACGAATATCTTAATTACGTTGTATCTTCCTAGTTCAATCTACTATAAAATACTTTTCCTACTATATCGAACTAAGTTCCCCAACAAGAGATAGCATTTAATGCTACTCCTGCTACAACAACAGCTACATTAAATTTAGCTAATTGAGATGGTTTTAATACAGATTTAGCAATACCTTTTATTATATTAACCGCTTCTCCATAATTTTGAGATACCAAAGCATTTGTTAATAGTTCTATCATATTTCTACCTTGCAGTGCATCCCATATAATTCCACCAAATGGTACGGAATTTATGACTACACAAGCCGCATATGCTCCTAAATCACGAGTCATACTTGGCAATACATAATTTTCAAAAATAAACTTCCCTTCTAAGCCAATATCTCCTGGTAGTTCTGCCCTTGCTTTTAGAGCATAGAAATCAGTTACAACGTATCTCTTTGTAGCCAAATCAACATGTCCAGCTTCCTCTAAATAGAATTTCAAGCTTTCAATCGCCTGTTCTGTCTGCTCTTGTTCGCTCAAGACAGCAGTTTGTCTTGTTGCTGTTTCAGACGCATAAATGCTATTTCCGACAGAGAAGAGCAATCCAAATATCATAATGAAAACCATACTTACTTTAATTAATTTATGAGTCATTTTACTTCTCCTATTTAAGCTTACAAAAAACAACTATCCTTCAATTTTTAATAAATAAAACAATAAACCTTATAGCTCATTGGACTCGCCTTCCTTCTATCTCATTTCATTTTAAACAACGAACGTACTCTTAACTGGGAGAATAGTACGCTCCTGTATCAATACCTTGAACAACTAGAGTAGTACTAATAAAACTTCGACTATTACTCAGTAGAATTAGCACAACAAGCAACAGAGATAGCGCTTTCAAATATTCGAATTTTAATTTTCCCATCTTGCCACCTTCTTTCACCTATATTATAAATCAACATATATAAACTGTCAAGTAATTAAAGTGAAAAATCATATATTTTTTAAAAAAAGAATTATGGTTATATTTTGTGTATGAAGAAGATGGTCAAAAACTCAGTTTCAGGATAAAATGAAGTAAATATCCCCATAATAAAACGCATAGTATCAGTTTTTTCAAAACCTGATATTATGCATTTTTTGCTTTTAAAGACTTTTTCCCCAGCCTCATACATTCTCTGACTACTTATCCATCAGATATTGTTCTACCTTGAGTGCCATAACTTCATTATTTTCAATTAGATAGAGCACCTTAGCTTTCATATAATAGTCCTTAGCAACAGAGATATCAAGATTTTCTGTTACATTTCCCAACAAACAATATAAATCTGCTAGTCTAAAGCTACTATGATACTTGTTACAAAATTCAATCATCTCCAATAATAGCGCTCTGGACTTGTCCATCTCCTCCTGTTTCCAAAGGTGGTAACAATAATTGTATTTTATTTTGATATACAACTCAATTTGTTCACGTACACTGGTATCGATTTTTGAAAGAGCTACGGAAACCTGTTCATATAGTTGCTCAAATTTCTCCTTATCCTCATCATAGCCTAAGAAAATCAGCAGGGTATTCAAAATATATAAGTAATCCACTTTATCAATACTAATCCTACTGAGGATATCCTCTATTTTTGAAATAGCTAGTTTTAATTGATGTTCACATTGATAAGTTAGAATGGCATCTATCCAGTCCAGATAAATCTTTTCATCAAAAGATAAAGAAGTCTGTTGCTTTCTCTCTCCCTCAAAAGCATATTTCAAAGAGGCATAATCTTGATTTTCCAATAATGTTTCAGACAATCTCTTGAAAGCAGACAAGCCTAGAAACTCTTTCGAAATTTCTCCTGAAAAGAAATAGTCCATATTTAAGCCCATTTTTTCAGATAATTTATATAACAAATCTGCTCCTGGCATATATTTTCCTTGTTCCATTCGACTTATCTGAGTTTGTTGGCAAATTCCTTCTGCCAATTCTTTTTGCGACCAGCCCAGCTCTTTTCGCTTATTTTTTAATCTTGTTGCTAATAATGCATGCATGCTAACCACCACTATTTATATTCTATAAAAACATTATACTACTTTTTTGAGAAGATTATGTCATATTGGCTACACAGTGTGAATAGGATTCTAAAAAGGAAAGAAAAAAGAGCCATCAAAGGCTCTTTTTCTATTTCTTAATACCAGCCGTTGTTAAGCCAGAAGTTTTTAGCGGCTGTCCATGAACCGTAACGTCCTGCAACATAGGCATCTGCTACACGTTCTTGGTTTTCAGCTGAGTAGTCACCGTTCAAGTATGAATCTGTCAATTGGTAACGTCCGATGTAACGTCCGTTTGTAGCTGTGTAGCTACCGCCTGATTCTTTTTGAGCAATCCATTCTTTAGCTTCTGCTTCAGATCCGCTTACAGTTGTAGCTGGTGCTGAAACTTCTGTTGAAGCAACTGTTTCTTCTGCTACTGCTTCGCTTGTTACTGGAGTTTCTTCCTCTACCTCTGTAGTTTCTGCCACTGTGGCTGAAACAGTTTCATCTTGGACAGCTGGTGCTGCATAAGTAGTTGGCGCTGGTGTTGCAGCAGGCGCTACAGGGCCATCGATAACCAACTCTTGACCAACATAAATCAAATGAATGTTGTCAATGTGGTTGTTTTCTGCCAATTTCTCAACAGTTGTGTTGTGAGTTTCAGCGATTTCTGAAAGTGTATCACCCTCTTTAACAGTGTAAGTTGATGATTCTTGAGCAGATACAAATGATGGAGCAAATACTGCAAACAAGGCAGCTACTCCTGCAAGAGTTGTTTTAATCTTTTTAGTTGTTGATTTCATATTTGAAAATTCTCCTTCTTTCTATAGTTCTATCATACCCTTTAAATATTACCGTTTCTTGACACTTTTATGTAGAAATATTACAAAATTATTTTTTATTTCTCCAAACAAGCTATTTTTTGTCATAAAAGTCGCTATTTTATGCTGTTTTTGGCATTAAAAAGGTTTTCATCCGCAATTAAAGTCAAGACCCTCATTCTTTGATATAATAGAGATAAGAATTTTTATAAGGGGAAACTGATGAAATCACTTCGTTTTCAATCTGTCTTTGATATCATCGGACCAGTTATGATTGGCCCATCTAGTAGTCATACCGCTGGTGCTGTGCGTATTGGGAAGATTGTCTCTTCCATTTTTGATGATACTCCGACAGAAGTCGAATTCCAACTTTTTAACTCATTTGCCAAGACCTATCGAGGTCACGGAACAGACCTAGCCCTTGTTGCAGGTATTTTGGGCATGGATACAGATGATCCTGAAATCCCAAACAGTCTGGAAATTGCACACAAGCGTGGCATCAAGATTGTCTGGACCATTCAGAAAGACAGCAATGCCCCTCACCCCAACACCACTAAAATTACCGTCAAAAATGCTCACAAGACCATCAGTGTGACGGGTATTTCAATCGGTGGAGGAAATATTCAGGTCACCGAACTCAATGGCTTTGCCGTCTCTCTCAATATGAATACACCGACTATCATCATTGTTCATCAAGATATTCCAGGTATGATTGCCCTCGTAACAGAGGCACTTTCCCGCTATGGTATCAATATCGCCCAGATGAATGTTACTCGTGAAAAAGCTGGTGAAAAAGCCATTATGATTATCGAAGTTGACAGTCGCAATTGTGATGAAGCCATCGAAGAAATTCGAAAAATCCCTCATCTCCACAATGTCAATTTCTTTAAATAGGAGGAAGCATGTTTTATTCTATCAAAGAATTGGTCGAGCAAGCAGATCTGGACTTTCAAGGAAATGTCGCAGAACTTATGATTACAACAGAGTTTGAATTGACAGGTCGCGAACGTGAAGAAGTCCTCCTTCTCATGGAACGCAATCTGGAAGTCATGAAAGCCTCTGTCCAACTCGGCCTCAATGAAAATAAATCTCGTAGTGGCCTGACAGGTGGAGATGCTGCCAAATTGGATCACTACATCAAAAACGGAAAAACTTTGTCAGATTACACGATTCTCTCTGCTGCCCGAAATGCTATCGCAGTCAATGAACACAATGCTAAAATGGGCTTGGTCTGTGCCACTCCGACCGCAGGAAGTGCTGGCTGTCTCCCTTCCGTTCTCACTGCTGCGATTGAAAAGTTAGACCTCAGCCACGAGCAACAGCTGGATTTCCTCTTTGCAGCGGGTGCCTTTGGACTAGTCATCGCAAACAATGCCTCTATCTCAGGTGCTGAGGGTGGGTGCCAAGCCGAAGTCGGCTCTGCCTCTGCTATGAGTGCTGCCGCCTTGACTCTAGCTGCGGGTGGAACACCCTACCAAGCCAGTCAAGCTATTGCCTTTGTCATTAAAAATATGCTAGGCCTCATCTGTGACCCTGTTGCAGGCTTGGTCGAAGTTCCCTGTGTCAAACGCAATGCCATGGGAGCTAGCTTTGCCTTCATCGCAGCAGATATGGCTTTGGCAGGTATCGAATCTAAAATCCCTGTGGATGAGGTTATCGATGCCATGTACCAAGTAGGAGCAAACATGCCAACTGCCTTTCGTGAAACAGCGGAAGGTGGACTCGCTGCCACCCCTACTGGTCGTCGCCTCCAAAAAGAAATTTTCGGAGAATAAGTTTATCAAATAGGAGAAACCATGACCTCTATCACAGCTATCTTTTTCGATCTGGATGGAACCCTCGTTGACAGTTCTATCGGGATTCACAATGCCTTTACCCATACCTTTAAGGAGCTGGGGGTGCCTAGTCCTGATGCCAAAACCATTCGTGGTTTTATGGGACCGCCCCTCGAAAGTAGTTTTGCGACCTGCCTGCCCAAAGAACAAATCTCTGAAGCTGTGCAGATATACCGTTCCTACTACAAGGAAAAAGGCATCTATGAAGCTCAACTCTTTCCTCAGATTGTAGACTTGCTTGAGGTGTTGTCTAGTAATTATCCACTCTACATCACCACGACAAAAAATACTCCAACCGCCCAAGACATGACTCAAAACTTGGGAATCTATCATTTCTTTGATGGCATTTATGGTTCTAGCCCTGAAGCACCCCATAAGGCAGATGTCATTCGCCAAGCCTTGCAAACACATCAACTAGCACCAGAACAAGCCATTATCATCGGAGATACCAAGTTTGATATGCTGGGAGCTCAAGAAACAGGCATTCAGAAATTAGCCGTCACTTGGGGATTTGGGGAGCAAGCAGATCTACTAGACTATCAACCTGATTATATCGCCCACAAACCCTTAGAGGTTTTGGAGTATTTTCAATAATATAGACTGGGCAAAACTCCATTTCAGAAGAAAATGAGGCAAGCTTCTACATAACAAAACGCATATTACCAAGGTTTCAAGTCCTGATAATATGCGTTTTTTGATTGTAAAGATTTTTTATTCAACGTGGGTTGTTTGATTGGCAAAGGCGATAATGGCTTGCTTCAACTCATCTCCACTGAGAGTTCTGAACTCTTCAATTTTTTGGTCGATTGCTTCTAAAGGCATGACATTAACCTTACCAACGAAAATCTTATCCATAACCTGGTTATCAACCAATTCGGTCGAAACCAAGAGTTCTTCGTAGAGTTTTTCGCCTGGACGGATTCCAACTTCATCGATTGGAATTTCGCTTTCGGTGTGTCCACTTAGAAGGACCATTTTCTTAGCCAAGTCATAAATCTTGACTGGTTTGCCCATATCAAGGATAAAGACTTCCCCATCTTTGGCATAAGCACCAGCATGGATAACCAAACGGCTAGCTTCTGGAATGGTCATAAAGTAACGGGTCATGCGGAAATCTGTCACCGTTACAGGCCCGCCTTCAGCAATCTGGCGTTCAAAGACTGGAATCACACTACCACGGCTACCAAGAACATTCCCAAAACGAACTGCACAGTAGGTTGATTGGCTACGTTGGTTAAAACCAGTGACAATCAACTCAGCCACGCGCTTGGTTGCTCCCATAACATTTGGTGGATTAACCGCCTTATCTGTCGAAATCATAACCATCTTAGGTACTTTGGCTTCATCAACAGCTCTAGCAACATTGTAGGTTCCGCGAATATTGTTTTTGAAGGCTTCTTTTGGATTGCGCTCCATCATAGGAACGTGCTTGTGGGCAGCCGCATGATAAACAATAGCTGGCTTGTACTGTTCAAAAACTTGCAACAAGCGGTCATAGTCTTGAATATCGGCAATAACTGGTACATAATCAATACCTTGGAACTTACGAATCAATTCATGATAAACAAGGTAGATTGAATTTTCCCCATGACCGAGCAAGACGATGCGTTCAGGATTGAAGCGACTAACTTGGCGACAGATTTCAGAACCGATTGAGCCTCCAGCGCCTGTAACCAAGATCGTTTTTCCAGTAAGTTCTGTACCCAGACGCGATTCGTCAAGACGAATTTCCTGGCGGCCCAAAAGGTCTGTGATATCAATCTTCTGGAATCCTCCACCTGCTTGGTGAAGGCCCTGAACAACAGTTTCAACCTTAGGCATCTTGTAACATTTGACACCCAGTTTATTACACATCTGCAAGATACGCTCATATTCTGACGGATTAAGCGACGGAATCGCAACGATCACACGCTCGATTTGGTGGCGTTTGGCTAATTCAGGCAGATTGTCATAAGAGCCCAAAACAGGGATACCACCAAGTTTTTGACCCTTTTTCTTTTCATCCTTATCCAAAATACCAACAAGTTCCAAATCACTGGTTGGGTGTTGGTAACTGTTCATAAAGAGGGCACCACCATCACCAGCACCAATCAAGAAAGTCCGACGATGTTCTCCATCACCACTACCTTTTTTGCGTTTAGAGTAGATTAGCTGCCAAGTAATCCGTGGCAATAAAATCAAGAAGGTACTCAACAAGATAAAGAGCACAATAAAACGGATGGAGAAGAGTGGCAAGAAGGCATAGCAGATACTATATGACAGGATACTGCTTGCAGTCACACCAAAAAAGATTTTCATGAAATCCGTAATCTTGCTGTAACGACTAATACTAGCGTTCAACCCCCAAAATGCAATCATCAATTGATAGAACAAGAAGGCCAAACTCGTATAGATAATGTAGTCAACAGGTGCTGGATTAATCAAGCCGTAGAATAAGATATAAGATACAATGATGGAAACCACCATACTCAAAATATCAAATATTCCCCAGAAAACCTGCTTTTGTTGTTTATTTAAAATTTCCACCAGATCAATCACATAATCTGTGAGTTTTTTATTCATAGAAATTTACTCCTCCTTAAAAGAGCGGGATAGTTATATTGTTATTATAACACTTTTTCTCTAGTTTACGCTTTGCTGCAATCTTTTACTTGCTTTTTCGTAACAGTTTCATAAAAATAAACTGTCTGATAAATCCTGGACAAAGGGCAACAACCATCTGAATCGCAACACTCTTGGCGTATTCCATGTAAGAAATTTGTCCTCTCTTCAGCATGCGCTGACGAGCCTGACGATAGAGTTTGAGGTAACGCAGTCCCCCACGACGCTCAAACATCCCTGCTCCGACACGAACCTGACACAAGACTTGATCGAGGTTGCCAGTCTTAGCTCCTGCAGCAATCATATTGAGCCAGAGGAGGTCATCCTCCATATAAAGGCCATCCTCATAGTTGCCTGCCTTGAGAACCATATCCTTCTTGAACATGACAGTCATGTGATTAAAGGCACTTCTCATCCTTTGATAAGCCACAATATCTGCATGTTGAGTCGGAACACGACGGTAAGAAACAATCTCATCAGGATTATCAATAAATTCTGCAATATGGCCACCTAATAGGTCGAGGTTGTCCTTCTCCATTAACTGAACTTGTTTCTCAAAACGATCTGGAACAGCTATATCATCCGTATCCATACGGGCAATAATATCGTACTGACACTGTAAAACACCGTATCGAAGAGCCAAACCCAAACCTTGATTCTGCTCAAGGGGATAGCGTTTCACTGGAATATCAGACTCAGCTTCAAGCTGGTCTAATACCTGATAGAGCTCAGGAGTCAAAGGCCCATCCTCTACGAGAACAAGCTCACTCGGTTTTAAGGTCTGGTTTTGAATACTTTTGATGGCATCTCTCAAAAATGTCGGATTTTCCTTGATATAGACCGACATCAAGACGCTGATTTTTTGCTTTTCAAGCACAGTTTTTCTCCAATATATAGATTTCCTTCCACTATTTTATCATAATTTTCAAGACTTTCCTATTTTTATCTTGAAAGCCAGAAACCTTACTTGACATTATAGGAAAAAAGCCTTAAAATAAGCTGTTATTAAAATCAGCTAGAAGAGGTATTATATGAAAAAGCAATCAATCTTTTTTGTTCCAGGGATTATCCTGATTGGTGTTTCCTTGCGGACTCCTTTTACTGTTTTACCCATTATTTTGGGAGATATTTCGCAAGGGCTAGGAGTAGAAGTTAGTTCACTTGGTGTCTTGACCAGCCTTCCTCTCCTCATGTTTACCCTCTTCTCACTCTTTTCTACCCGACTAGCTCAGAAAATTGGCTTGGAGCATCTCTTTACCTACAGCCTCTTCTTCTTAACCATTGGCTCTCTGATTCGACTAATCAATCTGCCCCTGCTCTATCTAGGAACCTTGATGGTTGGGGCAAGTATCGCAGTCATCAATGTTCTGCTTCCTAGTCTTATCCAAGCTAATCAACCAAAGAAAATTGGTTTTCTGACCACCTTATATGTAACCTCTATGGGGATTGCAACGGCTCTGGCTTCCTATCTGGCTGTACCTATTACACAAGCCAGTTCTTGGAAAGGACTTATCATCCTCCTCACCCTGCTCTGTCTAGCAACTTTTTTGGTCTGGCTCCCAAATCACCGCTATAATCACAGACTGGCTCCACAAGCCAAACAAAAAAGTCAAACAAAGGTTATGCGTAATAAACAGGTCTGGGCAGTTATTGTCTTTGCAGGTTTTCAATCCTTGCTCTTTTACACTGCTATGACTTGGTTACCTACCATGGCCATCCATGCAGGCCTATCCAGTCACGAAGCGGGCTTGCTTACCTCTATCTTCTCTCTGATTAGTATTCCTTTTTCAATGACCATCCCAAGCCTGACAACCAGCTTGTCTACTCGCAACCGTCAGCTCATGCTCACTCTGGTTTCACTAGCTGGCGTGGTCGGCATTTCCATGCTCTTTTTCCCAGTTAGCAATTTCTTTTACTGGCTTGCCAGCCATCTTCTCATCGGAACTGCAACCAGCGCCCTCTTCCCCTATCTCATGGTCAACTTTTCACTCAAGACAAGCGCCCCTGAAAAGACAGCCCAATTGTCTGGTTTATCTCAAACAGGAGGCTATATCCTAGCAGCCTTTGGGCCAACCCTCTTTGGTTACAGTTTTGACCTTTTCCACTCTTGGGTACCAGCTGTAGCTGCCCTCTTGCTCGTTGATATCCTGATGACTGTGGCCCTCTTTACAGTGGACAGAGCTGATAAAATTCTTTAATTATTCTAAAATACTTCTCAGATATAAATAATGCAAAGCCAGACTCTATTTGGCTTTTTTTAGTACTTATATCAACAAAAATCACCATCCATCTGTTAGCAGAAAGATAGTATCTTTGATATAATAAGATGTATATAAACTAATTGTCATACAAAAAATAAATTAGTTTCTAATATATCTACTATTTTAAGCGAGGTACGTAGAATGGATGAACAGAAATACATTTTGGAGGAAAGTTTAGCAGAGTTAGATAAGCTCTTTGACTTATCAGCAACGGGGATAGATAAGACTGCCTGTGAAGATTTAGCAGAAAAAGCAAGAATAATTTATGAACAATATCCTAAATCAGAAAACATTGCTTTGCTCTATGCTAGGATTTTGGTCAATTTATCAGTTGAACAAGTAAATGTGGAAGAGAGAGGGAATACTGCTAATTCAGTCAAACAAATTTTTGAGCAGTTCAATCAATCTGGAGACATCGCTTTACAATATGCTATAGCCTTAGTGAATTTGTCAGCTAAACAAGAAATTGTTGAGGAACTACTAAACACCGCTAATTCAATCAAACAAATTTTTGAGTTCTTCCAACATTCTGAAAACATTGCTTTACTTTATGCTATGGCTTTAGTGAATTTGTCAGCTAAACAAGAAATTGTTGAGGAACTACTAAACACCGCTAATTCAATCAAACAAATTTTTGAGCTCTTCCAGCATTCTGAAACCATTACATTACAATATGCTATAACTCTGGTCAGTCTGTCAGCTAAACAAGTAAATGTTGAGGAACTACTAAACACTGCCAATTCAGTCAAACAAATTTTTGAGCTCTTCCAGCATTCTGAAGCCATTACATTACAATATGCTATAACTCTGGTCAGTTTGTCAGCTAAACAAGTAAATGTTGAGGAATTACTAAACACTGCTAATTCAGTCAAACAAATTTTTGAACTCTTTCAGCATTCTGAAGACATTGCTTTACAATATACCATAGCTCTGGTCAATTTATCAACTAAACAAGTAAATGTTGAGGAATTACTAAACACTGCTAATTCAGTCAAACAAATTTTTGAACTCTTCCAGCATTCTGAAGACATTGCTTTACAATATACCATGGCTCTGGTCAATTTATCAACTAAACAAGTAAATGTTGAGGAATTACTAAACACTGCTAATTCAATCAAACAAATTTTTGAGCAGTTTAAACAGTCTGAAGGCATTGCTTTACGATATGCTAATGTTTTGTTCAATTTGTCGGTCGAACAAGTAAATATAAAAGAACTAGACCATACTACTAATTCAGTCAAACAAATTTTTGAGCAGTTTAAACAGTCTGAAGATATTGCTTTACAATATGCTAAGACTTTGGTAAATTTGTCGGCTGAACAGACTAAATCTAAAGAAATTGCTAAAACCACTCAGCAAATTCAAAATATATACAAAAAGTTCAATGAGTCTAAAGATATTGCTTTATATTATGGTATGGTTTTAGTCAATTTGTCAACTAAACAAATAAATGTAGAAGAGAGGAGAAATACCACTAATTCAATCAAACAAATTTTTGAACTCTTCCAGCATTCTGAAGACATTGCTTTACGATATGCTATGGTTTTATTTAATCTAGCAAAACTTCAAAATGAAAGAGATGAAGTAGGCAATACAGTTAAACAAATATTAGCTATCTTAACAAATCTCTCTAGTGTTAAAATATTTGAAATTGTAGTAAAAATATTTGAAAATAATCCTGATACCCCATTAGATACAAATGATATTCCATTCACTAGTCTCACAAAAATTTTAGATAAACTATGTTTTTATTCCAATGATAGTTTTGACAGAAAATTATTAATTCGGGCTTTAAATCTTGACCTTGTTATAAATACAAAATACGATATTTTAAAGGATTGGATAAAACACTATAAAGATGATGAGAATAAGCTCAATCAGTTAATAGATATCTATAGAGCCGTCCAAGAAATCAAATATCAACTTGGCTTGAAAGTAAAAGATAAAAATTTGAATCTTAAATTTGGTCATTATACCAAAGGAGAAACTCTCCAAATTTTATTAGATCAAGATACAGAAAATACAGATAATACAAAATTCTCCGTATCTGGAAAAACTCGCTTGTATAATGCCAATTATATGAACGACCCTGAGGAAGGGTTAGTTATCGAAGAAATGTTGAAACCTAGCAAAGATGAGGAGATAACATCCTACTTCGAAAAGCGAAACATTTTAGATCCTAGTCCATGGTTTTTAATGAGCTTCACCAGTAAAATAGATGACTTGACTATGTGGTCCCAATACGGAGATGATGCTCAGGGTGTTTGTCTTGTACTTCGGGAAGATGATTTTTCAAGATTTACATCTTTCAATGATCTTTCATGGCGTAAAGAAGCTATTCCCCTAGAGACTATGAATCAAATGGATTCCACCATATCGTACCTAGATAGTGATTTAAAAATCTCAGCAAACGAAACCAAGAAAAAGGAGCAAACTTTTTCTGCTAGGATTGAAGAAATACAGCACCAACCTGAAAAAAAAGATACGGTAGCTAAAGGGAATATTGATTATCTCTATAGAATAGCCTATGTTAAAAATACAGGTGAAAACTTTGAACTAGAAAAAACAGAACTCTTTGATGGCAATGAAATCACAAAATTAAAAGAGTCTGTAAATAATTTAAAACAAAAACTGTATGAGAGAGTGAATGATAATGATGATTTTTATAAAGAAGCTATCTCCAGTTGTATCGAAGAAATTCGTTACTTGTTTAAATCTGTCGATTACAAATATGAGAATGAACTGCGTATCTTACGCTATGCTAATCTAGACCCAAGTAATGATAAAATTAAAATTGATAAAACCTCTGGGATAGGCAGACTTTATGTAGAACGTGAAAATTCAATCCAAATCGATGAAGTCATTTTCGGTCCTAAGTTTCCAAATCCTGAATACGTTACTCCTTTATTGAAACTTTTGGATAAGGAAATTAACTATAAGAAATCTACGATAAAATTTAGATAAAGGCTGATAAAATCCTCTAAACTTCTAGTTTTGCCTAGAAGTTTTTTATATATAAAAATTTTACACATTTCGCTTGACAGGGCTTTCTTTTAGATGTACAATGTATGTGTAGAAAAATTATATATAAAAATCTTACACATTAGAAAAGGAGGTTCCCCATGTACTTTCCAACATCCTCTGCCTTGATTGAATTTCTCATCTTGGCCGTACTGGAGCAGGATGATTCTTATGGTTATGAGATTAGCCAAACCATTAAGCTGATCGCTAATATCAAAGAATCTACACTCTATCCTATCCTAAAAAAATTGGAAGGCAATAGCTTTCTGACAACCTATTCTAGAGAGTTCCAGGGTCGCATGCGCAAATACTACTCCTTGACAAATGGTGGTATAGAACAGCTCGTGACCCTAAAAGATGAATGGGCACTCTATACAGACACCATTAATGGCATCATAGAAGGGAGTATCCGCCATGACAAGAACTGAATACCTGACTCAGCTAGAACTCTATCTCAAAAAACTGCCTCAGGCTGACCGCATCGAAGCTATGGACTATTTCAGGGAACTCTTTGACGATGCTGGAGTCGAGGGAGAAGAAGAACTTACCGCTAGCTTAGGAACTCCTAAGGAAGCAGCCCACGAAGTTCTATCAAATCTCCTCGATAAAAAAATCAATGAGGCACCCGCTCAAAAGAATAACCGACAAATTTTGCATATCGCCTTATTAGCCCTCCTTGCAGCACCCATCGGCATTCCTCTGGGAATCGCCATCCTCGTGGCTCTGTTCGGAATCCTTGTGGCTGCTTTGACTGTCATTCTGGCTTTCTTTGCGGTTTCCATACTAGGTATCATCGGCGGATTCCTATTTTTAGTTGAAAGTTTTACTGTCTTAGCCCAAGCTAAATCAGCCTTTATCTTGATTTTCGGTTCTGGTTTACTGGCTATCGGTGCTTCTTCACTAGTCTTACTAGGTATTTCCTATGTAGCCCGCTTCTTCGGCCTACTCATTGTTCGCCTGGTGCAATTTATTCTTAAAAAAGGAAAGAGAGGTAACCAGCATGCGTAAATGGACAAAAGGATTTCTCATTTTTGGTGTGGTGACTACTATTATCGGATTTATCCTGCTCTTTGTAGGTATCCAATCTGACGGGATCAAGAGCCTACTTGCCATGTCCAAGGAGCCTGTCTATGATAGTCGGATGGAAGAGCTGACATTTGGCAAGGAAGTCGAAAACCTAGAGATTACTCTCCACCAACACGCGCTCACCATCACAGACTCTTTAGATGATCAAATCCACATTTCTTATCATCCATCTATTTCTGCTCACCATGATCTTATAACAAATCAAAACGATAAAACTCTGAGCCTCACTGATAAGAAACTGTCTGAAAGTCCATTTCTCTCTTCTGGAATTGGCGGGATTCTCCATATCGCAAGTGGTTACTCTCGTCGTTTTGAAGAAGTTATTCTCCAAGTTCCAAAAGGAAGAAGTCTAAAAGGGATCAACGTGTCAGCCAATCGTGGACAAACCACCATCATAAATGCTAGTCTTGAAAATGCAACTCTCAGTACAAATGGCTATCTCCTCCGAATTGAAGGAAGTCGTATCAAAAACAGTAAACTCACAACACCAAATATCATCAATATCTTTAGCACAGAACTGACAGATAGTCAGCTAGAGTCAACAGAAAATCACTTCCACGCTGAAAACATCCAAGTACACGGTAAGGTGGAATTGATGGCGAAAACAGACCTACAACTGCTACTTTCCGAAGAAGAAAAACAAAGAATCAACTTAGATCTTTCAACAAAACATGGTTCTATTCTTCATTTTTTAAGAGAAGGAAGACGTTCGTTTAAAAACAAAGAAAACAAAGATGAACGATTAAGCAATCCTTATAAAACAGAAAAAGCAGATGCAAAAGATCAACTCATGGCAAGAGCAGAACAGGATATCTATCTACTCAAATCAGAGGAACACGAGTCTTCTTCTAGAAATCGTTGACAAAAGCGCTTACATCTGCTAATGTAAAATAAAAAAACAACCAAAAAGGAGGTTCCTCATGAAACAAGAATGGTTTGAAAGTAATGATTTTGTAAAAACAACAAGCAAGAACAAGCCTGATGAACAAGCCCAAGATGTTGCAGACAAGGCTGAAGAAACGATAGTCGATCTCGATATGCCAATTGAAAAAAATACTCAAGTAGAGGAGGAAGTCTCTCAAGCTGAAGTTGAACTAGAAAGCCAGCAAGAAGAGAAAATTGAAACGCCTGAAGACAGTGAAGCGAGAACAGAAATAGAAGAAAAGAAGGCATCTAGTTCTACTGAAGAAGAGCAAGACCTTTCTAAAGAAACAGAAAAAGTCACTATAGCTGAAGAGAGTCAAGAAGCACTTCCTCAGCAAAAACCAACCACGAAAGAGCCCCTTCTTATCAGTCAATCCTTAGAAAGTCCCTATATCCCCGACCAAGCTCCAAAATCTAGGGATAGATGGAAAGAGCAAGCGCTTGATTTTTGGTCTTGGCTAGTGGAAGCAATCAAATCTCCTACGAGTAATCTTGAAACAAGTAGCACACACAGTTACACAGCCTTTCTCTTGCTCATTCTGTTTTCTGCATCTTCCTTTTTCTTTAGTATCTACCACATCAAACATGCTTACTATGGACATATAGCAACTATGCATAATCACTTCCCTGAACAATTTGCTTCATTGAATCTCTTTTCGATTATCTCTATCCTAGTAGCAACAACACTCTTCTTCTTTTCATTCCTCTTGGGTAGTTTCGTCGTGAGACGATTTATCTACCAAGAAAAGGACTGGACGCTAGAAAAGGTTCTCCAACAATATAGTCAACTCTTAGCAATTCCAATCTTCCTCACTGCCATTGCTAGTTTCTTTGCCTTCTTTGACAACCTACGATTTACAGCCCTCTTGTGTGTGATTAGCATTGGAATCATTCTGCTTGCCAGTCTCCATATCATTACAAGACCAAGTCAAGCAAGTGAAACCGACTCCTTCTATCAATTATTCTTGTCTGTCCTTGTGAATGGGGTTATCATCCTCCTCTTCTTTGTAGCTGAAGTGGCACTGATTGGAGATTACCTTCGTATCTTGGCCTTTCTTTAAACTTTAATCCTGTCTTTCACGGCAGGATTTTTTATATGCCAAAAAGCAAGTCAATTGACCTGCTTCTGCTTTACTCTTCTTGTGCTAATGTTTTAAAATCTTGTCCTAGGATGGGGTTTATTTCTATAGTTCAGTAGTATGATAACGTTGCTATGAAGTTCGTTATTCCAAATATTATGCAAACTAGTTATATGTAAAATTAAGATTAGAAACCACCAATCTCCATTTATTAACTTTTAATGAAATTCGTCCATATTAATAACTTTACTTGCTCTAGCAATAACATTCTTATCATGAGTCACGACAATAACAATCTTTTCCTCGTTCACTAATTTCTCAACCTCGTTTAGAAATAATTCAGTTGAGTTTCTGTCCAAATTTCCTGTAGGCTCATCGAATAGATAGATATCCTTTTCTTGCGATAAACTCCTCATGAGTAGAATTTTTTGTTTCTGACCTTGCGAAATATTGGTGGCTTTCCCATCAATCTGATGACTTAGAGCTATATTGAGATTCAGACTATCAAGATTATTTGATTCATAGTTTTCCTTATTAAATAGGGTGAAATTAATATTTTTTGAAACACTTCCAGGAAATACATGAAATTCAGATGAATACACGCTTAAATAATCCAAAATATTAGTTTCCTCTAAAGTAGAAAAACTGTCCATTCCATTCAGTACAATATCACCCTCTGTTGGAGAAGATAATCCCTGAATAATATTCAAAAGGGATGATTTCCCAGTTCCATTGCCGCCTGTAATAACGGTTAATTCACCACTATTAAACTCGAAATTTAATTTATTAAATACTAACCTTTCATCCCATTTTTTACATAAATTCCGACATGACAATTGTTCAATTTTAGATACTGGAATGGTAGCAAGATTACTTTCCATCCCTACTTCCTCTAGTCCAATAAACTCAAAGGAATATTGACTTTTTTTCAATGCTACCCAAGATGTAATTAAAGAATTTAAAATGCTGGATAACAGTAATAGAATCAAAATACTATTTGCATACTCTGATATATGTGCGTAATCTCTAATAATATTCACAGTAGCAAGCAAAAATGAACCAGTTAAACCAATAAATATCTGCGTAGAAGCTAATAATCTATTGGTAATATGTGTACTATCTAGTTTCGTTCCCAACAGTTCATTGAGTCTTTCATCAAATTCTTTGATGAAGTCACTAGATTTTTGGAAACTTATAATATCTTGCAAACCATAAATTGTATTTTCTACAAGAGAACTAAAGTTAGAACTATTAGCAATAAATTCTCGCTGATTTTTTACAACTTTTCGTATCTCAAAATTGACATATAAACCAAGAATAGCTATAGATACGCATGTAACTGCGAAAATAATAATATTCAATTTTAATAGCAATAACAGTAGCAAACAAAACACTAAAAACTGTACCTTTAAGTAAAATTTTTGCATAATACCTGTTGCTGATAACAACAAATTCCAAAAATAACTACTAACATACTCATAATTCTTAGTTAAAGAAAAATCATTTAATTGGTTCTTATAAAAAGAGGACAGAATATCATTTAAAAAATTATTCTCAATCTTTCCTTTTAATCTCGTTTCTAATATAGAGAACTGCCAATACAAATATGAAGCTAATATTATTGAAGCTAGGGTAAATAGTTGAATACTAAACTGAATGTTAAGTAGACCAGACATTGTTATTTGTAGTAAAAAAGCAATAGCAATAGGTAAACTAATTTTAGCTAATCCCAAGAAAAAGATTGCCAATTTTCTCTTCCAACCAAGTGAAGCTAGAAATCTATGATATAACTTATCTGCATAGCTTATCGTAACAATATCTTTTCTATCTTCTGAATTAACATTCTCATTCTTTTGAGGAATTAAAACAATTCCTACACTCTGACTAAAAAGTTCTAATCTTGAAATTTTCTCAATTTCCTCATTTGCAGGATCAGAAACAATCAATGAACTACTGTCTCCATCCAACACGACGATATAATGAGGCAAGCTAGCTCTTTCTACTACCAGTAAATAAGGAAATGATACGTTGTTTAACAAACTAGGAGTCTCAATTTGATAAGAATCCGCATCAATACCATAGCTTTTTAGTATATCTTCTATATCAAACAAAGACAGTCCTTGGTGGTTATTGTTATCAAATTGTAGACTATCTAAATGTTCTAATTTTGGGAAATAGTAAGAAATGATTGTCTTTACACAAGCCATTCCACAATCCAGCAAAGTTGCTTGTTTATAGTGACTAACCATTATTTTCTCCTTTTTCAACACTTATCTTACTATAACCATCAACTTCAATGACGCTATTCGAAGTTTGATTTGTCGTAGGAACCCTTAAAACTTCTCCTGTATTATTTGTATGTAAAGTATAGATTCCATCAAAGTCTTCAGGAACTGTAATAGATACATCACCAACAAGAGTATCTATAAATATTTTTTCGAAAGTCGCATTTTTCCCTAAGGAAATGGTTACATATAACTTATCTTTCCCTTGTGAACTCAAAGCCAAATTAAAGCCATGTTGTGAAAATGGAATATATAGACTATCTGAACTCATTTTAACGTTTTTAGTTATGTTATTCACTGATTCTTCGGAAACTTTTCCTTCTATTTGAACACTTGTTTCATCTGATTCACTCTTGACAACTTTAACATCAATTGCTTGCTTTGAACCATAAAACTCTAACGTTTTAATACTCTTAGAAGAAAGAGCCCATGATTGTTTCACACTGATTGTCGTTTCTCCTCGTTTTAAGGTTAATAAAATTCCAGCCACTACAAACAGTAACAACAGCCCAATTACAATTCCTATTTTTTTCATCATTAGTACTCCTACTTAAATTCTTTTTTACTAAATACAACAAACGCAAGTACAATCACTGCTATACTTACCAATATAGGATAGCCTGCATTCGTAAGGGTAAATTGACTTACCCCAGGGGAAGTTTTCAAATTTAAAGTCATTAATAAATAGTCTCTCACACTCTCACCAGAGTTTGGAAGGACATAAACCAATAGGTTATCAAACAGTAAAATATAGAGTATATAAATTATACTTGATTCATAAACCTTATCAAATATTTGAAAAATCAATAACGAGATACTGATAATAACCAAATAGTATGGTAGTTGGTGTAAAAATGTCGAAACAATCAACACCAAGTCTCCCTCCAAATAGACAAGAGCTGTTAAACTATAAAAAATAGTTACATATAGGAAAGACAAACAAAAGGCTCCCAAAGTTTTATATAAAAATAACTTCCATCGTTGTTTTTCTTTTGTGAGCAGAATGTTAATCGTACGGAAACTATAATCTTCCCCCCAGAAAAATAAATTAGTAGAGATAAAAAGCAAAGGAATAAAACCACTCACATTTGAAATCAATACTCGAAATGCTGGTTCATCTTCATTCGATGACTTAAAAAATAAGGAGAATAACAAAATCAATAATCCTATCAACAAACTAGGAAGTACTCCTCTTTTTTCCCAGTAAAATTTATACATATCTGCTTTAAGAGAATTCATGACTCTCCTCCTTTCTTAAATCATCAGATAATGTTACGCAAATAGTAGTCCTCAAAGCGTTCCTTCTTAATATAAATATCCTGTATCACTAGATTTGAAGCAATACTATATTCCAAGATAACCATTAATTTTTCCTTTTCTGGCACAACCAGATAGTCATCCTGCTCAAAATGAACAATGCCCTCTTCTTTTAAAAACGTTTTTAGAATCTGATTATCACTCGTCTTAAGGAAGAGCTTTTCCGACAAATCATTTGCTAGCTCTTTTGAACTCATCACATTTAGAATTTTCCCCTTTTTCATAATGATATACTTATCTGTTATAAACTCCAACTCCGATAGGATATGGCTTGAAATCAAAAAGGTAACTCCCAACTGATCCCTTAAATTCAAAATCATTTTTCTTAAATCTGAAATTCCTTGAGGATCTAAACCATTTACTGGTTCATCTAGGATAATAAGCTCTGGATTGTCCAAAAGGGCAATTGCTATCGATAATCTTTGCTTCATTCCAAGAGAATAGTTTTTTACTTTTCTGTCCCATGATGGTTTGGGTAGGCGAACCAATTCCAACATTTTTGTGATATCTGTCTTTAAACCAAATCTTGTTTTATAATATTGCAAGTGTTGACGTCCAGTCAAGTTTGGATAAAGGGCAGGTGATTCGATAATACTGCCAATCTTATGCTGAGAAACACTCTTGATTTCTCCCTTATCAGATTGAATTAGTCCTAGAAGAATTCTCATTAAGGTTGTCTTTCCTGCACCATTCTCTCCGATAAGACCACATATTTCCCCTTGCTCAATATCAAAGGAAATATTATGTAGAACCTGTTCTTTCCCATATGTTTTATCAATATTTTTAAGACTTAAAATCACACGATTCATAGTTTCTCTCCGTTCATTATATTAAAAAGTCTCTGACAAGGAATGAACCCTGCCAGAGATTTTTAGCTTACGTTAACTCCAGCAGAAGAATCCAATACCTGTGAGCATTCCATAAATACCGAGTGGTGAAACAGCACAAAATTGACCTGCCACAATGTGTTTTTTATGTTTATTACTTAGTTTTTTCATTACTTAACCCTCCTTTTAATCCCAACAAAATATACCTACTCCATATCGAAGACCTATAATACAAAAGCGACCTGCTACAATGTGCTTTTTATTTTTGTTACTTAGTTTTTTCACTACTTCATCCTCCTATTTAATCCCAACAAAATATGCCTACTCCATATCGAAGACCTATAATACAAAAGCGACCTGCTACAATGTGTCTTTTGACACGTCCAGTTAGTTTTCTCATCAGAAAACTCTCCTTTTAAAAAATTTTTTATAATAACCAAATGAGATTCTCATTTCAGTCATTTATTAACTGTTTTAAATCTTTAGACAAGATTTCTTCGCTTCCTTGTTCTACATAAATTTGTTTCACTATCCCATCTTTATCCACTATAAATATTGTTGGAATAGCTTTTACATCAAAAAACTTAAAAGCTTGTAAATCTTGATCTATATAAACTGGAAAGGTAAAACCCTGATTCCTTAAAAATTTATGAGAGGTTTCAAGTGTTTCACGTTCTCCATCAACTATATCCACCATAAAGAAATCAACTTTATCTTGGTATTTATCATAAAGGTGCTGAATAATTGGGAGCTCTTTTTGGCAATCAGGACACCAACTAGCCCAGAATACCACAACCTTTGGTCTAAACTTATAATCTGATAGTTGAACCTGTGCTCCCTCATTAGAGGTTAACAATGCATTCTTGAATGTTGTATTTTTAGTTTTTGAAATATATTGTTTTATTTCCTCCTCTTTTTTTAAGAGGAGTTCTTGCGCTGTTTCTTCTTGATGATGAGATTCCTGGTTTTGATAGTAAAATCCTGCTAAAAATAAAGATGCTATCACAAGAAGAACCATTGTCTCTACAACATGTTTTTTTGACATCATGGATCGTCCTCCACTTCTGAAATTCTAAAACTTTCGATAATAGATAATTCTTCTGGTAAGATTAAAACTCGCTCTTCGCCTGCATCTAAAATAGCTAAACGGAATGGTTCCTTATTCAACTCTATTTGTACCAACTTTTGCTCCGCCGTGTTATTTCGAAACAGCAAACTGTGGCGAGTTTGTGTAAACGTCTCTAGCGAGATACTAAAATCTTCCATTTCTATCTCCTATCCAGAAAACCAAAAACTAAGACTTAAGAATACTTCAAATCCAAACATGCTTCTTTCCTCCTTATCTCTTGTTCTTTATGATCATAGTATAGCGCTTTCAAAAATAAAAAACATGACAAAAATGTCATGTTAGCTCTCCATTTCCTCAAAAGTTTTTAAATCTTTTTCTTTTTCTCCCAATATACGCGCTTCTAATACTTGGTCTCCAAATGCTTGAGCACAAATAATAGCTCTATCGTATAAGCGGATGGCTTTTTCCTTATCCCGTTTATGAAATAAGGTACACATAGCTTCAAGCATATCAACAATTGGTTTGTTTTGAAAATCCTGCGATAAAATCATCAGCCTGTTCATCGCCTTAACATAAGGCTCAAAAGTGGAGTAAGATTTTTCCATCCATTGAACAGCTAAAGAATCAAGCACTGTTCTCTTTAACATATAAGCTGTCTCTAAATCGGATGAATTTGTTTCTCTTATAAGTTTTTTAGAAAGCATCCAAAACAGTTCATGATGATACCCAATCGGTCTTGCTAAACACGAAACAAAGTACAATTTTATCAGAAGCAAATCATTCACCGAATAGTTTTTCCTTATCTTTACTTGTTCAAAATATTCATCCAGCAAAGCATCGCCAAAACCTGCATCTTCACTTACAAAGACATCAAAACTAGCTTGTAAGGCACTAACTGCAATCTGCTCATCCTCAGGTAGACTGTCATAATAGTGTTCGTAAACTCTTTCAAACAACTCTTCCTTAACTTGGATTCTATCATCATCTCCATAAGTTTGAAACTTAATGAGTTTATCCTTTAATATCAAGTACTCGGAGGGTAAAATCATATGATCCATATCTACTATATGTGAAATTGAACAGCCTAGTTTGTAAGCTATATACTCTACCTTGGATAAACTCGGGGAAGACTGGCCTGATTCAATCCGTGCTAATTGGCGCACCGTTATCTCAGTTTCATCGTCACAAAGAGTTTCACGAGTGATATGTTTCATCTCTCGCAACATTCGGATTCTTTTACCTACTTCTATTTTTATATCCATTTGTTTACTCTCCTGACAACTATTTCCATATGAAAAATAAATTTCCTGTATATATTTTACTATTTTCTATAGAGATAAGCAATATTTGAAATATATATAACTATCTTTGTGTTATGACATAAATTTCAGTTCAACTATTACTACACCTTGGCAATTCCAATCTTCCTCACTGCTATTGCTAGTTTCTTTGCCTTCTTTGATAGCCTACGATTTACAGCCCTCTTGTGTGTGATTAGCATTGGAATCATTCTGCTTGCCAGTCTCCATATCATTACAAGACCAAGCCAAGCAAGTGAAACCGACTCCTTCTATCAATTATTCTTGTCTGTCCTTGTGAACGGAGTCATTATCCTCCTCTTCTTTGTAGCTGAAGTCGCACTGATTGGGGATTATCTTCGTATCTTGGCCTTTCTTTAAACTTTAATCCTGTCTTTCATGGCAGGATTTTTTATATATCAAAAAGCAAGTCGATTGACCTGCTTCTGCTTTACTCTTCTTGTGCTAATGTTTTAAAATCTTGTCCTAGAATGGGTTGTACTTCTAATTGATTGGCATCTAGTTGGTGGTAGGATGCTGATGGTAGTGACTCTAAGAATTTTGCATAGTCCAAGCGAGCAATGGCTTCATAGTCTTCTGGTTTAGAGCCGTCTCCTGTGATTTGCACCAAGTCAATCTCCCACTGCACTTCCTTATCCAGCAATTGCTCAATATAGGTTGCAGGCACAAATGGTTCTCTCGGTAAAACAGTCTTGACTCCTTGAGCCAGATGGTAAACACCATGCACTTGACCTTCTCCATCCTGATAGAAGGAAACTTTTGCAAAGTAGGCATCTGTCTCTTGAACCGCACGCACACGCGCTTCAAACTGAGCCAAGCCATCTTCCCCTAAAAAGCTTTTCAAGTCCTCATGACTAAAGAAAACAGGATTAAAAATTCCTTGGCAAATCGTAAAACGAGCTGCAGTATCTGCTAGATGAGCTTGAATACCTGCTTGGAAATAAGCTGCAAAGTCAAAACCATCTAGTCCTTCAATCTCAGTTCCTGTATAAGCAAGCAAAGCATCTAAAAATGACTTGATAATCTGCCAGTCTGTCTTCGTTAGTAGGTCGGGAATATCGATACGATAAGCCTTTTGACCATCAGCATAACTGACCTTAAAGAGAAATTGTGATTGCCCCACTATCGCACACTCGATATACTCGAGACGGTTAAGAGGCTGACGGAGATAAACCGCATCATAGCTATGTGACTCCAAACCATCCACCAAGGCCAAGATGGACTTGGCAGTCAAAATTTCCTGTTCTCCTAAAATGCTCTGTTTATTTGGAATAAAAAATGTTTTCGTCATAACTGGACTCCTTTGAAATCGTTTACACATAGTATACCTTATTTTTCTGAAAGATACAAAAACAAACTTTATACTCTTCGAAAATCAAATTCAAACCGCGTCAGCTTCGCCTTGCCGTACTCGAGTACAGCTTGCGGCTAGCTTCCTAGTTTGCTCTTTGATTTTCATTTAGTATTAGATTTTTGAGTAAAAAGCATAGAAAAAACAGCCCCTAAGGACTGTTTAATCTTATACAGTAGCTGCTTGATCCAAGCTTTCACCGATAGCGGCTAGGCGCTCGACAACTTCAGCTTGTGTCAATTCATTTTCTGAAACATAGCGGTTACGTGGGTGAACACGGCACTCGTGTGAGCATCCACGAAGGTACTTGTCTTCATTTTCTTCTGATGTCAAGATACGACGGTTACAGAATGGATTTCCACAGTTGACATAACGTTCACATGGTGTTCCGTCAAACCAATCTTTTCCTACGATAGTTGGGTTGACATGGTTGACATCTACTGCGATACGCTCGTCAAAGACGTACATTTTTCCATCCCAAAGCTCACCTTGGACTTCTGGATCTTTACCGTAAGTTGCAATTCCTCCGTGCAATTGGCCAACATCCTTGTAGCCTTCACGAACCATCCAGCCTGAGAATTTCTCACAGCGAACGCCACCTGTACAGTAAACCACAACACGCTTGTCCATGAATTTTTCTTTGTTATCACGAACCCATTGTGGCAACTCACGGAAGTTGCGGATGTCTGGGCGGATAGCCCCACGGAAATGTCCTAGGTCGTACTCATAATCGTTACGTGTGTCAAGGACAACTGTATCTTCGTCAAGAAGAGCTTCTTTGAACTCTTTTGGAGACAAGTAAGCACCTGTTGTTTCAAGTGGGTTGATGTCGTTGTCAAAGTCGTTGTCTTCCAAACCAAGGTGGACAATTTCTTTCTTGTAGCGAACAAACATCTTCTTGAAGGCTTGTTCATTTTCTTCATCAATCTTGAACCAGAGGTCTTCCATTCCTGGGAGGCTATGAACGTAGTCCATATATTTTTGAGTTGTTTCGTAGTCACCTGAAACTGTTCCGTTAATTCCCTCGTCAGCGACTAGGATACGGCCTTTAAGACCGATTGATTTACAGAAAGCCAAGTGGTCTGCAGCAAATTGCTCTGCATTTTCAATTGGAGTATAAAGGTAGTAAAGTAAGACACGAATATCTTTTGCCATAAGATTTGTTCTCTTTTCTATTCTTAAATTTTCAGAATTTTTCATCTATCTATACTAGTATACCTGCTTAAGAAAACGAATGCAATTTATTTGACTGGAAATTTTAGAAGGTGGTCTGTCCCTGCACTTCATCAGTAACCATAGCGAATCGCCGACAATTCTCTCAATTTTTTGATTTGCCTAGCTTGACTTTCTGATAACATCAGCTTATTGTCAATCAACACACGTGAGATGTCAACATTCATTTGGCTCAATATAAATGGAGCAGAAGTCCCATCGTCCTTTAATCGTTTTTTATACATCACTAGCTGATTTTTCAGAGGAGTTAGTTGAGGCGCATCCTTTATACCTTCCAGCAGATCATCAATGATAGTCATCGCCTCACAACGTCTTTCGCTTCCTCCTTCAAACCATTTTAATGGTGTCATACTCATTTACCTCCTTAAATTGAAAAACGTTCCTTCCTAACTCTCTCGCCAGTATTTACCCAAACACCCTCTGTAAAAAAGTCAACAAAAATGGTAGGGTCGCGACAATATTATTGATCACATAAGACGCATAAGTAGGATTGAAGTTTAAAAAAATAAAACTTAATCTTAACTACCGATTTAGCAACTAATATAGCAAGCCACAATAAACCATCTCCTTGAAATACCAGACCTATCTAGACTGAACTTAAATTTTTGTTTAGAGGCTGGACAAAAACTCAATTTCAGGAGAAAACAAAGTAAATCTTCCCACAATAAAACTGACATGATAAAAATCCTCATCGCTCCAAACAACACTATCCATGAAAGAATCATGAGTATGGTCATCTGTAAAATCAAGACTCCCTAAAATCACATCTGCCAATTCTCCTAACGTTTCTTTTTGGGAATATGTATATGCCGATAGCAACCTTTCCCAAATTTAACAAAAACAACCCAAGAACGCATAGATAACAGCTTTTAAGTCTCTATTTCCTATTTTATTCATTTTAAATGTACCATAATCCCTCTAATAGTCAAGCAAAATAATTTCTTTTGGTCAATCATCCCTCTTAAGTTTGTCGAACTAAGTCACCTACAACTAGAAAAAAGTACAGAAAGAAATAGATGTTTCACGAGAAACTCTCAATTTCGAGTTAACCAGCAAGAAGTCTTCTCTAGTAAGCTTGTAGGACAATCATTTTTTCAGATAATTGTTGAGCCAATTTTCGATGAAGACAACTTCTTTAAGAATCATTTTCTTAGTTTCTTTAGGTAACATCTGCGAACGAGTCTATTGTGATTCTCATTAGTTTCCCTTTCCCAAGAGGCATAGAGCTACACATAATACATGCGCTCCTAAGAAAATACATCAGACAAGCAGTTGAATTCTGTTCTGTTATCTGCCGAATTTGATGCTGTTTTAAGATGAGTTTTAGAGCCTGATTGACCGACTCCGCGCTTTTATTTGGAATCAATCGGATAATCTGATGTCTACTTCTTCTATCATCAAGAAAGATGTATAGTAGTTTAGTAAAAAGTATCGACCTTTTATACTAAACAAAGCAACAAACTAAAGAATCTTTCCTAACCAACTAAAAGCACTCATTTACGAGTATAGATCAGATTTACAAAATCAATAACAATAACAGATTTTTAGCAAATCGTAGTATATTGAAATAAGAACCGAACAAATTGATTATGAAAATCAAATTAATTTCTAAAAATGTTTTAGCATCCGAAAAGTACTATTCTAGTTTCAATTTATTATAGAAGTCGTATCCCACTATTCTAGCTTCAATTCACTATACTTCAAAAAATCTCCTAGCATACTTTCCTGCTAGGAGATTTTCTTATAAAAGGTACTTATTTAAGCTCTGAAAATCGGATTTATCATCTGATCTTTATCAAATAATCTACCAATTAAGCTTCTTCGTCTTCTTTACGACGACGGCCTGCAAGACCAAGACCAAGTAATGCACTTGCGGCTGCTGCTACCATGGAAACCACAGAATCTTCTGTACCTGTATATGGTAATTCTTTCGCTCCTTTACGTGCATTTGTGTGTTCTGATACTATTTGACCAGTATTAGCTGAACTTCCATTGTCTGTAGAAGAACGTTGTTTAAAGATATCTTTGGATACGATTGTGTAAACTTTACCATCTTTAGTAATTACAGTTGCATTTCCTGCTTTGTCGAAGATAACTTCTACCACATCAGCATTTGCTCCTTTAATCTTAGCTTTTGCAGCTGCTTTTTCTGCATCTGTTAAGTTATTGAGGTCTGCTACTGTTTCTTTTTCGAAGTCAAGGTTGATGTTTTCACCATTGTTCTTAGCTGCAACATCTTTAGCATCTTTAACTAATTGAGCTGCTGGAATTGTTGCTGTCTTACCTTCTGGTGTTGTGACTGTCGCGTTGCCTTTGTCGTCTACTACTACAGTCGCTCCTGGATTTACTGCTTTAATTGATTCTTTAACTTTTTCAATTTCATCAGCTGTTAATTTAGCTTTATCTCCAACTAACACTCTAGTTGCTGGTGTGTTTACACCATTTTGTTGAGTTGGATCAGTTAATCTATCTTCTGGAATTACTAAGTCAAGTTCTGGGATTACTAATACTGTTCCATCACCTTTAGTAACGATTACATCACCTTTATCATTTACTACTACAGTTGATCCTGGGTTTACATCCTCTACTGATTTCTTAACTTTTGCTTTTTCTTCATCTGTTAAGTTAGCTGGATCTTTTACTACTGTCTTAGTTGCTGGTGTATTTGCTCCATTTCCTGCATTTGCTTTACCTGCGTCTGATGCTGACTTAGTCAAGTCTGTTGCTGGAATTGTTGCTGTTTTACCTTCTGGTGTTGTGACTGTTGCGTTGCCTTTATCGTCTACTACAACTTTAGATCCTGGGTTGACTGCTTTAACTTTGTCTTCGATTGCTTTCTTCTCAGCATCTGTTAAGTTAGCTGGATCTTTAACTTCTACCTTAGCTGCTGGTGTGTTTACTGCATTTCCTGCATTTGCTTTATCTGCATCTGCTGCTGACTTAGTTACGTCTGCTGCTGGAATTACCGCTGTATTTCCTTCTGGGGTTGTGACGGTTGCGTTTCCTTTATCGTCTACTACAACTTTAGATCCTGGGTTGACTGCCTCAATTGCTTCCTTAACTTTTGCTTTTTCTTCATCTGTTAATTTAGCTGGATCTTTAACTTCCACCTTAGCTGCTGGTGTGTTTACTGCATTTCCTGCATTTGCTTTAGCTGCATCTTCTGGTGATTTAGTCAAGTCTGACGCTGGGATAACTGCTGTATTTCCTTCTGGGGTTGTAACTGTCGTATTTCCTTTATCGTCTACTACTACAGTTGAACCTGGGTTGACTGCTTTAACCTTATCTTCGATGGCTTTCTTCTCTTCTGGAGTTAACGCATCTGGATTTGCTACTACTGTCTTATCCGCTGGTTTAACGATGTCATTGCCTGCGTTTGGTTTAGCTGCAGTTTCTGGATCTTTTGTCAAGTCTGCTGATGGAATTACTGCTGTCTTACCTTCTGGGGTTGTGACGGTTGCGTTGCCTTTATCGTCCACTACTACAGTTGAACCTGGATTGACTGCTTTAACCTTATCTTCAATCGCTTTCTTCTCTTCTGGAGTTAACGCATCTGGATTTGCTACTACTGTCTTATCTGCTGGTTTAACGATGTCATTGCCTGCGTTTGGTTTAGCTGCATCTGCTGCTGACTTAGTCAAGTCTGACGCTGGGATAACTGCTGTCTTACCTTCTG